>JAVBNN010000024.1:0-46397 GCA_031551525.1 Acidaminococcales bacterium
CCGTGTATCGCAAAAAGTGGGCGCTGAAGAAAACCCCTACAACTTCCTTTTGATGCACGCCATGGGCCCGAATGTGGCCGGTGTTATCGGTACCGCTGTTGCGGCCGGTGTATTCCTTACCATTTACGGACCTAAATAACAGTCAGCTTTACAAGACTTTGGCAAGCAAGTCCATAAATAGGCAAAGAATAAAAACATCCTGATGTAGGATAACAACTACATCAGGATGTTTTGACATGTATTATATGGTTTTATTGCCAGGATACTTGCTCGATACAGGCTAACTTTTTACTGCATTATCTTGTCTACCACCGGCTGGCGCCCGCGTGCATAAGCGTAACGCCAATAGCGGAAAGAATAGGACACTCCGAGTAGTAACCAAAGCACAATACTTGCAACCGTTATCATTTCCACCGGTTGTTTAAAATATAAAGCTGCCCTGTAACCAAAAATCCCGCCTGCAACCAAGCAAAGCAGCGGAGGGCCAACTATCATGCCAATATCGACTGCTCTAGGGGTCTCCCGCCAGACGATTCGTACTTTATTCGCCAGTTTGGCATTTACATGGTTCAGTGCGTCAAGCGCCTCGCTTGTGCCGTCTTTATTTTTCACTGTTACCAGTGCGCGATAACCTTTGAGTTCGGTTATTGTGCCGAAAATCTCTTGCTTGTTCAAAACGCAGTCTCCCTTTTTCAGCGAAATATGTAAAAGTAACTGGCCGAAAAAATACCGCCAAAAGTAGCTGTGGCAACCGCCAAGCCTTCCCATGTACAAGGATAGCCAAAATGGATCCATTCTCCAAGGATGCTTCTTCTGGTAAACAGAGTGTATTTTGTTCGTTTCCTAAACCATTTCGCTTTACGTTCTTCACCTAAAACATGGGATATAATGCCTAAAAGAACAAAAGATAGAATAAAAGCGATAAAAATTCTTTTCATATATATGACGTCCATTGTTTCCACGATTTCTCACCTCACACTATAATAAAGCTTTTTATTGTTTGATCTTACTTAATCTATTATAACAAAAATCAACAGTCTTGTATAAATTTTTATAAAACTTTTTGTAAAAAAGTTTTATACATCAATAAGAGCGCCCCCAAAATTAAGTAAATAAAAGTAAGCGGTCGTCATATGCGTATGTACATGTGCCGAAGCAAACCGCTAACGCTAGAGGCAATAAAGCCTGGACTGAATGTGTAGTTTCGAAAATTTTGTGTAAAGCTTCGTTTCATTATATAATAATCAACAGTTTTAATTTATTGTCAAAGCAGACACTTGGCTATATAAGAATGGTTCTGTTAGCTTGTATCGTTAGTATCTATGTTTTTGTAGCCTTATAGGTAACAGATATATATTGAAAGGAAAGAGTACAATACACAGATTAGGCATTGGCTATAAAGGCTGAAGATGCGCCTAAACAGAAAGGGTGTATCAGCGTTTTATATGCGAACAAGCCGCGGTTTTTTTGTTTGACACGAAATGTGAAGTATGATACATTATATTAGCGACACTTTAAGAGTGGTTATATTTCTGATGTCAAGAGAGGTGTAAACAAGATGCGTAACGCCGTTACGATGGCCTGTACTGAATGCAAGCAGCGCAATTATCAGACCAACAAAAACAAAAAAAATGATCCTGACCGTATAGAGCTTAGCAAATACTGCAAATTTTGCAAAAAACATACTCCGCATAAAGAGACGAAATAAGTTATTATTGTGAGGGCAGCTTTATTGCGGCTGTTCAGTATAAGGATGTGAAATGATGGCCGTTCAGGAAACGACCGCTACCGCCATGCAGACAGTAGGCGGCTGGAAGAAGTTTTTACGTGAAGTGCGTAACGAAATGAAAAAGGTTACCTGGCCTACCCGGCAGCAGCTTATAGCTTTTACTGGCGTGGTTTTGGTCGCCGTTATTTTGGTTTCCTGCCTGATTTGGATCTTCGATACAACATTTGCAGTCGCATTTCGCGCATTTTTAAAAGGCTAGGAGGAAGGGAAGCAGCCAGGCTGTTTTCCGTGTGTATATTATATGGAAGCGGAAAAACATTGGTACGTCATACACACATACTCCGGGTATGAAAACAAAGTAACTGCCAACCTCGAGCGCAAGGTACTCAGTCTCGGCATGGATAACGAGATTTTCCGGGTGCTGGTGCCGATGGAAAATGAGGTGGAATACAAGGACGGCAAGCGCAAGATCACAAAAAAGAAAGTGTTCCCCGGCTACGTGCTGGTGGAAATGATCATGAACGACCGTTCTTGGTATGTGGTGAGAAATACGCCCGGCATCACGGGCTTTGTTGGTTCGGGCAGTAAGCCCACGCCGTTGACAGACGCCGAAGTGCGCCAGATACTAAAATCCATGGGTATGGATGAAACTAAGACCAAAATAGATGTACAGCTCAAACAGATTGTCCGTATCAAGGAAGGTGCGTTTGAGGGCTGGACAGGCGCTGTTACAGAAATAAACGAAGAGCGCAGCAAACTTAAAGTACTGGTAAATATATTCGGCAGGGAGACCCCGGTCGAATTAGACTTTACTCAGATAGATACTGCTGAATAAGGAGGTGTATTGAAATGGCAAAGAAAGTCGCCAAAATAGTGAAATTGCAGATACCCGCTGCTAAAGCGACGCCAGCTCCTCCTGTAGGACCGGCGCTTGGACAGGCAGGCGTCAACATTATGGCGTTTGTCAAGGAGTTCAATGAACGTACCGCTAAAGACGCAGGGCTTATCATACCGGTAGAGATAACTGTATTTGAAGACCGTTCCTTTACTTTTGTGACCAAAACCCCGCCGGCCGCCGTTCTTTTGAAAAAGGCCGCAGGTATAGAAAAAGCGTCCGGTGTGCCAAACAAAAACAAAGTCGCTAAAGTCAACCGCGCTAAAGTCCGCGAGATCGCGCAGAGCAAAATGGTCGACCTTAATGCGGCTACTGTTGAAGCGGCCATGCTGATGGTCGAAGGAACTGCCCGCAGCATGGGTATTGAGATCATCGACTGACAGTAAATGTCGCGCTGGTTTCAGTGGGAGGAAAATATCCGTTATTACCACGAGGAGGAAATGAAAAATGAACAAATTTGGGAAAAAATACCAGGAAGCTATCAAACTGGTAGAAAAAGACAAACAGTATGATCCCGGCGAGGCTATCGCCCTGGTGAAAAAGACTTCTACCACCAAGTTTGACGCTACTGTGGAAGTAGCCGTAAAGCTCGGTGTAGACCCAAAATATCCCGACCAACAGGTGCGTGGCGCGGTAGTGCTGCCACACGGTACCGGTAAAACGCAGAGCGTTTTGGTATTCGCCAAAGGTGAAAAAGCCAAGGAGGCCGAAACGGCTGGCGCGGATTTTGTCGGCGCCGAAGAGTTGGTTGATAAAATCAAAGACGGTTGGACAAATTTTGATGTGGCGGTCGCCACCCCCGACATGATGGGACTCGTAGGCCGTCTAGGAAAGATACTTGGCCCCAAGGGCCTGATGCCGAACCCGAAAGTCGGTACTGTCACGCTCGACGTGGCTCGCGCCATTAGTGAGATCAAAGCAGGTAAGATCGAATACCGCACCGACAAAGCGGGCAATATCCACGCCCCTATCGGCAAAGTATCTTTTGATGAAGCGAAACTTGAAGATAACTTCGTTACTCTCATCGAAACGCTCATCAAGGTAAAACCATCTGGCGCCAAAGGGCAGTACATGAGAAAAATCGCTCTTTCCACCACCATGGGGCCGGCGGTGTATGTGAATACTCTGAAGGCTACCTTAGCCAAGAAAGACTGATTTGTAGATGTGATGCATTGTACTAGCTGCCGATAAAACACCATCTGCATTCTGCCTAGACCAAAGGCTGTAGTTAGTTTTGCCGCAGGCAAAAGCCGCGTACAGCCATGGACACGCGAAGAGTGCATCTGGACTTTCTTGTCAGTTGGCCTAAATATCATATTCAAAGACCATAGACAGCTGGTGCAGGAAACTGTGTAAAACCCGCCGAGGTCGGAGCAAAAAGCGTTTATCGAACGTTTTTGACTGTGTATAGCACAGCCTCCGGCGCCGCTGGAGGCTTTTTCTGTACGATCAACAAAAAAGGAGGTGTAAATTTATGGCAGTAATCAGACCGGAAAAACAAGCTGAAATAGCAAAGATAAAAGAAGAATTGACTGGTGCTAAAGGTGTTGTCTTCGCAGACTACCGCGGTATAACCGTGGCCCAGGATACGGCGCTAAGGAGAAAGGCGCGCGAAGCTGGCGTACAGTACCGCGTAGTCAAAAACACCCTTACCCGCATCGCGGCAAAAGAAGCCGGGATAGACGGTCTTGACCAATATCTCGAGGGACTTACTGTAATGGCCTATTCCACTACTGATGCCGTGGCTGCCGCAAAACTGGTTTCGGAGTTTATCAAAGAAAGCAAGCTGAAAACTTACGAGATAAAAGCGGGCGTTGTAGATGGCGTTGCTATCGATGCTAACGGCGTAAAAACACTGGCCAACCTGCCCCCGCGCGAAGTGCTTCTGGCCAAACTCATGGGCAGCATGAATGCTCCCGTCACTGGTTTTGTCAATGTGCTGCACGGCACGCTCAGCGGTTTTGTCCGCGCGCTCGATGCGGTCAGGAAACAAAAAGAAGAGGCCGCTTGATCAAAGTCAGTTAAAAATCATAATATAAATAAGCCGTCTTGTACGGGCAAAATTTGGAGGTAGAAATAAATGACTAAAGAAGAAATGCTTCAAGCTATTGAACAAATGACGGTATTGGAACTGTCTGAATTGGTAAAAGCCATGGAAGAAAAATTTGGAGTATCCGCCGCTGCTCCTGTTGCAGTAGCCGCCGCCGCTCCGGCCGCCGCCGCTGTCGCTGAAGAACAGACCGAATTTGACGTTATTCTCGCCAGCGCTGGCGCCAGCAAGATCAATGTTATCAAAGTCGTGCGCGAAGCTACCGGCCTTGGCCTCAAAGAAGCCAAAGACCTTGTGGATGGCGCTCCCAAAGCAATAAAGGAAAAAATCGCCAAAGCTGACGCTGAAGCCCTCAAAGCCAAATTGGCCGAAGCCGGCGCAACTGTAGAAGTAAAATAAGTCTTAATTTTAAACCCGGCAGCTTTGTAGCTGCCGGGTTTTTTACATGGCTGATGCGTAGCTGTTCTAGTTCTTGAATGGTCGAGCTGTTTTCACCGGAAAGGGAGCGTTTTAGCTGTGGGCTATAAAGCTTTACGGATACGAATACCAATGTGGTATATGAGGATTTTGCTTTCTGTAAAATTTTCTATAGTTTTTATTGTACCATGCAATTTGCTGTTTTAAGTCCGTATGCTGGTTGGGCGGCGCGGACGGCGTTTATTACCGCTTGCTCCAGCACTCTGGCCGCCAGGGTGCCTGCCGCATTGATATCTGCGAGAACCTCGCCTACACTGGCGGCGTACACGCTGTCGCCGTCTGCCATGGTGTGCACCGGCGAAATGGCTCGGGCCAAACCGTTTTGTGCCATGGAGGCGATCTTGGTAAGCTGGGTTTTGTTAAAGGCGGCGTTGGTGACAATAGCGCCGAGAGTAGTATTTTCCGCAAAGAGGTTTTTTGTCTGGGTACACTCGCCAAACATCACGGTTTCCGTGTTGAGAAAAGCGGTATGTTCTTCGTTCAGCATACCGGCGATTATCCGGCCGTTTTCATAGACGTCGCCAACGGCGTTTACCGCTACTAGTGCGCCCATTTTAAGTTCACCGATTTGGACAGCGTAAATGCCGAGGCCGGACTTGGTCATATTGCGTGATTTGTTGTATTTGCCCACGGTGGCGCCTGTTCCCGCGCCTATATTTCCCTGTTGCGGATTGTTTTTTTCGGCGGCCAGGCAGGCGGCATAGGCCATAGCCTGGTCGGGGCGGGCTTTGGGTGAACCTACAACAAGGTCAAACAGGCAGGATGCCGCAACGAGGGGTATGGTAGCTATGCCCGTTTGAAAACCGATATCACGCTTCTCGAGGTATTGCATCACGCCACCCGCGGCATCGAGGCCAAAAGCGCTGCCGCCGGATAAAAATATGGCGTGTATGGCTTCGGCGTGGGCTAACGGCTCCAGAAGCGCACTTTCGCGAGAGGCGGGACCGCCGCCTCGGATGTCGACGCCGACCGGGGCGCCTTGGGGAAAGATCATGACCGTGCAGCCGGTACCGCCCTCATGGTCTTGGGCGTGGCCAGTCAAGAGGTTTTCAATGGAGTTCAAAGGTATTTCTTTCATCATATCTGCACCAGCTTGTAAGTTGTTTTTCCCAGTCCCTGTTTGGCGGCCGCTTCTATCTGGTATTGCCCTTTTTTGGATTCTATCCGTTCCACCAGATGCTGATTTTCTTCTTTGGGACGGCTGTAGATAAGGTCGAGGCTGGCTTGTTCAAGCGCCACAGGGTCGGTGGAGGCGAGTATGCCGATGTCCGGCATGGAGGGGTGGGCGGCGCTACTGTCACAGTCGCAGTCGACCGAAAGGTTGTTGAGTACGTTTATATAGACCATTTTGCCGGGGTGTGCGTCGGCAACCGCTTTAAAGTAATCGACTACCCGCTCGATAAAGGCGTTGCCGGACTGATAACCGCCGCTATGGATGGCTCGTTTGCCGCCGGTAGAGGCGATGCCGACCGCCACATTTTTAAAGGTGCCGCCAAATCCGGCCAGAGCGTGACCTTTAAAATGGGAAACCACGATGATGGAGTCATAGTTCATGATGTGCGAGCCGACCAGAGCTTCTTTGACCTGAATACCACCTTTTACCGGCAGTTTTATCTCGCCGTCGGCGTCAAGGATATCGATCGGGGCAAAGGTGAAACCGTGTTCTTTGGCCACTTCAAGATGTCCGACCGTGGTGGAACGCGCTCCGCCGTACATGACGTTGCTGTCCGCCAGCGTGGCTTTGGTCGTGGTGGCCAGCTCTTTTAGCAAGTATGGGCGGATATAGTTGTTATTGCCGCGTTCACCCATGTGCAGTTTGATGACGGTTTTACCGCTGATGGGGGCTTTTATCCGATCGTAGACTTTCATCAGTCCGGTTGAACTGATGTCGGTGGTCATGAAGACAGCAGGATTGTCCGCCGTCCGGGGAGTAGCGGCCGGTTGGGTTTTCGGCTTGTTTTCTGTAGGCGCATGGGCGGCGCAGCCCTGGCTGACGAGAGCAATACCCAAAAGCATGACGGACAGGATGAAAGATGTCAGTCGCTTGCGGCCAGTGTTCCGTGGAAGAATGCCGTATGTTTTTTTCATTCGGTTAACCCCCTTGGGTAGTTTGTACTTTCAGATTAATCTATGTGTCGGCGTTTTACAACTGAAAATAATAACGCCGGACAGACAGTTGTATTATGGAGCGTCAGGTTATGGCAAATCACAGTACGAGCATGTCTGTTTCGTCAAAGACAAAATCCGGGCCATAGGCAACTTCCCAGTAATAGCCGTCCGGATCGGCGAAATAGGCATGATAGCCTCCCCCAAAAACATTCTGCGGTTCTTTGATGATTGTGGCGCCTGCTTGTTTTGCTAAAGCAATTATTTGTTGCACTTCCTCTTTGCTTTTGGCGTTGTAGGCAAGCGTAATGCCGTTAAAGCCGCGGTTTATGGGCGGCGGATCGGAGCTGTTTATATCTTTTACCAATAGGTCGATCGGGTATAGTTCCAGTTTTGAGCCTCCCTCTGTGGAAAAAAATATTATCGACGGGCCATAGCCCGCCTCGTTTGTCTTAAAGCCGAGACCGTCTTTGTAAAAACGGATAGATCTGGCCATATCTTTTACGCCAAGGCAGATTATATTTATTCTGTTCATGGAATACCTCCAATTACCAGTATGGTTTTTATTACTTATATGTTATCATTGAAAAAAGACAATTTCCAGAGCGGCGGCTTGTAAGTGTTCGGGAAGCATTCCTTGACAAAGATCCGTCTTCATGATAAAATTCTTAATTACCATGAGAAATATATGACTTGGACAAGAGGCGCGGGGGCTCAGTGGTTGGGGCTCGCGGCTGGTCATAATGGAGGATGAAGGGTTTATTCATCAAAATTAAAGCAGGTAACAGGGCATCTGAAGGTGCGGCCTGCTATTTTTGTTTTCCGCTACAAGTATTCTTGTTGCCGCGCGGTGTGGAACGGGAAAAAAATTCTGTTTTTGGCCGGAGGGTCAACCCGCGCTTGTCGGCGGCGCGACCCGGGAGCGGCAAAAAGTGTGGAGAATGAAAGTAAAAAAGTAAGGGGTGAAGGACTAGATGTTCAAACCGGTTCCGGTTGGCAAAAGGACAAGATATAGTTATTCGCGCATCAACGAAGTCTTGGAGATGCCTAATCTGCTGGCCATTCAAAAAAATTCCTATAAGTGGTTCTTAGAGGAAGGCTTGCAGGAAACTTTTCAGGATATTTCCCCCATTAAGGACTTCACGGGCAATCTGGAGCTTACTTTCGAGGGTTTTACTCTGGGTGAGCACAAATACAGTGTGGAAGAGTGCAAAGAGCGTGACGCGAGCTTCTCCGTACCGCTCAACGTAAATGTGCGCCTACTTTATAAGGAAACGGGCGAGATAAAAGAGTCCAAGGTTTTTATGGGCGATTTCCCTCTTATGACTGAAACAGGTACTTTCATCATCAACGGCGCGGAACGCGTCATCGTTAGCCAACTAGTACGTTCACCCGGCGTTTATTACAGCGAGACCATGGACGCCAGCGGTAAAACGCTTTACGGCACGACGGTCATACCTAACCGTGGAGCCTGGATAGAGTTTGAAACAGACGTCAACGACGTGATTTACGCGCGTGTAGACCGGACCAGGAAACTGCCGGCTACCGTGCTTTTGCGCGCCCTGGGACTCGGCACAAATGCCGGGATACTGGAGTTGTTTGGCGAGGATCCGCGCATTCAGGCTACTTTAGAGCGTGACAATACTTCGACTCGTGACGAAACCCTGATCGAACTGTATAAGCGTTTGCGCCCGGGCGAGCCGCCCACGGTCGAAAACGCCTTGCAGCTGATTGAGGCTACTTTTTTTGATGCCAAGCGCTACGATCTGGCCAAAGTAGGTCGTTATAAACTGGCGAAAAAACTGGGCTGGCGTCGCCGCATTTCCGGCTATAAACTGGCCGAGGCGATCATCGATAAAGAAACCGGTGAGATAATAGCGCCGGAAGACACTTATATGAACGCAGAATGGCTTGATAAAATAGCCAAAAGTGGTGTGTTCAATGGTGCGGGCCTTAAAGAAATAAAAATCCATGCTGGAGAAAAAGTAGTAAAAGTGGTTGCCAACGGTGATTATCCGATAAACCACCGTACGGTGACGGTCACGGATATTTACGCCGCGTTCAGCTATCTCTTAAATCTGATGGACGGAGTCGGCAATGCCGACGATATCGATCATCTCGGCAATCGTCGCCTCAGGAGCGTCGGTGAACTCATGCAAAACCAGTTTCGCATCGGCCTTGCACGTATGGAACGCGTGGTCAAGGAACGCATGACCATCCAGGATACCGAGGTGATAACACCGCAGGCCTTGATAAATATCCGTCCGGTAGTGGCGGCGATCAAGGAGTTTTTTGGTTCCAGCCAGCTTTCGCAGTTTATGGATCAGACCAACCCCTTGGGCGAATTGACGCACAAACGCCGTCTGTCGGCTCTCGGCCCCGGTGGGCTCAGCCGCGAGCGTGCGGGCTTTGAAGTGCGAGACGTTCACCATTCCCACTATGGCCGCATGTGCCCGATAGAAACACCGGAAGGGCCGAACATCGGCCTGATCGGTTCACTTTCGACTTTTGCCATAGTAAACGAATTTGGCTTTATGGAAACTCCTTACCGCAAAGTCGATAAGATAAAGAAAAAAGTCAGCAGTGAAGTAGTTTACCTGACAGCCGACGAAGAAGACGAATATATTTGCGCCCAGGCCAACGAACGCCTGAGCGATGACGGCTGGTTTGAAGAAGAACAGGTAACTGTGCGTTACCGTCATGAAATACTGGTTGTGCCGCCCGAGCAGGTCGACTATATGGACGTTTCGCCGAAACAGGTAGTCTCTATAGCCACCGCGCTCATTCCTTTTCTTGAAAATGACGACGCCAACCGCGCTCTGATGGGCGCCAACATGCAGCGTCAGGCGGTACCTCTTTTGAGGACACAGGCGCCGCTCGTTGGTACGGGTATTGAGTACAAGGCGGCGGTGGATTCCGGCGTGTGCGTTTTGGCGAAAAATGCCGGAACGGTGGAAAAAGTTACCGGCGACGAGATAAAAGTGCGTACAGATAAAGGCGCGGTAGAGAGTTACAAACTTTTGAAATTCAAGCGTTCCAACCAGGGAACCTGTATAAACCAGCGCCCGATAGTAAGCATGGGCGACCGGGTGGAGCAACGCGAGGTTCTGGCCGACGGCCCGTCTACCAGCGGCGGAGAACTGTCGCTCGGTTACAACGTCATAGTCGCCTATATGCCTTGGGAAGGCTACAACTATGAAGACGCCATCCTCTTGAATGAAGACCTGGTGAAAGAAGACATATTCACCTCCATACATATAGAAGAATACGAGTGCGATGCCCGTGATACAAAGTTGGGCGCGGAAGAGATCACTTGCGACATTCCGAACGTATCGGAAGAAGCGTTGAAAGACCTTGATGATCGCGGTATTATTCGCATTGGCGCGGAAGTGCGCCCTGGTGATATCCTGGTCGGTAAGGTCACCCCGAAAGGCGAGACCGAGCTTACTGCCGAGGAACGCCTGCTCCGGGCGATCTTTGGCGAGAAGGCGCGCGAAGTGCGCGATACTTCACTGCGCGTGCCGCACGGGGAAGCAGGCAAGATCGTCAACGTAAAAGTGTTCAGCCGTTCGAACGGCGACGAGCTATCGCCTGGTGTCAACGAACAGGTGCGTGTCTATATAGCGCAAAAAAGAAAAATATCAGAAGGTGACAAAATGGCTGGCCGCCATGGCAACAAGGGCGTCGTGTCTCGCATCATGCCGTGTGAAGACATGCCGTTCCTGCCGGACGGGCGTCCCGTGCAGATAGTTCTCAATCCCCTCGGCGTACCAAGCCGCATGAATATCGGACAGATCCTCGAGGCCCACTTGGGATGGGCGGCGGCCGCCATCGGCATGAAGATAAATGCCGGCGAGCCGGGTGATCTGGCCAAACGGCTGAACGCCATGGACTACAATTCCAAAAAATACGGTCTGCCCAAACCTGGTAAAGCCGGCCTTCAAATGGCAACGCCAGTTTTTGACGGGGCGAGCGAGGATGATATATTCAGGACACTTGACCTGGCCGGCCTTGATGACGATGGCAAGACCGTTCTCTATGACGGACGCACGGGCGAGCCTTTTGACAATAAGGTTACCGTCGGCTACGTGTATATGCTCAAACTGCACCATTTGGTCGACGACAAGATACACGCCCGTTCTACTGGACCATACTCCCTAGTCACCCAGCAACCGCTTGGTGGTAAGGCGCAGTTCGGCGGACAGCGGTTTGGTGAGATGGAAGTGTGGGCACTCGAGGCTTACGGCGCCGCTTATACTCTGCAAGAGCTCCTTACTGTCAAATCTGACGACGTGGTGGGCAGGGTGAAGACCTATGAATCTATCGTCAAGGGTGAAAATATACCAGAACCAGGCGTTCCGGAATCCTTCAAGGTTTTGATAAAGGAACTTCAGAGCATAGGCCTCGATATAAAGGTGCTTAACGAAGACGCGGAGGAGATACCTATCCGCGACTCGGATGACGATATAGCCGACGCAGCGAGAGAACTTGGCATCTCGGCCGACGGCGGCGTGCCTGCCGCAGGCACAAAGCCTGATGCTATGCATGTCGAAGACGCCGACGGGGAATTTGTGGATGAAGAAGTTGCTTTTGACGATGGAGAAATGAGCGCTGGAAAGCGCGGTTCACGCCGCGGCAAAACCGAACAGGATTTTGACAGCGTCGATGATGAAGGACTGGACGAATAGAAGGGGGCGATGATTCTTGTTAGATGTGAACAATTTTGATTCCATGCGCATAGGACTAGCTTCTCCTGAACAGATCCGCAACTGGTCGCACGGGGAAGTGCGTAAACCGGAAACGATAAATTATCGTACTTTAAAGCCGGAACGCGACGGTTTGTTTTGCGAAAAAATATTTGGACCTACCAAAGACTGGGAATGTCATTGTGGAAAATATAAACGCATACGTTATAAGGGTATAGTCTGTGACCGCTGCGGTGTTGAAGTGACCCGCTCCAAGGTGCGGCGCGACCGCATGGGGCACATAGAACTGGCCGCACCGGTATCGCATATCTGGTATTTCAAGGGTATACCAAGCCGTATGGGGCTTATCCTCGATATTTCACCGCGCGCACTGGAAAAAGTGCTGTATTTTGCTTCTTACATAGTGCTCGACCCTGGTGAGACGCCGCTGATGAAAAAACAGCTTTTGACCGAGGCGGAGTATTATGATTATCGTGACCGTTATGGCAATGCCTTTAAAGTAGGTATGGGCGCCGATGCAGTTAAGAAACTGCTGATGGAAATAGACCTCGAAGCTATGTCGAAAGACCTCAGGACAGAACTCAAGGAAGTGAGCGGGCAGAGAAAGGTTCGCGCAGTGCGCCGCCTCGAAGTCTGCGAGGCTTTTCGTAAATCCGGCAACCGTCCGGAATGGATGATCATGGAAGTGGTGCCGGTTATACCGCCGGAACTGCGCCCCATGGTGCAGCTTGATGGCGGACGGTTCGCCACCTCCGACCTCAATGACCTCTACCGCCGTGTTATCAACCGCAACAACCGCCTAAAGAGGCTTTTGGAGCTGTCCGCGCCTGATATTATCGTCAGAAATGAGAAGCGCATGTTGCAGGAAGCGGTAGACGCGCTCATCGACAATGGCCGCCGTGGGCGTCCAGTAACCGGACCGGGCAACCGCCCATTGAAATCCCTCTCGGACATGTTAAAGGGCAAACAGGGGCGTTTCCGCCAAAATCTCCTGGGAAAGCGCGTTGATTACTCCGGACGCTCGGTTATTGTGGTCGGGCCGGAACTCAAGATGCACCAGTGTGGTCTGCCGAAAGAAATGGCGCTCGAGCTCTTTAAACCCTTTGTAATGAAAAAACTGGTCAACAGCGGCCAGGCCCATAATATAAAAAGCGCCAAACGCATGGTTGAGCGTGCCCGCCCCGAAGTATGGGACGTACTGGAAGAGGTTATCCGCGAGCATCCAGTGCTGCTCAATCGCGCCCCGACCCTGCACCGCCTTGGTATACAGGCTTTTGAGCCAGTACTGTCGGAAGGTCGTGCCATCAAGATACACCCGTTGGTCTGCACCGCTTACAACGCCGACTTCGACGGCGACCAGATGGCCGTGCATGTGCCCTTGTCTGCCGAAGCGCAGGCCGAGGCTCGTATACTGATGCTTTCGTCGCACAATATACTGGCGCCCAAAGACGGCAAGCCGGTAGCCGTACCTACTCAGGACATGGTCCTGGGCTCTTATTACCTGACTATCAGGCGAGATGGCGCAAAAGGCCAGGACAATTATTTCAGCAGCATGAATGAGGCTTTGTTGTCTCATTTCCATGATAATCTCGATATTCATGCCGGGATCAATATCCGTTTTCCAAACAGCGAGATCGCCAATATGCCGTCTGACGAAGGGTATACCATAGTCGAGACCACGCTTGGCAACGCCATGTTCAACGAAGTGCTGCCGCGTGAGATGCGTTATTTCTTCCAAAAAGATGGGAAATGGCACCTCGAGAAACTGATGGATAAAAAAGAATTGGGCCGTTTAGTGGCGAAGGCGCACAAGTTGTATGGAAATATCCGAACAGCCCGCATTTTGGACGATGTCAAGCGCATGGGTTACCATAACGCCTGTACTGCCGGTATCACTATTGCGGTATCCGACATAAAAGTGCCGGAGCGCAAAAAGGATATACTGGAAGCTGCCGAACTTGAAGTCGCCAAAACCGAGCAGGTATTCCGTCGCGGTTTGATGTCTGAGGATGAGCGTTACAAGAAAATCATCAAGCTGTGGAGCGACGCCACGGAAGAGGTCACGAAAGAACTGATGGCCAGTACTCTTGATGCTTTCAATCCGGTCTATATGATGGCCAATTCCGGCGCGCGCGGTAACATCCAGCAGATTAGACAACTCGCCGGTATGCGCGGTCTGATGGCCGATCCGTCCGGACGTATTATCGACTTGCCGATCAAGGCCAATTTCCGTGAAGGCCTGACGGTTCTTGAATACTTCATTTCTACACACGGTGCGAGAAAAGGACTTGC
Source organism: Acidaminococcales bacterium (assembly GCA_031551525.1). Classification (GTDB taxonomy): domain Bacteria; phylum Bacillota; class Negativicutes; order Acidaminococcales; family JAISLQ01; genus JAVBNN01. The sequence goes on from JAVBNN010000024.1 coordinate 14,256, forward strand.
CGACACGGCATTGAGGACTGCCGACTCTGGTTATCTGACCCGCCGCTTGGTTGACGTGGCGCAGGACGTGATCGTCAGAGAGGACGACTGTGATGTGGTAACGGTAGACCTCTTAAAAGAGCGCACCCGCATCAGGAAAGAAACGACTGGTTTCTCGGTCGGCAAATTGAAAGAGCAACTGATCGGCCGTTATCTGCTGGAACAGGTGGTTGACGAAGCCACTGGCCAGGTATTGGCCGAGGCGGATGTCATAATAGACGAAAATTTGTTTGAACTCTTTAACGAAAGCGCGGTCAGCCAGATTTCTATTTACGCTCTTTATGAAGGCGAACCGGATGAAGTAGTAACTTTCAATCTGACGCGCGAAGACATGGACAATACTCTGAGAGAACTGCTCCTCAGAACAACAGAGGGCTATGAAGTCGCCGAAGACATATTGGACGGCGAGAGGGTACTGGTGGCTGTGGGCAAGAACCTCTCCAAGGCCAATATAGAAAAGATTCTGGCTGGTGATGTGCGTGAAGTGAAGGTGCGCCGCAATGAGATCGAGGGTATCGAGGTCGAGGCGATTACCGAAGGAAAAGACGACCGCGCGGTTATAGAGTCTTTGCGCGACCGTATCGTTGGGCGTATACTGGCGGAGAATATCGCCGACAAAAAAGGCAAGGTTCTCTATAAAATAAATCAGCTGATAACTGAAGACGATGCCGATGAAATCATAAAACTGCGAAAATCAGTCAACATCCGTAGCGTACTAAACTGCCGCGCCAAATATGGCGTCTGCCGTAAGTGTTATGGCAGGAACCTCGCTACCGGCAGCCTGGTAGATGTAGGCGAGGCTGTAGGCATTATCGCTGCTCAGTCGATCGGCGAACCGGGCACTCAGCTTACTATGCGTACTTTCCATACGGGCGGCGTAGCCGGTGACGATATTACGCAAGGTCTGCCGAGGGTAGAAGAACTGTTCGAAGCTAGAAAACCTAAACGCCCGGGCGTCATTTCTGAATACGACGGAAGGGTTGCCATCAGCGAAAGTAAAGGTGTAAGAAAAGTTACGGTAAAATTGAAAGACAGCGAAGAAGTTTACGCCATCCCCTATGGCGCCAAGATATCTGTTCACGAAGGGCAGGATGTTGCGGTGGGCGACCGTATCACCGAAGGTTCACTCAATCCGCACGACATCCTCCGTATCAGTGGGATACGAGCTACCCAGCACTATCTGGCGCATGAAGTGCAAAAGGTTTATAAGTCCCAGGGCGTTGAGATAAACGACCGCCATATTGAAGTAATGGTGCGACAGATGATGCGCAAGGTACGCATCGAAGATGCTGGTGACACGAGTATGCTGCCGGGCGAATATATCGACGTCAATGAATACCGTGAGAACAACAGGAACGTTACCGAATCCGGCGGACAGACGGCGGACGGCAGAACGGTGCTGCTCGGCATCACCAAAGCATCTTTGGCGACCGACTCTTTCCTGTCTGCGGCTTCCTTCCAGGAAACTACGCGTGTATTGACCGACGCCGCCATTAAGGGCAAGGTGGATCCCTTGCTCGGGTTGAAGGAAAACGTCATCATCGGCAAGTTGGTACCGGCCGGTACGGGCATGTCGAGGTACAGGAACATCAAACTCGTAGAAGAAAGCAAACAATAAGTTTATAAGTGCCTTTGTGCTAATGAATTAAAACAGCCCTGGCGGAGCTATGCTCCGCCAGGGCCTTGCAGACTGTAGACATAAGTATCTCTTCTAAGTTGTTTCTGCATGTTTTTTGTATTCCTCGCCTCTCCTGCTTTTCTGTAAGTCCAACTGCGCTGTTTTATTATACTACCGGCTGTTTTTTCTTTGTATAGTACCCCCGCGCTTTGGGGAAACGACGAGGTGTAATGAAGCCCGGGCAAAAAGCTATTGCTGAATGGACATAACTGGAAGAAGCTAGCATTTATATAAATAAAGATAAAATTTAGCGGCAGGGAGGAGTCCTCTGCCGCTTGTAAATTTTGCCCATGGACCTAAATGCAATAGAGGATACGTCAACAGCACCCTTTGTTTGTAGAGCAACAGCTTGACTGAGTTTCCCGGCAGCAGATTTGCTGGTCAAAGGCCAAAATTTTGCTTCTTTTTTCCATCAGCACAGTATCCTGCCAGTTGCCGGAGCGGTCGCGGGCGATCTGTTCTCGCCAGCCGACCAGCCGGAAACCGCATTTTTCATGTAGGTGGATACTGGCGGGGTTCTTGTTCATAATGTTAGACTGCAAAGTCCAAAAGCCGTGTTTTTCGGATTCCTCGGTAAGCCTGGCGAGCAGTAGCGTCCCCAGGCCTTTTCCGTGATACTTTTGTTCTATGTAAACGCTCACCTCAGCTACCGCGCCTGATATACAGCAGGTGAAGACCGAGGCGAGAGTACACCAGCCAGTGACTGTACCGCCGTCGAGTATGACCAGCCGACAGACGGCGGCGCGGGAAGCGTCAAATTCCGGGTAAGAAGGACAGTGTCGCTCAAAGGTGGCAATGCCGCTATTGATTCCCTGTCGGTAGATATCACTTACTTTTGACCAGTCGCTCTCTCGCATCTTTTGGATTGTAAGGTTCATAACAAGCACTCCTTATATTTTATTGCCGTTTTGCTAGAGGTCGTTAATAAAGAGCGATAACTTTTGTAATGTTTGACGGTCGAGACAATAATAAGTCCATTTTCCGCTCTTGCGCGCTTTTACTAACCCCAAAGAGCAAAGGGTGCGCATGTGGTGCGAAAGAGTGGGCTGGGTTATGGAGAATTTTTCTAAGATGACACAGGCGCACAATTCAGTGCCGGACAGTAGCTGTACTATTTTTAGGCGTATCGGATCGGACAGTGCTTTGCAGATTGCGCAGCAATCTTCACTATTGTTTTCCATAAAAGACCTCACATAGATAATTATCTATGTGAAATTATAATTCAATGCATAGATAATTGTCAATGCGTTATCGAATAATAATATTGTAAGTAAAAAAAGTGCAATTTAAAGTGTGAAAAGTTTACAAAATATTAAGCGTTAAAAGTGTAAACAATATTATTTTTTACATAAATGCAACGCGTGGCAGCGTGTAAATAAAGAGCGCAGTAAAATCATGCTGAAATGCGGTTATTTTCTAGCAAAAATTATTGACATGAAATGTGATGAGTGATACAATACAAGAGCGTCGCATTTCAGAATGGGACGAAAAGGGGGAATGGTAGCGATGAATACTGAGTATTTTAAAACTGCCAAAAAAGTTGTCGGTGTAAAACAGGCAGCTCGTGCCCTGGAAAAAAGTATTGTAAAAACGCTCGTTGTCGCCGATGATGCAGATGGGCGTTTAGTGCAGCCGCTGGTTGATGTTTGCATCAATGCATCCATACCTGTTGAACATGTGGAAAGTATGCAGGAGTTGGGCAGGCTGTGCGGGATACAGGTGGGGGCATCCGCAGTGGCTATTTTAGCTGAATAATCTGCTAACTGGCGACACCCGCAAGGGGCGCGCCGCATCTCTAGACGCTAAAGCGCAAGAACTGCGCTGCACCCCGCCATCTGTGTTGCTGACACTTTACTTAGCATCTGGCGCCTTTTGTTAATTTGCGTGGTCGTTTTATTCTGGTAGGGATCCTGGTTTCAGGGTTTTTATAATTTATCAATTCAAATTTATGGGAAGGAGGTGCCAAATATGCCTACTATAAACCAACTGGTGAGAAAAGGCAGAGAGGCTGTCGAGAAAAAATCGACCGCGCCGGCACTGAAAAATTGTCCGCAAAAACGTGGTGTTTGCACGAGAGTGTACACTACTACGCCGAAAAAACCAAACTCTGCTTTGAGAAAAGTAGCTCGCGTGCGTTTGACCAACGGCGTTGAAGTGACTGCTTATATCCCCGGTATCGGACACAACCTCCAGGAGCACAGTGTGGTTCTGATCAGAGGCGGCAGAGTTAAAGACTTGCCGGGCGTACGTTACCACATCATTCGCGGCGCTCTTGATACGGCTGGTGTTTCCGGTCGCAACCAGAGCCGCTCCAAGTACGGGGCAAAACGCGCTGCCGCCAAGAAATAACTCTGGCGAAATGATGTCCAAAAAATAGGAGGAGGGATAGGCTATGCCAAGAAAAGGCCCTGTGACTAAACGGGACGTACTGCCGGATCCGGTGTACAACTCAAAGCTGGTCACAAGATTTATAAACAAGATCATGCTGGATGGCAAAAAAGGCGTTGCCGAGAGCATAGTATATGATGCATTTGATTTGATGCGTTCCAAGACGGGTAAAGATCCGTTGGAACTTTTTGATACGGCGCTGAAAAACACTATGCCGGTGCTGGAAGTAAAGGCTCGCCGCGTTGGTGGCGCCAACTACCAGGTGCCGATCGAGGTGCGCGCTGACCGGAGACTGACTCTCGGGATACGCTGGCTGGTGAATTATTCCCGGCTGCGCGGCGAACGCACCATGTATGAACGGATTGCCGGCGAACTGCTGGATGCCGCCAATTCTACAGGAGCTTCGGTGAAGAAACGCGAAGACACCCACAAGATGGCGGAAGCGAATAAGGCATTCGCGCATTACCGCTGGTAAAATACGGTTTGGCCAAGTAAGGGGTGAGAAAAGTGGCCAGAGAATTTTTGCTTGAAAAAACCAGAAATATAGGTATCATGGCGCACATAGATGCAGGAAAAACGACAACTACCGAACGTATCCTGTTTTATACCGGCCGCGTTCACAAGCTTGGCGAGACCCATGAAGGCTCTGCCACCATGGACTGGATGGCGCAGGAGCAGGAGCGTGGCATAACGATCACTTCCGCGGCTACTACTTGCCAGTGGAACCAACATCGTATAAATATTATAGATACGCCAGGACACGTGGATTTCACCGTAGAGGTGGAACGCTCGCTAAAAGTGCTGGATGGCTCGGTAGCAGTATTTTGCGCCAAAGGCGGCGTGGAGCCACAGTCGGAAACGGTATGGCGCCAGGCTGACAAGTATGGCGTGCCGCGTATGGCGTATGTAAACAAAATGGATATCAACGGCGCCGATTTTTTTCGAGTCGTAGATATGATGAAGACCCGTCTCGGAGCCAACGCAGTGCCTATCCAGCTGCCTATCGGCAGTGAGGATGTGTTCAAAGGCATGATTGACCTCATTACCATGGAGGCGATCGTCTACACTGACGATCTTGGCAAAACCAGCGAACACACTGCTATACCGGAAGATTTGCAAGAGACGGCCGAACTGTACAGGCAAAACCTGCTGGATGCAGTTGCGGAAAATGATGACGAATTGATGATGAAATACCTCGAAGGCGAAGAGTTGACCGAGGATGAGATCAAAGCCGGCATCAGAAAGGCGGTTATCGCCTGCAAAATGACCCCGGTCATTTGCGGTTCTTCTTACAAGAATAAAGGCGTACAGCCGCTCTTGGACGCAGTAGTGGAATATATGCCGGCGCCGACCGATATACCGGCCATTAAAGGCATCAAACCGTCCGATGGTTCAGAAGACTGCCGCGAAGTCGACGACAGCGCTCCTTTTTCTTCCCTGGCCTTCAAGATCATGGCCGACCCGTATGTAGGAAGGCTGTCCTTTTTCAGAGTGTATTCAGGAACACTGACTTCGGGTTCCTATGTATATAACTCGACCAAAGGCAAACGCGAACGGATTGGCCGTATCCTTCAGATGCACGCCAATCAGCGCCAGGAGATAGAGACGGTATATACCGGAGATATCGCTGCCGCGGTAGGGCTAAAAGACACTACCACCGGCGACACGCTGTGTGATGAAAAAGCTCAGATCGTTCTTGAGTCTATGGTCTTTCCCGATCCGGTTATTTCGGTCGCTGTCGAACCCAAAACCAAGGCCGACCAGGAAAAAATGGGCATAGCGCTCAGCCGTTTGGCGGAAGAAGATCCGACCTTCAAGGTGCACACTGACATTGAGACCGGTCAGACGATCATCTCAGGTATGGGTGAACTTCATCTGGAAATAATTGTTGACCGTCTGTTGCGGGAGTTTAAGGTGGGCTGCAATGTGGGTAACCCGCAGGTAGCTTACCGCGAAACCATCAGAAAGTCTGTCAAGGCCGAAGGAAAGTTTGTCCGCCAATCCGGTGGGCGTGGGCAATACGGCCATTGTTGGCTGGAACTTATGCCCCAGCAACCAGGCGAAGGCTTCGTCTTTGAAAATAAGGTTGTGGGTGGCGCGATACCAAGAGAATACATCAACCCGATCGAAGCCGGTATTAAGGAAGCCATGGAAACAGGCGTTTTGGCCGGATATCCCATGGTGGATATAAAGGTCATCGTGTACGACGGCTCCTTCCACGATGTCGACTCTTCGGAAATGGCCTTTAAAATAGCCGGTTCCATGGGTTTCAAGGCGGGTGCGCACAAAGCCGACCCGACGATCCTTGAGCCTTACATGAAAGTCGAAGTCATCGTACCGGAAGATTACATGGGTGACGTTATCGGTGACTTGAATTCGAGGCGCGGGCGTATCGAAGGTATGGAAGCAAGAGCGGGGGCACAGGCCATCAGGTCTTTTGTACCGCTGGCGGAGATGTTTGGCTATGCGACCGACCTCAGGTCTAAAACCCAGGGCCGTGGCAACTACACCATGGAATTTGATCATTACGAAGACGTTCCGAGAAATATCAGCGAGGCGATAGTTGCCAAGATGCGTGGCAGCAACGCCTGACAAAGTTAAGTAGTCGCCTTTGGCGATTTGCAAAATAAAAAATATAAAGTGTTATTACTAAGGAGGCAAAGAAAAAAATGGCAAAACAAAAGTTTGAACGCAATAAACCGCATGTGAACATAGGAACTATAGGTCACGTCGACCACGGCAAGACTACCTTGACTGCGGCTATCACCAAAGTGCTGTCAAAGCATGGCGGCGGTTCTTTCGTAGCATATGACCAGATCGACAAGGCTCCGGAAGAAAGAGAACGTGGCATCACTATTTCTACTTCCCACGTTGAATATGAAACCTCCAACCGCCACTATGCCCACGTTGATTGCCCGGGCCATGCCGACTATGTTAAAAACATGATCACCGGCGCGGCGCAGATGGACGGAGCTATTTTGGTTGTAAGCGCAGCTGACGGCCCCATGCCGCAGACCCGCGAGCACATCCTTCTTGCTCGCCAGGTTGGCGTGCCAGCCATGGTCGTCTTCCTCAACAAGGCTGACATGGTTGATGACGCTGAATTGATCGAACTGGTGGAAATGGAAGTAAGGGAACTTCTGAGCGCCTACAATTTCCCTGGCGACGACATTCCGTTCGTAGTCGGTTCCGCCTTGAAAGCTTTGGAAGGCGACGCTGCCTACGAAGCCAAGATAGAAGAACTGATGGCCAAAGTCGACGAATACATTCCGACTCCGGAACGCGCTACCGATAAACCTTTCCTGATGCCGGTCGAAGACGTTTTCACCATCACCGGTCGCGGCACTGTTGCCACTGGCAGGGTAGAGCGCGGCACTGTTAAAGTCAGTGAGACCATTGAAATTGTTGGTATGCAGGAAAAATCCAAATCCACCGTCGTTACCGGCGTTGAAATGTTCCGCAAACTCTTGGATTCGGCTCAGGCCGGTGACAATGTTGGTTGCCTCTTGCGCGGTGTTGATCGTAAAGACATCGAGCGCGGTCAAGTTTTGGCCAAACCCGGCAGCATTCACCCGCACACCAAATTCAATGCGGAAATCTATGTTCTGACTAAAGAAGAAGGCGGCCGTCACACTCCGTTTTTCAACGGTTACCGTCCGCAGTTTTACTTCCGCACTACCGACGTTACCGGTGTTGTAACTTTGCCGGAAGGTACCGAGATGGTAATGCCTGGTGATAACATCACCACCAGCATTGAACTTATTACTCCGATCGCTATCGAAGAAGGTCTGCGTTTTGCTATCCGTGAGGGCGGCAGGACTGTTGGCGCAGGCGTTGTTGCTTCCATCAACGCTTAAGGCTGGTAACTAGTGCCGACCTGCGGCGTTGTCAGTTGAGTTCCCTTGCTTGCGTACCTCTAAGTACGCGTCCGGCGGGAGACGAATTTCGCCTAGCATCGTGACATTTGGCACCGCCTCAGGGGGTCTGGCGTGACAGGGTGCTGAAAAGACAGTGTAAAGTTAACAAACCTTGCGTGAGGGGCTTTTGCCCCTCACATAGGTGGTTATAAAGGTAAGTAATATTTTTGCGATGACGTGAGAGGTTGCCTGGCAAGCTCCAGGGGAATTTTCACTGAGTATGTCCAGCCAGCAGGCGGGCGACAAGGAGGAGTATATTAATGACAAAACAGCAAAAAATCCGTATCAGATTGAAAGCCTACGACCACAAGGCACTCGACCAGAGCGCCCTAAAGATCGTAGACACCGCCAAGCGCACCGGCGCAATGGTGTGCGGTCCTATCCCTCTTCCTACAGAGAAAAATGTATTTACGATCCTACGTTCCCCGCATGTCAACAAGGATTCGCGTGAACAATTCGAGATGCGCACGCACAAACGCCTTATCGACATACAGGAGCCGACCCCGAAAACAGTCGACGCGCTGATGCGTCTTGATCTGCCGGCCGGTGTAGACATCGAAATCAAAGTGTAAGGGAGGGAGAAAGATGGCTAAAGGTATTTTAGCGAAAAAGCTGGGCATGACCCAGGTTTTCACTGCCGAAGGCAAGCTGCTCCCAGTAACTGTGGTAGAAGCTGGTCCTTGCCAGGTGGTGCAGGTAAAAACAGTGGAAAACGATGGCTATGATGCTTTGCAGTTGGGCTTTTTCTCGAAAAAGGAAAAGCACACCAACAAACCCATGCAAGGGCACTTCGCCAAAGCCGGCATCAAACCGGTCAAATTCATTAGAGAACTTCGTTTGGCCAGCCCGGCCGAATATCAGGCCGGACAGGAAATAAGCGTTGATATATTCGCCGAGGGCGATTTGATTGACGTTACCGGCGTGTCAAAAGGCAAAGGTTTTGCCGGCGGCATCAAACGCCACAATTTCCACCGCGGACCAATGACCCACGGTTCCAAGTCACACCGTGAACCGGGTTCGATCGGTTCCCGTATGTCGGGCCCCGGCGGCAAGGTTTTCAAAGGTAAAAAACTCCCTGGCCGCATGGGCAACCAAAAGACCACCGTGCAAAGGCTGACTGTCGTAAGGGTTGACAAGGCCCGCAACCTTCTTTTAATAAAAGGCGCGGTACCCGGCCCTAAAGGCGCTTTTGTAGTGGTCAAAAATACGGTAAAACCGAGTAAATAGGTCTGGTGGAAAGGAGGAAAGAGTAATGCCGAAAGTTTCAGTTTATGATATCGCCGGTAATAAAACCGGTGAAGAAATAGAATTACAAGATAATGTGTTCGCCGTGGAAATGAATGAAGCGGTCGTGCACCAGGCTGTCGTTATGCAGATGGCATCCTGGCGGCAAGGAAATGCTGCCACTAAAACCCGTGCCATGGTACGCGGCGGCGGCAAAAAGCCCTGGCGTCAGAAAGGCACTGGGCGTGCCCGCGCCGGTAGCATCCGTTCCCCGTTGTGGGTAGGCGGCGGTGTCACGTTTGGCCCGCAGCCGCGTTCTTACGTAAAGGCTATGCCGAGAAAGGCGCGCAGGCTGGCTATTCGTTGCGCTCTGTCTGCAAAATTATCTTCGGGTGAACTGGTGGTGGTGGATGGTATGACTTTCGCCGTACCCAAGACCAAAGACGCGATAAAAATGCTCACGAGCTTTGGTGCGGGTGCCGCTAAAGCGCTCATCATCACGAACGGTATGGATGAAAACGTCAACAAATCTTCCCGCAACATTCCGGGTGTAAAAGCTCTGTCGAATGCATTCTTGAACGTGTATGATCTACTCAACTGCCAAAAGGTGCTCTTATCTAAAGACGCCGTAGCTAGGATAGAGGAGGTGCTTTCCTGATGGCAGACAATCTGCGTGACGTACTTTTGCGTCCGATCATTACGGAAAAAACTTCGCAAATGATGCAGGACAACAAATATACATTTAAAGTTGCCTTGACCGCCAACAAGATCGAGATCCGCCAGGCGGTGGAACATATTTTTAAAGTAAAGGTCCTGGAAGTGAACACCATGCGCGTACTTGGCAAAGTAAAGAGGATGGGCCGCACTTCCGGCAGACGTTCAGACTATAAAAAGGCTATCGTGAAACTGGCTCCCGGCCAGACGATAGAATTCTTCGAAGGTGTGTAACGAGACCGTAAAAGGAGGGAACAAAATTGGCAGTAAAATCATTTAAACCATATGCTCCCGGCAGACGGTTTATGACAGTTGCTTCTTTCGAAGAAATAACGACCGACAGGCCGGAGCGCTCATTGATCGAGAAGCTCTTTAGAAAAGCCGGGCGCAATAACCAGGGCCGTATGACCGTACGCCACCAGGGCGGCGGACATAAGAGGATGTATCGCATCATCGACTTTAAACGTATGAAAGACGGTATCCCGGCCAAAGTGGCTACCATCGAATACGATCCTAACAGGACTTGTCGTATAGCGCTTCTTAATTATGTGGACGGCGAAAAACGCTATATTCTCGCTCCCCATCAGTTAAAGGTGGGCGACACTGTGGTAAGCGGCCCGGAGGCCGATATCAAGATCGGTAACGCTTTGCCGCTGAAAAACATCCCGCTGGGCACCATGGTGCACAATGTGGAACTAAAGATCGGTGCGGGCGGCCAACTCGCGCGAAGCGCCGGAACATCTGCCCAATTGATGGCTAAAGAAGGCGGCCACGCGCTTTTACGCTTGCCGTCGGGTGAGATCAGAAAAGTGCACGTTAACTGCCGGGCCACGGTCGGCCAGGTGGGCAACCACGAGCACGAAAACATTTCCATAGGTAAAGCGGGCCGCTCCCGTTGGCTGGGCATCCGCCCTGGCAACCGTGGCGTGACTATGAACCCGTGCGACCATCCGCACGGCGGTGGCGAAGGCCACTCACCGGTCGGCCGTAAGCACCCGGTTACCCCGTGGGGCAAATGCGCCTACGGTACCCGTACCAGGAGCAAACACAAAGCGTCTGACAGGCTGATTGTAAAACGCAGGACGAAATAATAAACCGGATGGGAAAGGAGGCCTCCTGAGTGTCGAGATCGATAAAAAAAGGACCGTATGTGCATGAAAGCCTGCTGAAAAAAATAAGCGCGCTTAATGCCGCTAGTGATAAAAAAGTCGTAAAGACCTGGTCGCGCAGCAGCATGGTATTGCCGAATTTCGTCGGTCATACCATCGCCATACACGACGGAAGAAAACACGTGCCTGTCTATATCACCGAAGATATGGTCGGCCATAAACTGGGCGAATTTGCGCCTACCCGTACATACAAAGGCCACGCCAAAACAAGTGGGGCGAAATAAGGGAAGGGGGTCAAGAAATGGAAGCGAAAGCTATCGCCAAGTACATCCGCATAGCGCCTAGAAAAGTGCGCATAGTGGCGGATCTTATCCGCGGCAAGTCGATTGCCGAGGCCTTTGCCATCCTCCAGCATACCCCGAAGGTTGCCTCCGAGGTCGTGGAAAAGACGCTTAAATCAGCGGTCGCCAATGCCGAACACAATTACGACATGAATGTAGACACTCTCTATGTATCTACCGTCTATGTCGACCAGGGACCGACCATGAAGCGTATACACCCGCGCTCGCGCGGCCAGGCCTTCAAGATTTTGAAGCGCTCCAGCCACGTGACTGTTATGGTAAAGGAAAAATAATTCAGAGTAAAGGAGGAACAGCCAGTGGGTCAAAAAGTAAATCCGCATGGCCTGAGAATTGGCGTCATCAAGACTTGGGATTCCAAGTGGTACGCTGACAAGGACTATGAGAAATTTTTACTGGAAGATATAAAAATCCGTGAATTTATAAAAGAAAAGCATTTTCAATCGGGTATTTCCCGGGTGGAAATAGAACGCGCCGCCAACCGCACTCGCGTCACTATCCACACTGCCAAACCCGGTATGCTTATCGGCCGCGGCGGCAGCAATATTGAAGCCTTGAAAAAGGACATCAAAAAATTCACCGACAGCCAGATTGACGTCAACATCCAGGAAGTGAAACAACCTGATACCGACGCAGTACTGGTCGCGGAAAACATCGCCAGCCAGCTGGAGCGCCGTATTGCTTTTCGCCGCGCTATGAAGCAATCTGTTACCCGTACTATGCGTATGGGAGCCAAAGGGATAAAGGTGCAGGTGGGCGGTCGTTTGGGCGGCGCTGAAATAGCGCGCTCGGAAGGCTATCGCGAAGGCAGCATTCCCCTTCATACCCTGAGGGCAGATATCGACTATGGTACAGCCGAAGCTCATACCACTTACGGGCGCATCGGTGTGAAAGTATGGATATATAAGGGTGAGATCCTTCCTGCGGGCAAGCAAAACATGAAGACTGTTGCCGCTGGTGAAGGAGGCGACAAATAATGTTATTACCGAAAAGGACGAAATTTAGAAAGCAATTCAGGGGACGTATGACCGGCAAGGCCAACCGCGGCAACACCATCAGCCACGGAGAATTTGGTCTCGAGGCTTTGGAACCGGCCTGGATCACTAACCGTCAGATAGAAGCGGCTCGTATCGCAATGACCCGCTATATCAAGCGCGGTGGCCAGGTGTGGATAAAAATATTCCCGGATAAGCCGGTCACGGCAAAACCGGCGGAAACTCGTATGGGTAGTGGTAAAGGTTCGCCGGAATACTGGGTGGCGGTAGTGAAACCCGGTCGCATCCTCTTTGAGATGGCCGGAGTTACTACGGAAATCGCCAAAGAAGCTATGCGCTTGGCGTCGCACAAACTGCCGATCAAGACTAGGTTTGTGGTCAAAGCGGACAAAGATGCAGCAGGCTTTGCTTCACAAGTAAAAGAATCAGGCGGTGAAGCGTAATGAAAACACAGGAAATACAGAAAATACATGATTTATCAGCGAAAGAGCTGGTAGAAAAGCTCTCCGCTTTAAAAGAGGAACTTTTTAACCTCAGGTTTCAAATGGCCACCGGCCAATTGGACAATCCCATGCGCATTGGCGAAGTGAGAAAATCTATCGCCCGCATCAAGACAGTCCAGCGCCAGAGGGAATTAAAAGCTTGAAGCGCCAAGCGTTTTCGGGGAAGGAGGAATATTAAGTGTCTGAACAAAGAAATGACCGTATGACACGTACCGGTAAAGTAGTCAGCGACAAAATGGATAAGACCGTTGTCGTAGCGATAGAGCGCCTGGTCCAGCACCCTTTATACCATAAAGCGGTGAAAAAGACTATCAAGTTTAAAGCGCATGATGAAAACAACGAAAGCCATATCGGCGATACCGTCGAGGTGATGCAGACCCGCCCCCTGTCCAAGGACAAATGCTGGCGCGTGGTGAAGATCCTCGAAAAAGCGAAATAAGGAAACAGTTTAGCTGTAAGGAGGCAAAAGCATGATACAACAGCAGTCTATACTGAATGTTGCTGATAATACGGGCGCTAAAAAAGTCATGTGCATACGCGTCTTGGGCGGTTCTTTCAGAAGATACGCCAATATTGGTGATGTTATTGTTTGCGCTGTGAAAGATGCATCACCCGGTGGCGTTGTCAAAAAAGGCGACGTGGTTAAAGCGGTTGTGGTGCGTTCGCATAAAGGCCTGCGCCGTCCGGATGGTTCGTACATCCGTTTCGACGAAAATGCGGCCGTTGTCATAAAAGACGACAAGACCCCGCGCGGTACGCGCATATTTGGCCCTGTGGCCCGCGAACTTCGGGACAAGGATTTTATGAAGATAATTTCCTTGGCGCCGGAAGTTCTGTAAAGGAGGCGCCTAGATATGGAACAAGCAAAACTGCATGTGAAAAAAGGCGATAAAGTACTTGTCCTGGCCGGTAAAGACAAGGGTAAAGAAGGCAAGATCATCGAGTCCCAGCCTAAAAAGGGCCGCGTGGTGGTCGAAGGTGTGAGCAAGGTAAAAAGGCACACCAAAGTCAGTCAAAAGAACCCGCAGGGTGGAATAGTAATAAAAGAGGCGCCGATTTCCGCTTCAAATGTTATGGTCGTCTGCCCGGCTTGTAAAAAAGCCACCAGGATAAAGAAAACGCAACTCAACGACGGGAAATTTGTCCGCGCCTGCAAAAAATGCGGGGAAACGATAGATAAATAAACTGTCTTTAGAAAGGAGGCTCAATTGAATGGGCGAAACAAAGTCCAAACCGAGACTGCAAGAAAAATACCTTTCCGAAGCTACTAAAGGGCTGATGGAAAAGTTTGGTTATAAAAATGTTATGGAGATACCCCGTTTGGAGAAAGTTATCATCAACATGGGCGTGGGCGAAGCCGCCGCCAACTCGAAGGTGCTTGATGCAGCGGTATCTGATATGACTCTCATCTCCGGGCAAAAACCTATCATCACGCGCGCGAAAAAGTCTATAGCGACGTACAAAATCCGCGCCGGTATGCCGATCGGCACCAAGGTTACCCTTCGGGGCGCCAGAATGTTTTATTTCCTCGATAAGCTCATAAATATTGCACTGCCGCGCGTACGCGACTTTCGCGGTGTCAATCCGGCTTCTTTCGACGGCCGGGGCAATTATGCGCTTGGTATGAAAGAACAGCTGATATTCCCTGAAGTGGATTACGACAAGATAGACAAGATCCGCGGGATGGATATCATAATAGTGACTACGGCAAAAACCGACGAGGAAGCCAGGGAGCTTTTGAGACTCTTGGGCATGCCTTTCAGCGCACAGTGAGGAGGGAAAAAAGTGGCAAGAACAGCACTCATTGAAAAATGGAAACAAGAACCAAAGTTCAAAGTGCGTCAATACAACCGCTGCAAAATCTGCGGACGTCCGCACGCTTACATGCGCAAATTTGGTATGTGCCGCATTTGTTACCGCGAGTACAGCTATAAAGGCGCTATTCCGGGCGTAACGAAAGCCAGCTGGTAACAGTTCCAAGAGGAAGGAGGTATATATTAGATGGTCATGACTGATCCTATCGCCGACATGCTGACGCGCATAAGAAACGCCAACTCCGTGCGTCACGAAAAGGTAGAAATACCCGGCTCGAATATAAAAGAAGCTATAGCTTCTATCCTGAAAGCAGAAGGCTTCATAAAAGATTTTGAAACCATTCCAGATAACAAACAAAATGTCATTCGCATCAGCCTTAAATACGGCTCCAACCGTGACAAGGTCATCACCGGCATCAGGCGTATCTCGAAACCCGGCCTCAGGGTATACGCAAAAAAAGACCAATTGCCGCGTGTTTTGGGTGGCCTTGGTATCGCAATAATATCCACATCGCAGGGCATGATGACTGATAAAGCGGCAAGAAAAGCCAGCCTCGGCGGTGAAGTGATAGCGTACGTCTGGTAATTTCTGAAGAAGGAGGTGCTCTAACAGTGTCCAGAATAGGAAGACTGCCTATCGCCATACCTAGTGGCGTGACAGTGAAGATAGAAGATAATCTTGTGGCGGTGAAAGGCCCCAAAGGCGAACTTTCCCGTAAGATAAACAAAGATATGAAGATAGAAATGGAAGACGGCCAGCTTACCGTAAGCCGCCCGACCGATGAAAAGGAGCACAGGGCGATGCACGGCCTGTCGCGCACTCTCATCAACAACATGGTCGTCGGCGTGTCGGCTGGTTATTCGAAAACCTTGGAGATTGCCGGTGTAGGTTACCGCGCTGCCAAGGCGGGCGACAAACTCAACCTGACACTCGGGTTTTCCCACCCGGTGGTAGTAGAGCCGCCCCAGGGCATCAACTTTGAGGTACCTGCTCCCAATCGCATAGTGATCAACGGTATAAACAAAGAAACGGTAGGCGCTATCGCCGCACAGATCAGGACGCTCAGGAAGCCCGAGCCTTATAAGGGTAAAGGCATAAAATACGAAGGCGAACATATCAGAAGGAAAGCCGGCAAGGCTGGCGCCAAAGGCAAGAAGTAATACGGGAAGGAGTGAGATGTCTTGCTTAAAATGTACGACAAAGCGGGCAAAAGGAAAAAACGCCATCTCAGGACGAGAAAAGTCATCACAGGCACCGCCGAGAGGCCGCGTTTGAACGTTTTCCGTTCGTCCGCCAATATATATGCACAACTGATTGACGACGTGGCGGGTTCGACCATAGCATCGGCCAGCAGCATCGACAAGGGTGGTAAACTCGAAAACGGCGGTAATATCGAAGCCGCTAAAGCTGTAGGCAAGGCGATAGCCGAAAAAGCCAAAGCAAAAGGTATCGAAAAAGTGGTCTTTGACCGTGGCGGTTATATTTATCACGGCCGTATAGCAGCGTTGGCTGGCGCCGCGCGCGAAGCCGGACTCGATTTTTAAGGAGGGAGGAAAATAAGTGGCGATCATTGAGTATAAAGATCTTGATCTTAAAGAACGGGTCGTATTCATAAACCGCGTGGCCAAAGTTGTAAAAGGCGGCCGCAGGTTCTCCTTCAGTGCCCTGGTGGTAGTGGGCGACGAAAACGGCCATGTAGGGATGGGCCTCGGCAAAGCGGCCGAAGTACCTGAAGCGATTAGAAAAGGCGTCGAAGACGCCAAGAAAAACCTCATAAATGTTCCTGTTGTTGAAAATACCATTCCGCACGCGATCACAGGCGAATTTGGTGCGGGGCGCGTTCTTTTGAAGCCCGCATCCAAAGGTACCGGTGTTATCGCAGGCGGAGCCGTGCGTGCCGTGCTGGAGCTGGCTGGCGTTCGCGATATATTGACCAAATCTTTGGGCAGCGCTAACCCGAACAATGTGGTCCGGGCGACTTTAGACGGCCTTACCAACTTAAAGAGGGCGGAAGAAGTGGCGCAGTTGCGCGGCAAGACCGTCCAGGAACTCTTAGGTTAAGGAGGCTTGACATATGAAACAATTAAAAGTAACGCTTAAGAGGAGCCTTATCGGGCGCCCCGAAGATCAAAGGGCGACGGTTCGGGCACTTGGACTCGGGAAAACCAATAGCATTGCTGTGAAAAATGACACCCCAGCCATCCGCGGTATGATACGCAAGGTGGAACATTTGGTGGTTGTTGAAGAAGTTGAAGCTTGAGACGAGGAGGTGCTAACATGAAATTACATGAAATGTCGCCAGCGCCGGGCTCGCAGAAAAAACGCGTACGCGTGGGACGTGGCCTGGGTTCTGGCCTCGGGAAAACTTCCGGCAGGGGCCACAAGGGACAAAATTCACGTTCCGGCGGCGGTACCCGCCCCGGTTTTGAAGGCGGGCAGAGGCCTTTATATTTGCGGCTCCCGAAACGCGGGTTTTATAACAAGTTTGGCAAAGAGTTTGTAGAAATAAATGTGGGTTCGCTTAACTGTTTTGAAAACGGTACGGTAGTAGATCCCATAATGCTGATTGAATGTGGTCTGGTCAAAAATTTGCGCGATGGTGTGAGAGTTTTGGGCAATGGCGAACTCTCCAAATCACTTACCGTTCAGGCGATGGGTTTTTCCAAGAGCGCAGAGGAGAAGATCCTGGCCGCGGGCGGAAAAGTAGAGGTGATTTAGTTGCTGTCATCTCTGGCCAATATCATCAGGATCACTGAGTTACGGCAAAAAGTACTTTTTACGCTTGGCATGTTTGCCCTTTTTAGGGCGGGCGCGCACATACCGGTTCCGGGAGTGGACCCGAGCGCCATTGAGCAACTGTTTGCCAGTGGCAGCCTGTTCGGGCTCCTAGATTTATTTGCCGGTGGCGCTTTGAGTAAATTTTCCATTTTTGCCATGAGCATTACGCCTTACATCAACGCATCCATTATTCTGCAACTTTTGACGGTCGTAGTGCCGCACCTTGAGAAGCTCAGTAAGGAAGGCGCCGAGGGGCGTAAGGTTATCACCCAGTATACAAGGTACGGTACAGTATTACTGGGCTTTCTGCAGGCTGTGGGCATGGCCTTTGGCCTTAGGGTAGCCATGCACAATCCGACTGTATTCAACATCCTGGTCGTGGCTATCACACTGACTGCCGGTACTGTACTCTTGATGTGGATGGGCGAGCAGATCACCCAAAAAGGCATTGGCAACGGTATTTCGCTTATAATCTTCGCCGGCGTGGTTTCCCGCGTTCCGGACGGTATTGGTGTAATAGCGGAATACTTGAAAGCCGGTACTATAAATATCCTTAATGTAATCTTGTTTATCCTGATCGCCGCGGCCATGATAGTATTTGTCATAGCCATACAGCAGGGCAACAGGAAAATACCGGTGCATTACGCTAAAAAAGTAGTAGGACGCAAAATGTACGGCGGACACACCTCCCATATACCGCTCAAAGTCAACCAGGCCGGTGTTATCCCCATCATATTTGCCTCTTCGGTATTGATGTTCCCGACTACGATCGGACAATTTATTGATGTGCCGTGGGTAAAGACGGTTACCAGTTGGTTTGCCTGGGGTACGCCGTTGCAGACACTGCTTTATGTATTACTTATCATAGGTTTTACCTATTTTTATTCAGAAATCAGCATGAATATCCCCGATATGGCTGATAATATGAAAAAATATGGCGGGTTTATCCCTGGCATCAGGCCGGGCAAGTCCACGTCGGACTATCTTTCCCGGATAATGACCCGTATAAACCTGGCCGGTGCGATATTTTTGGCACTGATAGCTATCCTGCCGAATTTTGTGGTTTTCTTGACAGGCATACAGGGCGTGTATTTTGGCGGGACAGCACTTCTTATCGTGGTCGGCGTAGCGCTCGACACGATGAAACAGATAGAATCCCTCGTATTGATGCGTCACTACCAGGGCTTCATGAAGTAGGAGGTCGCTAAATGTTCATATTACTTATGGGCCCCCCTGGTGCAGGAAAAGGGACACAGGCGGAAAAACTGGTGGAAAAGTACAAAATACCGCATATTTCCACTGGCGATATGTTCAGGGCGGCGGTCAAACAAGGCACTGAACTAGGCAAGGAAGCAAAGCGGTATATGGACTCTGGGCAGTTAGTGCCGGACGCGGTAACGATCGGGATCGTTAGGGAAGGGCTGTCAAAGCCCGAGTGCGAAAAGGGTTTTATCCTCGATGGTTTTCCAAGGACAGGCGAACAGGCAATAGCGCTTGATGCCATATTGGACAGCCTTGATATAACCCTAAACGGTGTCCTCGATATAGCCGTTCCTGACAGCGAATTGACCAAACGTGTGGTGGGACGGCGCATTTGCAAGTCCTGCGGAGCGACCTATCATGTAGAGTACAATCCCAGTAAGAGCGAAGGTATTTGTGATAAATGCGCCGGCGTGCTTTATCAGCGCGACGACGACAAGGAAGAGACGGTCAAGAAACGTCTTGAGGTTTATCATAAAGAAACCCAACCCTTGATCGAACATTATAAAAAACAGGGCCTGTATGTAGAGATTGACGGAATGCAGCCTATAGACAAAGTATTTGCCGATGTGACACAAAGCCTTGCCGGTAAGAAAGAATGATCATTCTAAAATCGGCACGGGAAATCGAGATCATGCGCGAAGCCGGGAGGATAGTTGCCCGGGCACTTGAAGAAGTGCGAAAGGCCGTCGAACCGGGTGTAATGACCGGTGAGCTTGATGAAGTTGCCAGAAAGGCAATAGTCAAGGAAAAGGCTATCCCCGCTTTTAAAGGTTTGTACGGTTTTCCGGGCAATATCTGCCTGTCGGTAAACAGCGAAGTGGTGCACGGTATACCCGGCAAACGGCGCTTAAAAGAAGGCGATATCGTGAGCGCCGATATAGGCGCTCTGGTAAATGGCTACAACGGCGACGCGGCACTGACTTTTCCAGTGGGCAAGGTCAGTGAAGAAGCGGCAAATCTTCTTAAAGTGACTGAAGAGTCTCTTTATAAAGGGATAGAGGCTGCGGTAGCGGGCAACCGTCTAGGTGCTGTATCGAACGCGATACAAAAACATGCAGAAAGTTTTGGGTTTGGCGTGGTGCGGGACTATGTAGGGCACGGTATTGGCAGGAAGATGCATGAAGAACCACAGATACCAAACCACGGGCCGGCAGATCAGGGCCCGGTACTCAAAACCGGCATGGTGCTGGCGATCGAACCGATGATAAACCTTGGCACGTACAAGGTGAAAACATTGGGGGACAATTGGACTGTAGTTACTCTGGACGGGAAACTTTCGGCGCATTTTGAGCACACTGTGGCTATAACCGAAGCGGGACCTGAAATATTGACCAGACTTTAAGGGATGCACCGAAAAGTCGTGAGGAGGTAAAGCGCGTGTCCAAACAGGATGCAATAGAAGTTGAAGGTACAATAGTAGAGGCTTTGCCGAACGCCATGTTTCAGGTGAAGCTGGAGAACGGCCACGTGATATTGGCGCACATATCGGGCAAGATCCGCATGAATTTCATAAAGATACTGCCAGGCGACAAAGTAACCGTAGAACTTACACCGTATGATTTAAATCGCGGTCGTATTACATACCGCTTTAAATGACAACAGGCGGCGAGGCTATAGGAGGTTTACATTATGAAGGTTAGACCATCTGTCAAACCCATTTGTGAAAAATGTAAAGTAATAAAACGCAAGGGACGTGTCATGGTAATCTGTGAAAATCCCAAGCATAAACAAAAACAAGGCTGAGAAGGAGGTGCTCTATTAGATGGCACGTATTGCTGGCGTAGATTTGCCCAGAGACAAACGTATTGAATATGCACTACCGTATATTTACGGTATCGGCCTTACGCTTTCCAGGGAGATTCTCGGCAAAACCAAGATCAATCTGGATACGCGCGTCCGTGATTTGACCGAAGAAGAAATTTCCAAATTGCGTGAAACGATTGACAAAGATTACAAAACCGAAGGTGACCTTCGACGTGAAGAGTCGCTCAACATAAAACGCCTGATCGAAATAGGCTGCTACCGCGGACGGCGTCACCGTTCGGGCTTGCCTGTCAGGGGGCAAAGGACTAAGACCAACGCCCGCACCAGAAAAGGCCCCAAACGCACTGTGGGCGGCAGGAAAAAATAGGCCGAAGGAGGGATTGTTTTAAGTGGTTGCTGCAAAAAAGGTTGTCCGCACAAAACGTAAAGAGCGCAAAAATATAGAGCATGGCGTAGCCCATATCCGCTCTACATTCAATAATACCATCATAACCATAACCGATGTAAAGGGAAATGCCATCAGTTGGGCTTCGTCCGGTGGACTGGGCTTCAGGGGATCGAGAAAATCGACTCCGTTTGCCGCCCAAATGGCTGCCGAACAGGCCGCGAAGGCTGCCATGGAACACGGTTTGAAACAGGTGGAAGTATTTGTAAAAGGTCCCGGTTCCGGCAGGGAGGCGGCTATCCGCTCTCTCCAGGCGACCGGCCTTGAAGTCAATTCTATCAAGGACGTTACTCCTATCCCGCATAACGGCTGTCGTCCGCCCAAAAGAAGACGTGTATAAATATACGCTTCAAGGGTTGGTTTGAGCGTTGTGCGCCCGGATTTTTTTGACCGGGGGCGTACAGAAAAGTACAAGAATGGATACGCGAATGCTATAACTGCCGACAGGATAGCAGCCTGTCGCGCGGCTAAAGCCTCAAAGAACGGCCGGAAAGCCTATGCTATCTGCATGGGGCTACAACCTGCTCCGTCCTCTATCAAAATTTGCGTAATATAAAATACGTATGCCAGGAGGAGGGTTTTCATGATAGAAATAGAAAAGCCTAAAATGGCTACTGCCGAAATCAGCGAAGACGGACGCTACGGCAAATTCGTCTGGGAACCGTTGGAACGCGGATACGGCATTACTCTTGGAAACAGTTTGCGCAGGGTACTCTTATCATCCCTGCCGGGCGCGGCAGTGACCGCAGTCAAAATAGACGGCGTACTGCACGAATTTTCCACTATACCGGGAGTAAAAGAAGATGTTACAGATATCATCCTTAATATTAAGGGACTCTGCCTCAAAATGTACTGCGACGGGCCGCAGATCATTCGCATCGACGCTCAGGGCGAGCAGCAGGTGACCGCAGGGGACATTTTGACAGACCCGGATGTAGAGATATTGAATCCAGACCTCGAAATAGCAAACCTCGACAAAGACGGACGCCTCAACATGGAGGTATACGTTGATAGCGGAGTGGGCTATATCGCAGCCGAGAAAAACAAGCAGCCAGATCACGCCATAGGCGTGATACCGGTCGACAGCATATATTCACCGATCGTTAGGGTGAAATTCGCTGTTACCGATACTCGCGTTGGCAATGTCACCAACTACGACAAACTGACGCTTGAGGTATGGACTGACGGTAGCATTACGCCGGGAGACGCTGTATCGACGGCCGCGGATATCATGGTCGGCTATCTCAGACTGTTCCAGGAACTGGGAACATCCAGCAATACCATTGAACCGGTTGTGAGCCCAGAACCGGGACCGGATGACGTAGCCGATCCTACGAAGCCCGGTGCGGGCATGACGATAGACGATCTCGACCTGTCTGTCCGTTCGCATAATTGCCTGAAGCGCGCAGGGATAAATACGGTCCTTGAACTGGCGCAAAAGACTGAAGAAGATATGATGAAAGTAAGAAACCTCGGCAGGAAATCGCTCGAAGAAGTCAAGAAAAAACTGGCTGATCTGGGTCTTTCGCTGCGCGAGAGCAATTACGATTAAGGGGGAGGACAAGATGGCTTACAGAAAACTGGGGCGTGACTCCAGTGCCAGAAAAGCACTGTTCCGCAGCATGTTGACCTCTTTCTTCCAGCATGAGAAGATCGAGACTACCGTTACCAAGGCGAAAGAAATGAGCGGCCTGGCCGCTAAAATGATCACCTTGGCCAAACGCGGTGATTTGCACGCCCGCCGTCAGGCGCTGGCCGTTCTCATGAGTGAAGATGTGGTCAAAAAGCTGTTCGACGAAATAGCGCCCAAATACAAAGACCGCCAGGGCGGTTACACCCGCGTATATAAACTCGGGCCTCGCCGCGGCGACGCCGCTGAAATGGCGATAATAGAATTGGTTTGAGATGGATGGAGTGGGGGCGCTAACCGCCCCCACGTTTGCTTTTTCGTCAAATTATTGAAAAAAGTCAGGTTTGCTCCGCAAAATGGCTTTTTTGAACAGTTGGGCTGGCAAATGATTCTGACAAGGAGGGCCTATGCAGGACGATATTATAATACTTGACCGCCTGTCGCATAGTTATAAAACTGTCGGCAATGAAGAGATCGAGGCCCTGACAGATGTTTCCCTGAGAATAAAAAAAGGTGAGGCTATTGCCATCATCGGAGCCAATGGCTCGGGCAAGTCAACTTTGGCCAAACATTTGAACGCTCTTTTGCTGCCGACTGGCGGCAGTTGCACGGTGTGCGGGCTGGATGTGAAAGATGCGAAAAACACCTGGAATATTCGCCAACAGGTGGGCATGGTTTTTCAAAATCCGGATAACCAGATCGTGGCTGCGCTAGTGGAAGAAGACGTGGCTTTCGGACCGGAAAATATCGGCATACCGTCTGCTGAAATAAAAGAGCGGGTGGAGCGCTCCCTGTCAGTCGTACGCATGCAGGATTACCGCCGGCAGGCGCCGCACATGCTGAGTGGCGGGCAGAAACAGCGGGTGGCTATCGCCGGTGTTTTGGCATTGGAGCCAGTTTGCATGGTGCTCGACGAAGTGACTGCTATGCTTGATCCGATAGGTAAAAAAGAAGTGTTGTCCGCGGTGCTGGAACTAAACAAAAATAAAGGTATCACGGTAATATATATAACGCATTTTATGCAGGAAGCAGTGCTGTTTGACCGGGTGGCTGTCATGGACGCGGGCAGGTTAGTGAAAATCGGTACGCCCCAAGAGATATTCAGTCAGGTGGACGAAATAACGGCGCTCGGGTTGGAAGTGCCTTTGGCGGCTGAAGTATCCTGGGGTTTGGCGCAAAAAGGCGTAAAAATATCTACGGTTATTAGTAATGAGGAGTTGGCTGCAGCATTATGCCAGTACTTTTAGAAAACATATCTTATACATATATGCCCGGAACGCCGTACGCCCGACAGGCTTTAAAAGAGGTCAGCCTGACTGTGGAAAAAGGTGAATTTGTCGCGTTGGTGGGGCACAGTGGCTCGGGTAAATCAACGCTGGCCCAGCATATTAGCGGACTTTTGCATCCCATGAGTGGCCGGGTACTGGTAAACGGGCAAGACCTGGCGGAGAAGAATGGGCAGGCCAAAGCGGCACGCAGTCAGGTGGGCATAGTATTCCAATACCCGGAACATCAATTGTTTGCCGAAACTGTATTTGAAGATATCGCTTTTGGGCCACGCAATATGGGCCTCGATGAAGAAGAGGTAAAGCGCCGGGTCGCTTGGGCGCTGAATTTTGTGCGTCTTTCTGCGGAAGAATTCAGTGAACGCTCGCCATTTAAGCTGTCAGGCGGACAAATGCGCCGGGTGGCGATCGCCGGCGTTATTGCCATGCAGCCGGACTATCTTTTGCTGGACGAACCGTCGGCAGGACTCGACCCATTGTCACGCAATATACTATATGAAGAAATGCTGGCTTTGCACAAAAGTACCGGCGCGGCCATTATCATGGTTACGCACAGCATGGATGAAGCGATAAGGCTGGCTGGACGTCTTTTGGTCATGTCAGACGGGCGGGTAGTGCTTGACGGCAGCCCCAAAGAAATATTTAGCAGCAAACAGGATGAACTTATCCAAGCGGGCGTGGATGTGCCTGAAATAGTGACCTTAGCGGAACATTTGCGTTCGCGGGGTCTGGCTTTGAGTGAAAGCTGCCTGGACGGCATCAGCCTAACAAAGGAGATCTGCCAGATATTGCGGCAAAGGGGGAAACTCCAGTGCTGAGCAATATAACGCTGGGACAATATTTCCCGGGCAATTCCTTTATACACAGACTAGACCCGCGCAGTAAAATATTGTTGACACTTTTACTCATTTGCGTACTGTTTTCCGTTACCGGTTACTTATCTTATGCAGTATTGTTTGCTTGTATCGTATTGGTTACGCTTTTGGCCAGGCTGTCCCCGCTGCAACTCTTGCGTTCGGTAAAACCCCTCTGGGTTATCATCATCATAACCATGACAGTGCATATGTTTTTTATTATGCCGCCCGAGGGTCATACTATACTTTTTAAAGCGCTCGGGCTGTCCATAACGCGCGAGGGGTTGGAGCAGGGCCTTTTGATGTCGGCGCGCCTGATTCTTATGCTGCTACTTTCTTCCATCTTGACCATGACGACCTCGCCGCTCGAACTGACGGACGGGATAGAAATACTACTCAATCCCTTAAAGAAGATAGGCCTGCCAGCACATGAATTGGCCATGATGATGACTATAGCACTGAGATTTATTCCGACGCTCTTACAGGAGACCGAGCGCATTATGAAAGCCCAGTCCGCGCGCGGAGCGGATTTTGCCAGCGGAGGACTTATGAAAAGGGCAAAAAGTTTTTTGCCGATACTCATACCGTTATTTTTAAGCGCTTTTCGTCGAGCGGATGAACTAGCCGTAGCCATGGAAGCGCGTTGTTACCGTGGCGGAGAGGGGCGCACCCGCATGAATCAACTGCAACTGACCGTGCGGGACGCTGTGGCGGCGGTAATAGTTATGGCATTGGCCGGAGCTATGTTGTGGATCCGGGTGGGCGCTTGATATGAGGACATTCAAACTGGCCATAGCATATGACGGTACGCGTTACCACGGCTGGCAACGGCAAAAAGGCCAGACGACAGTGCAGGAAGTAATGGAAGAGGGTCTGGCAAAAATATTTGGCGAACCCTTGTCTATTACCGCATCGGGCCGTACGGACGCCGGTGTGCACGCTTTGGGGCAGGTAGTATCTTTCTCGAGCGGTGGGCGTATTCCGCTCCAAAACATAGTGGCCGCCGCCAGGGGCGTATTGCCGGACGATATAGCGGTGTTATCTGCACACCTGGCGCCGGAGGGTTTTAATGCCAGATTTGACGCGCTCGGCAAGCGTTATATATACCGGATAGTACAAAGCGGCAAACAGGATCCGTTCCGGGTAAACTATACCTGGTTGCTGGGTGAAAAGCTGGATATAGCTAAAATGCAGTCTGCCGCACAGTATATAATTGGCACGCATGATTTCTCGAGTTTCCAGGCCAGCGGCAGTACGCCAACCCAACCGGAGCGCACAGTAAGCGAAGCTTTATGGGAACACGTGGAGGATGAACTGGTCTTTAGCGTTGCCGGTAACGGCTTTCTTTACCATATGGTGAGAAATCTAGTGGGCAGTCTGGTGGAAGTGGGCAATGGACAAAGATCGCCGGAAGATTTTTGTGAACTTTTAGCCGCTCGCGACCGCAGGCTGGCAGGGAAAACCGCCCCGGCAGCGGGATTGTATTTAAAAGAAGTATATTATTAAAGCCAAAGGGGGTTGCCAAAATGAAAGACTATGAAAACATTCTGGCGGCTACTCAAACTATAGATGCGACGAGGATAGTCCTGCGCAGGTTTGAGATCATCGACTGCGCGGATGTTTTCGAATACGGAGGAGACGAAGAAACGCTGCGTTACCTCGAGTGGGACGGCGTCGCCGACCTCACTGAAGCTGCCGAAGCCATACTGGGCTACTACCAACAGCGGCCGGGCGTGTTTGCTATCGCGCTGCAAGAAACACAAAAATGCATAGGCTGCATCGAACTGAGGCTAAGCCCGCAGCATGAAAAAACCAGCTTCGGCTATGTTTTGAGCCGCCAATACTGGAACCGGGGCTATATGACCGAAGCACTGGGAGCCGTCATAGCTTTTTCCTTTGAGAAGCTCGGGCTCAACAAAGTAGAGTCCACCCACTATACCGGCAACGAAAAGTCAGGCCGGGTGATGACCAAATGCGGCATGACGCGTGAGGGCCTCCTGCGCGAAGAAGTAAAAATAAAAGGCACTTTTCGTGATGTTGTGCATTATGGGATAACAAGACGCGAATGGTTATCAAAATAATGCAAAAAATATGTTTATTTCTTGACATTACCTGTAAATTTCGATAAGATATTTCTACGAGACTTTGCAGCGGATTCCATTAGCCCCGGAAGTCCATGCTGGGTTTAGATATTAATAAAAGATATTACCTTCAGGGAGGTTATTCGAGTTATGAAAACATACATGGCCACTCCTTCCGACATTGCGCGTAAGTGGTATGTAGTGGATGCCGAAGGCAAAACACTTGGCCGCATGGCTGTCGAAGTTGCGAAAGTCCTTAGAGGCAAAAACAAACCATCTTTCACCCCGCACATGGACACCGGGGATCACGTCATAGTGGTCAATGCCGATAAAGTCGTGCTCACAGGCAAAAAACTTTTGCAAAAAACATATTTTCGCCACAGTGGTTACCCCGGCGGCACCACCTTTACCAAAGCCGGCGACATGTTAAAAAAAATGCCCGAACGCATGGTCGAGTTGGCCGTCCGCGGCATGCTGCCTAAAAATAACCTGGGACGCCAGATGGCTACCAAGCTGAAAGTATACAGTGGCCCGGAGCATCCGCATGCAGCACAAAAACCCGAAGTGCTGGAACTGGATATCAGATAACATCTGGAGGAGGAAAGAATAAATGGCAGCAGTTAATTACGACGCGACAGGCCGTCGCAAATCCTCAGTCGCCAGAGTACGTCTGGTGCCTGGTGAAGGTAAAGTTATTATAAATGGCCGCGAGCTAACCGCCTACTTTGGCCTAAAGACGCTCGAACTCATCATAAAACAACCGCTCGTCCTGACCGAGAACATCGGCAAATACGACGTCATCGCCAATGTGAATGGCGGCGGTATCTCAGGGCAGGCTGGAGCTATCAGGCACGGCATTTCCCGCGCTCTTTTGAAAGTGGATATGGAATACCGCCCGGCGCTGAAAAAAGCCGGCCTTTTGACCCGTGATCCGCGCGAAAAAGAACGCCGTAAATACGGCTTGAAAAAGGCCCGCAAAGCTTCCCAATACTCGAAACGCTGATTTTTGTACCACCAAGCGCCGCCAGCCACTACGGTTGCGGCGCTTTTCAAGAAGAATACTATTTGCAGTATTGCGCAAAACGTTATATATGGTATTGTAGTAAAAATAACATTTTCGGCAGTTCGGTCTGACCGGAGGTGCATTTAGTGGCCGAAAATTTTATAGATTATTATGCTATAATGGGTTTGACCTTGCATTCAACTGACAAAGATGTAGAAGAAACCTACAAACGTCTTTGGGCTGAAAACATGGACAATGAGAACAGCAAAAAGATGTTGTTGCAAGCTTACCAACTCCTGCGTGACAAGAAAAAGCGCGGAATATATAACGAAACATACAGTAAAGCACAGATAAACGGCCAGATCGGCAATGAAAACACCGCCGAAGAATGGGGCATAAACCCCTTGGGAGTAATGCAGCCAGAAGACCTTGATACCATGATAGCGTCTACGCACAACTATTTTAGCGAGTTCAAAAATTTTGTCAACGACAGAATAAATCAAACTGAGGCCGACCTTAGCTACAAAGGCAACACCGCCGACCGGGCGGAGGATCTCTACCGGCATGGCATGTGGCCGCTTTTAGGAAAGATAAAGGATGTAGCCGGAGAAAATAGTTTTGCTTATACCGCAGCCTGTGAACTGCATGCGATGGCAGTGTTTTCCCTGGGCGACCTCTTTATGTGGGCCGAACGTTATGAACGGGCGCTAGGTATGTACAATACGGCACTGGCTTTATCTGGCAAGAACACGGAACTGACGGAAAAATGCAGTAAAGCGCTTGCTTTTACCCGTGACGTTATTGAGCAGGTAAAAACCAAGGCAGGTATTGCCGCTAAAGGAAAAACGGACGAACCGGAAGCCGTAAAAGTGTTTTCCTATCTTGAAGTAGTCAAATGGATAATGGTCGGCGTCCTATTCGGTATGTTCTGCCTCGTTGGGGTAATCTGGATGCTGGAATATATGTTTAACAGTTAATTTGGGGGCGTAGCTCAGATGGGAGAGCGCGTGGCTCGCATTCACGAGGTCAGGGGTTCGATCCCCCTCGTCTCCACCAAATTGATGCTAACTTGTAGGTAGTAGTGATGTTGTCACCGACAACAACCTTATCTATAAGTAAATTAAAAACACTCTGGGTGCACCCCTTCTGTGAGACATGTGATAGATAAGCATGCTAACCAGAAGGGGTGTTTTCCATTGCCAAGAACACGATAATAGGCTTTTGCGTTTTTCTTTTGCGCGGACAAAAGCGTGATTTATGCGTATACAAGCAGGAGTTTACATAATATAATAATATAATAATATAAAAAGCAGCAAATATTGACGACTACCGGTAAAGCTCAGAATAGGCGGCAGGTACGCGAAAAAGATAAACAAAAACACCGGAGGTACAGCGGACGAGCCTGAGAGTATGCATGTGGCGGGACGCTCAAACTCCGCATAGACGATATGGATCTGAAGTGCCTGAGCGATCATGGTCGCGCCTATGCATCTATGTGTGATTACGTCAAACGCGGCAGATGCAGGTTACGCCGCTATGCACTAGAAAATTGCCCGGCAATACATTGGACAAAGGAGCTTTCTGTATGAGTGAAGAGCAAAAACTTACAGCAGACCAAACCAGCAACGCGGCTTTCGATGAAGAGCCGAAACTTTCCGGCGCGCAGACGGGCGCAGCCGCTCCGGTTCAGGAAGCCACCCCTGCACAAGCGGCGGGCGCCGCGGTGCGGCAAGACCCCTTCCTTATTCTTCCGCCGGAAGTACCTACCCAGGAAGGCCCCCAAGGCATCCGCTACGATTTTAACGACGGCGCGCGGGTGCTTTTACCGCCCGGCCAGTGGCATGTACGCATAGAAGACAGCTCGGACGGCAACACCCTCTTTGCCTGCGACACCGACCAGGGCTGGGTAGTGAGCACAAAGAAATACTATATCCCCTTCAATATAAAAGTGTGGGAACGCGGCGAACCGCAGCCCATACTCGACCATACGCTTGACCTGACGGGCCGTCCGGTGCTGATAAAATTTCCGGTGGGCACTTTGGGCGACCTTGTCGGCTGGTTCCCCTACGCGGAAAAATTCCTCGAAAAACACGGCTGCATTTTGGAATGCGCCATGGGCAAAGAAATAATAGACCTGGTACAAAACCAGTACCCCAAGCTGATCCTCAACACACCGCAGGAGATTTTGACCAAGACGCCCTACGCCTCTTACCGTGTGGGCCTGTTTTTCGGCGGCAACCGCGACTGTCAGCCGATAGACTTTCGTATGGTGGGCTTGCACAAGACGGCAGGCTACATCCTCGGTGTCGACCCGGCGGAGGAGCCGCCGCGGCTCGATCTCTCCGGCCCGCGCCGCATCAAGGAACCCTATGTATGCATAGCCGCCAAATCATCCTGCCAGGCCAAATTTTGGAACAACGGCCACGGCTGGCCGCTGGTAATAAAACACCTGACAGACATGGGCTACCGCGTACTGTGCATAGACCGCGAGACGACAATAGGGCAGGGCTTTGTCTGGAACCATATCCCGATGGGCGCGGAAGACTTTACCGGCAGCAAACCCCTGCAGGAGCGGGTAGACCTTCTACGCCACGCCGACTTTTTCATCGGCCTCTCGAGCGGCCTGTCCTGGCTGGCCTGGGCCTGTAACATCCCGGTAGTGCTGGTCAGCGGCTTTACCCTGCCCATATGCGAATTCAGCACCCCCTACCGCGTATACAACACCCACGGCTGCATGGGTTGCTGGGACGATATAGAACTGAACTTCGACCATAAGGATTTTCTCTGGTGCCCGCGCCACAAAGGCACAGAACGCCAGTACGAATGTACGCGCCTCATAACCGCCAAACAGGTAATCGGCCATATAGACCGCCTGATGGCCGACCGCCAACTGGCCGGGCCTTATAAACGCTATACCGAAGGGTTCGGCGAAGACGGAAAATAAACGGGTCCACGGCACACGCAACACTGATCCCAGACAGTTTACTTAAACAAAAAATACGCTGAACAGCTAAATTTTGCGAGGGTTTGGGGAAAACACGAAATCCCAGCTTCTCCTAAAGTCTGCTTGGGTTCCAGAACACTTTACATATTTCCGCCCGCCAACCCCGGATAGCCCACCACCAGAGGAGTAGCGGTTGCTTCCGTCCAAGTAAACTATCAGATAAACTTATTGAAATATGCAGACAAGTATATTAAACTTATGACAAATATAGACAAAAAACGCCAAAAACAGTCAGATACAAGCCAGTAAACTTAAAGCTGATGAGGATGGTGCCACTATGTCCAAACAACCGCTTACCGCGCCGCTGGCGCACGACCCTGAAAAACTATGGCAGCAGGAACTGGCCCGCGCGGCGCGCAAAAAGAAAATAGGCGCGGCCCTGTCTTTGGCCGCCATACTCAACATGCAGCTGGCGCCGCTAGCCCTGGCTGCCACAACTAACGTCAATGACGGTCAGACAGTCACTGGCACGATACTCGAAAACAACGACAAACAAAACGTCAACTCCGGCGGTGTGGCTAGTGCCACCACCGTCAACTCCGGCGGCTGGCAGACTGTCTCATCCGGCGGCGAGGCGAACTCCACCACCGTCAACAGCAGCGGCGTGCAGGATGTCTACCGCGGCGGTATGGCGAACTCTACCACCGTCAACTCCGGCGGCGCGCAGAATATCTCCGCCGGCGGCAGCGCCACCTCCACCACCGTTAACTTCGGCGGCTGGCAGGGGGTCCACTCCGGTGGCGTGGCCAGTTCTACCACGCTAAACGGCGGTGCGCAGACTGTCTTCTCCGGCGGCAGCGCCACCGCCACTACCGTCAACAGCGGCGCATGGCAGACTGTCGTATCCGGCGGCAGCGCCAATTCCACCACCGTCAACTCCGGCGGCAGGCAGGAGGTCTCCTCCAGCGGCGTGGCTAGTTCCACCACTGTCAACTCCGGGGGCTGGCAGGATGTTTTGTCCGGCGGCGTGGCTAATTCCACCACCGTCAACTGCGTCGGCGCGCAGGGGGTCGACTTCGGCGGCGTGGCTAGTTTCACCACGCTAAACGGCGGCAATCAGGGGGTCTTATCCGGCGGCGTGGCTAGTTCCACCACCGTCAACAGCAGCGGCTGGCAGGATGTTTTGTCCGGCGGCGTGGCTAACTCTACCACGCTAAATGGCGGCGTGCAGAATGTCTACTTCGGCGGCGTGGCTTGTTGCACCCCGCTCTACGGCGGCTATCAGGGGGTCTTCTCCGGCGGCGTGGCTAGTTCCACCACCGTCAACAGCAGCGGCTGGCAGGATGTTTTGTC
>JAVBNN010000025.1:0-12734 GCA_031551525.1 Acidaminococcales bacterium
GGCTTTTACAATACAAGGCGTGTCAAGGCCAGTCTGGGTTATCTTTCACCCAGACAATTTACTAAATCATTGGCAAAAATGGTTTGTCCAGCAGCCTAGTTTTTTTGGCTAATTTTGTGTCCGAATTTTTGTTGACTTCCCTTACAATACGAAAAAGAAAGATGGGATGGATTGGTGATGCAAAAAAAAATTGAGATTATTGTTGATGAAAAAGTACATAAGTTTTGTTATAAAGATATAACAGTACATTTTTGGGGTGCATTTATTTACAAAAATTATAAGGTTGGCGAAGCAAGTATAAAAGTATTGATCGAGAATTATTTATGCAATAATATTGATTTTAATAAAATGTGGGGTTCTTATCGCATTATAATTGTAGATGGGCCAAAAAGCATGTTTTTTTGTGACAATGCGGGCAACATGTGTTTTTTTATAGATAGTGACATAGTATCTATTTCTCCTAGTTTACTTAGCTTAGTGAAAAAGAAAAACAAAATCAAACCAAACTATTACACTATAGCACAATTGCTTTATTTTAACTGTACTTATGATTATGCCACGATTATTGATGGAATAAAACATAGTGATCCTAATTTATATTATATAATAGAAAAAGGTAATTTGGTGCAGTATCAGAAAAAGCTGCATTCTTTTAGCGATTTAAAAAATTTTTCGTCGTTAAAAACTTTTATGGAAAGAATATTAGACGCTATTGATGCGGAAAAAATAGCTGCAGTTATTTCTGGTGGAACAGATAGTAGGTGTGTTTTGGCGCATTTAATGGCGTTAGATGCAAAACTGGAATTGACTATATCGGGAAAACAAGATCATATAGATGTAATTTTAGCTAAACTTATTGCAGAGAAGCTAGCGTATCCATTGCATGTTAGTAGAGAATTTATTAGAGAAGAAGATTGGTTTGCAAAATCTTTTGCGGCTAGTGATGCAATGATGGGCACTTTAGGGCGTTATAGGCTTTTACTACATGTGTTGATGTTACAAGAGATGGGCATTAAATTTTTGTTTGGCGGAGTGGGCGGAGAGCTATATAAAAACAGTTTTATAAATCAGGATTTTCCTTTTTACAAAGGACAACCTGCGTGGGATAAATTTTATCACTTTAAAGTAGCGTCCTTTGATTATCCTTCAAATTGCATGGGCGCAAAGGTTATAGAATATTTTAAAATCATGAGGGTCTGTGTTGTGGATAAGTTAAAAGAAGTTGGTAAAGAAGGCAAAGACAAATACCAGCAGTATAACCTAGCAGGATTTTTTCTTTTACAAAATCGTTTGGTTACTGTTAGTAACAGTAACGCGAATTTTGTAACCCCTTTATCTCCTTTAATGGAAAGAGATGTTGTTGCATTGACTTATGATGTGGATCCATGGAATTTAGAAATGCAGCGATTTCAACGAAGGGAAATAA
The DNA here is from genome assembly GCA_031551525.1 of Acidaminococcales bacterium. Taxonomy (GTDB): domain Bacteria; phylum Bacillota; class Negativicutes; order Acidaminococcales; family JAISLQ01; genus JAVBNN01. Next base: position 1,427 of record JAVBNN010000025.1, read on the forward strand.
CTGAATATTGCCCTAGTATCAAAGATATACCAACAGATAGGGGACTTAGTTGTAATATTGCTTTTGGGGCTATTCAGAAAGAAAAAATGCGTAATTTTGTTTTTTTAACAAAGATTGTTTTACAAAGGTTTTTTAATAGAGAAAGGACTGTAGGGCGTATAGATGAATGTTTTGAATTGGGGTTGAAACATACACATTTTTTTCGAGCTGTAAATGTTTGCAAAGAGCTAGACATATTGCCGAGGGATATAGCAATTGAAAAAATACCGACACCTATAGCAGACAGAATTATTACTATAGGTATGACATTTGGGAATGATGCTGTTTAAAGTTAGTTTTGTTCCCAATCCTTGTACCAGTTATCAAGTTAGTAGAAATATGGTAAACTAACAAAAAGGAGCTGTTACAATGGGCAAGGCAAATTACACGGTGGAGTAGATAATCGTAAAACTTTGTGAAGTGGAGCTTAGCTGTAATCAGGGAAAAACAATCGCAGAGGTAGTGCATCAAATCGGGGTAACCGAGCAGACATATTATCGTTGGCGCAAGGAATACGGTGGGATGAACACCTCAGATGCCAGACGGATGAAAGAATTGTAAAAAGAAAACGCACGCCTGAAGAAACTGGTAGCCGAACAGGCTCTGGATATATCAGTACTATAAAGGACGTCAACTCAAAAAACTTCTGAGTTCGGTAAAGCGCAAAGCGGCCGTCGCATATGTTGTAGAAGAACATGAAGTAACAGCGCGTTGAGCTTGCCGGGTATTGTCAGTTAGCCGAACCGCTTATCGGTATAAACCTGCGCATCTGCCGGATGAAGACGAAGTACGCTTGGAAATAATCGAATTAGTCTGTAATTATGGCCGAGTTGGATATCGAATGGTAACGCATATGATGCGAAACTGAGGTCGTCGAATCAATCCAAACGTGTGTAAAGGATATGGCGGGAAGAAGGCCTGAAGTTACTGAAAAAGCAAACAAAAAAGCGCCATCTCTGGTTGAATGACGGCAGCTGTGTAAGACTTTGTGCCGAGCACAAAAACCACGTTTGGAGCTATTGGCTTTGTAGAAGACAAAACAGTCACCGGTTGCAAATTACGCTTTCTGAACATATTGGACGAATATACACATAAGTGCCTGGCATCTATTCCTCATCGCAGCTTGAAGAACACGAGGTATTGGCTGACCTGATGCTGTTGCATGGAACACCGAAATATCTGAGAAGTGACAACGGCAGTGAGTTCACAGTGAAAAAGATACGCAATGGTTTCCAGATACAGGCGTTATCACGGCATATATATAGAACCAGGCAGCCCCTGGGAAAACAGATATTGTGAAAGCTCCAACACTCGAATGCGTGACGAATTCTTAAATGGATAGCTGGTTGGTAATATGTACGAAGCGCAGGTGTTGTCGACCCGTTGGGTCAGGCAAGGGGCTTTATTTTTGATTATGTCGAGTCATTCTACAATCGAATCAGGTTTCAGGAGAAACTTGGCTTCCGCTCCCCGGAATCTTCAAAAAGCTTAATTTTTCAGCGTAACTATGTGTCTAAGTGAACTGGCGAGGGTCACCTGCAGTTTACTGGTAGCCGCGTTTTGTTTGCAACAGTATATTAGTAAAGTTAGGAGCAATATCTTGAATATCTGGATTTTAAATCACTACGCTACTCCACCTATATATGGTGGAGCGAATAGACATTTTTATTTGTCTAAATATGTAATACAAAATGGCCATGATTTAAAAATTTTTACTGCAAGTAAGATTCATAATACAAGTATCAATTTAATACAAAATAATGAATTATTTAAAAAAGAGACTGTAATGGGAATAGATTATATTTTTGTTAAATCAAGTGACTATAAAGCCAATGGGTTTGATAGGATGTGGACATTGCTTGAAGTACCATGGTATATGTGGAAAACTTGTTTGACGTTTGAGAAACCGGATATTATTTATGCATCGTCACCTAGCATAACGGTGACTTTTATGGCTCATTTACTTGCAAAAAAACTCCAGGTACCTTTTGTTATGGAGGTACGCGATCTTTGGCCAGAGTCAATCGTAGAGTTTAAAAAGTTATCTGTTAATAATCCTGTAATCTTATTTTTAAGAAAGATGGAAAAATATCTTTACACCAAGGCAGTACGCCTCATTTTCACTATGGAAGGAGGTCTTGCATATATAAAAGAACGGGGTTGGGAAAATCAGGTTAACCCTTCAAAAATAAGATATATAAACAATTTTATAAGTATAGAAGATTATGACCATGATGCAATAGCATATAAGCTTGATGACGAAGACTTATTAGAGGACAACACATTTAAAATTGTTTATGCCGGATCAATACGGCCAGCAAACAATATTGATTTTTTAGTAGATATTGCAAAAATAATGCAAAAAAAACAGCCAAGAGTTGTGTTTTTAGTTTATGGTGAAGGAAACCACAAACTAAAATTAGAAGAGAGAGCTAAAAGAGAATATATTAGAAATATAAAATTTAAAGGCTTTGTAAACAAACAATACATACCATTTGTTTTAAGTAAAGCCAATATAAATATATTGAACTATGAACCGGCGAAGATTTGGCGCTATGGTGGTAGCCAAAATAAGTTATTTAGCTACTTTGCCAGCGGAAAACCCATTTTGGCTAATATAAAAATGGGGTATGATTTGATTGCAAAATATAATGCAGGCATATCGGTTGATGGTAATGATGTAAATGCTGTAGTAGCTGCTATAGAAAAATTCATACAAATGCCGGACGATGAATACAATGCTTACTGTAAAAATGCTAGGCGTGCCGCTGAAGATTATGACTATAAAAAAATGGGTGAAAAACTTTTACAGACACTTTTAGAGGTAGTATAAGTGTTTATTATTAGTTTTTGAAATAGTAAGTAGTAATGAAATAAAAGCAACAAATGAAAACTTCAAGGAGGATCAACCATGGCCAAATCATTAGATGGGACGCAGACTCTTGAGAATCTCATGAAGGCGTTTGCCGGGGAGTGTCAGGCGAGGACGCGCTACACATATTATTCTTCGGTGGCGAAAAAGCAGGGTTTTGTGCAGATCGCCAATATTTTCATGGAGACGGCGGAGAACGAGAAGGAACACGCCAAGAAGTTTATGAAATGGGCGCTGGTTTACACGGACAATCCGCGCATGGTAGACATCTGTGCGAGTTACCCGCTGGCCTACTCTGAGAAAGATACCAGAGCTAATCTCATCGAGGCGGCCAATGGCGAACACGAAGAGTGGTCGGATCTTTACAATAACTTTGAGCAAATCGCCAAAGACGAGGGGTTCCCGGAGATCGCCGAGACTTTTCACGAGATAGCCGAGGTAGAGGAACACCACGAAAAACGCTATCGCAAGCTGGCGGCCAATATCGAAAACGGTTTGTTATTCAAGCGCGATACCGAGGTCGAGTGGAAGTGCAATAACTGCGGCTATATCCACAAGGGCACGGAAGCGCCAGACTGTTGCCCGGCCTGCAAACACCCGCAGGGTTACTTTGAGGTTTTTGTGGAAAATTATTGATCTTTATAAAAGAAGTTCTCGGCTGTATTTCAACAGCCGGGAACTTTTTTATTCTTTTCTTGCAGGGAAAACAGCTTCGTACAGTGAATATATCAAGATTAGCATAAAATATGCACAGGGAGGTTTTTCTATGACAGACCTATCAGCCTCTAAAGCAGCCTTTAAAGCATATGACCTGCGCGGCAAGGTGCCGGGCGAACTCAATGAAGAACTGGCCTATCGGATCGGCCGGGTGTTTGCCGACATGCTCAGCGCAAAGAAGGTAGTTGTGGGGCGTGACGCGCGCCTGTCTGGCGAGAGTATTTCCGCCGCTCTGGCGGAGGGCCTGACCGACGGGGGCTGTGACGTTTTGGATATAGGGCTTTGTGGCACTGAGATGGTATATTTTTCCACCACATTTTTCGCTGCGGACGGCGGCATTATGGTGACGGCCAGCCACAACCCACAGGAATACAACGGCATGAAGTTCGTGCGCGAAGGTTCGCGGCCGATATCGAGCGACACCGGGCTGATGGATATTCGCGACAAAGCGATAGACGGGGATTTTTTGCATGAGGTTGCCACCGGCCAAGACAAAGGCAAGGTCATCCCGACGCCGGTAATGGACGACTATATAAAACACCTTTTGACATATATTGATGTAAAAGCTTTAAAACCCTTGAAAATCATCGTCAACGCCGGTAACGGTTGCGCCGGGGCGTCGCTCGACGAACTGGAAAAGCATCTGCCGTTTAAATTCATCAAGCTGAACCATCAGCCGGATGGCCATTTCCCTAACGGCGTGCCCAATCCCATCCTGGAGGAGAACCGCGAGGCTACTGCCAAAGTGGTGCGAGCGGAAAAGGCTGACTTTGGTGTGGCCTGGGACGGCGATTATGACCGTTGTTTCCTGTTTGACGAGCAGGGCGGATTTATCGAGGGCTACTACATAGTTGGACTGTTGGCCGAGGCTTTTTTGCGCAAAGTACCGGGTGCCAAGATCATCCACGATCCGCGCCTCGTGTGGAATACCAAAGAGATAGTCGACAGCATGGGCGGCCAGACGGTAGAGTGTAAGAGCGGGCACGCGTTTATCAAGGAAAAAATGCGGGCAGTGGACGCGGTATATGGCGGCGAGATGTCAGCCCATCATTATTTCCGCGACTTTACCTACTGCGACAGCGGCATGCTGCCCTGGCTGCTGGTGGCGGAGGGGATGTGCCTGTCCGGTAAAACACTTTCCAGCCTGGTCGGCGAACGGATAGAAAAGTTTCCTTGCAGTGGCGAAGTAAACCGCCGGGTAGCCGATGGCGCTAAGGTGATCGAGGAGATCAAGGGGCGTTATGGTAAAGATGGCAACGTGGACTACACCGACGGGATTAGCGTAGAGTTTTCACAATGGCGCTTCAATGTGCGTATGTCCAACACCGAGCCGGTTATCAGGCTGAATCTTGAAACGCGTGGCGATAAACAGCTGATGGAAGAAAAAACCGCAGAGCTGCTTTCTTTGATCGGCGGTGAGCCGGGCTGACGCTCTACCCGGCGAAATACGCTATAAATATCCGATCCATATTTTTAAAAGCGAGGTGCTGACTGTAAATGAAAGTCATTATTCTGGCCGGCGGCGGCGGTACCAGGCTGTTTCCCCTGTCGCGCGCGCATTATCCCAAACAGTTTTTGAAGGTATTTGACGATACTTCGCTTTTAGTGCAGAGCGTACTGCGGTTTTCCTCTATCGTGCGGCCGGAGGATATCGTGGTGGTGACCGGTGAACGCTATGAGTTTCATGTGCGCAACGAGCTTAATGCCTGTGGCATGGGCAAGGCGAATATCCTTTTGGAGCCGGAGGGGCGTAACACGGCGCCGGCTATCACGCTGGCCGCCCGCTACTGTGCAGAGGAACTGAACTGCGATAAAGACGAGATAATCTTTATTTCCACGTCCGATCATCTGATCAGCCCGGTAAATGTTTTCCTGCGCAATGTGCGTCAGGGCATGAATCTGTCTGGCAAAGGCAAGATTGTGGTCTTTGGCGTAAAGCCGGAGCGCCCGGAGACCGGTTTTGGTTATATTAAGACCGGCCGGCAGATAGACGGCGGCTACGAAGTGGAGAGTTTCAAGGAAAAACCGGACGCCGTTACGGCGGAAAAATACTTGGCGAATGGCGGGTACTTCTGGAATTCCGGCATGTTCATTTTTCAATTGGATGTTTTTTGGCGCGAACTGGAAAAATGTTCGCCCAAACTGGTGGCGGCGGAAAAAATGTCTTACCGGGATGTTTGGGAGCGCTTTGCCGAGTTCCCGGAAGTGTCTATAGACATCGCTTTGGCCGAACATTCTACTAATCTGGCTATGGTGGCGCTCAACTGCTTTTGGAACGATATCGGCAGTTGGGATACAATTTACGACGCGATGGACAAGGACGAAGACAACAACGCTAAACAGGGCGACGTTGTGACGATAAATTGCAAGGAGTCCCTGTTTTTAGGCAAAAAGCGCCTGATTGCCGGGATCGGCCTCAATAACATACTGGTGGTGGAAACGGACGACGTCATTTTAGTCGCCCAAAAGGGCGCGTCTCAGGATGTACGGGCCTTGGTGGAAAAGCTGCGTGATGAAGGTCGGGACGAGGCGGAGTGCGCCAATACGGTATTCCGGCCCTGGGGCAGTTACACTGTGCTCGAAGAAGGCGCTACCTTTAAAATCAAGAGCATAGTCGTCGCTCCGGGCGCGTCCTTGAGTGCGCAAATGCATTACCACCGCAGCGAGCACTGGGTGGTGACCGAAGGTACGGCCCAAGTCGAGATAGACGGACAGGAGCAGATCATCTATAAAAACCAGAGCGTTTTTGTGCCGATCGGCGCGCGTCATCGCTTAAGCAACCCCGGCCTGGTGCCGCTGGAGATCGTGGAAGTGCAAAACGGCGAATATTTGGGTGAAGACGATATAGTAAGATTTGAAGATGACTACGGGCGAGTGAAATGATGAAAAAAAAGATACGTAAGGCGATCATCCCGGCCGCTGGCCTGGGCACGCGCTTTTTACCGGCCACTAAGGCTCAGCCGAAAGAAATGCTGCCGATCGTCGATAAGCCGACTATCCAGTATATTATCGAAGAGGCGGTGGCTTCCGGGATAACCGAGATACTTATTATCACCGGGCGTAACAAACGGGCGATCGAAGACCATTTCGACCGGTCGCTGGAGCTGGAGCTGACGCTGGAAAAGCAAGGCAAAGATGAGCTGCTGGCTTTAGTACAGGAAATAGCCAATGTTGAGATACACTACATCAGGCAAAAAGAGGCGCTCGGCCTGGGGCACGCCATACTGTGCGCCCGCCAGTTTGCCAGCGGGGAGCCGTTCGCGGTGCTGTTGGGCGACGACGTGATAGATGCGCCAGTGCCTTGCCTCAAACAGATGATGGATATTTACGACGAACTGGGCGGCAGTGTCCTCGGTGTTCAAAGAGTGCCCGGACAGGCGGTAAGCAGCTACGGTATAGTAAAACCTCTGCCGGTACGGGAAAAGATTTGGCGGGTAGAGGATTTGGTGGAAAAACCATCCCTAGAGGAAGCTCCATCCGATTTGGCCATACTCGGCCGCTACATCATCCAGCCGGGTATTTTCTCCTTGCTGGAAAAAACCAAACCCGGCCGGGGCGGCGAGATACAGCTGACCGACGCGCTGAAAAAACTGGCCGTCAAAGACGTCGTCTACGCCTATAATTTCAACGGGCGTCGCTATGACGTGGGTGATAAGCAGGGCTTTCTGGAGGCGACAGTGGAATTTGCTTTGAAACGGTCGGATTTGCGGGAAGATTTTTTGCGTTATCTGCGAGCGGTCGTGGAACAAGAAAACGGCAGATAGAGCCTGTTGAGGGGGGCGCATGAAAAGTACAATATCCATGTTACTGCTGTTAGTACTCATGGTCGCGTCCGGCTGTGGGGGCAACCAGGCGGGGACGACTTTTGAGCCCAGCAAGGCGGAAAAGTCGGAAGCGGCTACAATGCCCAACAGCTATTCGTTGAATAACTTTTCTTTTCGTTATCCGGTCGGCTGGCAAACCGCGCCACCGCTCGGCAGCCGAAAATTTTCTTTAGTAAAAAACGGGCCGGACGGTAAATTCAGGACAGACCTAAACCTTATTTATCAGAATTCCGACCCGGCGTTTGCGAAAACACCGCTCGATGATATGAAAAAGGCTTTTACAGCATTATTTAAAGCATCCGGCATATCGAACGCCGCTTTTGTCAAAGCAGAAGAAGGCCAATGGAACGGCATAAACGCTATTTATCTTGAGTATAAGGGTAATATGCTCAACGATACTTTTTACTGGAGCCAGTATTATTTTGATGACGGGAAATACGCTTATATATTGACTTTTACGACTACGGCCGGGGAGTGGCCGGAACTGCAAAAAGAAGCGAGAAAGATATTTTCTTCAGTAAGTTTCGCAAAATAACCGTGTTTAGCCAGGGAGGCGCTTTATGCTTCAAAACACCTTTTTAAAAACGCGCGGCGGTCTGGTTTTTGACTATGGCAATCTATACGGCCCCGGCAAAGTGACAGAAGAGGACATCCGATCGCTTTCAGACAGACTGGCGGACGCGCACCGTGCAGTGGAAACAATGCGCAGCAGCGGGAAAATAAGAGGCCATCTGTCGAAGGACGGGCTGCCGGAAAAGGTACTGTTCGGCCAACTGCCTTATGTTGCGGAAGGCAATATAAATTCACCCGGCAGCATAAAAGAGCTGCGGGATTTTGGCGCAACTATGCGCGGCAATGTCGACACAGTCATTTCTTTTGGCATTGGCGGGTCTTTTTTGGGCAATAAAGTGTTGTTCGATGTTGGGTTGGGCGAGTTCTGGAACAGCGGCGGGGCGGAAACGCGCGACGGCTGGCCGCGGCTATATTTTAGCGGCAACAACCTCGACGGTGCGCGCACCATGGCTCTGTTGGATGAAATAGTGCGACAAGCCAAGGACTTTAAAAAAAATACCGCCGGGCGCCTTTATAAGGCGGCGCTGGTAGTCATATCAAAATCCGGCAGTACGCTTGAGACTATGGCCTGTTTTATGCTGGCGCTTAATCGTTTGAAAGAATACAGCGATATAATTAGCGTGGAAATAATCGCGGTGACCGATCCGGCGGAAGACGGCGGGGAAACTTTGCTGCACCGTCTGGCGGTTAAACACGGCTGGCGCCGCTTCAGGGTGCCGGACGGAGTGGGCGGTCGCTTTAGCGTCTTTAGCGATGTGGGACTGGTCACAGCCGCCGCTAGCGGGCTTGCTATAGAAAGTTTTCTGGCCGGGGCGCGGGCGATGGACGAACAGTGCCGTAGTGATGATCTCAATGAAAATCCGGCTCTTTTGAATGCCGCGTTGAAATACCTGGCCGCCGAACGCTACGGGCGGGACATAGAGGTATTCATGCCGTATTGTGACAGCTTGAAATCCTTGTCCGAATGGTATATCCAACTGCTGGCCGAGTCGCTGGGCAAGACCCGTGACCGCTCCGGGCGGGCGGTCTATTACGGGCGCACGCCGGTAGTGGCGGTGGGCACCACCGATATGCACGCCCAGACCCAGCAACATCAGGAAGGCAAACTGGATAAAGTGGTGCAGTTTGTCAGAATAGATGGCTGGCAACCGGATACGCTGGTACCAGACATGTTTCCGGAGGAAAAGGCCCTGGCGGCGATGGCCGGACTGCCCTTCAGCGAGGCTCTGAACGCGGCTCTCATCTCGAACGCGGAGGCGCTGGCCGCCAATGGACGCTTTAGTGCGGTTTTTGTTGTACCAAAGCTGGATTTGTATCAAATGGGTTCATTAATGTACCTACTGGCTCTTTCCGTGGCTTACGAGGGCGAACTGGCCGATGTGGACGCGTTCGACCAGCCGGGCGTGGAAAGCTATAAACGTTTGCTGGGTCCCAAGTTGGCTGCGCTTAAAGACAAGCAAACAACGAATCACTAGACTCTAAAGAGGTGCTGCGCATGAAAACAAGGATAGTTTTGGCGGATGACCACCCGTTATTGCGGGAAGGGATAAAACGGGCCCTGCAGGATGAAAAGGATATGGAAGTCGTCGGCGAAGCGGAAGACGGCGAACAGGCTATACGTCTGGTGCGCGATCTCAAACCGGAAGTCGTTCTTTTGGATCTTGACATGCCGCGGGTCAACGGTTTTGAAGCTGCAAAACGCCTGTGTGCCAGCAGCAGCAGATATTGGAAAATAGTTGTATTGACTGAACGGGAAGAAGGACATTATATAGGCGATCTTTTGTCCATCGGTGTGGCCGGTTATTTGTTGAAAGACATAAAGCCGCCGCTCTTGGTTGATGCTATAAAGAAAACCCTGCGCGGCGAATGTTGCCTGGCGCCCTGTTTTGAAGGAAAGACAGGCGGCGTGGGCAGCGCTAAAACGCCTCCGCCGGACAACATCCTGTCGGTGCGTGAAATAGAAGTATTGCAGCTTATCGGCAAGGGTATGAGCAATAACGAAATAGCCCTGGCGATGTTTTTGAGTGAAAAGACTGTGAAGAACCATCTTACCAATATATTTAAGAAGCTGGATGTGAATGACCGCACCCAGGCGCTTCTTTATGCCATAAAAAACAGGTTGGTACTGTTGCCGTGAAGTATCGGCCGCCTGGGGCGGCTTTTTTATTGGTGCAGTTAGGAGCAGGATAGATGTCTGAGATTACCGTTGAAGGTTTAGGGAAAAGTTTTGGCGCGGTGGAGATATTCCGCGACGTTACCTTTCGCCTGGAGAAAAAGGAAAAAGCTGGACTGGTAGGTGGAAACGGCGAAGGGAAGACGACTCTTATGCGCTGCCTCTTGGGACAGGAAGAGTATGACGCAGGGCGGATAAAAACCGGTGACGGCGTGACGATAGGCTATGCCGCTCAGGGCGCGGCTACGGGCGAAGGCAGTTTGTGGGAACATCTGGCGGCGCCCTGCCGGGATTTATTTGCCATACACGACAAGTTAGAGGAATTGCGTAAACTGGTGGCGGAGGAAAAAGACCAGGCGAAGTTGGAAATACTTTTAAAACAATATACGGTGTTGGAGAGTGATTACGAACACCGGGGCGGGTATAGCTACGAACAGGAAATAAAAAAGGTAGCTTATGGACTGGGCTTTTCCAATGAAGACTTTTCCCGTCCGGCCGCCAGCTTTTCCGGCGGACAGAAGACCAGGATACTGTTGGCGGGGGCGCTCTTGGGACAGCCGGATTTTCTTTTCCTCGATGAGCCGACCAACCATCTTGATATATCAATGACCGAATGGCTGGAGAACTATCTGGCCGCCTACCGGGGCGGTCTGCTGGTGATATCGCATGACCGCTATTTTCTCGACCATACGGTAGGCCGCATATTACAACTGGAGGACGGTGCGCTGAAAGCCTACCGGGGCAACTACAGCCATTACGCGCGCCAGAAAAAAGAAGAGGACGCTGCCCGGCAGGTTGCCTACGAAAAGCAGCAGGAGCATATAGAAAAAACGGAAGAATATATCAGGCGATACAAGGCCGGTATAAAGAGCAAGCAGGCTCGGGGGCGGGAAAGCCAGTTGTCACGTCTGGAACGCATAACGGCGCCTAAAGCGTCCGCCGTATTCAAACTGCCTTTGCCGGAACCGCCGCCTTGCGCGGAAAAGATGCTGCTGCTGGAAGACCTGGCGGTAGGATATCAGGGCAAGGAACTCTTGCAGGGGATGGATCTGCTGTTGAGGCAGGGGGACAATGTGGCGCTGGTCGGCGCGAATGGTTTGGGCCAGACGA
>JAVBNN010000050.1:0-7580 GCA_031551525.1 Acidaminococcales bacterium
GATAGTTGCCGCGGAGCAACTGGGCGCAGACCGGGTAGTATTTCACGCAGGGGGGCAGGGCAAGGAAGAGAGAAAAGACGCTTTTGCCCAAGTGAAAAAAGCATTTGTCTTTATACTGGACAAACTGGCTCAAATGGGGCATGATAAAATAAAACTGCTGCCGGAAACCATGGGTAAAAAAGGCCAGATCGGTACACTCGAAGAAGTGACGGAACTATGCCTTTTGAGCGCGCTGACCGCTCCGGCGGTGGACTTTGGCCATCTGCACGCGGTGAGTGGCGGCGGATATACGCAAAAACAGGAATATATAAAAGCCTTTGACTATATCGGCGACAAACTGGGCGCTGAAGTATTAGAAAGTCTGCACGTACACTTTAGCCGGATAGAATTTACCAAAGCCGGGGAAAAGCGGCACTGGACATTTGCCGACCCGTACGGTCCGCCATATGAGCCTTTTATAGAAGCTGTTATTGAACGGGGGCTGTCTCCGCGGGTGATTTCCGAGTCGGCCGGCACGCAGGACGCGGACGCGCTTTTAATGAAAATATATTACGATAAGCACAATCGCAAATGAGGGGGAAAAACCATGAATGTTTATGATAACGCCAACGACCTTGCCAAAGCTATAAAAGACAGCCACGAATATAAAAAACTGCTGTCCGCTAAAAAAGACCTGTCCGGCGATGCCGACGCAGGTAAAATGGTAAAGGATTTTCTCGGCAAGCAGGCGGAACTGCAGTTGGAGGCCATGAGCGGCAAGCAGCCAGACCAGGCTAAAACAGAACAACTGCAAAAACTCTATGAACTCTTAAGCATGAATAGCAAGGCGCGTGAATACATACAGTGCTACATGCGTTTCCAGATGATGATGGAAGATATTTCCAAAACCATAAGTGAGGCGGTAAAAGACGTGGTGGGCGGCTTGGGCGATGAAAACTAAATTCCTGTCCGCTCTGCGCGAGAAACTGCCGCAGGCAGAGTATGTCCTGGATGAGCCGATGAGCGCCCATACCTCGTTTAAAGTAGGCGGCCCGGCCGATATAATGCTGCTGCCGGGCAGTGAAGAAGAAGTGGCAGGGATGGTCTGTCTCGCCAAAGAGTGCGGTCTGCCGTTTATCGTGCTGGGAAAAGGATCCAACCTTTTGGTCAGGGACAGGGGCATCCGCGGACTGGTGCTGAAAATAGGCGACAAGATGGCCAGTATAGTACTTGGCGGCACTACTGTAACTTGCGGTGCTGGAGCCACTTTGGCCGAGGCCGCCGGGGCTGCGGCCGGAGCAGGATTGACGGGGCTTGAGTTTGCCTCCGGCATACCGGGCAGCGTGGGGGGCGGAGTATGCATGAATGCCGGAGCGTATGACGGTGAAATGAAAGATGTACTGCTTTTGGCAGAGGCACTTACGCTTGACGGAGAAATAATCACCCTGCCGCGGGACGAGATGCAAATGAGCTACCGGCACAGCTTATTTTCCCAGGGAGGGCATGTAGTCTTAAAGGGCTCTTTTCAACTCCGGCCCGGCAAAGAAAAAGACATCCGTGAAAAAATGGCAGACCTCAACCAACGCCGCAGGCTCAAGCAGCCGCTCGATATGCCGAGCGCGGGCAGCACCTTTAAGCGTCCGGCCAATGGCTATGCCAGCTGCCTGATCGACGAGGCGGGACTAAAAGGTTTCTCGGTCGGCGGCGCGCAGGTATCGGAAAAACACGCGGGTTTTATTGTGAATAAAGGCGGCGCTACTGCCTCTGACATATTACGCCTGATCGAAGAAGTACAAAAACGAGTGCAAGCCGCATCCGGCATAGAACTCAAACCGGAAGTCAAAATAGTGGGTGAATAAAATCCAGAGCAGATAAGGATGGTGAAAACATCGTGAAACTTACTTTTCTTGGCGCAAGTCAAATGGTCACAGGTTCGTGTTTTTTGCTGGAGACTAAAAATAGCAAAGTTTTGGTCGACTGCGGTATGTTCCAAGGCTCCCGTGTAGTTTCGCTCCTCAACCGGCGTCCCTTTGCTTTCAATCCGGCAGATATAGACGCAGTGCTTTTGACCCACGCACACATAGACCACTGCGGACTGATCCCCAAACTGATAGCTGAAGGGTATAAGGGCAAGGTATACGCCACCAAAGTTACCGCCGAGCTGTGTAGCATCCTTTTGCCGGACAGCGCTCATATTCAGGAAGTAGACGCGGAAAACGCCACCCGCAAAAGAAAGCGCAGCGGTCGCCCGCCTACTGAGGCACTCTACACCGTCGACCAGGCCTACGAGGCGCTCGGGCATTTCAGTCCATGCAATTACGGAGAAGAATTTGCCGCCGCCGGTGACGTCAAGGTGAAAATGCAACGGGCAGGCCATATTATGGGCTCTGCGCTCGTCGAAGTATATGTCGAAGAAGAAGGCCTGACCACAAAACTCTTGTTTAGCGGCGATGTAGGGCAGCCGGGGCAACCGATCGTAAGGGATCCGGATGTCATAGATGCGGCGGATTATATCGTGATCGAGTCCACCTACGGCGATGAAGACCACGAACAAGGCGACCCGGTCGCCGAACTCGAGCGGGTGGTCAATGAAACTGTAGAACGCGGCGGCAATATCATCATTCCGGCTTTTGCGGTGGGCCGCACCCAACTGCTCCTTTACTATTTGCAGGAGTTGCTGCACGAAAAACGCATCCCTCCCATCCCGATCGTCATTGACAGCCCGTTGGCTACCAAGGCGACCGATATCGTTTTGCGCAACCCACAGGAATATGACGAAGAAGCAACCGAAATATATAAAAAACAGAACAATAAACTGATGGACATACCGCAGCTACGGTTTACCCAGAGCGTCGATGAGTCACGCGCCCTCAACGAAGACACGGGACCGAAGATAATAATCTCCGCCAGCGGCATGGCGGACGCCGGTCGCGTACTGCACCACCTGAAACACAATCTGTGGCGTCCGGAGTGCAGTGTACTGTTTGTCGGCTTCCAGGCCCAGGGCACCTTGGGGCGCAATCTTTTAGAAGGCGCATCGAGAGTAAGGATAATGGGCGAAGAGATACGCGTGGCCGCTAAAATATACAACATGTCAAGCCTCTCTGCGCACGCAGACCGCACACAGATCGTCGACTGGCTGAAAGGCATGAAAACGAGGCCCAAAGGCTTTTTCATCGTACACGGAGAAATAGACGCGGCGCGCGCTTTTTCCAGTGAACTTAACCGGGCGATGGGCGCCAACACCTATGTTCCGGCCTACGGCGACAGCGCGGTGATCGATGCCGAAGGCTGGCACATAAAAGAATCCGAACTGGTCACCGGCGAACCGGCTATCCAGGAACTGCGCGAGTACCTTGCCAATATCGAAAAACGCTATATCGAATACAAACTGCGTATGGAACATGTGCTCACCACTAGCCCGACCAAGCTTAACGATCTTAAGCGGCGAGTAGACCGCATAGTGAAATTTATCGACAATATCTTTTCCGACCTGTAAAAATATTGACAATTAAGCCAATAACGAAGTATAATATATCGTCACTAGTCATTAAAAAGGATGCCTTGGCATCCTTTTTTTGAGCCGTGGCTCTGTTATGGCCTTAAAGCATGAGGGGGAAAATGCATGAAAAAAAATCTCAGGAATATAGCGATAATCGCGCATGTAGACCACGGCAAGACCACACTGGTGGACGCGCTGCTCAAGCAGAGCGGGGTATTTCGCGCCAACGAGCAGGTGGCGGACTGTGTTATGGACTCCAATGACCTCGAACGGGAGCGCGGCATCACTATACTCTCGAAAAATACCGCCGTGCAATACGGCGACATAAAGATAAACATACTCGATACACCGGGCCATGCCGATTTTGGCGGCGAAGTGGAGCGCGTGCTCAACATGGTGGACGGCGTGCTGCTGTTGGTGGACGCTTTTGAAGGCCCCATGCCGCAGACCAAGTATGTGCTAAGGAACGCTCTTGAGAGAAAACTCAAACCTATCGTGGTTATAAACAAGATCGACCGGCCAGACCAGCGGGTACACGAAGTGCTCGACGAAGTGCTCGATTTGTTTATTGAGCTCGACGCCAATGACGAACAACTGGATTTTCCGGTAGTATATACCTCCGCCAGGAACGGCATTGCCAAACTGTCCATGAAGGATGAGAGCCAAGATATTTCAGCACTGTTCGAAGTCATTGTAAAACACATCCCCGCTCCCGAGTGCCTGGCTGACCAACCTTTGCAGATGCTGGCAAATACGCTTGACTACGACGATTATGTCGGGCGCATTGTCGTTGGGCGCATCATGCGCGGCCGCATTAAAAACGGGCAAAATGTCGCGATCATCGGCGACGGCGGCGAACGCAAGGCGAAAATAGGCCGCCTGTACGAATATCAAGGGCTCAAAAGAGTGGAAATAGAAGAAGCCAGCTGCGGCGATATAGTAGCGCTCATCGGGCTGAGCGACATCAGCATCGGTGAAACCATTGCCGACCCGGACGCACCGGAAGCTTTGCCTGGCATAAAGATAGACGAACCCACACTTTCCATGGTGTTTAGCGTCAATAACGGACCGTTCGCCGGAAAAGAAGGCACCTATGTGACCAGCCGCCATTTGCGCGACCGACTGTTTCGAGAGATCGAGACCAACGTCAGCATGCGGGTGGAAGAGACTGACAGCACTGACTCGTTTAGCGTTTCCGGGCGCGGCGAATTGCACCTTTCCATACTTATCGAAACTATGCGTCGTGAAGGATTTGAGCTGCAGGTAGGCAAGCCCAAAGTAATATTCAAGACAGTGAACGGTGAGCAATATGAACCGCTCGAGAAACTGACTGTTGATGTGCCGAAAGACTTTATGGGCACTGTTATGGAAGCGCTCGGCCTGCGCCGGGCCGAACTGGTCAATATGACCGAACTTTCCGGCTACCTCAGGATGGAATTTATCGTTCCTGCGCGCGGGCTGATCGGTTTTCGCAACGAATTTTTGACCAATACCAAGGGTAACGGCATCATGCATCATATTTTTGATGGCTATGCACCGTATAAAGGCGACATCCCCGGCCGCACGCGCGGCGCCTTGGTGGCTTTTGAAGCGGGGGAAACTACCGGTTACGGTATCTACGGGCTACAGGATCGCGGAGTTATGTTTATTGTTCCGGGCGAGCCGGTCTACGAAGGTATGGTAGTTGGCGAAAACAGCAGGGAGCTTGACATGGATATAAACCCCTGCAAGAAAAAACATGTTACCAACATGCGTTCCTCCAGCTCAGACGACGCCCTGCGCCTTGTGCCTCCGAGGCAGTTTTCCCTCGAACAGGCGCTTGAATACATAAACGACGACGAGACGGTCGAGGTGACGCCAAAGAGCATCAGGATCAGGAAAAAGATACTTGACCGGGTGCAAAGGGCGCGCCAGCGCAATAAATAAAAAAATAATTATACACAAAGCAGGAATATGTGATATAATACAGAATAATACCTAATTAGAGACATGGTAAAATTGGGTATAGTCTTAAAAATAAAAGGTGGTGCATGGAGATGGCGCAAGGCATAATCAAAAAATTCGGCAGCGCGCTGGGCTGGGAAGATGAAAACAGCACAGGAGACGAAGGTGGCGAACGCAGCGGCCCGGTATTGCTGACCCGTCCCCAGTTTAAACTGGCTCTTTTCACTCCACGCGAATTCAGCGACCTAAAAGATATAGCAGATGCTCTTTTGAACAAATCCGGCGTGGTTATCTCCTTTGAGAAAGTAGACACGAACCTGCGCCGCCGTATCATAGACTATATGAACGGTGCGGGCTACGCGGTCGGAGCGCATGTAGAAAAGATAACCGAGCAAAGCGTTATTTATACTCCGGAAAACGCGGTCATCGAAAACGAACGACCGGTTACTGTACGGAATAAAAAATGGTTTTAAGTTAAATAGCATAGCACTTTTTCTAAAAAAGCCATCGTAAGACGGCTTTTTTATTTTGCATTTGCATTTTGTTTATCTTGCCGGTCTGTAATATAATAATTGTAAAAGAAACCGTTTTTAGGAGAACATTATGGCAGGACAATTTGTACACTTACACGTGCATAGCGAATATAGCCTGCTGGATGGCGCCGCCCGCATTTCAAAAATGGTGGCAAAAGCCAGAGCGCTTGACATGCCGGCCCTGGCGTTGACTGACCACGGCGTTATGTACGGCGTCGTAGATTTTTATAAAGAAGCGGTAAAGCAGGGAGTGAAGCCGATCATCGGCTGCGAAGTCTATATTGCGGGCGGGTCGCGTTTCGACAAAAACCCGGCCGAGCGGGACAACTCATATCACCTCATCCTGCTGGCAGAAAACAACACCGGCTACCGCAACCTTTTGCAACTGGTTTCGAAAGCTCAGCTGGAGGGCATGTACTACAAACCGCGCATCGACAAAGAGCTTCTGAGCCTGCACAGCGAAGGGCTTATTTGTTTGAGCGCCTGCCTGGCCGGCGAGATACCGGTCAGGATACTGAGCGGCGACCTCGAGGGCGCGGAGCGCTCTGTTAAAGAATATACAGATATTTTTGGCAAAGAGAATTTTTTCCTGGAAGTACAAAACCACTTTTTGCCGGAAGACCAGCCGGTTAATGAGCAACTGGTAAAATTTGCCCGGCAGTTTGACCTTGGTCTGGTGGCGACCAACGACTCACACTATGTAAATAGAGAAGACAGCGAGGCACAGGATATACTGCTCTGCATACAGACCAACCGTACGGTGGATGAGACAGAACGCATGAAATTTGCCAACGACGAATTTTATGTAAAATCCGCCGACGAGATGGCTAAACTATTTCCGGAACTGCCCGAGGCCCTCGAAAACACTCTGAAAATCGCCGAGAGATGCAATGTAAAGATCGAGTTTGGGCACTTATACTTGCCGGAATTTGACGTGCCAGATGGTTACAGTACAGAAAGCTATTTGGCTTTTTTGTGCGAAAAAGCGCTGCCCGGTAAATATCCCGCCGCCGACCCGCTTGTGCGGGAAAGATTGACTTACGAACTGGGCGTCATCCACAGCATGGGTTTTGACAGCTATTTTCTTATCGTGTGGGACTTTGTGAAGTTCTCCCGGGAAAACCGCATAGCGGTCGGGCCGGGCCGCGGCTCGGCGGCTGGCAGTATAGTTTCCTATCTCCTTGGTATAACCAGCATCGATCCGATAAAATACCATCTTTTGTTCGAACGATTTTTAAACCCTGAACGCATCAGCATGCCTGATATCGACATAGACTTTTGCTATGTGCGCCGGCAAGAGGTTTTTGACTACGTAGTCCGCCGTTACGGCAGCGAACGGGTTGCGCAGATCATTACCTTCGGAACCATGGCCGCCCGGGCGGCAGTGCGCGACGTAGGGCGCGCGCTCAATATACCATATAGTGAAGTAGACAAAATAGCCAAGCAGATACCCAATGAACTCGGGATAACTCTTGACAAGGCTCTGTCCGGCAGCAATGAACTAAAACTAGCCTGTCATGAAAACCAGGCGATCGGGCGGTTGTTGAACCTGGCGCGGGCGGTCGAAGGCACTCCGCGCCATGCCTCCACCCATGCCGCCGGAGTGGTCATAGCGCCGCGCC
>JAVBNN010000023.1:0-120861 GCA_031551525.1 Acidaminococcales bacterium
GCGTAGCAAACGGGCAGACTATACAAAAAAAGAAATTGCTGGCAGTGGGATAAAACAGCGCAGTCGGACTTACACAAGCGCCAGGGACGCAAATAACACAAAAATATGTATAAAAACTGAAGAGAGATACTTATGTCTACAGTCTAAAAAGAAAAACCCGGATTTACCGGGTTTTCCTTTTTTCGGCATTTTTGGCTTTACATTAGCGGCTGCCTGCCCTACAATGTAAACAGTCCAAGCCGTGAGCCGGAGGGTTATGCCATGAGAAGAAAAGACCGTGAAATCACCGATTATAATGAAAAAGTCGCTATCATACAAAGATGCGAAGTTTGCCGCCTTGGTATGATCGATGGAGACAGCCTCTATATCGTGCCGCTCAACTTTGGTTTTGAAGCTCAAAACGGCGATTTGACGCTATATTTTCACGGTGCGTTGGAAGGACGGAAAATAGATGTCTTAAAGAAAACCCCCCAGGTATGTTTTGAATTTGACCGTGGACACGAGCTTATACGGGCAGCAACTGCCAGTGCTCACAGTTTCCGTTATGAAAGCGTCATCGGCACAGGCCGGGTGAAGTTTATAAATGATACAGACGAAAAACGGCATGCCTTGAAAAAACTCATGCTGCATATGGCCGGAAGCGATGATTTTACTTTCAGTGAAAACGAACTGGCGCGGGTCGCAGTTTTTAAAGTGCAAGCAGTAGAATTTTCCGCAAAACGCCACCCCTAAATACCACCGCCCGGCAACTACCCTGCCGGGTATTTGTTTTTGTCATGCTCCGCAAACAATACAACCAGTAAGACAGCGGCCTGTATTTTTATTTTGTCGGCAAGAGGAAAAACAAACTCCGTATAGAATACAATAATTATATATTGTTTTAAAATATACATAAAAAGGAGTTTCCACATGAAGAAAATCATCATTACTGTTGTCGCTCTGCTCATTCTTCTTCCAGCAGCACTCGTCAGCGCCGCGCCGCTTGACGGAAAGATTAACCGCACCGGCCCTCAACGGCCCGCCACAGCCAAAGATCTGGTCGACGCGGCAACGCGCGCGCTTATCCACGGCAACAACGACCAGGTTGTCGTCTACGCCACAAAAGCTATCGACCTTGACAAAAAAAATAGCACTGCGTACGCACTACGCGGCATAGCCTATTATAACCTCAGAAAAGGAGACCTCTCCCTGACTGACTTTGATTCTGCCATAAAACTTGAGCCGACAGACAGCCTGTTATATTACGGTCGCGGCAATATACAGCTTTACCGCATGCAATACGAAAAAGCGGTTGAAGATTATTCAAAGACCATCGAACTGGACCCCGACATGCAACTTGCCTATTGCAGCCGTGCACTCTCCTTTGAGGCTTTGAAGAAATATGATTCTGCTATATCCGATTATACCCAGGCTATCTCACTCAAACCGGCTGATCCTTTCCCGTACTATGCCCGCGCCCTGCTCCTTGAAGATAAAGGCCAGCATAATGACGCCATAGCCGACCTCAGTAAAGCAATAGAAAACGATCCCCAAAATGCCAACTACTATTACCAGCGCGGCCTTATTTACTTCGGACAAAGCGCAACCAGCAAAGCTCTCTCCGACTTCAATAAATCCATAGAACTCGACCCGCAGAGCCCGAATGCTTACGGCCAAAGGGGTATGCTAGAAGAGCTGGGGAATGACAAAATGGCCGCCAAAGGCGACTATGCCAACTTTTTGCACTACGCTCCCAAAAGCCACCCCGCTTATGCACAAATACAAAAACTGTATGATGCTTTGAACAAATAAATATTGTAAGTAAAAGACGGCCTTGAGCCGTCTTTTACTTTTGGGGCAGCAGGAAAAACACCCGGCACCTAGAATATATTCAACAAATGCTACTGTCACAGGAGTTCCGGGGAGGAGGTTTCTTATCTTGCCGTCCGCCTTATTTTTTCCTGCTGAATACCGCTCTTGACTCGACCTAGCAGGAAGCCCGCCTCTTGAAAAAATCTTTTAACGGCACGATACCGTAAGTACATTTGTTTTTCTTGCTCCACAGGCAACTACTGTCGCAGCCTATAACCGCCACGGGCTATCATGCGTTTTTACCTGACGTCTTCTCTGACAATAGCTAACTCGCTTATCGGCTTTGGCTGCAAACGGACGAAAGTGCCTCGCGGTACTTGGCCGCTTACCCAAAAGCTGACTTGTTAACAAATAAAATGCCCGCCTGATTCATGTGAGGAGATTTAGCCATGGCACGCACTATTCCCCGCCTATTTTCCTTTAAAGGAAGATTAAATAGAAAAGCCTATACCACTTCTGTGTTCATCGGCTTTAGCCTGTCACTCGCTTTCTTTTTTCTGTTAGGCGCTATCAGCAAGACTTTCGGTACGAAACTCCCCGATACTTTTGTAGCGATTCTTGGGCTTTCTTTCTTTTTTGTAAATATTCCCCTCTTCATCTTCGCCCTGGCAGCCCAGGTCAGGCGGCTGCACGACCTCAACCGCCCTGGCTGGCACGCGCTTATGGATTTTATTCCTCTGGCCAACATATATTTTAATTTCCAACTGTTTTTGCAAAAAGGCACTAGTGGCCCCAATCAATACGGCCCTGATCCGCTCGACACATCCGCCTACGCCCCGCCCAGCGGTTCTGCCGACGCTTTCGCCGTCAGCGCGGCTTTGCACGAAAAAAACGGCGACCTGGCGCTGGCACGCGCCGACTACGAAACATTTCTTTTGCTGGCCAGCCCTGACCATCCCGCCCGCCCAATCATCGAACGGCGGCTGGCTGTTTTCCCCAAATAAAACCATTACATAAAAAATACGCCCGTGAGGGCGTATTTTGTTATACCGGCTACAGTAGACCCTGTTTCCTATTCATGACGCGTTGGCTAACGGCACATCCTTTTGCAGCCGTCCGTCATCTTCAACGCGTAAGATTTGGGCTTTTTTTACCGCGTCGCTCACAATGTCACGCAGCACAATATTAGTATTAGTAAAATCTTTGCCTTGTCGGAACATGGTGTAACCGTCGCCGCCATCCGCCATAAAATCGTTCACTGCGACTTTATAGAGTTTGGCCGGCTCCAGCAGGCTCCCATCCCCCATGGTCACACTAACAATCCGCTCCCCGGTCGGGCGTGTTTTGTTATAGGCGACTTTCAGGCCGGAATATTGCACCATACCTATCCTGTCATTATAAAGCCCGTATTCCAGCACATCCAATATCTGCCGTCCGGTCAGGCCTACCGTCACGATAGTATTGTCAAAAGGCAGTATCTCATACAGGTGCCCCAGCGTTACAGCCCCCTTATCAAGAGGTTTTCGCAACCCGCCGCCGTTTTGAAAAGCGACATCAGCTCCGGTCGCTTCACGAATGGTATCGGAAACCCACTCGCCCAAAAGAGAAAGTTTATATCGGTCATGCGAAAGAGGCGTTTCCGCCTGTCCAAGCACGGTCTTTTCTATTGGCGCCGCTTGTTTGGCCGACTTATTGATGATTTTCTGCACTTTCGCATCAGGAGCAAGCTTTGCCGGCACTACGTCCAGCACCTCGACTTGCGACTCTACTACCCTCTTCTCCAGCGGTGAATAAAATAACGTTACCTTACCCAAAGCGCGCCCGCTATAACCGGCCTGCACTATGGCTATACCGTTGATCTTTCCCGCTACTTTCAGATGCGAGTGCCCGGTCACGATTGCGTCCACCAATGGCCCCGGGGCAACCGGTGGATATACAGAAGGCTTAACCGGACCGTGGCCGCGAAAAGGCATGATCCGTTTCAGGCCATTGGCCAGGTAAGCCGCTTCGCCTTTTATCTCTGGCCCGTCTATTTCACTATCGATATGACCTAGCACTACCACTACCTGAGCCCCCTCTTTTTTGAGCTCAGGCAATAGCTTTTTCACCGTATCCAGCGCATCGGCGAAAGAAAGCTGCGCCGCCACAGACATATTGGTGGTGTAAGCGGTAGCAGGTGTAGTGATGCCGATAATGCCAACTTTTATACCATTTGCTTCTTTTATGATATAGGGGGCGGCAAATTCCACTGGTTTACCGCTGTCTTTATAAGAAATATTTGCCGACAGGAAAGAAAACTTCGCCTCTTTGGCCCGTGCCCGCAAAACATCCAGTCCCCAGTCGAACTCGTGGTTTCCGAGCGCCATGGCGCTAAATCCCACGGCATCCATCATTTCCACTACCGGTTTACCATAAAGGATATTTGACCTTACAGAGCCCTGAAACATATCCCCCGCACTCAAAAGCAGTGTGCCTTTAGGGTTTTTGGCCTGCTCTCCCCTGATAAAAGAGGCCAATTTAGCTCCGCCCGGTGTTTTTCCGTCTTCCAAAAGGGCTCCATGAAAATCATTTACCGTAAGAAGGTCTATACGTACTGTATCCCCGCCTGCCGCCAATGACAGCGGCATCAAGAAAAAACATAGCAACAACGCGATAAGACCACTTTTCCACATAAACACCGACCGGCTTTTATGTATTTTTTCCATGAACACTCCTCCAGTTCAATTAATTTCCTTACTTATAATTATTGTTTGGCGCTATCAATTTGTCAAATCTAACCACACTTAAACATCTACATTTTTAGTTGAAAACTTTTAATAAAAACCTACTTTTTTTGAATAATCTTGCCATAGTGTTCCGTAGTTGTTATAATTCATTTATCGCATCCCATTTACAAAGGAGAGAGTCACAATGGAAACAAACGAATTGGCATCATGCTTGACCCAATGCATACAAGGCTTTCAGCAAAATGCTGCAGGTGCGCAAAACGAATCTGATATGTCAACCCTGATCACCTCGGTTATAGGGGAATTTGGCGGCCACGTGGCAAATCAACTGGCTGTCGGCGGCAATAATGCTGGCGGAAGCCCTCTGGCCGGCATCGCCGAAAATCTTATCTCCGGGCTGGCTGGCGGCGGCAATAACGCTGGCGGTAGCCCTCTGGCCGACATCGCCGAAAATCTTATCTCCGGACTGGCTGGCGGCGGCAATAACGCTGGCGGAAGCCCTCTGGTCGGCATCGCCGAAAATCTTATCTCCGGGCTGGCTGGCGGCGGCAATAACGCTGGCGGTGGCGACTTGGCCTCTATAGCAGTATCAATGCTTGCCGGACACACCGGACAACTGTCACAAGCAATGCCGGGACTGGCGCCGCAATTGGCAGAGGCCATGCAAGGCTTTCAGTCGAATGCCTCTTCAGCCCAAAATCATCAGGAAATGGGCAATATGGTCGCTTCTTTGCTGAACACCTATAAAGACCAGATCATAGGACATTTAAACGATAAATAATGTCAAAAAACCGGCGGTTTTTCCGCCGGTTTTTTATTTTAGCTGCCGCTACTGACCCTTACCATGACCACCCGCAAAGACGTTTGCGCAGGCGGCGATGTAGCGCACACTGCGGCGGCAACTACGATGGGCAGCACAGCGGTAATAACAGCGCTTATTGCCACAATTATTAATAGATCTTTACAAAGAGACTCCCGGGCAAGTAAACTTGCCCGGGATTTTTACGCCAACATGAGTTTTATCCGGTTGAGCTGGTTGACCTTACTGATGCCCGGATCAAAATCCAGCGATACGATATTAGCCTTGGGATAAGCAGCCTTGATCTTTTTGATCATGCCTTTGCCCATGATGTGGTTGGGCAGGCAGCCAAAAGGCTGCAGACAGACAATGTTATCCACCCCCGCCTCCAAAAGGGCGACCATTTCACCGGTCAATAGCCATCCTTCACCGGTCATATTTCCGAGCGACAGGTATTTTTTCGCCAGTCCGGCTACTTCCTCTATATAGTGCGGCGGCGCAAAGCGACGACTGCCCGCCAACGCTGCCCGAATGTCTTTGCGCAGGTATTCGAGTACGCCAATAAAGCCATGCGCCACCAGTTTGTTAGTCAGACTGCCCGCCAAGAGATCATACCCGGCCACATTGTCATAGGCCAGGTATTGGAAAAAGTTGAGCATATCCGGCACCACAACTTCCGCGCCCTCTTTTTCCAACGTTTCTACCATATCGTTATTGGCGTGGGGATGATATTTGACCAGTATCTCACCTACTACGCCCACTTTGGGTTTTATCATGTCTTCATGGAGCTCTATATTGTCAAAATCGGCTACCATGGACCGGACATTTTTCTTGAATACTTGAGGATTTTTACGGCATTGTTCCGCCCAGCGCTCATAGAGGGCGTTGGCCGAACCTGGCACTTTTTCATACGGCCGGGTACGGTACAATAGCTGTGACAAGAGGTCGCCATAAAGTATGGCCGCAACCATCCCCTTGAGCATGGTAAAGGACAACGAAAAACCATCGGATTTTTCGCCCCACAGTGACGCCACCGGCACTTGCCCCAATCCGGCATCTGCCAAAGCTTTTCTAATCAATGGGATATAGTTGGTAGCGCGGCATCCGCCGCAAGTCTGGCTAAGCAGTATGGAACAGCTATCAGGGGCATATTCCTCCGACTTTAACGCACCTATCAATTGACCTGCCACAATAAGGCAAGGGTAGCAGGCGTCGTTATGTATATACTTCAGCCCTTCAGACATAGCGGCCTTCTCGTCCGCTTCCGGTATAACCAAAGCATAACCGGCTTTTTGGAAACAGCTTTCCATAAACTGAAAATGTATGGGGGAAAGCTGCGGCGCCAGTATGGTGTGGCGTTTGGCCATTTCCTTTGTAAAGGCGTTCTTTTTATAATAATAGCGCCGCCATAATCCGGTCTTGCCCGTATCTTCCCGTTCACAGACAGCAGCCAAAAGAGAGCGCACTCTGATACGCACCGAACCGGAGTTGTTTATTTCATCCATTTTCACGCAAGTGTATATCTTTCCGCTGTGTTCGAGTATCTCCTTGACCTGGTCGCTGGTCACCGCATCCAAGCCACAGCCAAAGGAACTGAGCTGTAAAAGCTGGACATTCTTCTCGCGAGCCGCGAAAGACGCCGCCCAATAAAGGCGCGAATGGTACGTCCACTGGTCTACTACTCTAAGTGGCCCGGGCAGGTCGGCCAGATGAGTTACCGCATCCTCCGAGAGTACTGCAAAGCCGTAGCTTTTTAAGAGTTCCGGCAAGCCATGGTTTATCTTAGGATCGATGTGATAGGGACGCCCGGCCAATACTACCGCACGCAGATTCTCTTTTTTGATGCGTTCGGCAGCCATCTGCCCTTCCGTCTGAATATCTTTGTGGAAGGCCTCTTGTTCTTTATAGGCCATTTTAAGTGCGTTTTTGATTGCCCAGCGACTGAGTTTCTCGCCGGACAATTCTTCGGCAAGACGGCCCAGCATCCCCCCCGGGTTTTGCAGTGGCAGGAATGGATGGTAAAAGGTCACTCCTTCTTCCTTCAAAATACCCATATTGGCCTCAATGGCCTCAGGATAAGATGTCACCACCGGGCAATTATAAGAGTTATTGCTGGATTCCTGTTCGCGTTTATTGAAAGGGATGGAGGGGTAAAATATCTTCTTGATTCCTTTTTGTCTGACCAAATTAATTATATGGCCATGCACCAGCTTGGCCGGGTAGCAGACGGTCTCTGAGGCAATGGTGTCCATCCCGTCTTTATAGGTGTCGTCACTGGTCGGATCGGACAAAACTACCCGGTAGCCCAGTTCAGTAAAGAAAGTGAACCAGAAGGGATAATCTTCATACATATTAAGCGCGCGCGGTATCCCTATGGCTCCGTGCCTGGCGTTTTCCCAGCGACGTGGAATGTAGGAAAACAGCCGCCTGTATTTATAGGCATACAGATCGGGCAACCCGCTGTTTTCCTGTTTGACGCCGACGCCGCGTTCGCAGCGGTTACCTGAAGAATACTCCTCGCCGTTGGAAAACCGTTTAGTAGTTATACGGCAACTGTTCGCGCACAGCCGACAGCGGCGCGAGGTAGTGTCGGTAGAAAAATCTTCGAGTTCGTCCGGCGCCGCCAAACGGGAATACTGCTGGATGCCCGCCCGTTCCCTGGAGAGCAAAGCCGCGCCGTAGGCGCCCATCAATCCGGCAATATCCGGTCGGATGACCTCAACGCCGGTTATTTTTTCAAATGCCCTGAGTACTGCGTCGTTTTTAAATGTACCGCCCTGGACAATGATATGTTTTCCCAGTTCGGCTATATCTTTCAGCCGGATCACTTTGAACAAAGTGTTTTTGACCACGGACACAGCAAGACCGGCGGAAATATCATCAATACCGGCTCCTTCTTTTTGTACCTGCTTGACTTTGGAGTTTATAAATACCGTGCAGCGTGTGCCCAGATCGACCGGGCGCCGTGCCTTTACCGCAAGGCTTGCGAACTCTTCTACCGGAACGCCGTTCGACTGGGCGAATGTTTCGATAAAAGAGCCGCAACCCGATGAACAGGCCTCATTGAGCATGATGCTGTCTATCACACCGTCTTTGACAAAAAAACTCTTCATGTCCTGCCCGCCGATATCAAGGACAAAAGTCACCTCTGGCAAAAAGTGTTTGGCGGCTTTTAAGTGGGCAATCGTTTCCACCTCGCCCAAATCTGCTTTCAGTGCTGCCCGCACCAGGTTTTCACCGTAACCGGTAACCATGGACATTGCGATATGGGTATTTGTATTAAGGCTACCATATAGTTCGGACAACCCCTCTATAACGCTGTCCAGCGGTTTTCCCCGATTGCTTTTATAAAAAGAATAAAGCAGTTCTCCTTCTTCACCGACCAAGACCAGCTTTGTCGTAGTAGAACCGGCATCTATACCCAAAAAGGCCCGCCCGGCATAATCCGCCAAACTGCCTCGCCGCACAAAGTTTTTTGCATGGCGCGCCTTAAATGTGTCATATTCTTCCTCGTTTTCAAACAAAGGCTCCAATATCCCCGTACTGGCACTTGCACGCAGGCTGGCTGCATCCGGCGCGGCCATGCATTCTACCAAATGGGCCGTATCATCTGAAGACATTGCCGCCCCCAAAGCCACAAAATATTGTCCTTCGTCCGGCGCGACTATCTGTTCGCCGGTAAGACCCAGGGTTTCAATAAATCTTTGGCGAAGTTGCGGAAGAAAGTGCAGCGGACCGCCCAGAAAAGCCACTTTACCCGCGATCGGCCTTCCCTGTGCCAAAGAACCTATGGTCTGGTTGACCACCGCCTGAAAAATTGACGCTGCTATGTCTTCTTTGGCCGCGCCTTCGTTCATCAGGTTTTGTATGTCAGTCTTGGCAAATACGCCGCAACGCGAAGCGATAGGATAGATGATCCTGTAGTGTTTAGCAAGATCATTAAGCCCCTTGGGGTCGGTGTCCAAAAGCACGGCCATCTGGTCGATAAAAGCGCCTGTACCACCTGCGCATACGCCATTCATACGCTGCTCCATACTGTCACCGAAATAAGTTATCTTGGCGTCTTCCCCGCCCAGTTCGATAACCGTATCCGCCTGCGGTATCATCAATTTTACCGCTTTGGTACAAGCTACGACTTCCTGGATGAAATTCAGCCCCATGCTCTCGGAAATGCCCATGCCAGCAGAACCGGTAAAAACTATGGACAAGAGTTTTTCCGGCAATGCATACTGCGCATCTTCCACTACGCTCTTTAAGGTGGCGACTACATTGGAAAAATGCCTGAGGTATCTTTGGAAAATTATTGTATTGTTTTCGTTGATCGCCACCATTTTTATGGTAGTAGAACCAATATCAACGCCGACCCTGATATTATTCGGCATAGCTGACACTCCTTTAAATGCAATACAGCTCCTTGTATTATTTATATATTAGCTATCAAGCATAATAAACCCTTTAATAACAACTTAAGAGTCATAACCATTATATTTGCAAACGCTTAAGCTAAAAATATCGGTAAATCGTGAAAATACTATGAAAATCCGGCCGTTGTCCTATATCCTATTAACAGAATTTCTATAAGGCTCCTGTGTATTTTATATACTTGTTTGTTCATAACTATATTTTAGCCACAAATAGTTTGTTGCCAACCTAAACTGACTATAAACAAAAAAATACCTGGCCGCATCTGGCCAGGTATTTTTTTAAGTTAGTGTATATTAGCCATTTCTAATGTTTTCAGGCGACCGGCGGCACGCCTTAACGCAGTTTCCGAGCGCATGTGGTCATATTGTTCGTCAGTAAGGCGTGCGGAAGCTCTTTCCTTCGCCGCTTCCGCCCGTTTAGCGTCTATTTCTTCCGGAAGTTCCGCTGCTGTTGCTAAAATGGTGATCCTGTTGTCGCGAACTTCCATAAATCCACCGCTAACGCTTACATAACGCACGCATTCGTCATCCGTTTTGAGCTTCACCGGCCATTCCTGCAATGATGCGATAAGCGGTAAATGGTCAGCTAGTATGCCCATTTCACCGTCCAGCGCACGCACCACTACCATGCTGAAGTCGTCAGATAATACCGTGCGGCCCGGAGTGATTATTTCCACATGAATTTTATTAGCCATGCGATCAATCCACCTTCATGGTCTTTGCCTTTTTCACCGCATCGTCGATGGTGCCGACCATATAGAATGCGCCTTCCGGCAGGTCGTCATGCTTGCCGGCCAGAACTTCTTTAAAGCCGCGGATGGTTTCTTTCAGCGGAACATATTGCCCGGGGGTGCCGGTAAACTGCTCAGCGACAAAGAAGGGCTGGCTGAGGAACCTTTGTATCTTTCGGGCCCTGGCAACTGTTACTTTGTCATCTTCGCTGAGCTCTTCCATACCGAGTATGGCTATGATATCCTGCAGTTCCTTATAGCGCTGCAGTATCTTTTGCACGCCGCGCGCCACATCATAATGTTCCTGGCCGATGATCAGCGGGTCGACTATACGGCTGGTAGAGTCGAGCGGATCAACAGCCGGATAGATCGCAAGCTCGGCTATCTGCCGTGAAAGAACCGTCGTCGCGTCAAGATGCGCAAAAGTCGCGGCCGGCGCCGGGTCGGTCAAGTCATCCGCCGGTACATAAACAGCCTGTACGGATGTTATGGAACCGGTTTTAGTTGAGGTAATGCGCTCTTGAAGCGCGCCTACGTCTGTGCCGAGGGTGGGCTGGTAGCCAACTGCCGAAGGCATACGCCCGAGCAGCGCGGACACTTCCGAACCCGCCTGGATAAAACGAAAGATGTTATCTATAAAGAGCAACACATCCTGGCCGCCCACGTCGCGAAAATATTCTGCCATGGTGAGGCCGGTCAGCCCTACGCGCATACGCGCTCCGGGTGGTTCGTTCATTTGCCCGTACACCAGCGCTGTCTTGTCGATAACACCGGATTCACTCATTTCATTCCACAAGTCGTTGCCTTCGCGGGTACGTTCGCCCACGCCGGCAAATACGGAATAGCCGCCGTGTTCGGTAGCTATGTTGTGGATGAGTTCCTGGATGAGAACTGTCTTGCCAACGCCGGCGCCGCCAAAGAGACCGATCTTGCCGCCCAATGCATAAGGGGCTATAAGATCGACAACTTTGATACCGGTCTCCAGTATCTTGGTGGCAGTAGATTGTTGGTCGAAAGAGGGAGCCGGCCTGTGGATAGGCCACTGATCTGCTGCCTCGACTTTAGCGTCGTTGTGGTCAACTGTCTCTCCCAAAACATTAAATACCCGGCCGAGGGTACCTTCACCCACCGGCACTTTTATCGGACTCCCTGTATTGACTGCATCCATCCCGCGAACAAGGCCGTCTGTCGAAGACATAGCAACCGCACGCACCGTGTTTTCACCTATATGCTGCATAACTTCGGCTGTCAGGTTGATTTCCATGTTTCCGTTACCGGTCTTACCTTGAATTTTTATCGCGTTCAAAATAGCAGGCAGCTGACCAGGGGGAAATTCGACATCGACAACTGGCCCTACTATTTGTACTACTTTACCAGTATCCAAATTTTTTCCTCCTTCGTGCTATTTTAGCGCCTCCGCGCCGCCGACGATCTCGGATATTTCCCGAGTTATGCCGGCTTGGCGGATCTTGTTGTAGTGAAGTGTGAGTTGGGAAATTATTTCCGAGGAGTTTTCCGTCGCCGAACCCATGGCCGCCATCCGGGAACCCAGTTCACTGGCCGCTGCCTGCATGAGCGCCGCGTAAATCAGTGTTTCGAGATACCGCGGCACCAATACTTTGAGCGTTTCTTCCGCTGGCGGTTCAAAAATATACTCGCGAGACGCCAGGGAAACATCTTGCTCTTTCCCTGCTGGAGACTCGACCGGCAACAGCTTGACCGTTACCGGGGCATAGGAAAGAGGCGAATAAAACTGCGTATAGACAAGATTTATCTCATCACATTCGCCAGAGGTATACTTTTTCGCCATAGACTTGGCTATAGCCATAGCATCACTATATTCCGGGCGCTCGGAAAAACCTTCAAACGTGTCGTCCAATGTGTAATGGCGGCGGGTGAAATATTCCCGGCCTTTTCGTCCTATCGTGGAAATACGGACATTGTCCCTTCCTTCGACTTCAGCCAGAGCTTTTTTCAAAATATTGGAATTATACGCGCCCGCCAAGCCTTTATCGGCACTTACTACAAAATAGGCGACATTTTGAATATCGCGCACTTCAAGAAGAGGGTGCTTTGCTTCCTGTATGCCGCCAACCACATTTACCAGCATTTGCCTTATCTTTTCAGCAAAGGGCTTACTGGCCGCCGCTCTTTCCTGCGCACGGCGCAACCTGGCCGCCGCGACCATTTTCATCGCCTTGGTGATATGCTGGATATTTTTTACGCTTTTTATCCGTTGCCGGATCTCGCGCGAACTAGCCACAAACTATCACCTCGCTTCGCCAGGCGTTGCGGTTTTGGCGCCGCCAAACATGTCCTTAAATTCATCTATCGCTTTTTTCAGCACGGATTCCGTATCCCCTGATATAGCTTTGGTTTCCCTGATTGCTTTACCGACTTCAGGATAACTCGATCTCATAAAAGACAGGAAATCTTTCTCAAAGCGGGAGATGTCTTCTACTTCCACATTATCGAGATAACCGTTGGTAGCGACATAAATACTCATGACCTGCTGCTCTACCGGCAGTGGAGCATACTGGCCCTGCTTCAAAACTTCGGTCATCCTAACACCGCGGTCGATCTGCGCTTTGGTCGCCTTGTCAAGGTCGGATCCGAACTGGGCAAAAGCCGCCAGTTCCCTGTACTGCGCAAGATCAAGACGCAACCGCCCCGCTACCGATTTCATGGCTTTTATCTGCGCGGCGCCGCCGACGCGGGATACCGAGAGGCCGACATTGATGGCCGGACGAATACCCGAGTAGAAAAGTTCGCTCTCAAGAAATATCTGACCGTCAGTTATGGATATAACGTTGGTCGGTATATAGGCCGCCACGTCGCCGGCCAAGGTCTCGATGATCGGCAGAGCGGTTATTGATCCGCCGCCAAGTTCTTTGTTGAGTTTGGCCGCGCGCTCGAGCAGACGCGAATGTAAGTAAAATACGTCGCCCGGGTAAGCCTCGCGTCCCGGAGGACGGCGTAAAAGAAGACTCATCGCGCGATACGCGGCGGCGTGCTTCGATAAGTCATCATATACACAAAGAACATCTTTACCTTTACGCATAAAATACTCGCCCATAGTAACGCCAGAATACGGCGCTATATACTGGAGCGGCGCGCTTTCAGAGGCATTGGCGGCAACGACGATAGTGTATTCCATCGCACCGTGCTCTTCAAGTGTACGCACCACACGGGCAACCGTAGAGGCTTTCTGTCCAATCGCCACATAAATGCAAATAACGCCGAGACCTTTTTGATTGATGATGGTATCGACCGCCACAGCGGTTTTACCGGTACCACGGTCGCCGATTATCAATTCGCGCTGACCGCGGCCGATCGGCACCATAGAATCTATCGCTTTGAGACCTGTTTGTAACGGTGTGTTAACGGACTCCCTGTCAGCAATGCCCGGAGCTGGGCTTTCAACATTGCGCATCTCGGTAGTGTCAATAAGGCCTTTGCCGTCTATCGGCTGGCCAAGCGCGTTTACAACGCGACCGACAATGGCGTCGCCGACCGGCACCTGCATGATGCGGCCAGTCCGGCGGACAACATCGCCCTCTTTTACCAGCGTTTCGCCGCCCATCAAAACAACGCCTATACTATTGACTTCAAGGTTCAGTACCATCCCGTTAACGCCATTTGGCAACTCCAAAAGTTCGCCGGCCATGGCGCCTTTTAAGCCGTGTACGCGGGCAATACCGTCACCTACTTCATCTACGATACCGACTTCGTCAACATTGAGGCCTACTTTGTAGTTTTCCAGCTGCTGACTGATGAGAGCTGTAAGTTCTTCAGGCTTCATCATACTGCATTAGTCACCCCAATCTTCTTTACATCAATGTCTGTCATAACTTCGTTATATTTTTTGAGCTGACGGACTACACTGCCATCAAGAACCTTGTCGCCAACTTGTACGATAAGTCCGCCAATGATCGCCGGATCGACAGTTTTTTCCACAAACAGTTCCCGCCCTATCTGTTTAGATAGCCGGGCAACTATCGCGTCATATTCACTGCCATCGAGCTCTCTTGCAGTAGTCAGCCGGATATCAACATGTTCAAGGCCGTTTTGCGGCTGTGCCTGATAGTCGCGGATTTGCCGCTTTATAGCGGCGATGCTTTCACTGTGTCTTTTCATGGCGACTTCGCGACCCCCGTTCCCTCGACATTGACCCGGCAAAGAAGGTCTTCATATTTTTTCAGGCGGTAACTGATACTGCCGTCTATAAGCTTGTCACCGACCTGAATAATTATGCCGCCGATTATGCCTGGCTCTATATGTCTGTCGAGTACCACCGGTTTATTAAACATTTTAGTTAACCGCTCAGTGATACTTTCGCATTCGTTTGCCGAAAGTTCTCTGGCAGTGGTCACCCGCGCTTCAACTTTTCCTTCCTTCTCGTTGAGCAACGCCCCAAAATTCTTGGCTATAAGAGGCAGAAGCCCCTCGAAGCGCTTGTCTACCAACAATAGGATAAATTTCAGGGAGACCGCTTCTATTTTGCCGGTAAAAATTTCTTTCACAGCAGCCACCCGGGCTTCTTTCACTACACCAGGGTTAGCTAGAAAAGCCTTCAATTCGGCATTTTCCTGAAAAACTGCTGCGAGTGCGCCAATATCATCCTTGACTTTGTCAGAAATTTTTTCTTCCTCGGCCAAATCAAAAAGTGCCTGCGCATATTTTTCCGCTATTTCATGCCCGGAGTTTAGCATGGCAATCCACCAGGTTTGTTGGATATTTCATCCAGAAAACCATTGATGAGTTTCTGGTCGGCTTCTTTGTCGAGTTTTTTCTCGACGACTTTTTCCGCGAGGGTCATGCTGAGAGAAACGACCTCAGCGCGCACTTGCAAAAGAGCATTGGTTTTTTCGCGTTCGATCTGTTCCTGGGCGCTTTTGAAAATGCGCTCCTGCTCTTCTTTTGCCTGGGCCAGCATTTGATTGTATGCTTCCGCAGCTGTTTTATTTGCTTTATCTATGATTTCCTGCGCTTCGACCCTGGCGTTCGCCAGTTGGGCCTCATACGCTTCCTTGACTTTGGCGGCAGCTACTTTCGCCTGCTCGGCGCAATCAAGATCGGAAGCTATCTTTTCGCGGCGTTCGTCCATGGCTTTCATGATCGGCTTATAGCCAAACCACGACACGACCACTACAAGCACCAGAAAATTAAATATCTGTGCAACTAATGTCCAATTAATGTCAACCAAAAAAGGCACTCCTTTCTTTAAATAAGAACTCGTTGAAAAAAGGTCTTATCCTTATTTTACAAACGGGTTTGCCAAAACCAGAATGATCGCTATAACCACGCTGATAATAGGCACAGCTTCAATCAAACCGATGTAAATCAGGGAGTTTATAAGGGTTTTATTTGCCAATTCCGGTTGACGCACCATGCCTTCCAAGGATTTGCTGCCAAGATAGGAGTTACCCAAAGCGGCGGCAATAGCCGCGCCAAAACAAGCTATGCTTGCACCTATAACTGAGCAACCAATAATAATCGTCTGTTCCAATGTTCATTCCATCCTTTCAAACTTTCATAATTTTTGTATTTTTTGAAAAAATCTTACCCCTGCACCCGCTGTCAGTGATTCGAGTGAAAAGCGCTGCGCATATAGGATATCCCCAGTGTGGTAAAGATCATGGCCTGGATAGCTCCGATGGCCAAGCTGAAACAAACCCACAGTTCCGGCATTACCCAGGGTGTAAGTTTGTAAAGCACTACCAAAAGTATTTCCCCCGCGACAATATTACCGAAAAGACGAAACGCCATGGTAAATGGTTTTATTACTTCATCCATGAGATGTAGGGGAAACATAAAAATGGACGGCTGGAAAAAATGCTTGAAATAACCCAAACCGTTACGCGCTATGCCAATAATATAGATCAGTGCCACAACCAAAAAACCAAGTCCTAAAGTCGTATTAATATCGGCGGTGGGCGAAGTAATATGAATATGTAACGGTTCAAAAATTTGCGGGACAAGACCGAGTTCATTGCTGACAAAAATATACATAAACAAAGTAAGAAAAAACGGCCCCATCATTTTTTTGCCTTTTGCCCCAAGGTTTTCTTCGGCCATCCCGCCGACCAGGTCGAATATCGCCTCGACACACAATTGCATATTGCCGGGTATCACTTTGGGATTGCGCGTGACCACAATCAGTATTAGCGCGACTATCGCCATGGTAAGCCAGGACATGTATATAGTTTGCACATTAAAAACAAACCCCGGCCAAACCTCAGTGGGCAAAAAATCAATTATTTTGTTCTCTTGCATCTTTTTCTCTCCTTTCTGCGCTCCGGAAATTTGCTTTATCTTCCCGCCGCACGGCTACCACAATGAAAACCAGGCACATCACGTGTATAAGTATATATGCTATGAAAAGCGGTAATAACTTAATTCCCGCTTTCACTGCCACAAAAATAGCTACACCGTCAAAAATCAGACGTTTGATCATACTGCTGGACATGCTGGGCGCAGCATCAGCAAAATACTTTTTTACCCCTTTTTCCACACCCATAAACATTATATAGTTATCGCAAATGCCTAGCGTAAAACCCGCGAAGATATCCTTGGCCAGTGAGAAACCGCCAAAAATAAGTGCAAGGAGAAACCCGGCCAAAGAAAACAGCCCTGTTGATAAAAGGAAGTCTCTTTTGAGCCGCACTACTCTATCTATCATGTTTTTCCCTGTCAGTATCAATAAAATTAAATTTCAGATGTTTATATATGCTAACGGCGGCGATCACCATCCCGGCCACCAATCCGCCGATCCGCCCCTTTGGGTAACTTGAGAAAAGATCATCACAATAGCTGCCGGCATAATACCCTAAAATCAGGCAGCCGATAAAAGTTGATGTGACAAAGGTAATAAAGGAAAGCGCCACCACCACTTTTTGGAATTCATCCTTCATGACAGGCCTCTTTGAAAAGAGTTGCGTAACCGCATTTTACCGCTACTTAAAATATTGCGGAAAACTGACCGGAAAACCTTTTTGCGAAAGGATAGTTCTGATTATTCGCCCGGCAGCCAGACCATCGCCATAGGGGTTTGAAGCCTCCGACATTTGCGCGTACGCATCTTCGTCGTCCAAAAGCTCCAGCGTATTGGCGAGAACATTTTGATAGTCCGTGCCGACCAGCCGCACCGTTCCGGCTGCTATGGCCTCGGGGCGCTCAGTAGTATTGCGCAGTACCAGGACGGGTTTTCCTAAAGACGGCGCCTCTTCCTGCACTCCGCCCGAGTCGCTGAGTACAAGGTATGACCTGTCCATAAGATTGGCAAAGGGCTCGTAATCCAATGGATCAATAAGATTTATTCTCTCCCGTCCGGCCAATTCTTCTTCCACGATATCGCGTACCGCCGGATTTTTATGTACGGGGAAAACCGCTTCTACGTCAGGCCGCTGCGCCAGAACTTCCCGCAGGGCACGGTAAATATCTCGTAAAGGCTCGCCGAGGTTTTCCCTCCGGTGGGTGGTAACAAGAACCAGGCGATTCTTTCTTTTCAGGCAGTCCACCAGCACGGGATCGGTAAATTTATAGTCGGTCCGCACGGTCTTTTGCAGAGCGTCTATGACCGTGTTGCCGGTCACGTAAATGTTTTCGGGAGCGATGTTTTCCCGCAAAAGGTTCTCCTTAGAGCTTTCCGTCGGAGCAAAATGAAAATCCGTCAATACTCCGGTCAGATGCCTGTTGGCTTCTTCCGGGAATGGCGAATATTTATTGCCGGTTCTAAGGCCCGCTTCCACGTGCCCCACCGCGATTTGTTGATAGTAGGCGGCCAAAGCGCCGACAAAAGTAGTGGTAGTATCTCCGTGCACCAATACCATGTCCGGTTTTATTTCCGCAAATACCCCACCTAGTCCGGTAAGGGCGCGGCAGCTTACATCATATAAAGTTTGCCTGGCACTCATTATATTAAGGTCATAGTCGGGTTTGATCGCAAAAAGATCCAGCACCTGATCGAGCATTTCCCTGTGCTGGGCGGTAACTACGACTACCGATTGGATAAAGTCAGGATATTTTTTCATTTCCAAAACTACCGGCGCCATTTTTATCGCTTCCGGTCTGGTCCCAAAAACTGTTACTAGTTTGATTTTTTCCATTCAAGCCATCCTTCGGACATTTCTCCCTCAAAGCAAAAAAGAGCGAGGAGACATTCTCTTCACTCGTCAGTTACCGTGGTAGGCTGGTCGCAGGTTCAGATATCGTTTAAAATGCCAATTTTTTTAGCACCGACGAATACCGCTGCAACTATGACACTGATAACGACTATTCCTGTTATCAAGCTGTTGCCAGTGAATAAAAGCGCACTGGCACTCAAGGCCATACTTATGAAATACATCAGCAGCACCGCCTGGCGCTGACTGAGGCCCGCCTCCAACAATCTATGATGCAAATGCCCTTTATCGGGCTTGAAAATCGGCTTGCCGTTTGAGTAGCGGCGTACTATGGCAAAACCCGTATCCATGATCGGCAACCCGAGGGCTACTGTCGGCACCAAAAGTGCGATGGTTGCCGCGCTTTTGACCACACCTAGAACAGAGATCGCGGCCAGCATATACCCCAAAAACATGCTCCCGGTATCTCCCATGAAAATCGAGGCCGGATTGAAGTTGTATTTGATGAAAGCCAGCGTTGATCCGGCCAGAGCCGCGGTCAGAATGGCTATCGGATAAAAACCGTTCTGTATGGCCACTATGATGACCGTGACCGACGCGATGAGCGATACCCCCGCAGCGAGGCCGTCGAGGCCGTCAATGAGGTTTAAGGCGTTAGTCATACCGACCACCCACAGTATGGTCACCGGGATGGACAGCTGATCCATATACATATAACCACCGCTGACCGGATTGGTGAGCCATTCGATGCGTATACCGAGATAAACCGGTATAGTCGCGGCTATTATCTGCCCCAACAGTTTTACGCGGGCCGGCAGTTGGTATATATCATCAAGGATGCCGAGGGCCACGATAAAAGAAGCGCCCAAAAGCAATCCCCTGATTTCTCTTGTAACATGCATACTGCATAAAACTGCGATGACAAATCCCGCATATATGGCAAGACCACCCATACGCGGTGTTGGTGATGTATGTATTTTACGGTTATCCGGTGCGTCGATAGCGCCCATTTTAACAGACAGTTTTTTTACATAGGGCGTCAGCAACCAGCATGCCATCAGGCCAATAACAAACGCCACGGCATAAGTTTGCATAAAAGTACACCTCTTTGTAATAATAGAAAAAACTTTCTATATCATAGTAAGTTTACATGAATGGCGCATTGTTGTCAATTGTTTAACAATAAAAGGGTGTTGCGCCACAACAGACTTTCTGGCGCAACACTCGAACTATCTTCCTGCTATAAACCTATATACTGCCAAATAGTGGCGTATCACTTCTTCTCAAGCCAAACATCCACCTCAATACCCGATTCTTTGAGCATGCTCTCGGCCAGTTCATCCGGATAAGGATTTGCGTACACAATCCTCGTAACACCGGCATTTATCAGCATCTTAGTGCAGACCACACAAGGCTGGTGCGTACAGTAAAGCGTGGCTCCTTCGATGGACACACCATGCACCGCCGCCTGGATGATGGCATTTTGTTCGGCATGCAGCCCGCGACACAGCTCGTGCATCTTGCCGGAAGGCACGTTCATTTGCTCTCTGAGGCAGCCTGTTTCGCTACAGTGCCGCATCTTTCTAGGCACACCGTTATAGCCGCTGGCCAAAATATGCTTGTTTTTAACCAACAGGGCGCCAACGCTACGGCGCAAACAGGTCGAGCGTTTCAACGCCGTTTGGGCAAACTCCATAAAATAATCATCCCACTCAGGGCGCTCCAGTTTTTGCATAATCTACCTTCCTAGCAGCATCCGCCTGCCGGGTCGCTAAGTTCCCGGTATAAGGGATGTTTTGCACAAAGCGCTTTTACTTTTTGTTCGGCGGCTCCAGCTGCCGTTGCGTCATCGGGGTGTTTTAAAACCAGCGCGATGATCGAGGCGACCTCTGCCATGTCGTCGGCTGTAAAACCTCTTGTGGTCACAGCGGCGCTGCCCAGCCTGATGCCGCTAGTAACAAACGGGCTGGTTGTATCAAATGGTATGGCGTTCTTGTTCACCGTCACACCGATCTGGTCAAGCATGTTCTCCGCCTGTTTGCCGGTCAGGTTTTGCGGCCGGACATCCACCAGCATCATGTGGTTATCGGTACCACCCGATACTATGCGAAACCCCTGTGCCGTCAGACTGTCTGCCAATGTTTTCGCATTGGTGACAATGTTGTTCTGGTAAGCGGCAAAATCCGGTTGCATGGCTTCTTTGAGAGCCACCGCCTTGGCGGCTATGGCGTGCATCAACGGCCCACCCTGTATACCGGGGAATATCGCCTTGTCGATGGCCTTGGCATATTCTTCTTTACACAGTATCAGGCCGCCGCGCGGTCCACGCAGCGTCTTGTGTGTGGTAGTAGTCACGATATCGGCATAAGGCACCGGGCTCGGATGTACACCCGCCGCCACCAAACCTGCCACGTGCGCCATATCGACCATAAAGAGGCAGCCGGCTTCTTTTGCTACCGCCGCCATTTTTTCGTAGTCGATAACACGTGAATATGCACTGGCTCCCGCCACCAATATTTTGGGCCGGCACGCGAGCGCCAGTTTTTTCAATTCTTCATAGTCGATGGTCTCTGTTTGCTCCGTAACGCCATAGGGCACTATTTTATAATAAGTACCAGAGATGTTCACCGGGCTGCCGTGCGTCAGGTGACCGCCGTGGGCGAGGTTCATGCCGAGTATGGTATCGCCGGGCTTTAGAAAAGCAAAATATACCGCCGTATTGGCCTGCGCACCGGAATGTGGCTGAACGTTGGCGTGCTCGGCGCCAAAGAGTTCTTTCGCCCGCTCGATGGCCAGGTTTTCCACTACGTCGACATATTCACACCCGCCATAATATCTTTTGCCGGGATAGCCCTCGGCGTATTTATTAGTCAAAACGCTGCCCAAAGCTTCCAGCACCGGCAGGCTGACAAAGTTTTCCGAGGCGATGAGTTCTATTTTATTGCGCTGGCGCCCTAATTCCTTATAAATAGCTGCAAATATTTCCGGATCTGCTTCCTGTAAAGATTTCACCATTTTATCATCCCCTGCTTTCATTTCTATCTATTCTAAGCTATCAATGAGGCCAATCCGCCGGGCGTGACGCCCACCGGCAAACTTCGTCTCCAGCCATGTTGTCACTATCATATCCGCCAGCCCGCAACCTATCACACGCCCGCCCAGGCAAAGAATGTTGGCGTCATTATGTTCGCGGCTCATCGCAGCGGAAAACACATCCCCGCACAAAGCCGCGCGAACGCCGTGCACGCGGTTGGCCACTATGGAAACGCCAATGCCGGTACCGCAAACAAGTATGCCGCGCTCAAACTGCCCGGCAGCCACAGCTTCCCCCACTTGTCGCGCTATGATCGGGTAGTCCTCCGGCCGGGCGTCCTGTGTTCCCCAGTCTTCAAAATCTATGGTCAACTCTTTTAGCAATTTTTTTATTTCTTCTTTAAGCTGATAGCCGCCATGGTCACTACCGATAACCAGTTTCATCCTTATGCCCCTTTCGCCAGTGCGTTAAATTTCTCCCTGCCCGCCTCCAGCATATCTTCGATTTCACGGGCACACTCTTCATATTCATCGAGGCTCCCGCCGTATGGGTCGTAAATATCACCGTCTTTGCCGCAAAACTCGGCTAATGTATGAAGTTTTTCCTTGGCAGACGGATACAGCCCGCCTAGCGTTAGAAAGTGGCTCCTACTCATGGCAATAATCACATCAGCTGACTCCACCAAGTTCTGGTCTATAGCGCTAGCCTGATGTCCGCCCGCCGAAATACCCCGTTCAGCCAACACCGCTTGGGCGCCGACAGAAATACTTTCGCCCGGCAAAGCTGCCAAACCGGCCGATAATATGGTCATTTTTTTCGCCAATCCGGCGGCGGCCAGTTTATTTTGCAAAATAAACTGTGCAATCGGGCTGCGGCAAGTATTGCCGGTACAAACGAACAACACCGTCGCTGACATAAAACCAACCCCTTTTCCCGGATATTCGCCAATACTGATGATAATTTTATCACATTTAGCAGAAAACTGCTTTATTTTAAAAATGCCGCCGAAGCTGCCGCGGCAGATAATTCTTTGCCGCCGGACGCTTTGTGGAGCCTGTTCATCAGAGCCTGGCCCAAACCCTTTGCAACGGTTTTTTGCACTAAAATAATCTCTGCTCCCCGCTTATCCAACTCGCGCAGCCATTTATAAAGGCCGGCCGCCAGCTCTTCTTCCCT
The DNA here is from genome assembly GCA_031551525.1 of Acidaminococcales bacterium. Taxonomy (GTDB): domain Bacteria; phylum Bacillota; class Negativicutes; order Acidaminococcales; family JAISLQ01; genus JAVBNN01. The sequence goes on from JAVBNN010000023.1 coordinate 22,805, forward strand.
CTCCCAGCCGTAAAAAAGTACATTGTCCGGCAGATTTTTAGATAAATTTTGCCGGGCGACCATACCTATCTTTGTACCCTTGGCCAGCCCGACGGATAAAGCTTCCGTTAGCTCACAGGCAGACAGGCTGTCCGACAACAAATATAGCGGAGCCTTCGGAGCATAGTGTCTGTATTTCATGCCCGGCGCCTTGGGAAGCGCGCTCTCTGCTTCGCCAGACCAAGCAACCTCTCCTATCACTAAAGACAGTTGCTCCAGCGTTATCCGGCCCGGGCGCAAAACAACCGGTACTGGCAGGGTACAGTCTACCACCGTGGACTCGAGGCCAACCCTGGCGGCACCTCCATCGATAACGCCCTGTATCCGCCCCTCAAGGTCTTCCAATACATCTTCCGCGACAGTCGGACTTGGCCGTCCCGAAATATTGGCCGACGGAGCCGCCAGCGGCCGCCCGGATAATGTAATGAGCATCTGTGCCACCGGGTGCTGCGGCATCCGTACAGCTACAGTGGAAAGCCCGGCCGTCACCTCGTCAGGTACGGCGGGAGTTTTTTCCAAGACCAGCGTCAGTGGCCCCGGCCAAAAAGCATCCATCAACAGGCGTGCTTTGACCGGCACATTTGTCGTTATCTCGCCCAGCATAGCGGTATCTGCTATATGTAATATCAAAGGGTTGTCCGGCGGACGTCCTTTGGCCGTGAAAATGCCACGCACAGCCTGGCCGGACAACCCGTCCGCCCCCAGGCCGTATACCGTTTCCGTAGGAAACGCCACGAGGCCGCCCTGCTTTATTACGTCAGCAGCCTCTGCGAGAGCGATTTCATCTGCCCGCGGCCAAAACTTAGTCTGCACCGAAAATCCCTTCCTCCGTCATCAGCACTATCCGTTCTATGCCAGCATAATCTTTGAGTATCTTTATTTCACAAAACCCGTTTTCTTTTGCCAGTCCGACAACAGCTGGCGCCTGCCCCGCGCCCACCTCCACCGCCACACAACCGTCCGGCAAAAGATGCTCTCCGGCTCCGCCTATTATACGCCGGTAATAATCCAACCCGTCTCTTCCGCCATCAAGAGCCAGCACCGGCTCATGTCGCACTTCCCGGGATAGTCCGGCCAGCTCGCCGGTAGGTATATAAGGCGGATTTGACACTATAATATGGAACTTCTCCCCGGAGAGGCCGTTATAAATATCCGAAGAAATAAAAGTCACCCGTTCAGCGAGGTGGTTTTTCTCTGCATTAAGCTTTGCCACAGCCAGCGCTGTTTCAGAAATATCTACCGCCACAGCATTTGCCGACAGCACGCCGGATAAAATGCCCAACGCCAAAGCGCCGCTGCCTGTCCCGATATCCAATATGCGTGATTCGGAAAATCTCCGGCACAGCTTTACTGTAGCCTCGGCCAAGAGCTCGGTTTCCGGGCGTGGCACCAATACGTTTTCGTTGACCACCAGTTCCATCCGCAAAAAAGCGCGTCGACCGACAATATGCGCCACCGGCTCACCCTTTCCCCGGCGCACTATGAAATCCCGGTAGGCGTCTAATTCGGCTTTTTGTAAAGGCTGGTCAAACTGCACGTAGAGCTGTATACGTTCTTTCCCCAGGATATGGCAAAGCAGTATCTCTGCGTCCAAGCGGGGAGATTCCACCCCGTTCTTTGCCAAATACTGCCTGGAGCGGTCTATTATTCCGCCAATAGTCCATATTTGTTCCATTATTCCACCTGTTTCAAGCGCTCGCTTTGGTCAACCGCCACCAGTGCGTCGGTCAATTCCGCCAGGTCGCCGTTCAATACTGTATCGAGTTTATGCAGGGTCAGCCCTATCCGGTGATCAGTCACCCGGCCTTGCGGGAAATTGTACGTTCTGATCCGTTCACTGCGATCGCCGGTGCCAACCTGACTTTTTCTGTCCTGGGCCGCAGCGGTGGCTTGCTCGGCCTGAGCCCTCTCGAGTAGCTTGGCCCGCAATATCCGCATTGTTTTTTCCCTGTTTTGCAACTGGGATTTCTCGTCCTGGCACTGCGCCACTATGCCGCTCGGCAAATGAGTGATGCGCACGGCAGACTCCGTCTTATTGACGTGCTGGCCACCGGCGCCGCTGGCGCAAAAAGTATCCACCCGTAAATCATTAGGGTTTATCTCCACGTCCACTTCTTCAGCTTCCGGCAGCACAGCCACCGTAACAGTCGAGGTATGTATGCGTCCGCTCGATTCAGTTTCCGGCACGCGTTGCACGCGGTGTACGCCGCTTTCATATTTCAGTTTACTGTATACCCCGTTGCCGGAGATCATGACGATGACCTCTTTAAAGCCACCCAAGCCAGTCGGGTTGGCATCCAGCATCTCCACCCGCCAGCCCTGTCCTTCGGCATAGCGGGTATACATGCGGATAAGATCGCCCGCAAACAAGGCCGCTTCGTCCCCACCAGCTCCACCGCGTATTTCCAGCATGACGTTTTTGTCGTCATTCTCATCGCGCGGCAAGAGCAATACCCTCAGCTTCCGCTCTAATTCCGCCACTTGCTTTTTCAGGCTGTTCAGCTCATCTTGCGCCATATCGAGCAGTTCTTCATCTGTTTCCTCCGCCAGCATGATCTCCGCGTCTTTAAGCTCCGTTAAAGCGCGCTTATACTGACGAAACTGCTCCACTATATCAGATAATCGGGCATGTGCCCGGGTATATTTTTGCCACTCGTCCTGCCGCGCTATTACAGCGGGATCGCTTATTTTATTTTCCAGATCCAGGTAGCGGTCTTCGACCGCCTGTAGTTTATCCAGCATAATCTTTCCTCGTCTTCAAGCGGTCGGCTCCGGCAAAGCCTCTCCCTGTAGTTCCGGCAATACAGATTGCAATGCTTTTATCGCTACTTCTATTTGATCCTCGGAAGGTTCTCGGGTGGTGAGTTTTTGCAACATCAAACCGGGCCAGGCCAACAACTTTATCCCCGGTCGATCGCAGTTCTTTCCGATATAGCGGATAATTTCATAGCTGATGCCGGCCACCAGTGGCATAAGCACGATGCGCGAAGCTATGCGAAACCACAGTGACGGCCAGCCGAGAAAAGCAAAAATGAATATACTGACGAACATCACTATCAAAAGAAAATTCGTGCCGCAGCGCGGGTGCAGCGTACTGAACACCTTGACGTTCTCTGGGCTAAGTACCACTCCCGCTTCATAGGCGTGAATGGTCTTGTGCTCGGCGCCATGGTACTGGAACACTCTTTGTATGTCTTTGAGTAAAGATATTCCCCCCACATAAGCGAGAAAAATAAAGAGACGCAACACGCCTTCGGCCAGGTTCAGCGTAAAGGGCGTAGTAAATACGCTGGATAAAAATCTGGTAGCGTAAGTCGGCAAAGCGATAAACAAACCGACGGCCAGCAAGATGGAAAAACCCATAGTTAAAGCCATTTCGCCGGAAGACAGCTGTTCGTCCTCCTCCCCAGCGGCCTGAGCCGACCAGGAAAGCGCCTTCATGCCGTAGACCAGCGACTCTATCAAAGCCACGCAACCACGCAACAAAGGTTTTTTCAATAAAGGATACCGCTCGCCGACAGTGGAAAAAGGCTTCCGGTCAATGATAATCTCGCCGTCCGGTTGGCGCACCGCTGTCGCAAGAAATGCCGGTCCGCGCATCATTACGCCTTCAATGACCGCCTGCCCCCCGATATTGGGTTTACTCACGACAACACCTCCTACCTCTTTATATTCAAACAGCAGAGCTCACGCTCTGCTGTTTGCTTATTTTTCGTTGTTATAGCGTTTGTTGAATTTCTCTATCCGGCCTCTCGCTGCTACATTACGCTGCTGTCCGGTATAGAACGGGTGGCACTTAGAGCAGACGTCCACACGCAGGTCTTTTTGCACCGAGCCGGTCATGAATGTATTACCACAAGCGCAAACCGCTTTAGCTTCTACAAAATTTGGGTGTATTTTCTCTTTCACTTACCCTGCACCTCTTTTCAAATGATAACAAAACTATTTTCCGATACGCTAGTAAATTATAGCACAGACACATATGTAGTGCAAGAAAGTTTTTTACAAAAAATCCGCTCTTTTTTATCCGTTAAATTTATTCATCACTTCATCCACGTCATGTTCCAGCCAATATTCCACCGCATCAGCGGTTTTTTTGATCGCTTCCGTGATAAGCGGGCCCTCTTCTTTGCCAAACCTCGTAAGCACATGCCGGACGACTGCTTTGTCTTCGTTTTCCGGGTGCCCTATGCCCACCTTGAAACGTACAAATTCGTCACTGCCAAGATGCTCCTGCACGGAGATTATCCCATTGTGCCCGCCGGCCGATCCTTTCCTGCGGATACGCAGTTTGCCGGAAGGAAGGTCGAGATCGTCCTGTACTACGGCTATATCTTCAAGGCCGATCTTATAATAATTTGCAAGGCCCCCCACCGCGATCCCGCTGAGATTCATGTAGGTCTGCGGCCGCACCAAAAGCACCCGTTCCGGCAGCCGCCGTTCGGCCACCGCCGCGGTGTTGTCCGTCTTCCATGCGATGCCCCAGCGCCTGGCCAGCTCCTCGACGACCATAAAGCCGATATTGTGGCGGGTATTTTCATATTCCCGGCCGATATTGCCCAATCCCGCAATCAGTTTCATAAAAATCCCTTACCTCAAATATAAGACGGCCTCACGGCCGTCTCCTTGGTTTATATGTTGAACAGCTGGCTTACCGACATTTCATTGTATATCCTCAGGATCGCCTCGCCAAACAGCGGCGCGACCGACAACACCTTGATCTTGGGTGTGTACTTTTCAGGCGGCAGAGGAATGGTGTTAGTCACTACCAGTTCCTTGATCGGCGACTTTTCCACCCGCTCGAGCGCCGGATGGGTTAGCACAGCATGTGTGCAGCAAGCGTATACTTCTTTGGCGCCAAACTTCATCAGCGCGTTGGCCGCTTCGGTCAATGAACCGGCTGTGTCTACCAAATCGTCTATAATGACCGCCGTTTTGCCTTTGACATCGCCAATAAGGTTCATAACTTCCGCCACACCCGGCTCGGGTCGGCGTTTCTCAATGATCGCAATATCGGTGTGCAAACGGTCGGCCAGGTTGCGCGCTCTAGTAACGCCGCCCAGATCGGGCGATACGGCTACTACATTGTCAAGTTTTTTCCCGCGAATATAGTCCGCCAAGAGCGGTACGCCGGGCAAATGATCTACCGGTATATCAAAAAATCCCTGTATTTGTCCTGCATGCAGGTCCATCGTCACCACGCGGGTAACGCCCGCCGTATAAAGAAGGTTGGCCACAAGTTTGGCGGAGATGGGCTCACGCCCCCGGGTCTTTCTATCCTGCCTGGCATAGGCGTAATAGGGGATGACTGCGGTGATATGCTTGGCAGAAGCACGTTTGAACGCATCTACCATTATCAAAAGCTCCATCAGGTTTTCATTGACCGGCTGGCTGGTCGTTTGTAAAACAAATACTTCCTTGCCCCGAACGCTTTCATCGATTATCACCTGAACCTCGCCATTGTTGAAGCGCCCCACCTTGGCCTCGCCCACGCCAGCACCGAGATAGGCCGCTATCTCCTGCGCCAGGGCGGGATTTGCCGTGCCGGTAAATATCCTGAGCCGCTTATTTTCGTCTGCCAACATATTAATATATACCCCCAAGTATCTTTAGCGTTTTCTCATAACCTCATTATATCACTTATACTTTGACCAGTTGTCAATATTTTTCTGTTTCGCCCGGCCTATCCCCAAAGCGCCCGGCGGAACATCGTGTGTAATGGTCGAGCCCGCCCCTATATACGCGCCCTCGCTCACCGTAACGGGCGCCACCAGATTGGAATTGCAGCCGACAAAGGCATTGTCACCTATGGTTGTGCGGAATTTCTTTTTGCCGTCATAGTTAACGGTTATGGTACCGCAACCCATGTTTACGCCGTTGCCTATATCCGCGTCACCTATATAGCTAAGATGTGGCAATTTACTGCCGTGACCCACCCAGGAATTTTTCACTTCAACGAAATTGCCGACTTTTACTTCATCGGCCAAGCGGGTACCCGGACGCAAATGGGCAAACGGCCCCACTGTTACGCCGTTGCCAATAGCCGCATCATGGGCATAAGTAAAATGCACTATGCAACCGTTTCCTGTTTGCACATTGGAAAAACGCACATTGGGACCGACCACGCATTCGGCGCCAATGACGGTATTGCCCTCCAGCCAGGTATAGGGATATATGATGGTGTCCCTGCCAATACTGACCGTTCTGTCTATGTAGGTACTGCCCGGATCCATGATCGTAACGCCTGAATCCATGAGGTTTTCATTGGTCCGCTGGCGCAGTAGCTTTTCCGCTTCGGCCAAGTCGCGCCTTGAGTTGACACCCATCACCGAATCACTGTCCCCGGCAACGACCGCGCCGACTTTATAGTCCGCCGCCACCAGCTTGTCTATTACATCGGTCAGATAATATTCGCCCTGCGCATTATTGCAGTCCACTTTACCAAGCACTTCAAAGAGCAATTGGCTGTCCACACAATAAATGCCGGTATTTATCTCGTTTATCGCCAGTTCTTCCAGCGAAGCGTCTTTTTGTTCTACTATCTTTACCACATTGCCCGCGGCATCGCGCACCACTCGTCCATAACCCGCCGGATCGTCCATCAGGGCGGTGAGTACCGTGGCTTTGTTGCCTACTTCCATATGATGTTCATAAAAACGCCTGAGGTCGCCGCCATCCAGAAGGGGGGTGTCGCCGCACAGGATCATCACTGCGCCCCGGCCATCCGCCAAAAGAGGTTGCGCCTGCATGACCGCATGCCCTGTGCCGAGCTGCTCTTTCTGTTCGACCAGTTCGGCCCGCCCTTCTACTATGGGGGCCACTTTCCCCGCGCCAAACCCTATGACTACTATTTTTCTAGCACAACCGGCGATTTCCGCTGCATCCAGTACATGCGCCAGCATAGGCTGCCCCGCCACTACATGCAATACCTTGGGCAAATCAGATTTCATGCGTGTTCCTTTTCCTGCTGCTAAAATTACTGCTGTTAATTCTGACATAAGTAACCCCCTACACTCTTCGAAAAATCAACTGATCTCCACACGATAGCCTGCTTGCCGGAGAGACGCCACAACGATTTCGGCATGCTTGTTGTCTCTGGTCTCTAAATCGATCTCTACCTGGGTATGCCCGATCGGCAGGTTGTGCCCGGCATGTTCATGGTAGATATATACTATGTTGGCTTGATGGTCGGCGATGGTCGTAATGAACTTTCGCAGTTCACCCGGCCGGTCGACCAGGTTAGTGGTCAGTTTTACCCTCCGTCCGGCTTTTATAAGACCATTCTCTATGATGCGGGAAACAAAGTTGATATCTATATTGCCGCCCGAGAGAATGGTCGCGACTTTGTCATGGTAAGGCACGCAGTTGTGCAGTATAGCCGTCAGGCCTACCGCACCGGCGCCTTCCACCACCAGTTTGCAGCGTTCCAGCATCAAAAGGATAGTAGCGGCAATATCTTCGTCCTTGACAACAAAGATATCATCCACATATCTTTGTATGTGCGCGAAGGTAAGTTCACCTGGTTTTTTGACCGCAATACCGTCAGCCAGCGTCCTTGCTTCCGCTGTTTCCATCGTCCGTCCGGCGTTGCGCGACAAATAGGCTGCCGGAGCGCCGCTGGCCTGTACTCCATATACTTTCACATGCGGCGCCAGTGTTTTTATAACTGCCGCCACGCCAGCGATAAGCCCACCGCCGCCGATCGGCACCACTACCGCCTCAATGTCCGGCTGCTGCTGGAGCATCTCCAAGCCGATCGTTCCCTGCCCGGCTATCACCGCCAAGTCATCAAAGGCATGTACAAAAGTAGAGCCCTCTATTTCCTGCAGTCGCAATGCCTCCTCATAGGCATCGTCATAGCAAGCGCCAAACTGCACCACCTCAGCGCCGTAGCCACGGGTCGCCGATACTTTCGGCAAAGGCGCGATCTCCGGCATCACTATGGTGGAGCGCACTCCGGCAGCCGAGGCGCCGAGCGCCACGCCCTGAGCATGGTTACCTGCTGACGCAGCTATGACTCCTTTATTTTTTTGCCCTTTATCCATGGATTGGATACAATTATATGCTCCTCTTACTTTAAACGAGCCCGTCCTTTGCAGGTTTTCCAGTTTTAAATATACGCTGGAGCCGACAGTTGTGCTAAAAGTCTTGTTATGTTCAAGCGGAGTATGTCTTATCACACTGGCCAGGCGCTTGGCCGCCAGTTTCACATCTTCCAGCTTTACAAGTTCTGTTTGCTTCATTTATTATTTCTCCTGACTTCCGAATATGTCTATCTCCGTCCGTTTGCCCGCCTCGTCCACCTGATTGAGTGAAAGAAGCGCGGTATAGTCTTTCACCATCTTGGCAAACGGTTCTTTTGTACTCATCAATACGCAAGTCCCCAATACCCTTGCACCAACTTCATTTGCAAGATCGACCATGCCTTTTGCTGTACCGCCGGCTTTCATAAAGTCGTCCACGATAATCACACCTGCCCCCTGCGGCAAAGCGCGGCGGGGCAGGGACATGGCCTGAATGCGTCGGGTAGAACCGCTCAGGTAGTTTATGCTGACTGACGAACCCTCGGTCACCCGGCTATCTCTACGGGCCGTGACCAGCGGCACGCCGAAAGCACGCGCGGTCATCAGTGCCAGTGGAATGCCCTTGGTCTCCACAGTCATTATATAGTCTGGCTTGTAGCGCGGCGCCATACGCTGGTATATGATCTCGCCCAATACTTTAGCTATCGCCGGATCAAAGAGTATATCACTCATGTAAATATAGGCGCCGGTAATAATTCGTCCCGGCTCCGACAGCCTAGCCGCCAGATGCGAGAGAAAATCACGCGCCTTGTCTGGCGCGTATTTGGGCAGATAGCGCACCCCTCCTGAGGCGCCGGCAACTGTTTCCACTTCTCCCATGTCAAAAAACTCGAAACTTTCCCGCACAATTTGTATATCTTCGCTCAAGGTGGATTTCGCCATAGCAAATTCATCGCAAAAACGTCCCAAAGAGAACAGCCGCGAAGGCTGGTCCGTAAGATATTTGGCTAAAGCCACTATCCGCTCTGTTTTTTTTGCTTTACTCACGGCTTCCCCCCCAAACTACCTATCAACCAGAGCGCGCTTCCTCTATTGCGACCAATAAAGTTTTTTCCGCGTTGCGCATATGTTCAAATGCCCGCTGCCTTGCCAGATCCGGATTACGGGCGGCGATGCTCTCTACTAAAAGTTCATGCTCTTTAAGGGTATCTTTTATCCGCCCCGGATAATTCATGGAAGTAACCCGAAGACGGATAAGCTGTTCTCGCAGATTGTTTATAATGCCGACCAGCCTGTCGTTACGGCTGGCCTTATATAATACTTCGTGGAACGCCCAATCGTAATCGCCGATTTTTTCCATATCTTCATGTTCCACTACTTCGCTTATTTTCTTTAACTGCAACTTGAGCTGCCCCAGTTCCTCGTCTGTTATACGCTCGGCTGCCAGTTCGGCCGCCAGCATGTCCAGCGCCGTCCTAATCTCATATACATCTATGACATCTTTTATAGAAATATTAGCCACATATGTACCGCGGCGCGGTGTTATATCTACAAAACCTTCCTGTTCGAGCTTCCTGATGGCTTCGCGAACAGGGGTGCGGCTGACGCCCAGCTCTTCGGCCAGCTGTATTTCCATCAAACGTTGGCCCGGTTTGAGTACACCGCCGATTATCGCGGTGCGCAGGGTTTCGCACACTACTTCACGCAAAGGTTTATATGTGTCAAGATTGACCGGCAACAACCGGTATTTATTTATGCTTCCCATATCGGCCTCCTTGTCCTGGTCACCCACGTCCTTAGTCCGCGTATATTTGCCAACGCTTTTGCTATATTTACCGCTTGTTCCCGGCCGTCTGCCAAGGCAAACACCGACGGCCCGCTGCCTGACATCAGGCTGGCCTGCGCTCCCGCCCGCAGCATAGCTGTTTTTATTTCCTCTATAAGCGGGTATTCTTTTATTGTAACAAGTTCCAACACATTATTCAAAGAAAATCCCAGGTTTTTTATACCCCCACCGGCCAGAGCCTCCAGGGTGAGCCCCACATCCGGCGGCTGCGCAACCAAAGCACGAGAAAAGTTTTGGTACACCCAGGCAGTAGATACTTCAATATCCGGACAGGCAAGCACTATATCCGTATCCGGACAATCAGGCAGTGACTGTACGATCTCACCACGTCCAGTAGCCAGCGCCGTTCCGCCCCGCAAGCAAAAAGGAACATCTGAGCCTAGTTCGGCCGCCAGTGTTTCCAGCTTGTTCAATGGCCAGTCCAGCTTCCAGAACCTGTTAAGGCCGCGCAGCACAGCCGCCGCGTCTGCACTACCACCAGCCAGTCCGGCTGCCAAAGGAATGCGCTTTGTGATAGTTATTCCAATTGCGGGCATACGCCCGGCTTCTTCACACATAAGCTCCGCCGCGCGAAAAGCGATGTTTTCTCTGCCCCCGCCGAGCTGCCGGTTATCTGTTTCAACACTAAGACCGGCGGCGGCCGTTATCTCCACCAAATCGGACAGTTCTATAGACTGCATGACCATCGCTACTTCATGATAGCCGTCTTGCCGCTTACCCAGAACATCCAAAAAGAGATTGATCTTCGCATGAGCGTGTTCTTCTACGATAAGCAAGAGCTTCTCCTTTCACGGTGCACACATAATAAAACACCAGCCCATTTTGCATACAGTATATTTTTGTCACATATATTTTATACTGTCTGGATATTCTTAGCAACATGTAACATTGTTATTGCTTTAAATTTGCTTTCTGTGACACTTTTTTTACAATATTCATCTATTAATGACTTTTTAAAGTATTGTCAGCTACTGTATATTATCGTGTTTTTGCTATATAATAATTGTGTCAATAAATCAATGAGAGGACTGTATCCATGAAAAAAACAAACGTAGCTATTTTATTCGGCGGAAAATCCACCGAACATGAGGTGTCTTTGCAGTCGGCCAAAAATATTGTAGCGGCCCTTGATAGAAACATATATGATGTAACTTTGATCGGCATCGACAAAGAAGGCGGCTGGCACTTGAACAGCGACTCCAATTTTTTGCTCAACAGCCAGGACCCTAAGCTTATCGCGCTCAACAAAAACGCGCCCGCTTTGGTTTTCGATCCAGCCGGCGAACAAAATGGTTTTTTGTGTACTACCAGCAACGCCTCCGCCGGTAAAATAGATGTTATATTTCCCATACTGCACGGCCCGCTTGGCGAAGACGGCGCTATGCAGGGCATCCTCAAACTGGCTAACATACCTTTTGTTGGAGCTGGTGTCCTCGGATCGGCCATCGGCATGGATAAAGACGTCATGAAGCGCCTTTTGCGCGATGCCGACATACCTATTGCCAGATTTGCGGTAGTTCATAAATACGAAAAAGAAACCCTCGATTTTAAAAATACGGTTGCCGCTCTAGGTCTGCCCGTATTCGTCAAACCGGCCAACGCCGGCTCTTCGGTCGGCGTAAGCAAGGTAACCAGCGAAAAAGAGTTTGCCGAAGCAGTAGAAGAAGCTTTTCACTTTGACAACAAAATACTCATTGAAGAAGCGGTCGTCGGTAGGGAGATAGAATGTGCCGTGCTCGGCAACGAATACCCCCTGGCCTCAGGCGTTGGTGAAATAATCACCAAACATGACTTTTATTCTTATAAAGCAAAATACATCGATGAAAACGGCGCGTTAGTCAAAATACCTGCCGACATACCGACTGACGTCATCCTGCGCATTCAGGAACTGGCTATCAAAACCTTCCGCGTGTTGTGCTGTGATGGCCTGGCGCGGGTAGATTTTTTCCTCACAAAAGACAACTCTGTTCTGGTCAATGAAATAAATACCCTGCCCGGGTTTACCAATATCAGCATGTATCCCAAACTGTGGGAGCAATGCGGTGTGCCCTACAGCGAACTCATCCATCGTCTAATACAGTTGGCGCTGGATAAACACGCGCAAGAAGTCGGCGTCAAGACTTCCTACGACAAGATCTGACCGGCATATATCACCTTTTTGCTAATAGGAAGCATTTTTATTTTGCCTTAATATATTAACTCAATAACCTTATATTTTATTAAATCGTCTATGGGAGAAACGCGCCTTGCAGATAAAACACGCGGAATGGCTGACCATCCCTTTAAGCGGGGAAACATTATACGGTTACGACCAGGACTGGTATCCCACTCAATACAAAAGAACTCGCGGCTGCGGCCCTACTACTGCGGCCATGATGCTCAGCTATATAAACTGTCGGGATGGTATAAACCTACCGCTCTCCGTCGGCAGCATAGACAATGCCCGGGGCGCCATGCTTGAAACATGGTCCTATTTCACCCCAACTGCCGCGCTCGGCCTTTACAGCACACGGCTTTTTTATGCGGGAGCGCAAAAATTCGCCCGGGGGAAAGGCCTTACCTATGTGCCCAAGCGTCTTTCCGTGGGAACTTTGTCTTTTTGGCGACCCAAACTACCGCAAATAGCCACTTTTATCCAGCGCGGCCTTTGTCTCGACTGCCCGGTAGCTTTTCTGAATCTGCACAAAGGCAGTTGTCACCAACTGGACAGCTGGCACTGGATGCTAATAATCGGCCTAGATGAACAAACGCTGGGTTATGAGGCTACCTCTTTTGACAACGGGCAAATCAAAAAGTTCGACCTGGGCGTCTGGCTGAACACTACAAAACTAGGCGGAGGCTTTGTTTATATAGAACAACAAGACTCTCTATAAAGCAGCGGGGCCTTTCAGCAAATGCTGAAAGGCCCCTTCTGTTTGTTTAAGAAAGCACAGTACAATCACTTTTTAGGCTACTAAAAAACTTAGAACAACCCGCTGATCACTCCGTTATCGTCGACATCGATCTTTTCTGCTGCCGGCGCTTTGGGCAACCCGGGCATGGTCATGATATCGCCTGTTATGCAGACAACAAATCCAGCGCCTGCCGACAGCCTGGCCTGGCGCACAGTCAGTTCAAATCCTTTTGGCGCCCCCAGTAACTTGGCATTGTCGGAGAAAGAATACTGTGTTTTAGCCATACATACAGGCAGATTGCCATAGCCCATCTCCTGAATGTCTTTCAGTGTTTTCAGCGCTTCGGCGCTAAAGGCAACGCCGGCCGCTCCGTATACTTTAGTGGCAACCGCCCTGATCTTATCCTCCAAAGAAGCCTCTGCACCGTAAACAAAACTGAACTGGCCGGGTTTTTCCATCGCAGCTAGAACTTTTTCCGCCAAATCTTTTCCGCCCTCGCCGCCTTTGGCAAACACTTCGGAAATAGCCACACTCGCGCCATTTTTTTCACATTCGCTAAAAACATAGTCCAGTTCAGCCTGGGTATCGGTCGGGAAACGGTTTACCGCCACCACCGCAGACAGACCGTATACTTTTGTTGCATTTTCTATATGCTTTTTCAGGTTTTCCATGCCTTTGGCCAAAAGATCGAGCCTCTCACTGCCAAGATCTTCTTTGGCGCAGCCGCCATGATGTTTAAGCGCCCTTACGGTAGCCACTATGACCACGGCAGAAGGCCGGATGCCAGTCTGTCGACATTTGATATCGATAAATTTTTCCGCGCCCAGATCAGCGCCAAAACCAGCCTCGGTCACTACATAGTCGGCCAGCTTCATAGCAAGCTTGGTCGCCGCCACCGAGTTACAGCCGTGAGCGATATTGGCAAACGGGCCGCCGTGGATAAAGGCCGGCGAATGTTCGAGCGTCTGCACCAGATTGGGATCAAAGGCGTCTTTAAGGAGCGCTGACAAGGCGCCCTGTGCCTTCAAATCGCGGCAAGTCACCGGTTTGTTATCATAGGTATAGCCGACCACCATTTTGCCGAGCTTTTCTTTCAACTCGGCCAAACTGCTCGAGAGACAAAACACCGCCATGACTTCCGAGGCAACTGTGATATCAAAACCGTCCTCGCGCGGCATGCCGTTCACCCGTGCGCCCAAGCCGTCAACAATCTGGCGCAGCTGGCGGTCGTTCATGTCAAGCGCCCGCCGCCAGGTAACACGGCGCGGATCTATATTTAAAACATTGCCCTGAAAAATATGATTGTCCAGCATCGCCGCCAAAAGGTTGTTAGCCGCGCCGATCGCATGAAGATCACCGGTAAAATGCAAATTTATATCTTCCATCGGCACGACCTGCGCATAACCGCCTCCGGCCGCACCGCCTTTAACACCGAATACCGGCCCCAAAGACGGCTCGCGTAGGCAGATGACCGTCTTTTTGCCCAGTGCATTGAGCGCATCACCCAAACCTACGGTAGTGGTGGTTTTGCCCTCACCGGCTGGCGTAGGACTGATGGCAGTGACCAATACCACTTTAGCGTCCGGCTTGCTCTCATATTCTTTTATCAGCCGGTGATCCACTTTGGCCTTATATTTGCCATAGTAAGCCAAATGATCTTCCGTCAAACCGATTTTAGCCGCTATTTTCGATACGTGATCCATTTTCACCGCTTGTGCAATTTCGATATCCGATTTCATAAAGTCCTCCTCTATTTTTTTGCGCCTTTGAGCTTTGAACTTGTCATGCTCGCCAGTATTGTGATAAAAGCGCGCCAACGCGTAATTCTTTATGAATATTATTATCCCCCGCACCCACAAATAAGTCAACTCCATTCGCAGTGTAGGTAACTAGACAAAAGTAAAAACAATATTACGAAAAACAGTAGATATTGTTAATACAAAAAAGTCGTTGGAAGAGAAACGTACAACTACTTTTTTCAATTTTCCTTTTTCCTTTGGTCTAAAAAACACATTCTGACAATAAAAAAGCTTTCCAGAAAACCCGGAAAGCCTATGCTTTACTGGAGCGGGTGACGAGATTCGAACTCGCGACCCACGGCTTGGGAATTTTTTACTCTCATTTCATCGACTATATTTAGGACTAAACATTGTTTTGATTTACTATATTATATATTATGTGTTTTTCATTTTACTGGCAACCAAAACAGCCAGCATTTTTTATGCTCCTTATTGTTCCATGCGACAAGACAGACAATTTTTTTATACTAACAGACTGTAATTCTCCCTGCACAAATACCCGCCCGACAGAAGGTTGGCGAAAGTTTTCATAGCTTCCTGTGTCATAGCGCTCATCTTTTGTAATTGCCAAACAACATTTCAGGGGGGCGAATCCCGCCCGAAAAAACACCTACTTGCTCATGTCAAAGCCTGCAAATGGCAAAAACACGCGATTATAGATCGACTCCATTTTTCAGCATGCAGGCGGAACGCACAGTACGTTCCGCCTACATATATACTAAAAAGTTTACTTCGCGCCTGCCTTGTCCAACTTTGTTTCATGACCGTTTCGCTGAACGCTCTGGGCTTTTTCGTAGCTTTCCATAAGGGGACGAATCCTCGGCACAACGTGTTCGGCCATAATGCCGGCAAAGTCCATAGCGTCGGGTCTGTTCCATGTACTCATGATTTCGCCTACCAAGGCAAATGTGTCTAACGGCATCACGCCGGCCTGAGTAATACGGGCGATTGTAATATCTGTGGCCATTTTGCTCCAGTTGCCAGAAGCGTCTACTACGCAAAAGACTTTATATCCAGCCTCGACAGCGCTAAGGGCAGGGAAAGCCATGCACACGCTGGTCAGGGTCCCGGCAATAATAAGTGTTTTGCGGTTTGTCTTCTCGATGGCCTCCACCCAGGCTGGGTTGTCCCAGGCGTTGATCTGCCCTGTGCGGGGTATGTATACGGCATCCGGATTTACCTGGTGGATTTCGGGGATCAGCGGCCCATTCGGTCCATCCGGAACGGACGCGGTAGTGAAGGTGGGCATTTTAGCCAAATACGCTACTTTGGCCAAAGCGATAGCATTATTCCGTAGCTCATATTGCTCCATGTCAAGCACAAGTTGGAACAGGCCGCTTTGATGGTCTATGAGCAGCATCACGGCGTCATCCGGGTCAATCATCCATTTGTTTTTGTCAATCACTTTTTTGTCAAACATTTTCATACTCCTTTCAATATGGGTACAAAGTGGTGTATTCGCGGGGAGCCTGCACGAAGAGAACTCTCTTAGCGAACATCCTCTTCATTTATGAATTCTTCGGCGCGTAATTGCGCGAAGGCTTCATCCAATTCTTTTTGCGTATTCATGACTATCGGCCCCATCCAGGCTATCGGCTCATGCAGCGGAGGCCCGCAAAAAACCATGAACCGCGCCCCGCTGATACCGGACCGCACAGCCAACGTATCGCCTTCAGTAAAGAACGCAGCAGTACGCTTTTGCACTGGTTGGGTAGATTGCGTGCCGAAAACGGCCTCGCCGTCCATGACGTAGATGAACAGAGTTTCCCCAGGGTTGGAGGTTATGGACAGTTCTTGGTTTGGGCGCAGTAAAACATCCAAAATCGTAGCCTTTATATAGCCCGGCGACACCCCTTGTATCCCGCTGAATTCGCCGGAAAGAATCCGCACTTCTCCCTGCGGGATGGGAACCATTTTGATCATTTCTTTGCTAATGTCAAAGTATGCGGGAGCCGTCATTTTATCTTTCGACGGAAGATTAAGCCAAATTTGTAAACCAAACATTCTGGGGGTCGTGTGGGGCATTTCCTCGTGCAAAATACCGCGCCCCGCCGTCATCCACTGCGCTTCGCCGGAATGAATGACGCCGCCGTTACCAAGGCTGTCCCGTATGCTCGATCGTCCCTTCAATAAGATAGGTGATGGTTTCAATGCCGCGATGCGGGTGCATAGGAAAACCAGCGACATAGTCCGCCGGGTTCATGGAATCAAATGCGTCCAACATCAAGAATGGGTCGATGTTCTTGACGTCGGCATGCCCCAGCACCCGGATCAAGTGCACTCCGGCGCCATCTATTGCCCTCCGGCCCTGTGTCGTCTTTGTGATTTCTCTCATTTTCATAAAGCGCCTCCTGAATACTCTCGTTTGTTAAGTTTCTTAAGTAAGTGCGTTACAGCCTGTTTTTCCTCGCTGGACAGAGGCAGAAAAACGTTCTTGACCACGTCCAGATAGTTCGGAAACAACTCTTGCAGTATAGCTGCTCCCTTGTCGCTAATAGACACAAGACGCGCACGGCTGTCCTCCAGATGCTGACAGCACTTGACCAGACCGTCTCGTTCCATGTTCTGGATAACCACCGTCATGTTGCCGGGAGTTGAAAGAATTTTTTCGGTAATTTCACCAACCTTCATAGAGCCTTTGTGGTATAGGGCTTCCAACACAGCAAATTGCGCTGTGGTCAGTCCATACTTCCGGAACACCGCCAGGGCCTTTCTATTATGGTTGTTGATGGCCCGGCTCAAAGCGATAACCATCTTAAGATCTTGTACGTGTTCGGATCCATAGAGATTGTGCTTACGTTTCTTCATAGCGTCAAATTAACTCCTAATTAGTAATATTTTTAGTAAAATAAACTGCTATTTAGCTTCATCCAAAACATTATTGCAATTGTTGTGTCCTGAAAAGCATTCGCCAGTATTTTGTCGTAGTTTTATAATAACTACTAATTAGTGATATGTCAAGCAAAGTGTCTCTTTTTTTGCTGCACTAAACCGCTATTTAAAACCAGCTTATTGTCCCCCAATTAATCCCAGATTATAGCTGTAGGATCAGTGCAATCCACCAAATTTTACCATAAAAGCATCAACAATAAAAAAGAATAACTGTGGATATTAGCTTTGGCTCTAGAGTAGCAATAAAAAAATTGCTAAGATGAGCGTATGAACAACAAGGCACTAAGCAAATATAAAATCAAACGAATAATGAATTTCTTTTGCCGCTGGAAACTATGAAGGGGTAAAAACCATGCAGGCAACTGATTTTTTACTCAACAAGGAGTATTGATTGATGAATACACAACTGCACCTAAACTGCCGTCAGGCAACACAAAATCATCATATAGTCGGAATAAAGCAGTTGGATTGCATTCTATCTGTTTTATTTCTAGATAAATTGGATCTTCACTTAATACTCAATTACTAAGCTAAAAAATTAAAATCACAATAAACAAACAAGTGCGGATAAGTGTTAGCCGATTGTTTTGCTGCCTAACGATTCGGACTTTTCTCTTTTTTGTCCCAATGAACAAATTTGTGGATAACTTTAATGTTTCTTCAACTGACCCAGTACCTACAACATTCAAAAAGTCCTTACTTATTACAAATAATATGCTGTTTACAATAAAAGCACCCAGAGTAAATAATTACATCTAGTTTCTCTGCAACTGGCCACAACTGGTCTCCAAAACGTATTTCGACAATAAAAAAGCTTTCCGACAAACCCGGAAAGCCTCTGCTTTGCTGGAGCGGGTGACGAGATTCGAACTCGCGACCCACGGCTTGGGAAGCCGGTACTCTACCGCTGAGCTACACCCGCTTGTAATATTAACACCTCAAATAATAGCTTATAATGGGAGTTTTTGCAACTTGAATTTTTTTCAACCGTTTGCTGTATTTCCTATTATTGCCTAAAAAAACCCTACTTTTCACCACTTGAGGTTTTTTTGAAATTTATATTTCCGCTTGTAGAGCTGCTTAATACAATTTCAAAGTACAAAAAATGTTTTTTTGAAAAATCGCCAAATTAATTTACCAGTAACTTTTTTTGTTGTTCCCTATGTATTTAAAAGGACATAGTTCCCGGAGTAAATCCTCCTTAAATTTGCCTCTCTTTTGACAGTCGCATACAGATATATAATATGTAATTGTGAAAATAAGATTATATCAGCAAACAACTGCAGGCTTTAGCCGTGTGCTGGTCGCTTTGTTCATGTGGAGCAAGAACCTTCATCTAGGTACGCCGATGAGTAAATAGCGAGAAAAATCATCATTTATTGTGACAAAAAGGTAATGTCCCCGGTTGTCACATCTTGAACCGGACTTCCTTTAAAGCAAAGCAAAAAGCCCGTACATGCCTTTTGCAAGACATATACGGGCAAAAAATCAACAGAAATCGGTTGTAACAAACAAGGGTATGTATCCCGTGCGCCGCTTAAATAGCGCGTACACGGGATATATAAAGAATAATATTTCCAAGCGTTTTTCCAAGTTATCTATTGTTAATTGCACACATGGTGAAGAAGGCTTCTTCAAGAAAATTTTTTCATTCAGTACATCTGCACTAAAGCGAAGCAAAGGCCCTGCACCTTAGGACAGAGCCTTCATAATGTATCACTGCTTATTGCTGGCTTTACATTTCGCGCACAGGCCGGTAAAGACGATATCATGTCCTGAAACTTCATATTCGCTGGTTGCAGGCAGTTTTTTGTAAATACTTTCCATGACCGGCATAGCGACATCAAAAATCAGCCCGCACTGATTACAACGCATGTGGTAGTGATGCCCCAGATGATCATCGTACCTGTCCGCCGATGCCGGGAGATGCACACGCTGAACTACGCCTTCCTCCGCGACGTTGTTCAAAATACGGTAAACGGTAGCCCTGCTGATCGTTGGCATATAGAGGGAAACCTGTTCATATATTTTGTCCGCTGTAGGATGCGTGCCTTTGAATGTATCCAAAACATCAAGCACAGTTTGCTGTTGATGCGTATTGCGTTTCATTTTTTTCTCCTCATTTCTGAGAAATAGGCTGACATTAATAATATTTATTATCATTAGTTATTATATATTATTAGATGGTTTTGTCAATAAATAATTTCTCTTGACAAACAGTAAGACATATATTATCATTTGATATATAATAGTAAATAATAATATATGTTAATAATGGCATATATATTATTCTACTATCTTTAAAAGCAAAGTCTAAAGTGTACACAAGTGAGGGTAGCATGTGCCCACCGCAAAAAACACACATGCAAATAAAATAAAAAGGAGCGAAAACCATGAAAAGTTTCACTACGTTAGACCTACAATATGCCCACAGGTTCTATGGATTCAAAGGTGAAGCCCAGTATTTACACGGACATACGGGGATCCTGACGCTTGAAGTTGAAGACGATGTCAACATGGGCGTCAATATGGTGTTTCCTTGTAACGAAATCAAAAAGACCGCCTGGGATGTTTTGCAAAATTTTGACCACGCACTGGTTTTAAGGGAAGATGATCCCTTGCTGCCCGCAGTTCTTGCTGTTTATGAAGCGCAGGGCATTAAAAACGGCGCGCCGACCAATATGCAAAAAGGTCCCGCTTTCAAAACGGAACTTGCGACAGCCTATCCGGAATGCCGTTTGGTTGTTACGAAAGAAACCATGACTGTTGAAGGTATGATCAAAATTGTCTACGACTTACTGAAAGACAAGCTCAATATTGTCAAAATCACCTTTACCAGCGGCGTAAATGGCGCTACACAAGAATACGCATCTCAAAAAGAAAAAAGCGGCCGTTGCCCATTATGCGGAATTTCACTAAATGAAGATGGCATGTGCCCAAAATGCGGATACAAGAAATAGTCTAATTGGGGAGTGCCTGGCTACGCTCACGGCACCCTGATCCGCCCATATTGCCGTAATACTGTAACCCGTTCTGGACACTTCGTTCAGAACGGGTTATTTTTAAGACAACCTTATTGGAGGTTCTTGATGTTTCTATAACACAGAGCTTAAGCCTGCCTCACAAAGCCAGCCTGAGGTAGGTAGTTTTACTTTAACTTTTGTAGAACGTTCGCTAAACCTGATTGCAAAAAAATCCCCTGCCCACCTAAATCATACATTGTTCGCACATCATCCCTGTTGATGCGCACCAGCGTCGCCTTCGGCAGCATGCCCGCCATCTGTTCAAAGGGGAAGCGGATAATACCGGGTGTGTTGAAACCAACACCAAGTTCCAGGAAAACGAGGCGTTTGTTCCGCCTATTCTTGATAAATGTTTCGTAGTCACCCATATTCTTCATGTGCGGTGCTTCTACAAAGGTATGGTCGCAGCGTAGGTTTGGCGCCATCAGCGCGCCGCATTTCGGGCAATGCGGTGCCTCCGGCCGGATTTCAAAGGGGGTTGGCATATGCGCCACCATGCCCTGCACCATTTCACGGTTTGGATATACCGCGTCACTGCACGGCACCGAGCACTGGAAGAGGGCGTAGTCGCCCTGCGGCGCGAAAATCTTGTCCTTCGGAAATCCTGCCTTTTCCAGTTGTCCGTCCACGTTGGTTGTCACGATGAAATAATCTTTGCTATGGGCCAGCGTGAATAAATCCACATAGGGTAACAGCACATTGGCTTCATAACGGATGTGCCAGATGTGCCGCGCCCAAAAACCCCAAAATACTGTGGCATTTTTCTCCTGCAGGGTATTCGGCCAAAAACTGCCCATGATTTCCATAATAGAATGTTGGCCCTGCGCGGCATATTCCGGATACCACTTTTCTGCCAGCGCCGGGTCGGCATAGTTCAATCCGCCCGCCGCCGTGAGGCCGCTTCCCACGCCAATCACCAGCGCGTCGGCATTCTTTATCAAGGCTTTTGCCCGAATCACATCATCCGAGTAGTTTTTCATAGATGCGCCTGTCTGTGTCCTTGAAAACGTTAAAAATCACCTTGATGGGATAAGCCTGCACAAAATCCCGTACTACGGAGACGGCGACCTCGGCGGCCCTGTCATTCGGAAAATGGAACTCACCGGTGGAAATGCAGCAAAAAGCCACAGATTGCAAGGAGTGCTGCGTAGCCAACACAAGGCAGGCGCGATAACAATCAGCCAGCAATTCGCAGTCACGCGCAGTCACCTTATTGGTAATGATAGGACCTACCGTGTGCAGCACGTATTTGCTGGGCAGGTTGTACGCGCTTGTAATTTTCGCTTGGCCGGTTGGCTCCGGGTGACCCTGTCGCGCCATTATGTCAGCGCACTCCAGCCGCAGTTGCACGCCGGCAAAGGTATGGATAGCATTGTCGATGCAAACGTGGTTTGGCACAAAACAGCCCAGCATTCCACTGTTGGCAGCGTTCACAATAGCATCTACTCTCAGGGTGGTAATGTCACCCTGCCAAAGGTAGAGGGCATTCTCAACCGGCTGCAAATCCTCTAAGCCTGTATTGTTCTTTTCACTGGCCATGGTTTGCAGCATGGCGTCTTGTACCTCTAGAAATTCATCACTGACAGGAGTAGGCTTGCGTACGTTCACCAGCGCGCGAAATAGCCGCCATTTACCATCCGTGTCCGGCGGAATAGCCGCCGCTGGAGACAGATCGCGGATCAGAAAAGCCAATTGTGCGTCTCTCGTCATAGTTTGCTCCTGAAATGCCCTTGCCCCGCCGCAAAAGGCAGGGCAAGGCGTTTATTTATTACAAAATAAAAGTGTGTGGAGGATTGCCGGAAAAGTCCGAAAGGGTGGCGCTGCCCTGTGTCAAATAAAATACCGCAAAGTCGGAATTGTCGCCAGTCTTGTAAATAGAACGCACAAATTCATTTTGTGTGACAATACGCCTTTTGATGGAAAGGTCGTCGGCAAATACCACTCTAGCGGCCAGCCGCAACCACACGTTTTCCGGCGAGGACGCGGACAGTTCAAGCCACGGCTGCTTTTGCAGTTCGGCATATACATCCTTTTTGTTACCGGTACAGAACCACAACTTGCCCCCGTCTTCCAGCATGAACTGGAAGGGCCGCACTTTGGGTTTGCCGTCCAGTCCTACAGTGGCGAGAAACTGGACGGGGTTGGCCTGTAAGAAATCAATAATCGGCTGCATGGCCTACTCTGCCACGACGGTAAAACGTTGTCCCACGTGCTTGCCGCTCTCGGCCTCGTCCACCATGGCAATAGCATAGTCGGCATAGCTTATCTGGCTCTCACCCTTGCTATTGACCAGCAGTTCGTCGCCGCCAGCGGTATAGCCGCCGGTACGCGGTCCATCGGCTACAAAATTGGCCGAGGGGCTGAGGTATGTCCACTTTACGTCAGTGCGGCTGCGCAGCGCGTCGAAAGCCGCACCCATATTATTAGCCAAGGGCTTGAACATATCGGGGAAATCGGGGGTATCCATCACGCGCATTGTGTGGCCCGGGTCAACATACAGGCTGCCTGCGCCGCCTACCACGAGGAGACGGTTGGGCTTTCCTGCCAGCAGGTCGGCCAGATATTTCAGCGATGTCTGGTGCTGTCCAAGCGTTTCGGGCGTCCATGCGCCAAAGGCGTCGATGATGACATCGTTGCCCTTAACGTCTTCATAGGTCAGGGCAAACAGGTCTTTTGCAAGCACCTTCCCCGGTTCGGTCGCTTTGGCGGCGTCGCGCACAATGGCGGTCACTTCATGGCCGCGCGAAAGGGCTTCCTTCACTATAAGGCTCCCGGCTTTCCCATTTGCACCTATTACTGCGATTTTCATAATTATTACCTCCACTGGTTTTTGTAGACTTGACGTTCTTGGTCTCTAAGTATATGATAGCCTTAAATATATTAATGGTAAAGTAGGCACCCAAAAGTGCCGTAGTATCTTTTGAGATACTATTGAAAATAGAAAAACTTCGGAGGAATATGCCATGCTGAAAAATTATAACTTGCCCGCCTGCCCGGTGGAAACGGCACTCTCTTTGATGGGTGACCGCTGGAAGGTGCTGATTGTACGCGACTTGTTAAATGGCACTATGCGTTTTGGAGAACTGAAAAAATCCCTCACCGGCATCACGCAGAAGGTGCTTACGCAGCATCTGCGCAATATGGAGGAGAACGGCCTTGTGAAAAGAAAAGTATATGCCGAAGTGCCGCCACGCGTGGAATATTCCCTAACTGAAATTGGGCACAGCCTCAAGCCTATTCATGATGCTATGTGGAAATGGGGCGAGGAGTACAAAGCCAATATAAAGTGATAATCTGTGGCATAGCGTTGAAATGCAGACATCCTCTCAGCGAGACGTCCGGTATAGGGCGCTTGTGGCAAATACTTCTACTCTACGCTGTAAGCCTTTTGCGGCCATTTGGCTCATGCAAATGTTAATATCCTAATGCCTCTCGGAGACATCAAACAAGCTGGCGAAGCCCAGAAGACAAGGAGATACCGTTGCTGTCCCACTCGTTTGTGTGTATTACCATTAACTTTTAATCGTATAAACCACTTGAGGTTTTTTTGAGGTTTTTTCGCATAAAAAGCACAAAAAGGCAGGTTCCGAAAATTCTCGGAACCTGCTTTGCTACTGTTTAAACACAAATCTAGTATTTTATCTTATACACCCGCTTACAAGTTGGAAGCATTATCGATATAGCATATACGGCGCATTTTGGCAATTCGGCTTTTCTTTAACCGGGTTCGTCTGTTAAACCGGACAGAGCAAGAAATCTTTCCTGACTAGCCGTCACTTCTTTTTTCTTATAGGAAAAAGCCTGGTCAAAACGCTCCACGTCCGCTTCTTTTACTATAAAAGCGGAGCTGGTGCCTAGCCGCCCGGGCGGGCCACCCAGCGCACCTTCTGCAAGCTCAAAAGCCAGGAGCGCTTTGAGGTATTCTCCGTCCGGCGTACTGATATGGTATCTTGCAGCGCCGGTAAAAGCAACCCTTTGGTAATATTCTGGATCACCGTAGATAAGGATGGCTTTAAAACCCATATCAGCGGCGATTCTTCGGGAGTGCTCGATAAGTGCCAATCCTATGCCCTGACCCTGTCGTTCCGGCAGCACGCTCAGTGGGCCAAAAGTCACTGTTTCTATGCTTTCTCCATCGCCCTTTACTACCGCAGAACGGCTATAGACTATACTCCCAACCAGCCGCCCATCGCTAAACGCGACTAAAGAAAGTTCCGGGATAAAGTCCGGGCACTGCCGCAGTTTATGTAAAATAAAATGTTCCGAACAGCCCGGCTTGTATACATTCCAGAAGGCTTCCCTGGTCAGTTCTTCCACCTGTTTGTATTCGGTCGGTTTTTCCCGGCGTATTTCAAGATTCATATCTTCGTCCTTACATATCAAGGTCGCTTATTTTCCGTTTAGTCATTTCTTTGCCGTGCTTTTCACCCCATCCTTCCAGCATCAGGTAGGCCACCGGCACTACGATCAAGGTCAAGATGGTCGAGGTTGTTATGCCGCCGACCATGGCCACACCCATCGATTGCCTCAGTTCAGCGCCCGCGCCGATACCTAACGCGATGGGCATCATAGCGAGTATTGTGGAAAAAGTAGTCATCAGTATCGGCCGTAAACGCAGGGAGCCGGCTTCTATCAGAGCTGCCCTTATAGATAGCCCTTCCTCACGGCCCTGATTGGCGTAGTCGACCAAGAGTATAGCGTTTTTCGTAACCACACCCAGCAGCATGATGATGCCGATCAAAGACATCATATTGATGGTCTGTCCGGCCACCATCAAACCTAAAATGGCGCCAATGATGGAAAACGGCAAAGACAGCATGATGATGACCGGCTGTGTAAAGCTTTCAAACTGGGCGGCCAGCACCATATAGATCATGACAACAGCGATCAAGAGCGCCTTTTGTATTTCGCGGAAAGCATCCGTCATCATGGTACCTTGCCCGATGAATTTATAACGGTAGCCGAGCGGCATGTTCATCTCGGGCAGCAGCTGGTCGCGCGTCTGGTCGAGTATCTCGCCCGGCGACACGCCTATGGCATTGGCATATACTATGACCTGCCTTTGCCGGTCTTCGCGGTCGATCTGGGTCGGGCCAGAGGTCAGACGCACATCGGCGATATCTCCAAGCCGTACGAAGTTGCCTCCGCTGGCCGGCACCCTGATATCCGCCACATCGTTTATGTTCACCCGGTGCTGTTCCGCCAGGCGGACAAGTATTTCATAGTTTTCATCACCGACAGTAAAACGATTTTTCGTCTTATTCCCGGAAAACGCCGTTTCGATAAGTTTGCCCATTGTCTGGGCATTCGCCCCCACTGCCGCAGCTTTGTCGGGATTCAGCCTGATAGACACCGTTGGTTCGAACTCTGAACTTGAGATGTCAACGTCAGTCGCGCCCTGGGTGGATCGCAACTTGGTCGCCAGCTCGTTGGCGTATCTATTCAATTCATCGAGTTCTGAGCCCCTCAGACCTACCTGCACAGGACGCTGATCGCCGCGTCCGCCGCCCTGATTGGACAGTACCGCCACTTTTAGTCCGGTGATGTTGCGGAATTTCGCGCGCAGTTCGTCCATGATCTGCATCATACTGCGATCGCGCTCATGGCTGGGCACAAGTTTGACGTTTATCGTGCCTTCATATACAGGGCGACGCGAGCCGCCGATATTAAGATTGACCACCTGCACACCCTTTGTTTCCATGAGGGCCTTTTCCAACGGAGCAGACAAGTCTTTCATCTTGTCTATGGACGTCCCGGCCGGGGCTTTCATGCTGACGGAAAACTCTCCCGAGTCATAGGTCGGCTGGAACTCTTTGCCCATAAAAGGCGTGAGGAAAATATTAAAGCCCAAAGACAATATAGCGATTATAAAGACCATTTTCGGCCGGTCGAGCGCCCATTCAAGCATCTCCAAGTATAAATCCTTGGTTTTTTGGAAATATTCCTCAAACTTATCAAGGGATACCTGCAACCATCTGGGCCGGTTGGCTTCTTTTTCGTCATCAGTGACGTTCTTCAGCCAGTAGGCCGACAGCATGGGCGTCAAAGTAAAGGCGACCAAAAGGGAAAAGGCTATGGCAAAGGCTACCGTTAGTCCAAATTGCTTGAACATCTGCCCGATGATCTCGCCCATGTTGCCGATCGGCACAAATACCGCCAAGAGAGAGAAGGTGGTCGCCAGTATGGCCAGCGATATCTCGGTAGTCGCCTGGTAGGCCGCTTGGAAATTGCTTTTGCCCATCTGCATATGCCGATAGATATTTTCAATAATGACTATCGCATCGTCGATCAGTATGCCGACCGCCAGCGACAGGCCCATCAAAGACATGTTGTTGAGCGTGAACTTCTGCCAGCTCATGATAGCAAAAGAAGCGACGATCGACGTTGGTATGGCTATACCGCCAACAACGGTCGCCCGCCAGTCCCGGAGGAACATATAAGTGATAAAGAGCGCCAGAAAACCGCCAAAGATGATGGCGTTCCAGACGTCGTCCACGTTTTCCTTGATATAAAAAGACTGGTCACGCACAAGTGCCGCCTTGATGTCTGGCGGCATATCATTTTTCATAAGCAGCGACATAGCCTCGATGACCCGGTCTGCTACATCCACCGTATTTGTACCAGATTGTTTTCTGACCAGTATGCCGACGCTTGGGCCACCGTTCGTTCTCGAATAGGTGCGCTCTTCTCCCCATCCGTCCACTACTTCGGCTACGTCGCCGAGGCGGATCAGCCGCCCACTCTGGTTGGCCACCACCACAGCCTTCAAATCGTCGATATCGCGGTATTTGCCAACAGTCCTGACCGTCAGCTCGTTGCCGCTATCTTTTACCTTACCGCCTGGGGTATTTACATTCTCTGCGTCCACTTTATTGAGGATGTCCTGCATGCTGATGGCATAGGATTCTAGTTTTTTCGGGTCGACCTGTATTTGCAATTCGCGCGCGCTAGCGCCGATGACCGCCACTTCAGCCACTCCATCGAGCATCTGCAGTTCATCTTTTATAACATCTTCAACTATTTTTCTGACTTCACCGCGCTCGCGTACCGGCGATGAGAATGTATAAATCAGGATGGCCTGCGAGCTGATATCGTAACGCTGCACTATCGGCTCGTCGATATTGTCGGGCAGCGACTTTCTTATACCCGCCACCTTTTCTCGCACTTCGCTGGCCGCCTGCCGGGGGTCTATCCCCAGTTCAAACTCGAGCGTGGTCTGCGAATACCCCTCCCTGGCCATGGAAATAATCGACTTTATGCCGGATACTGACGACACCGCGTCCTCTACCGGCTTTGTAATGAGAGTCTCCATCTCTTCCGGCGAAGCACCGGTATAGGTGACAGTCACATTGACATAAGGAAACTCTATCTCCGGATACAGATCCATGCCCAGATTAGGATACGCTATGCAACCAAAGACGACCAGCACCAATACGAGCATAGTCGTAAAAACCGGCCTGGCGATGAAGACTTTGATCATTTCTTCGTACCTGCCTTCTCCCCGGAAGGCTCGTCATACTTTATCTTTACACCCTGACGCAGTTTGTTTTGACCACTGACTACGATGCGTTCGCCTTCGGAAAGGCCCTTTAGCACCTCCACCCAGCCTTCTTCCACCGCGCCCAGTTCCAGAAGTTTCTGCTGCACCACGTTATCAGCATTTACCACGTACACTGTTTTTTGGTCTTCCCGCATCACCACGGCGGTTTGCGGTATCACTACCGCACTGCGGTGTGTCTGCCCGCTCACCGATACGGCAGCATACATACCGGCGCGTAGCTGGTTGTTGGGATTGGGTACTCTTATCTCTGTCTTGAATGTACGAGCCGGCAAATCAGCCAAAGGCGAAATGCGGCTCACCTGGCCGCTGAAACTTTTTCCTTCATAGGCTGCCACGGTTATTTTGGCCGGAGCGTCCATATAGACATTACCTATCTGGCCCTCGCTGATATCCGATTTGGCCAATAGTACTGTAGTATCAGCCACGCTGACGATCGGCGAACCGCTCTTTAAAAAAACCCCCGCCTGTACATAGCGCCGGGTCACCACGCCGTCGCGCGGCGCCCTAATAGTCAAACCGTCAAGTTTTTCTTTTAATACTTTGAGCGCTCCTTGTGCTGCCGTATAACGGCCGGCTGTCATATCTTTGCGGGATTTAGAGTTATCGACTTCTTTTTTGGATATCGCATTTTGCTCGTATAGTTTGGTGTTGCGCTCATATTCCCTCGCAGCGTCCTCGCTGTCCGCCATGGCTTCGTAAATAAGCCCTTCGGCCTGGAAAACCTGAGCACCAAGTTCCACCTTATCCATCTCCGCCAGTATTTGCCCGGCTGTTACATAATCTCCTTCATTTACGTATAACTTATCAAGCCGGCTGTCTATCTTTGGTGAAATATCCGCCGACCAGACCGGTTCGAGGTTGGCGGAAAACTTTAAAGTAGGCACGATATCCTGCCGCTTTACTATAGCTGTATCCACCGACGCGGTCGTTCCCTGGAAAACCCTGGCCGCGCGTTCCCGATTAAGTGCCATATTGCTGTAAATGCGGAACGCTACCACAGCCAGGATCGCCAGACAAACAGCTATGCCGATGGTCACTTTTTTGTTTTTCAGCCCAAATTGCATGATAAGTCCCCTATCTTTGCACAGTTTCGTGTTATAAATTATTCTAGTAAAAGTGCCAAACTCCTACACGACAAACCGAGTTCACAAAAAATTTACACTTTAATATTTTCTTGCAAAAGTTGCCACATCCATACGCTTTTTTCACTATACAGCCGCAGCGCCTGACAGCGTCCGCCACATCTTTGCATTATCAGCCCATCGCCTCCAAAACAAAAGGGCTGTATGCCCGCCAAGAAAAATCCCTCCGCACAAAGGCTTTCTGTTGCATAACCCACAAAGGTACTCGATAACGGCAAATATACCTGCGCCGTTTCATAGCCTTCTCTTTGGCAACAGCGGGAAAATTTTCTCGCGCAAGCGTCAAAATCCGCCCCGATCAAGTAAACATACCCTTTTGCCGTACCTACCGTAGGATATTCATGGCGCGCCAGCACACTGTCCGCGCCATCCGGCATGCCCCGGGCCAGCAAAAATGTCCGTTGCCGCAAGCCGGCAAAAAAATCCGGCAGGATTTCCTTATAAACGGAAGGAAGATAGACCGGCTCAGCGTTGTCCGCCGCTTCATGACAGGACAAGACAAAACTCAGGCGCTCCAGGGGATCGTCAAGGGCCGGCATAGCAGACAGCAGAAGGGCCGTGTCTACTGCCCCGGCCCTTCGGGCAAGACGTTGGCTATAGCGGTGGCTTGCTACATTTTCCATATATACCGCATCAAAATCAGCCAGGTAGGGGAACTCCGCCCGGGCAAAGCGAGCTAAAGCCCGCGCCGTTTGCCCATCGCGAAACCGCGGCAACACCGACAGCATCCCAAGCTCATACAAACGCGGATTGCTTGTACTGCGTTTCAGAGAAATAAATCCTGCCGCTTCACCATCGGCAAAAGCCAGCGCCGTCAGTTCGTCTCCGCGCTTATAGGCCGTCAGCAACTCCTCTGGCGGCAAAAGTAAGAGTTCGCTAAAAATTCCGCCATATATACCGACCAGCAGCCCTTCGAGTAAGGCGGCGTTTTCGTCTTGCAATAGTTCTATCCTGATATCATAAGGCATGATACACCACCCGAACACACATCTACCCATCATTATACATCAAATATATTGCCATAAACACATCTGCCGGGTTATTTTTAGAAGCTTATTTATATAAAAAACCTGGGCAAAGCAGCCCAGGTTTTTTATATACCTCAACCTATAACCTTATTGCGTCCGGCGTTTTTAGCAGTATAAAGATTTTTGTCCGCTTCGGCCACCAGTTCCTGCGCGCTGATTTTTTGCGCTCCGCTCACAGAAGCCACCCCCATGCTGACCGTAACACTTACCTCTACATCATCGTCAGTAAAAATCATGTCCTCAACCTGTTTTCTTATTCTTTCCGCAATTTCCATGCACCGCTCCCGCGGGGCTCCACGGAAACACAGAAGAAACTCTTCACCGCCATAACGGGCTATCCAGTCATTTTTGCGGACATTGCGCTGCAATATTGCCACAAATTCCTTTAATACAATGTCGCCCATCGGATGTCCATAAGTATCGTTGACGTTTTTGAAATGATCAAGGTCGGCCATTATGATACTAAGCGGCTCACAACTGCTTCTTGCGTTTTTCAAATCTTGCGGCAATTGCCGTTTGATCATCTCACGAGTATATATCTGCGTCAGCGGATCAAGGTTATAATGCATCAGTGTCCGCATTATGATCGGTATAGCTACCAGAAAACAGAGAATGGCTATGATATAATTTCTGGCGCTGACATTGGAGTTTATGAAGAAATTCAATACAGACGGCTGGTGCGCCACATAGCAAACGACCAGATTGCTTTCACTGGCATTCGCACCTGCTGGATAAGCCATAACCATCAAATTTGTCCAAAAATCCAGGTTGATATATTCTACGCCGCCTGCTCCTACCGCAGCATTTTTTAATACTTTATCTAAAACGCCTTGTTTTTTCAGAAAATCTTTATTATAGTCCGCATTTATCTGTAT
Source organism: Acidaminococcales bacterium (assembly GCA_031551525.1). Classification (GTDB taxonomy): domain Bacteria; phylum Bacillota; class Negativicutes; order Acidaminococcales; family JAISLQ01; genus JAVBNN01. The sequence continues at coordinate 53,928 of JAVBNN010000023.1, forward strand.
ATCACAGGCTACTTCCTCGCCGCTGCTGGTCAAGATGAAACTATTGGTATTATTTATAGCGTTGGTACGTAAAAATCCCTCAAAATGCTTTACTTCATAGTCTGCTGCCCCCACACCGATAAAGCGTCCATTCTCCATTATCGGCATAAACAGCGACATTACTTTTTGCTTTTTTCCGCCTATATCATATTCTTTGGGATCAGACCAAAAAACATGCGGATTGCTTTTTATTTCATCATACCATGCCCGGTCATCTTCTTTATAGGCCCATTCCACAGTAAGTCCATAGCTGTCCCGCCAAACATAGGGCATAAATACGCCCTTGTCTAAATAAACCGGGTCGCCTCGATATTCGTCATCCCGGCCGTCAAACATGTTCGGCTCATAAACCAGGTCGATACCAAAAATATCTTTATGTGTATTTATTGCCTGTTTTATCATATCTATAGTCAAATCGCGCCGGGCTATGCCATTTTTACGCAATAATTCAACATTCCCCACCAACATATTCAGAGAACTGTTAACATCATGCAAAGAAGCCGAGAGAATTAGCGATTTAATATATGTTTTTTCCGATATCTCATACCGCGAATTGACCAACCAGTCTGAGTGCAACATATTTACTATCTGCAACAGCAAAAGGACTATGATAAAAATTACCATAAATAAAAGCATATTCATTTTTTTATGAATACTAAGAAACATGAGCAAACATCCATTTCAGGTAAAATATAGTTAAAACCGTGCATATACACAGATATAATCAATTTATTATATAATCAATCAAAGGAAAAGTAAACGTTTTACGCGTAACATATCTCGACAAAAACAGCGGTATTTCGCCTCTTTTATCTGCTATTACACATGAAAAGCCGTATTGCTTTTATACATGTTGGTGTCTATACTATAAATACAGTGTGTTGTTATCATAAAAAACACAAGGAGGTGCCACAGTGATAGAGAAAAATAGCGATTTTCCTGCTTTCAGCCTGGCTGACCAAACCGGCAGCCTGGCCCGTCTTTCCGATTACCATGGCGATTGGTTGGTCGTGTTTTTTTACCCTAAAGACAATACGCCTGCCTGCACTAGTGAAGTAGCGTCTTTTGCCGAATATCAGGATGAATTCTCTTTAGCCGGCGCTAAAATAGTCGGCATAAGCGGCGACAGTGTCAATTCCCACAAAAAGTTCGCCGAAAACCTGGCCGCCGATTACCAGCTTTTAGCTGATCCGGAGCGTGCTTTCACTGCCAGCCTGGGGCTTTTGGTGGATAAAAAAATGTATGGCAAGCCGGTAAAAGGCGTCCTGCGCTCCACCTTTCTGGTAGACCCGGACGGAAAAGTAGCCGCACTCTGGTCCCCGGTAGAGGTCGAAGGCCATGCCAAAGCTGTTTTAGATGCTTTACACAAACTAAAAAAATGAACATTAAAAAAACAACTCCCGTTGCCATTAAAGGGCAACGGGAGTTGTTTTTATGACTGATCGGCAGAACTCGTGCATATGCCTTCCTGAGTGCGGTAAAACTTGGTATATTTAAAATCGGTATCCAGTTTCATTTTCTCTTCGCCCATGATTATGAGAGTTCCGGCATATACAGTGCCCTTAGCATTTATCACACCGTAACCCACACTGAGCATTCTTTGCTTTACGTCGCCCTGCTCCATTACCAGCCCGGCCAACTCAGCCCGCTGAGTTTCTATCGCCGCTTTAAGACGTAGCAGCGTGTTATATTTGTCCTGACTTAACCGCCCTAATTCGTACAATTTTTGAAAAAGATCGACCAGGGTATCCATGCGAACCAGATTTTTGCGTATTTCTTCCATTTCTTTAGGTATTGCAGCAGAACGTTTTACCAGGTACGGATCCGCCCCTACCTCTAACACCGAAGGCATAGAAACACTCTTGGAACCGATATTGATACAATTTACCTGATGCCTTACTGTTATATGGCTGGCAATGATGCTTGATTTACTTCCGACAAACCGCACATTGCCGCCACAACTTATCGTACTGTTGACACAAGACTCCGCTTCGCAATAGTCTTCAACTTCCGCAAGCGCATTTTGCAGATACTTGCAGCGTAGTTCACCGCCGCTTTGTATTTGCCCTTTGCTGGCGCCCATAACACCCTGTTTGATAAAAATATTTCCGCCCGCAGACACCGTACCGCCATCGACACAGCCGTCTATCACTACATTGCCCTCAGCTTTAACCACAAAGCCGGGCAACACATCGCCGTGTATATGAACGTTGCCGACAAAATCTATATTGCCCGTCCGGTAATCGACATCCCCTTTGACATGGTAAATATCCAGCACACAGGCTTTTTTGCCGAGGATATCCGCATAGCCGTCAATAGTAGCCAATATATGCAGCCCGTCTTCGGAAACCTGGACATTTTTGCCAAGGGGAAGCGGCAGGTCTTTTCCCCTCCTCGGTGTTATTTCTCCGCCCGCGACGTCTTTTCCCGGCGTGCCTTCAGTCGGGGGGATTTTCGTGCATAGGATGTCATTTTCCCTGACGTTATGCAATAAGCCCAGATTTTTATAATCTACGCTGCCGTCCTCCAACACCTCCGGCGCTTTATCCTTACTGGGAGAAAAATGCCAGACCAGCCTGCTGTCTGTACCCGGCATCGGCTGTAGCGCCTCCGCGACTATCGTCCGCTTGTTATAGCGCGGAGACTCGGCCAGGCCTTGTATTGCAGCAACACGTATCCCAAATACAATACCGGCGGCTTGCAGCGCGGACAACAGTCCTTCTGCGTCCAGTTGCTTTCCGCCATTAGCTGGCGGAAAAAGGGTCGCATACGCCACTTTTTTATCTTCAGCTATGCTGACCTCGCACCTGGCGTCTTTCACTATTACATTTGTATGCCTGTCCGGGCTCGCACTATCGTCCATAGCTCCTCCAGCTTTTACCACTGCGGCTGTTAGCTATAATATACCATAATTTCCGGCTCTTATGCTACTGCGCCCAGGAAGTGTTGCTCCAGGGGCTGCCGGTGTCCTTTGGCAAGGTATCGCCTACTTGTTTCAATGTCTTTCGCCCAAAACCGTCCAGTCCGTGTCGCTCTTTTGTGCGGCGCCGACGATGCTCTCGCCACAGGAAAACCCTTCTTCCCAGCCTTCTTTTATCGGATCTATAAGCATTTCTTTAATACACTTGAACACAGCAAGCTCCTTTTGCTGGCAGTAAAACTAAAAAATCACTTTTCGCTTTTCAAACCCGCGCCGCACAGCGGTATGAGCGAATCGCCCGGCAAATCATGCTCTTTTATGTAATCAAGATAGGCGGCATAGGTCGCTGCAGTAGTATGTTCGACAAATAATCCGCTCTTTGCCAACTCGTCACGGGCACACAATATGCCCTCCTCCGGCACCAATATCACCTTGCATTCGCCCGGATATTCGCCGCTCAATATTTGCGCGCCGCGCATAGGACGGCCTATCGCGATCCCTTCGGCAAGCGTGTCCAGCGGCGCCACTTCGCGCGGCTTACCTTCCGCCGCATAAAGCGGCGCACAATGGGCGCTCTGCACCATGAATATTTTGGGTAACCGCTCTATCACATCAGCCCGCAAGAGATCCATCAGGGCAATCTGGCAGCCCAGCAGCAGCGTACCGTTGCCCACCGGGATGAAAAGATTGTCCGGGATGCGACCCAACTGTTCAAATACTTCGTAAATGTAGGTTTTTGTTCCCTGGTAAAAAAACGGATTAAAAACATGGCTGGCATAATACAGCCCCTGCTCTATCACTTTTTGTCGGCAGGCGTCCGCGGTTTCGTCGCGAGTGCCGGCAAATACCGTGACCGTCGCCCCGTGTGACTTTATCATTTCGATTTTTTTCGGCGAAGTGCCCCGCGGAACGAATATTTCGCACTCTATGCCGGCGCGCGCCGCGTAGGCCGCGATGGAGTTTCCTGCGTTGCCGCTCGAATCTTGCAAAATCTTTTTTACGCCGATCGTTTTACACAGCCAGATAAGCATAGCCGCTCCGCGGTCTTTAAACGACAGTGTCGGCATGGCATAATCAAGTTTAAGATAAAGCTCTTTTTTATAAGGCACCAGGCTGGTCACGCCTTCGCCCAGCGTTATATCCCGCCACAATTCATTTTCCAGAGGAAAAAACGCCCGGTAGCGAAAAATATTGAACTCCTTCTGGTCAATAAAAGACAAATCAAACTCCGGTGGCGCAAAATCCAGGTTGTAAAGACCGCCACAGGAACAACAATAATCAAAGGTGTCGATGGATACGCTCTTGCCGCAACCGGTACAAACAAATTTTGTCATGATACACCCTCCGCAAACAGTTTATACTATTATTATACTGGATGGAAAAATAGCTGGCAAAAAAAATCGCCAATAATACAAAACAGGCTGCTTATTTACAGCCTGTTCTTTGCTTGAAGTCCCCGGGCAGCTGTTTAAAAGATACACACCGCATAATCAGCCGACCGATAGCCATAGCAAAAACTTGTAATATACTAGCATGAACACGCCAAACAGCAAGACCGCGGGCAGCGTTTTCGCACCACTTCACCCGGAGCCAGACACACAGGCGCCAGCGATAGCAATATCATTTTCCCCTTGACTCGGGGTCGGCTACAGGCCTTATACTATAAATAAGAGCATAAATATTGAAGAAGGGTTGATAGCATGACTAAAAAATTGGGCTTTGGCTGTATGCGGCTGCCGCTCCTGGACACAAAAGACCCGACGTCTTTTGATATGCCGCTTTTGGAAAAAATGACAGACACCTTTATTGAAAAAGGCTTTACCTATTTTGACACCGCTTATCCTTATCACGCCTTCAAAAGCGAAGACGCGGTGCGGGAAGCGCTGGTAAAACGGCACCCGCGCAACGCTTTTCAGCTGGCGGACAAAATGCCTGTGCGCATGTTAAACAGCAAAGAGGATCTCGACATCATCTTTCAGGAACAGCTGCAAAAATGCGGTGTGGATTTTTTCGATTATTATCTTTTGCACAACCTGGGACAAAATTCTTACGTGCAGGTGAAACAATACGAATGCTTCGATTTCATCCGGCGCAAAAAAATAGAGGGCAAAGTACACTATATCGGCTTTTCCTTTCACGATACGCCCGAACTATTGGACGAAATACTCTCTACCCAACCGGGGCTTGATTTCGTGCAGTTGCAGATCAACTACATCGACTGGGAAAACCCCAACATCCAGTCCCGGCGCTGCTATGAAACAGCACGAAAACACAACTTGCCCATCATTGTCATGGAGCCGGTCAAGGGCGGCAGCCTTGCCACATTGCCATCCGAAGCGGAAAATCTGCTGCGCACCTGCAATGCGGAGGCATCGCCCGCTTCCTGGGCCATTCGCTTTGCCGCCAGTTTAAAAGGCGTATGCATGGTGTTAAGCGGCATGAGCAGCCTCGATCAGGTATTGGACAACACTTCTTACATGACAGACTTTTATCCCCTCTGCGAAGAAGAAATAAGCATCATAGAAGAGACGGCTGCAGTCATCAATGCCAATATCGCCGTCCCCTGCACCGTCTGCCGCTACTGTGAGCGCGTGTGCCCACAAAACATCGCCATACCAGACTATTTTTCGCTTTACAACAACGCCAAACGCACATCGGTCGGCAGCCAGTTCGTCTACTATCTCAACATTGCAACGCAACGCGGAAAAGCCGGCGACTGCATAGCCTGCCGCCGCTGCCTGGGCGAATGTCCGCAACATATAAGTATAATCGCGGCACTTGAAAAAGTATCCGCCATGTTTGACAATAGGTCCCTGCCAGGCCGACCTGTGAAAGAATGATTGGCCGTGCATCGGACCGATACCAAGAGTATGACGTCACCCGTACGAAAATACGCTGTAAAGAACATGAAAAAGCCTTCCGGCATAATGCCGAAAGGCTTTTACTTTTACATGGAGCCACCAACAGGAATTGAACCTGCGACCCACGCATTACGAATTTGCTCAAAAAACCTATATTTACGCGTGGTTACGGCATTTATCATTTTTTATCGGTTGCGAAAAAAGGCTTGAAATCGAGGTCGAATTTTCCGGTTGCACACCGGTTGCACACCAAAAAAATTTCACCTCACCGCCGCATACACCGCCGCCCCGGCTACCAGCCAGGCAATATTGCGCTGTTGCCTAACTACCCGGACTTTTCGCTTCATTTCTTTTTCGTACTGTACTAAGGATTGATTTGCCCTCTCCAATAAGGCTTTGGACGTCGCCAAGTCTAGCCTGGCCTTGGTTATTTCGTTCCTGTACGTCACTAAGTCCTGCTGCAACTGTTCTAAGGCCTGTTGATATTGCAGTACTTTTGCCTGCTGCTCCGTCAAGTCCTGATTGGACGCTGTCAAGTTTGCCATCAGCTGACTGTTGTGCGTCTCGAGCTGAATGAATATCTCTTCCAACCGTACCAGTTCCGCCTCCGTCACTTCGTAAGACTGGGCCAAGCAAGGCCCAGCCCACAAGAAGAAGGATAATACCAGCAATAACAAGATACGTCTTTTCAATTTGCTTTCCCCCTATCTCCATAAAATCACCGCCTCACAGCATGGCCAGCAGATCTTTTTTCTCGTTTATAAAACGATCACGCAGGCCATTTTTGACAACATCTTCGCTGCCACAGGTCCAGCGTTCCGGATCCCGCCAAACGCCGTTACCGCGATAGGTAGCAATCTCACAGCAGTAGCGCAAAAAGTTGTAGACGCCGGATATAAGCATTTCGTCAAAATTCGGCGCGTCAATATAGGACAGGTTAAGGTAGCCTGGTTGCTTAAACCGCATGCCCTTTAAAAACAATTCCGGTACCCACCCGGGGCCGTAATGCACGGCGCGGGAAAACACCATTTCCTTTACCGCGCCCGAGTGTTTGGCCACATCAAAATTGTGCTGGCGCAACAACTCTACCGCCGGATCGTAGTACATTTTTTGTGCGTACTCGTGCTGTAAGGCGAGAAATTCATCAGGGGCATTTCCCGCTATATGCCGCCACAAGTCGGAAAAGGCCGGTGTCCCGGGATGAAGATCGGCCAATAAACTGCCGAAAGAATGTTGTCTGTCCAGTAACCAATCGACAAAATCGTCCGCCACCGAAACAATAAACTGGTGAGCGCCGTAAGATATTCCACCCAGGTCACCAACGCCGGTCGATACCGCGCCAGGCCGGTTGCCGCTCTCATATTTCCCTGAAACACTACCTAACATCGCGCCGCCCTCCTCGCTTTATTTTTACCAAATCCAGTAAATCCCCCGCCTGTTCTACGCCCGCCTCTTGCATGTTTTCTAGTATCGACATAGCCTCCGACGCCCCCATGTAGGCGACAAATAGTTTTACAAAATATTGCGGCTCACCCAGCTCAAATAGCTTTGTATCAAGCGTGGCCGCCACTAGACACATCAGCGTATACCAGATAAACTTCCCGGCAAAGCGGTGTTTCATCGGACCGCTTTGTATATAGCCCGCCTTGCGCGCCTTACGCATATTCCAGACACAGGCGGCCAAGCCCTTTTCCGCAGCCTCGCAGTCGTCGAGATATTGACGCGTCAGGGCGATCCAGCGCGTAATGAGATCGAACACCACCAAAATGACAAACAGCAGCAGCAGTTTGGTCGGCTTGGCGGCCAGCGCGGCCACCAAAAAAGACGCCGCCAGTTTGACCGGCCAGGCGTCTGCAAGTGTATGCATTACTTTGATGATTGATAAGTACAGTTCTTGGATGTTCAATTACCGCCACCTTCTTCCCCCGGCCATACCAGCACCGGCAGCTCGGCAACAAGCTCGTCTACCGTAGGTATGCCCCGCAGTCCGGCCATGACTTCATCAAGTATTTCATAGCACTTGGCCCAGGTAGCGTCACGCATTTCTACGCCGCGCTGCCCCTCGGCGGCAAATCTGGGATTGGTGCTGGTAGCGTAGGTGCAAAGGGCAAGAACGTTGTCATAATTGCGCGTCCTGGCCCATGCGTCAAGGTGGCGTTGTACTGCCGTCGTCAATTGTGCCAGTATTTGTTCAGGTGCAGGAGGCAATACCGGCTTTAGTGTAATTACTCCATCAATCAACACAATATCTGTAATATCATAATCATCTAAGGATTCCACCACAATCTCCCCGCGTGTATTCAAGTCGTCTGTGTTCGGCGCATATGCGGTTTTTGCAATGCAATCCTTATTATTTGCAAAAATATACAACATTTTCAATCCCTCCTATTTCACGCCTACGCAAAGATATTGAGCAGTAGTATTTAAAGTTGTAAGTCCCTCATTACCTTGGCATATGATTTGTGCAGTCACCACACCCGTAGTTTGTACCACACTGCACCTTCCCGCTACAACAGCATTTCCCCCTGCAGTGGTCTCGTAGCTATTCAGCCACACCGCACACATACACTGCGTCCTAGTGTAACCACTGGGCAAAGGTATTGTTCCACCATGAGAAATAGTGCCGCTCGTTACAACAGTCGTGTTTCCCCCGGCGGCGGCATAAGCCGCTATAGCCGCGCGAACAAAAGCCGTGGTGGCTATCTGCGTACTATTGGTAGCCGTAGCCGCCGTCGGCGCGGTCGGTGTGCCCGTCAATGCAGGAGAGGCCAGATTCGCCTTGGCCGCCAGCGCTGTGTTCATGTCCGCAGTATTCGCTTTACCACTAACCGCTCCGGTAACAAAAGCCGTCGTCGCCAGTTGTGTAGTATTCACTCCCGCCGCTGCGGTCGGCGCGGTCGGTGCGCCTGTAAATGCGGGGCTGGCCAGGTTGGCTTTTGTTGCCATATTCGCCTGCACAAAGGCAGTGGTAGCCAACTGCGTATTGCTGGTAGCCGTAGCCGCCGTCGGCGCCGTTGGCGTACCGGTCAAGGCCGGACTAGCCAGATTTGCCTTGGCCGCCAGCGCGGCGTTCACACCATTGGCCAGATCATAAGCCGTTTTCACCGCCTTTGAACTGGCAGCAGTGTTGCTGTCAGCGCTCGTCACGCTGTCCGAAAGCGGCGGCGTATCGCCCTTATCACCCTTCGCCCCGGCCGGACCAGTTGCGCCGGTCGCCCCCTGAATACCCTGCGCGCCTTTGGCCCCGGTAGCGCCAGTTGCGCCCGTATCGCCTTTAGGCCCTTGCAGCCCCTGCGGCCCTTGCGCCCCGCTGTCACCCTTTGCCCCGGTTGCCCCGGCCGGGCCGGTCGCACCTACGGGGCCTTGCGCTCCGTTAACGCCGTCCGCCCCGCGCAGGCCTTGTATACCCTCTTGCCCTTGTACTCCGGCTGGGCCCCGCTCGCCGGTCATTACCGGCAGAGCCGTGAACGGCGTCACACCGTCACCCAGTTTAAAATATGGATTGGGCCCGTCCGTAACCATGCCCAGTTCCCCTTTTAGCAGCACCGGATCGTACAGTTGCCAGTTCGCCAGCGTATCGCGCCGAAATTGTATTTGCATTAAAGACATACTTTATTTCCCCCTCACATAAAATCCGACGCCGTACCGGCGTCTATAACATCTACCTGCGTCTGATAAGCCCCGCCGCAATCAATAAGCCCCGTAACCGGAGGCTGTCCGGGCGGCCCCGGCTCTCCCCGGTCGCCCTTGTCACCCTTTATTCCCTGCGCTCCAGTGTCGCCAATCGCGCCCCTTACACCCTGCGGCCCTTGCGGCCCCTGTGGCCCGGTCGCGCCTATGGAACCGGCGCCTCCCCTTTCTCCCGTCAGCCCTACTGGCCCGGGCGGGCCCTGCTGCCCTTGTGGGCCGGTCGCGCCGGTAGGCCCGTCCGCACCCTGAACACCCCCATCACCCTGTGTACCCTGCGGGCCGGTCGGACCGGGATCTCCCGGCTGCCCTCGCGGCACGCCAAACCATATCATATTGGTCTCCGGGTTGTAGATAGCCGACGGCCAGTCCTCGTGCGACACATCATAAGCGGCAGTAGACAACTTTTCCACATCAAGCGTTTCATCCCACAGACCGTTTCTGCGGCCATAAAGCTTCCCGTCTTCCGGCGCGTCCTTTACAGACGCTCCGGCCAACGCTATCGCCTCTCCCGCTATCTCTTTCGCCGCATCTGCCGTTTGTACCGCATACTCTATCCCGTCCGGGTTCGCCCCGTAGCGCAGCCCTGCGCCGTCATTCGTAACGGCGATACTCGCGCCCGGCTCTATAGGCGCCGGCAGCTCGGCATTAAAATCCTCGCTTACCGGAAATACTATAGCCCGGCCGACCTTCTCCCACAGTTGCTGGATCAGCATCGTGAGTTTGTCCGCCATCTTTTCAATGACTGGGAACGGCCAGCGGTCGCCGAGGTCTACCAGCTGCACCGGCGGCACCTCCCGGTAGAGTACCAGCTTCCAGCCCGGCGGCAGTACCTCTGGCCGCTCGTTTTCCGGCGACTCCTCGCCCGGCGCATACCCCGGGTAAAACACCGACTTTTTCGCCATATCGACGAAATAATTCTTGGCTAAAAGTTCCTCTTTCCCCTCCGGGTCTACCAGAAGCACCTTCACATGCTCTCTCTCGTGAAAATCGAACTGGCAGGGGAACTCCACCGCCATCCCGTTGCCCTGGTAAACCACTTTCGTTAAAGTACCTGGTAACATTTTTTACACCACCCCCTACATTTGAATTTGGGTATAAGAAAACCACGTAGGCTAATCCCCACGTGGTTTTGATATTTATTTATGTGGATTAATTTTTCTTTGTGTGTTCGTAATGTAAATGGCTCGCGTTTGACGCCAAACAGTAAGCTATGGTTCTTAAAGTACCGGCCATTTCTATAAAAGTACCGCTAAAGCCTATCCCCTCATAAACCTCCAGCACCTTGATAAACGTCTGCGCCTTGTCTTTCATGTCTTTAGCCAGAACTTTTATGTCCTCCAGTTCGGTAGGCGAGACCAACGGTACAGGTTTCGGCAACATCGGCGTTGTCGGTACTGGCTGAACTGGCGGTAAATTCAAGGTGTAGCTGCCGGTCTTTCTGATAGCCGGTATAACCTCGTGGGTTATCCAGCGTTTAAAGGCTTTGGCTTCGGGCTTACGACTATAAAGAACAAGGTGATATAACCCATACTCATTAACTACTGCTAATTCTTGCTTGCCGCCAAGGGTGTGCATTGAACGCACACCCTTTTCATCTTCAGCTAGCCTGCGGGTTTGCGTTCGCTGTATACCGACGGCCTCACAAACATCATTAGCAACAAACCAAGTTTCGTCCTTCTCAACGATTGTACGAATTTTCTTTTTCTGAAAATCAAATACCCGCAAATTACCCATAAATAAAAACCTCCCAAATTTTTGATTTGAAAGAGGTTTCCGCTGTGATATAATAGATTTCACAGAAGGAAACTTCTGGCGAATAGGGTTTCCCTAATGTCTTTGACCGGACGGGGAAACTCTATTTCTTTTTGCTATCAAGGTCTTTTTGAACAAGCGTAAGAATATACTCTTTTAAAGAAAGTCCTCGCTTCGCGGCCTCTACCTTGATAGCCGTATGTTGTTCGCTTGTCACCCTGATAGTTATTGTTCTCTCTTCCACCACTTCACCTCCTTGTTTTGCAGTATATACTGCATTACTGCAAAAGTCAAGAGGTTTTTATTTTATTAGTAACGTGGTATGATTATGACACGGAAGGAAGTGGCAATGTGGGATATCTTGTATACTTTGCAACAGCAAGCTACTTTTTATTGATGACCGACGATAATGGCCGCATAAATTGGCACGACAACGCAATATCTCTGCTTGGCTATTTCGCGATGTCCATGCTCTTTTTGTTCTGCCCTTCTTTATCGCTTTTCGCGGCAGTCTCCGGCATTGTATTTCTGTTGCCTTTCATTTCCAGTTTCCCATCGTCCTTCGCTGTGGGTTACTTTGCCGTCCTTATATTTTTTGCAGTTGCGGCATTCAGCACAAAAAAAGGCAATGTTTCTATTGCCGTCGTATACACTGAACTTCGGAAGGAAATCTTGCAGAACATTAAAAGCTCCATATGACTAAAAGGAAACTTCTCGCCAGAATAAACAATCGCTTTATCTTTGACCGGATAGCGGTTGTTTATTTCTTTTTGTCCAGCTCAGACTTCACAAGATTAACCCCTTTTACAATTACTTCTGCTCGGGAAGTTTGTAACTGGTCTGCACACTCCTGTAAGGTTTTTGCAGTGTCTTGCGCTATTCTGATTTCCAGACGGATATTTTTAGGGTTATCTGTTGGCCTGCCTGTGCGTGGCGTCATTTTATCACCTCACTTTTGCCCGTGCTTAAATAATAATATATGCCCGTGCAAAAGTCAAGAAGTTTCTTTTTTATTAGTAATGTGGTATGATTATGACACAATATAGTAAAGGGGGCGGATTGTTTAATGAATACAGAACAAATTGCAATCACCGCTTTAACTGCTTTTACTACAACAATGGTAAGCAAAGGTGCAGATGCTCCTGCCCGAACACTGAATCTGCTATGGGAATTTATTTTTGGTAAATTTGACGCAATGATGCAAAACAGCATAAGCGCAAGACCCTATAACCTAACAAATTTTGGAAATAAAATACACGAATTCACTAAAGACATCCCCCCCGAGCACATCCAAGAACCCGACCTTGCCATTATGGGCCCCGCCCTTGAAGCCTCAAAATATTACATTGAAAAAGAGCCTATCAGAAACGCGTTTGCAAAACTGATCGCGGCTTCATTCGATGCAAGAAAAAATGAAAGCACACATCATTCTTATGTTGAAATAATTAAACAGATGAACCCAAACGATGCAAAAATATTTACTAAACTTAAAAACCCATTTTATTTACTATGCTATAGTTTTTCTATAGAGTCACGCCCTTATATAAGACAAGATATTTATTTGGATGATTGCCACCAAGAGCCTAGTCTGGAAGATAGCATAGCAATTGGTAATCTGGAACGTTTAAATCTCATTGCCATTACAAGGCAAAGAGGCGGTATTACTACACACTATCCAGAAACACAAGAAATTATCACGCATTTTAAACAAACAAACCTCTATAAAACTTCTAAAGAAGAAATTATATTGGTCGAACAAGGGTTGCTTACTGAATACGGTTGGAACTTTAGACAGTGTTGTTTATAAATCTCTTATTTTTTCATAAATAAAATCCGCCATTTTCAGAGCTAACCAGCCGCTTATCGTTACATTAACAACAGAACCTACAACCAATAGCCCAATTAAAAATACATATGTTTCTAACATATTCTCACCTTCTTTCATTAAATATTATTATGTCGCGTCCCGCGTAAACGCGTGGCTTGAAATGGAGGCCCCTATGAAAAAACTACTGCACATTTTCGCGCTGATAGATGTACAGCACATTTTAATTTTAGCAACAGTTGCCCTTCTCTACGCGGGCATAATAGGCTTTGATGATATTAAGTATTATGGTTGGGTGCTGTATGGAGCCTCTATCGCATCTTTCTTTTTGTTCTTAAGCGGGAATTATCAGAGCGAACATAAGACAACCACAAGGGTTTTTCTCGGCTTGATAATGTCACTAAGCGGGCTATCTCTGTCGTTAGAAACAGAAAGTATTGTTGGTTTTGAAAAAGTCTCGTTATTTTTCGCAGGCATCATGCTAGTGTTTCTATTGCAAGATATAAATAACGAAACCCCACCGCCCTGCTAACTGCGGGGCGGTTTTCTTTTACCTCTCTCTTTTCGGCCGCCGCTTGGCCAAGTCCATAAACTCAAAGTCCATTTCGTCCTGTAAAAGATTCCACGCATTGAAAAACCAGTCATTTATCTGGTCCGGGTATTTGAGAAGGAAAGCCGATGCAGCCGCGATAGCCTCTGCCTTGTCCGCCGGCTCCGCGTCGTCTTTCATCATCTTTTGCCCGGCGCGGATGATTCCGCCGATCTGGCTTTCTAGCGGCGACATGGTATAACCGAAGGACTGGAAGCCGAGCGCCTGTTCTATGCCGACTTTTATACCTGAGCCGATGAACGGCACCATGGCCAGCGGCCAGAGTGCTATCTCCTTGATAAACCATTCCAGATACTTGTCGTCGTCCGGCATTTTGAAGGAGTACAGCGCGGACAACACGCCGAAGCCGATATACTGTTTTGCCGTAAACACAAACAGCCGGCCGACGTCTTTTTTGTCCATGAAGATATTGGCTTCGCGCATCCAGCGGTTGAGCTGAGTATTGAAAAAGCCGGTGTACATGGTCAAAAGCCGCGTCCCGGAACCTCCTCTTTGCAGGCCGGAAGTGTCTATCAGGCGGCCGCTGCCGGTACTGCGCTCGATAACCGTATCGGCAAAGTGGACAGCGTCTTTCTCGGACATCTTCATGGACAGCGCCTTGTCGTAAGCCCCTAGCCACATCGGAATGTCGGTCAGTTGGTCCGACCAGGCGAGTACATCGCCGCCCAGTTTTATCATCTGGTTTTGCGTCAGCTCTATCTTGATACCGGCCTCCTGTAATGCGCCGGTAGCGTTGCGGGAAAGTACGTTGCCCTCCTTCACCATACTTTGCAGCTCTCTCAGGGTAAAGTCCGGCGCATCCATTTTGTCGCGCATCATCACCGACTTTTCAAATACAAAGGCGCGCAGCTCTTTGGCCCGCGCCGAATTTGTAATGGCCGCCGGTATGTAGTCGCCCACGCCACGCCTGGTGTACGCCTCGAAAGCGTCCATCTCCGTAAAGCCATTTACCGCATTGCCATACAGGGTAAAGTTGGCGTTGTTCTGTACTATCGTCCCCGGCCGGAACAACAGACCGGCCGTCACCGTCCGCGCGCGCATCCAGTTCAAAAGCGGAGCCATCCAGTTTTTCACCGGGGCCGTATCCCGCCCGCGCGCCACTGCACCCTGCCAGTCTACTATTGCCTTGTACCCTTCCTCGCCCAGCTTATGCCGGAGGGTGTCGCGCACTTCCTCCTTGCGCATCAGTTTGTTTATATCGTGCATGACCGGACGGAAGGCTATGTCCTGCGTCACCTGTTCCAGATGGTTAAAGGCATTGTTGAAGTCAAGGTCTACCGAGTAGCTGGCCTTCGTCCTTGTTTTGGAGGCCCCGCTGTTCGGGTAGGGCATGACACCGACAAAGTCGCCCAGCGCCTTTTCTGCGTTGAGTTCTGCCTGCAAAGTCGAACGCCGGTCTTGCTTTAACGGATAATAGCCGCCCTGCAAAACTATTGTGTTGCCGTCCGGCAGGGTAAATTCCACCGGCATGGCTTCCACCTTCGGCAGAGAAAAGCCGGTCATTTTCGTGACCATCTCGTTATACGGAGTGTAAAGATTTATGGCATTCCAGATATCCTGCACCAGGTGGAAGTCTTTTTCGGTCAGGTACTTGGCCAGCACTTCTTTTATTTGCGGCTCTGTCCAGTTGGCTTGTTTCCATGCCAATGACTGGTTGAAGCCGACGGGGGCTTGGCTGACGAGCCGTTCCATATTGGATTCACTGCCCATATTGAGCGCGATCACCCGCATGTCCATCTTGGATAGCGACACATCCCATTCCGGAATATATTTTTTGTTATTTACATCCCGGTACTTTTGGGCGTTGTCTATGCCGGCGCGCTTGAAAGCCTCGTCCAATTTCGTGCTGGACTTGCGCAAAAGGTCGCTTTTGTAGTCGGCCGCTTCTTTGACATAGCGGTAAAAGGCTGTGTGCCAGGGGCCAAAGTCTTTCATGCCGTCTAGTTCGAGCAGTATCTCGGTCACTTTTTTATTGCCTAGGTAGATCTCTTTTATCATCCTGGTCACCGGGCTGGTCGCCCCTACCGCCCCCGCTTCATCCCGCAGTACATCCTCCATCCTCGCGGATACTTCCATTAACTTTCGCGCCAGTTCGCTGGACGAGCCGCCATTGTCGATAACCGCGAAAGCGTCGCTGTTCACGCCTATCCGGTCGATCATCCTGATGTTCCTGATGGCGTTGGCCACGTCCTTATACTGTTCGATGGTCAGTTCGGCGCGCGCGTTGGGCGCCTCGGTGTCCGCCTCCAGCCACTCGGCTATGCTGATGATGTCGGGATTGCTGCCCGGCATGTTCAGGTTTTCCTGCCTCGCCACATAAGCCATCAGGCTTTCTCTTTTCAGCGCCGGGTTGTAGTCGCTGCGCCCCATACCGAAGCGGCGCAAGAGATCGGCCGCCTGGACGAAGTTCGTTTCCATGTCCCAGTTGGCCTTTTTCCTGTTGCGCTGGCGCTGGAGGTATTTCTTTATGCCGTCGTATTCCCGGCGCACCCGGAGGCTTTCCTGTACCATGGCGTGATTGTACAACTGGAGTTTTTTCTGCTCAAGCGCGATATCCAGGTCGCCATTGGCCAGCGCGACGGCCGACTTCTCGGCGGCCTTTCTTTCGGACGATATGTAGGTCTGCAAGTTGCTGGCCCGGTCGATGGTCATTTGACTTATTGCTTCTTTGGCGGCCAGTTTGGCGTAACGCTTATTCATCTGTGCTATTACTTGGTCGCCTATCTTCATCGGGCTTTGGTGCGTCATTTCGTGCAGCTTGTCCTCGATGATGGCCAGCTCCAAAGCCATCAGCTCCGCCCCGTACTCGTTGTACATGGCCTGCTTGGCTTCTTCGGCGAAAACCGCCTTATTGTCGTATACGCCGTCAAACTCTGCCTTGATGAAAGTGTCCGTCATGTGGGTAGCCGCTTTGTTGATCGGCTCGGTTTCCAGTATCTTGGTTGCCAACTCCGACCCCGATGAATAGTCGCTGAGTTCGGCCAGATAGTCAAAATGCACCGACTGATCGTCGGACAGGTTGCCTTTGTACTCCGTGCCGTTGAAGTAGCTTTGCTCTTTTTGCTGGTAGGCTTTGGCCAGCGTCCAGGCGTTCTTCCACTCGCCAGAGAATTCCAGACTCACTGCGTCGATGGTTTTATATATCTGCTGGTCGGCCAGTATTGCGAGGTTGGCTTCGTAGGTCTGTTCGCGTATCTCGGTGATCTCCTGCTTGGCTTCTTCGGTAAAGGATTTCAATATCTTGCCGGATAGAATGTCCTCTGCCTTTTGCCGTGCCCCGATAATCGCTTTGTCGAGACGCTCCTTTTGCGCCGGGGTGAGCGTTTCCAATACCACCTGCGGCAGTTTGTTGTAGTAGCCGTCTACATACTGGCGCTGGGCGATCTGTTCTTCGGTGGCCAACATGCGGTCAAATACCTGGCGCACTTCATCGGTCAGGGGAATAGCATTCGGGCTTCTTTTTATTCCCCGGTAGATTTGACGCATCCACTCTTTAAAACGCGCCATTACCGGGCGCATTTCCGCCGACGGCGCTTTACCTTCGAGGATATAGCTCTCCGCTGCCTCCGCCCATCTTTCATGCGCTTTTTTGCGTTGCTCTGCGGTGGCCGTCTCCCAGTTTTCTATCTCCGCGTATGTCAAAAGCGCCTGCCAGTCCTTCTGTACTTGCTCCGGCGCGTCCTCCATCAAATAACGCTTGTATATCTCATTTACCGCGAAATGCCCTAAAAGCTCATGTACCACCGTTGAAGCGTCCGCCCCGCCTAGTAGAGTAATGACCGCCCGGCCTTCCTTGTTCCAGCCGATAGCGCCTTTGTTTTGCTGATACAGCGTTCCGTCCTCTATGCCCGACGGCTTGACATCACCACGTAAAACATCTATACTGATATCAGAGATAGACGCTTGGCTCCGGATGTCCGGCGTCGCCTGGGAGGTCTGGCTGCTCTTTGAAGCAGATGAACCTTCGGACAGGAGAGTGTCTATGTCGATAGGACCTTCCGTCTGGGTAGTGCTCCGGTTATCGGATATGCTGCCGTACAGAGAGGGTTCTATTTTTATTTTTGCTGTTTTGTGGTCTTTGTATGACGCAGGCAAATCTAAACGAGGGATATCTACTTTAAATCGAATAGAATAGTATTCGTCGCCTATCTTGCAGGCGGCATAGTATCTGTTTTGCCCTTTCACAGAAGGATGGCCTTCGCTAGCCTCTTCAAAGCTATCAAACACCGCATTTTCAAGAAGTTTGTCCAAAATGGCGTACGCTTCGTTATGGCCTTCATGCCGCTTACGCTTTAAGCTGGCGTCCAGCCCCGCTCCAGTAAAGCGCTGCAAAGTGCTGTCATCAGCTATGGTTATTTCCTTTCCCTGGAATTGCCCACGTAACCATTTTCGTAAAGTAGCGGCGCTTCCTTCCCCTTTAGCAAAAACTTCCTGCGGCATACTGGCCGGGTCTATTTCAATAACTGACGCACTTTTGCCATTCTCCAATTTCACGGATTGATTATACTGCGCTTTGAGCCCCTCCCCGCCCTTCATCCATAGAGGGGCGTTTTCTTTTAGCCATGTGGCGGGGTCGGTTGAGAGGTTTTTCGCCATAGCGGAAAGAAACTCCACCGCGCCGCTAGCTTCGCCTATAGGCATACCGGCCTGGCGTGCGTCGTGGAGTATTTTGTCTTTTTCCACCTGGAGCGCCTCTTGCTGGCGCAGAACCTCTTCCTTACTCCGGCGGATATCTTTATCGTTGAGGATTTCTATCCGTTTAGCCGAAAGAGAAGTCTCGTCAAAAGAAATATCGTCTTTTAGCGCGGCGTGCATATCTTCGTGCTGTACGGCGGCTACTTCATATGTGCCTTTGGGTATTTCTATTGTTTCTCCCCGCGCGGCTGCTTTCTGTACTTCGTCCGGCGTCAGGTTAAGGTCTTCCAGCACTGTGCCGTCGCTCTCTTGAAAATACGTCAAAAGCGCGTCGCCCTCTATATAGACCTTTTCCCCGGTACGGTTAAGAAACTGCTCCATCGCCTCCGGGCTGCGCTGCATGACCGGCGAACCTTTGATAGTCGCTATCTCGCCATCTAGTTGTTGTATTTGCGCCTTGAGGAGGTTGCGGTCAAAAGCTACACTCACGCCGCCAGTCGCACCACCAAAGGCCATACCAAGCAATCCGGCGTACCCGGCTTTTTTCGTTATCTCGCCAAACTCGTCAAGAAACTGCTGTCCGCGCTCCGTCCAGGTCTTGCCCTCTGACTTCGCCCAGATAATGGCCGCTTCTTCCGGGTACTGCTGTAAGGCTTCGGTCAGACCTTCCGTAAAAACAGTCTCGGCAAACTTTCTTAGCGCGGCATTCTTTGCGCCCTGCTTGGCTGGTTTAAATAGCTTACCGATACCTAGCTGCTCTAGCGGAGCCTGTAAAAAAGCGTTACCCATGCCAGCAGTAAAAGCCCTCGACGGGTCAACTCCCTCGTCAGCTAGTTGCTCGTAGCTGCCCCCCGCTATCTGCGTACCCATGAAAACCGCGCCGCCTGCGCCGCCTGTCAAAGCGGTCGCCACTATCTGCGCCGCTATCTGTGGGGAGTTTTCCACAAAGTCCAGCATAAACTGTTTTACATATTTGTCTTTGGGCGCTTCGTTGAACTCCCGTTTTAAGAGGTCGCTTTTTCTGATGCCCTCCCAGTCCACTACCTGATTATTTTTTGCAGAGGTCGCCATCTCTGCTGCTTGCGGGTGTACCAGCGCGGCATCATCCCCAAACAACCTCCTCGCCAGCGCCACTTCTTCCTCTGTAGCAGCGACCGACGACTTGTTCCAGCCCTCCATGAAAGCGGCGAAAGTGCGCGGCAGCGCCTTTGCGCCGTTTGTAAACGCCGTGCCAAAACTCGAAGTGTCCTGTAAGTCCGTCAAGCTCTTTACCCCTTGCCGATCGCGCACGATAGCCATATGGATAGGATCTTCGAGAAAAGTCTTTACTTCTGGATGAGTAAAGCCCAGCCGCTTAAATTCCTCCGGGTTGATTAGGTTTTCTACTCTTGCCGCTGGATTATTCAAAGCCGTTGACATGTCAAGGTTGGTTTTCATGGAAAGGTGCAGCGCCTGTGAGGCTTCCTGCTGCCGGATATTGGCTACTCTTTTTAAATAGCCATATTCCGGCGTTTCTTTTACCAGTATTTCGTTTTTTATAGTTTCTCTCTGTTCAGGTGTAAGAGCTATAGACATAAAAATGCTCCTTTGCTTTTAATCGCCGCGCCGCCAATTGTCCGTAAACATGCCGCGTATTTTATCGTAACTGCTTTTTGTCAGAGGTATGCCTTCATCAAGGCAATGGTCAAGTGCCGCTTGCGCGGTCGGGTCGCCTTTCGCGTTGGCTGTGGATATTTGAGCCGCTATATAGCTGGAAGTTTTATTCAACTCCTGCCCGCTGCCGCCAGTTCCCTCTGTAAGCGCACCGCGTTTGAGCAGTTCACCAACCTCGCCCCCACGCGCCCCCCATGAATTCACCATGACGTTGTATTCTCGGCTGCTGTGCTGGTAATACTCTGTGTGTATGGTGGGAGTGGCTTTTTCATCTTTCAGCCACTGCCGAACTTTGTCTTGCCTTTCCCACCCCTGGACATTTTCCTGATCCAGACGCAGCTTTGCCATAACAGCAAACCGCTCTTTGACCGCCTTTGTTTTGGGGTCGCTGTATTGTGCGTTCACATCTACAAACCAAGCTTTGTCGATTTGATTATTTAAGTCGTTGGCTTCGTCTTTGCGAGTTTTACCTGCATCCTTGCTATACTTCAAAAAGTCTTTATCGCTCAAAGCCCCTTGTTTGAATAGCATCTCCACATCGTCCTGTTGGAGCTGCCCGTTTATTGCTAATGTATCTAAGCGGTACAAAGCCGCTGTCTCGCTGCTTTCTCTTTTCGGCTTTGTTAGCAGTTCGGTTTTTAAGCCTTTCAGCCTCATACGGGTATGGTCGTCATAAGAGTACCTGCTGACTACATCCGCCGACGCTGTCTCGTCAAAAATACCCGCCTCGCGCAGTTTGAAAAGCTCCACCATTCCGTTTTGGTACGCCTCGTTACGCTTAAAGTTGCGAGCGCTGATTTCGCTGCCGAGTTTTGCACTGTATTTTTTGCGGAAGTCCTCTGTTTCAAGCGCGCCTAGGCTTCTTCCTGTTTTGCCGCCCTCAAAAGGAATTCGGCTGAACCCGGCTATCTCACCGATAGCGTCCATATCCGCGTCTTTGATAACCTTCCCATAGCCGGAACTGGCGTGCATTAATTTGCCGTTGCCCTGATAAATACCAGCATGAGTTATTCCCTTATATGCTTCGCCCGCCTGACTAGACGTGTTACAGTAATAAACTATATCGCCCGGTTGGAGCTGGCTGCGATCAGTAAAGGCGATCCCTTTGTCTTCGGCTACTTTGTACATATCATCGACTGTCCGCAGGTTTGTAGTCTCGTACCCTGCCGCAGTAGCCGTTCTTTCGATAAACTTACCGCAATCAGTGGAGCTTTTCCCGTCTCCCCCCAACACGTAGGGAATACCTAGTTGACTTTCCGCCGCTCGCATAAAGTCCTTGTCACCGCTGCCGGACTTTGTTGCCTTGGCCGACCAAGCTTTTACCGCGCCGTCAACATCATCACCATAAATAGCGTACAGGCTATTTATGTCTTGCATACCTTGCTCCGCCTCCCGGCAGTCGTTTAGCCGCGAGGTAACCTTCGACAACCGGGCAACGTCCACTTGCTCCTTGAACTCATCATACACAGCCTGCGCTCCGGCGTAGTCCTTCTTGTCCGTCAGGTCTAACATCAGAACCCCCACCAATTCAGTCGCGCTGTCCTTATCGAGGGCCTTTATATAATCCTGCCCTTTGTTTCGTCCATAAATAGCATTACTTATCTTCATCTGGCCGAGAGCATTTTGCGCTGTCTCCTTGCCGAGCAGCACCTTATCCCTAAGTGCGCCGTTGCTTTCGTTGCGAACGAGTAGCCCGTGTTTATCCATCTCTCCCGCCTGGTAGCGGCTCAGCACCTTGAGATTGCCGGTAACACTGCGGTCAGCCATATTATTAAAAGCCCGCTGCGCTTTTTCGTAGCGCAGGCCACTTTCACCCCATACTTTCTGACGGATTTTCGCTTCTTTCTCGGCGAACTCTTTATCAATGTCGATCGTCTTATCAAGCTGGCGGCTCAATAAATCAGTGTTGACAACATTTATCTGCCGCTCATATTCGTTACTGGCCTCCATGACCTTGAGCGCCAGGTCGTTCTCCATCTGGCGCTGTTGCTCCGCGCCGACGAGCGCCAACCCTTGCGCCACCGCCCCCATCGCCCGACCCATCCCCGCGCCGTAAGCGGCTGCATTGCCCGGCGCGCGTACCTGTCCTTGCGCCACATTCGGGTCGACCGCCCGGCTATAAGATTGCATTTTCATATTCCGCCTCCAAATCAGGGGTATTTATACATATCCATTTTATAAATAGGCTTTTTCGTTCCTATGTCATAGGCAACCGGCTTACCTTTGCTTACCTTTGCTTACCTTTGCTTGCCCCCGCCCAGTCTTTGCTAACGCCCCACGCGCTGGCCGCTGTACCGAGGATAGTACCTATCCCGGCCACCTGCGCCTGCTTTCTCACATTGTAAGCCGCCGCCCGATTGGCGCTGGCCGACTGCAAAAAGGTGTGCTCTTGCAACTGTCCGCCGTATATGTCATTGCGCTGATTGCCGAGGAGCGTCAGGCTGTCCTGGTTGTAAGCTTCCTTCCCTGCGCCCATTACATCGAGTACGCTACCGGACATGCCGGACAGACCAGACCCGCCCGCCTCCGCCGCCGCCGCGCCGCGAAACAGCTGGTGCCGGTCGGCGAGTTTTTGCTGCTCGGAGGCATACCGGTCGGCGACCTGCTCGTTCTGCCGGGCCTGTATTTTAGCGTTCTGCTCATCTGCCGCCGCCTGCGCGTTATACTGCGCCGCCTGCGCCTTGGCCTCCTGCCGCTGTCCCATATACTGCATCGCACCCGACGCTACTGTCAAAAGTGCCGCTGCCGGTAAACACATATCACTCGCCCCTTCCCAACCAAAACATAATAAATTCACTTTCCCCCACGGAAAAGGGAACGGAAAACTCCGCCCCCAGCCAGGTCAACCAGCGGATAGCTTTTTTATTGCGCACATCCACCATATTGTAGAGCTGGCCGAAGTTCTTTACCCAGCTGTCCACGATCAGGCGGCTGTGGTATAAGAACTCTTTTTTATACCCTTCGAGCGCCTCCGTACCGAGCAGCCAAATCCCCCGCCCATGTTGCGGATGGACCTCCGCCGATAGGCCGAAGATGCACAGCACCCTCGACCCGTCGCGCACCACGAAAGATACATCCTCCCTGACAAGGCTGCTGTCGAGCGCCTCTATCAGATCGTCATAGCCCATGGCCGCCATTTCCGCCCGGTCGGACTTACGCAGATACTTGTCTAACTGAACAACCGCCGGACGGTGTTTTATTTTATCGAATACCTCTATCTGTAAAAAGCGCATTTCATCCTCCGAAACTAACTTGCCGTATAATCGCATTCACCGCAAACGGGTATGGCTCATCCTGCATAAGGCACAGCCGCCCGTGCGTATTGAACCCGCCTTCGGACGACGGCTCCTGCGGTGGAGTCAACTGTTTATCCCCGCTAAACAGTTTGAGCGGCTCAAAGGCCCTGTCCTCATAGGTTATCTCGTCCATCAGAGAGAACGAACAACCTACCCGCCCGCCGAAAGAGTTCCTCATACGAAGCACCGCCCCGGTCAAGACTTTACTGCGCCCCTGCATAGTACCGTCGCGTAGTTGCATTTCAAAATTCGGCTGCTCCACCTTCAAAGTATAGGGGAGGCCGACTATCACCTTCTTGCAGGGCGCGGGGAGGGTTATCCTGCCGTTTGTCACCACCCAGGGCGTCGGCTGGAGGTCGAAGCTGTCGCCTACCGCCACAACGCTTTCCCCTTCGAGATGATCAAGGCCGTCGATGGTCGCCGTAGCCGCGCTATTCGTTACCACCTTGGCAACATCCACCATAATATGATCCAATGGATCGCCGCTTTCTGACATCGGGGCGAAGCTCTCCACATACCGCCGCGTTTGGCCGTTCACCACGCGCCGCACTATAGCGTACACCGTATCGCCCCCCGCACCTGGTATCGCCGTCACCGCCTCGAACGCCCCGTCCGTCACGATGCGCGACCAGGCATACACCTCCTGTTCGCGGATATATGTAAGGCACAAGAGCACCCCGTCGCCCCGCACGAAATAGATAACGCTGTCCGGCTCCTGGCTGTACGTTGCGTCCACTATTCTGTGCCCCTTCACCAGATGCTTGGCCAGCAGCGTCAAGTCCATCCCGGTGTAATTGTCGCTGTCGTAGCTGTAGCCCATATCGCGCACCGTCGCCCCGCGCCGCTGCACATACACGATGCGGTTGCCGATAAACTGCGGCGGCACCTCACTCACCCCGCGCGCCGTCTGGAGCTTCGGAGTCATGCGTTTAGGCGTAACTATCTCGCTGCCCGAGATCATCCACTCGTTACCCTCGGTAAGTACGATCAAGTCCTGTCCTGGGATAAGGTGCTGCACTTTAAACAACTCGCGCGAAATAAGCGACTGCTGCACGGCGCTGTCGTCCGTCACATCCCCGCCCGCTTTTTCCACGCCAAAGTTCGGATAATCGCCCGTCCGGCTCATCCAGACCATGTTGGGAAACTTCGCCGACCCCGCAAACACCAGACGGTCCTGAAAGAAAGTCGCACAGTACGGATAGCCGTTCACCGCATTCCACGCGCCCATATTCCAGTCCGCCGTGCCGCCGGTCGTCGCCAGCGGCGTGCCCTCCACCGCCGCCTGTACCTGCCGGGCGTTCGCGTAACTCGTTATCCGAAGAACGCTCTCATGCGTATAGGCATAGGCCGACAAGTCAAAGCGCACCGTCCCGGTAAACCCGCTATGCGTCACCAGCCGCAGTTCTCCGTATTCTTCCACTGTGCCGCTCTCGACCACATTATAATCTTCTTTCGAACTGTACGTCCGGTACGAGCGCCAGACATCCGAATGGTACGGCCGGTATTCGAGGCTGATCTTGCCAGTCCACTTTTCGTTGGTTATCAGCTTCCACGAACTCCCCACCATCATACTGGCCAGAGCAGCGGACACCGGCGACAGCATTTCCTCATAAAGCAACGCATCAGTATCCGCGTTATATAGTTTTACCGTGGCGCTGCCTGTCACTACATTGGCGCTAAAGCGCATCTCCCGGTAATACGCCTGCGTGTGCGTGCTGCCATCATTATCTACCGTATATTCATTATCAAAAACCTGAGAGCCATTGCCGCTGAACACCCTTATGTTCGTCCACCGACTATAACTGCCGCCCTGCCAGGTCACCGACCCGGCCCACGTACCCGACACCTCCGCTCGCACGGTGTATATACCCACGCTGATTTTTGCGGGTTCCACCGCCGTCGCCGCACCGAAACTCGAATTGACGCTCACCTCCTCGACAAAGTGACTTATCTTCAAAAGCGCGCCCACCTGCCCCGGCAAAAAAACATCTTTAGAACTATTGAGCAGTACACTCCCCGCCGTGCCACTCGCGTATACCTTACAATCCGCGTCCGGGTTTATCGGCTCGAACGGCCCATTTTCAAAACGAAACTCCGCCATCCGCCAGTCGCTTTCGCTATAACGCGTTATCACCTGCACAGGGCAACGCCCGCTCGTTATATACATCACATCCGCCGACTGCGTAAACCTCAAATGCGGCAAGTCCGCCTCCGTCCAGGGCGTCGCCAGCTGCACAGGCAGCTTCACCCCATCCCGCCAGATGTTTATATACCCTTGCCCGGCCTCCAAAAGATAGCAAATACTCTCAGTAAAATTGAACCGCACCAAAAGAGCCTGTTTGTCGTGATAAACGCACGGCCCGTGATAAAGCATACCGGTGCGTTTATATAGCCCTCCATATGGCCGCAGTAGCGCGTTCTCTGCCGTAAGGAGCGCTAGTTGGTATTTTTCGAGATCTACCCTCGATGCCACTTCCTCAGAAATCTCCCCGGCGGTAAAAGCCGGCTGGATAGCATGTATCACAGACATAGCATCACTCCCTCGCCCTGATATAACTGTCCGGGTATTCCGGCATCTTCTCTCTCTCTTGTGCCGTCGCCAGCATAGCCTTTTGTATCGCCACCTGATAAAGCTGGTACTGTGTCTGTTGCAGTCCCGCGTTAGCGGTCAGCGCCATAGAGAGTGCCGAGGCCAAAAGCCGCGACAACGCCTCCACAAAATCCGGCGGGAACAGCTCCGCATCCGTCGCGTCATATGTATATTCAAGATAAGCCTCCGGTATATCGCAGCCGATAGCCTGGATATTTCCCTTCACCAAAAAGCTGTCGTATTTTTCCTTTTCAAACTCTCTTACGCTGGCCCCGGCTTCGTTGAAAATCAACCTGGCCGCCAGACACATCTCCGGCAGGGCGTACACATGCTCCCAGCCAGGGATATTTATATCGAGGCGCGCCAGAACTATCATCCTTTTGGCAAAACCCCAGGTATAGTCACGCAGCAGCATCCGCCGCAAATGATCGTAATGTATCCGGCACTGCCGGGCCGTCTCCGTATTCTCATCGAGCGCCACTATCCGCCCCTTGGCGATATGCGACAGCGCCATATTGCAAATATCTGTATTAGTCATATCAATACCCCCAAAAAGAGGGGGCAGGCATCATTCGCCCGCCCCTGCCTTTCCCTCTATTAAGTCGATCAATTCTTGCCGGGTCGCGTCCTCCGGGTAGACTTTGCCCTCCGCGTAAAGACGCGCTCTCAACTCGTTCATGCTCAGACGGTCGTAACCGCCGCTGGCTTTCGCCAGATCATGCAGGCTGTACGTTTCCATCACCCATGATCCACATCATTTACCAGACCGGCGGTAACCGTACCAGCGGTAAAGGTGGACGTCACCTTGAGGCGCAAATACTTCTTCGCCCCGATCGGCAGCTTGGCCTTGACCGGCGCGGTCGCAGTCCCTTCAAAAGTACCCAGCGTCACCGGAGTGGTAAACGCCTCCACATCCGCCGTCTCCAGCACCACCGTTATTTTCTTTCCGGCGTCGCCGCCCTTCACCCCGGCAAATAGGTACAGAGGGTTGGCAGCGTTGCCGCCCTCGCCGTTGACCACCACATTCGACAGCGCGTTCGTCATACCGCTCGCCGCCACACCATCAAGAAACAAATTCTCTTTATCAAAAATCATGTCATCACCTCGTAAATTTTTTTTGGGCGGCAAATGCCGCCCGGATCTGTTCTCTTACACCAGCGCCGCTTCATCCTCACGCATAACGTCGAGCTTTTTCAATACTATGCCGGAAAGATAGAGTTGGGGCGGTTTACCCATTATATCCTGGCGCGTCACATGCACATTGCTCTTGTCCACCAGGTAAGTTTCGACAAACGTGTACACCGCGTCAGAAACATACCAGACATAATTCACCCCGGCCGCATTGAGATTGCGTATGCGGTTTTTCGCGTAGATAAATTTTTCAATCAGTGCCAGCTTCTTGTCCGAAGTCATTCCAGCCAGCGCCGCCGCATTGATATTCCTCACCGCCGCGTTTGCCCGGATGTCGCGCACCGTCATGCCGATATTCCACTCAAACAGCGTCTGCACGGCTCGGAAAGGTTTGCCCTTGTCATCGAGGACATCGCTTTCGCCAAGGTCGGTCATTTTTAGACCGGCTGTGGTGTTCTTAGGATAAATACCCGCCGTGGTATGTTCGCCCCAGCCGATCAAAAAGGCCGAAGTGTTGGTATTCGTACCGGCAGTACCGCCGGAAATCACCTGATAGCCCGGATCGCCCTTCGCCCCGGTGAGCGTATTGTACCTCACCGCAATACCATTAAAAGCATCCGGGTCAGCGGCAATATCGCCGTAGAGCGCAGCCTGCGCCACGCGCTGGGAAAAGCCCTCAATGTGCGCCGCATCCTCCGAGCGGCGGAAAGCCTCCTTGTCCGACTGCAAGGACAAAAGTTTTATGTCCACCCTCGACCTGTCCTCGAGCATCATACAGGTGTCGACGATCTGTTTTGTGTTCGACTTGGTAGCGTCCACGCCCTGGTTGATCCGGCGGATAGAAGGAGTCGGGATACTGGTTCTCTGCGTGGTCTGAATACCGGTCGGCAGATTGCCCTCCATCATCTTCATATCCTCCAAAATCGGGTTGGACTGGGCCAGCGTCTCGATAATATAATCGAGCTTCCCGTCAGGAGTCATCCTCTTTCTAAAATCATTCAGCGTTACCGCCAAAGCTCCAACTGTTGCCATTTCACATCACCTCATGTTTAATATTTTTCAAAATTTGTCTTGTCATACAAACTGCCCGCCCCCTGGGCAGCCACACCGCCCAACAGCCGCGCACCGTTATCTTCACCCACCAGCTCGCCTACCTTGGCAAAGAGGCGGATAAATTCAACCCGGTTACCAGCGCCCGTTTCATTGAACGCCTCGCGCAAGCCCGGCACTGCCTTTTCGAGCGTCTCCACCGCCACGGCGGCAAGGCCAACCGTTTTGTCATAATCAGCGCCCAGCTGTGCCTTGGCGTCTTTACCCCAGTCGGCTACCTCTTTTTGCAGCTCCTGGGTGATAAGCGCCTCTTGTGCCGCCAGCGCCTCCTTGGTGTAGTTGAGGCCATACTGCGCCCACTTTTGCGCCGCCTCATTATTCAGGCCACTTTCTTTAGCAAGAGCGGTAAAACTCTCCATTATCGCCGGGTCGGTCTCCGCCCCCTCAGGCAAGACTGCCTTTAAGTCATACGCATCCGGCAAGGCAGTATCTACCGTCGATTTTGGCGCACCACCGAGAATGGTACCCATTTCCTCCTTTGGCGTTTCCACCGCCGGGGCTGTTACCTGTTGCTCTGTCTGCTGCTCCGCACCCGTGTTATCGTTGGCGGCAGCATTGTTTTGTTCATCCATCTTTTAGTCCTCCTGCTCCATTAGCTTTATAGCCTCCTGCTGGGCTTTTATGTATTCCAGCTCAGCCAGTTGCTTTAGTTTGATAGCCTCAAGGCCCATCGCCGCAATATCCTCCTGGTACATGATGGCCACCTTCCTCATGCCCTCATTGCGAAAAGTCGCACTGTTCCCGGTGAATATCTCCGCATTAAGGCGGCAGCGATCAAACAGCCGCATTAAAAACCAGCGCCCATCTGGACTAGACAAAAGCGCCTCCAGCGCCTCTTTGTCACGCCGGGCCACCTCGCCCTGGATAAGTGCGTTTATCCTCTGTTGGCGGTCGGTAGTTATCGTTTGCATGGTCAACCTCCCAGGTTAGGCATACCCAACCACTCCTGCACCGCCGGGTTCGGCGACTGCGCCGCCTCGCTCAAATTCTTGGCCGCCTGGGTCGCCTGATTGATCGCCGGGGCCGCCTGCATCACCATTTCTGCCTCTTTCTCCTGCTGCGCCGCTTCCGCCTTGGCTTGAGCCATCTGCTGTACTTCCTCGTCACTGCGCCGGATAGTCGCCGGTGCGCCCAGCATCTCCATATAGCGATTGACCGTCTCGGTCGGATTTATCTTATCGATAGCCTCCGGCCAGAGTTGGACTAACTGCCCGACGAAAGCCACCGACTGCTCGATGGCAGTAAGCCCCGACATCTTTTGCGCCATAGCGAGCGGTGAAATATATTCTATCTTTATCTCCCGCCCGTCCACATCCATCTCCTCCGGCCAGGGCGGGAACACCCCCGCACGGTCGAGTATGCCGTACACCCGCTCGATCAAAGGCGATAAAAACTCAAACTGCAAACGCTCAGTCACCGGCCCCAGCTGCTGGAGTTTCTCCTGCGTCCGCTCCATAACCTCGCGCGCCGTCATCTGCCCGTTCTGGATACTATCGAGCATCAAAAAGAGATCCGCCGAATACGCCCTTTTGATAGCGTTCTCCAACCGCTCGATCTTGCCGACCAAGTGATCGAGATGCACGTTCACCTGAAAAAGCGGTGTTACCGGATGGGACAGATCATCCACCACCGTCGCGCTGCCCGGTATCAGATTTATCCCTTTCATCGCGGTCGCCGCCGTCGACTGCATGGGCGGCTTGACTGCTAGCTCCACCGCCGTACCGTAATCCGCCTCCATACGCTGGAGCATTTTGGCGTCACCCTCGGCAAACCAGCCCGGCCCCTTCGCGTAAGGCTCAAGACCCGCCACCATATAGCGCGCCACCGGCACCGGCCACTCGTAGAAACCGCCGACGTGCAGCCATTCCTCCCCGCTGCCGCCCTCCAGCCAATAAAGCGACCTATACGCCAGGTATTCCCGGCCCAGCTTCTCACCGTCCGCCGCATCGTTCGGCTCTACCAGCCAGCACACCTTAAACTTGGCGCTGTACTTGTTGTTGCCCGTTAAGACCTCGCGCACCCGCTGCGGCAAGTTTTCCTCACCGAACTGCTCTTTTAACTGCGCCGCCGTCAGCTCATAGCGCCGGGCAAAAGTATTCACCACACCACCCGCGCCAACATCGAGCGCATAGCTGCCGATCGGGAAAGGCATAAAAAACACACCCGTTTCAGGGTGCGGGAAGATCGCCAACGGACATTGCCCAAAAGGCAACTCGGTATAAACGCTGTGAACGGAATTATAAAAATTGCTCTTGGCTAAAACCCCTAAAAGTATCTCCTGCCGTGCGTCCATGATGGCCGCCGCCTGCGTATCGTCCGCCAGAGCCTTGTCGGCAAAGGTAAACTTGAACCATTGGCGGCTGGGCGGAGTCAGTCCGCTCATCACCCCGCCGGCAAATACCTGGCAAGCCTCCCAGGCGATACCGTTATTTACCGACAAATCTTTCCGGCGCGCCGGGTTAGAGCTGTCCGCCGTATCATCAAAATGTCCGAGAAACGGCAGCTGGTAGTCCCTTATAGCTTTCCAGCGTATCTCATAGTCCCGCCGCTTATCTAAAAGTTGACGAAACCGCGCCGCCACCCTCGCCCGGTCGGGAGCTTTGCCCTTGCCCTCCGAGGCCGGAGCCACTGCTCGAATAGTAGGCTGCCTCGCCCTTGCCAAAACCGTCTCACTCATGTCGCACCCCTTTATCCTAAAGTCTTTCTCAAGCCGCTCGAAGCCTGTTCCACCGCGCCCAATATGGTGCGGTCAGTGGCGGCCTGCGTCGAAGAAAAGCCTTTCTTTCGCCGCTGCTTGGCTGTCACATCCGCCTCCGCGTTGCCCGCACCCACATCGGACGACACCGGAGTTGGCGCTGCTGCCGGAGTTGGCGCCGCCGCCGGAGTCTTTGTTTTCATGCACATAGTTCATTCCTCCTATCCATACGGATCATATTTGGTATTACACATCGGCACAGAGCCGTTATATAAGCTATCCCGCTTCATCACCGGCGCGGCAAAGGTCAGGGCTAGCGCATCCGCCCGGTTAGGCGACGGCAGTCCGCGTTTCTTCATATCATCTTTACTCTCCAGTTGTAACTTGCCGCGAGAATTAATAAAAGCCTCTGGCCCGATAAGATCATCCATCAAGACCTGGTCGGCGTCTATCATACCGCCATTCACCAGCCAGTCTTTCATCTCGCCCCACATCTCAACGCGCTTATTAAGATACTGGTCTTTGTTTGGCTTCCCGGCAAAATCCACCAGCCGCCAATGCCGCCCCAACTGCAGACCGAAAGAATAAATACCCGTACCGAACCCCTTGTCAAGATTAACCGCGTCCGCCTTGTAAGTATCTTCAAAATATGCTATCAGCCCGGCCATGCGCCCGTCGTCGTCGTTCTTCTCATACTTGGCCAGCATCTTAGAGTAAAGCCCCTGCCTGAGATAAATAACAAACTCATCCGAGCCGGTCCAGGCCGGATCAACGCCAATAATAACCGGCGCAAAAGAAAACTGCTCTTTGCGTAAATGCACCTTGGTGGCCGCGTCTACAATATCCATACCGATAAACTGTGCGTCGCCAGCTGACGGGAACACACCGCGCACACGGACTTTGACAAAGTCGCTATCTTCGCCATAGTCCGCCACCCACTCATCGATCTGTTTCTTGTTGGTCATGCGGGCTTTGCGGCTATCTATCTGCTTACAGTCCCAGCGGTGGCGGAATTTGTGGAAGCAATCAAAAAAGCGTCCAGTATTCCTTGTCGGATTACCAAACGCGCACCAGATTATTTCCGTATCGCTGTCCGTCAGAGCTCCTTCAGTAACTTCCCAAATAGTGTTCGGGATGGCTGACGCTTCGTCGAACACCACCAGGATACGCTTGTTTTTGTTATGCAGCCCCGCAAACGCTTCTGAATTACGCTCACTCCACGGCACCATATCTATACGCCACGTTCGCATGTGGTCTTTGTCTGCACTGAACAGCGCCGTGGCAGTGAGCACAAAGAGAGAATTACCGATAAACAAGTGGAACCACTTGGACAATTCCGCCCACGTCTTGGTACGCAGCTGCGTATCCGTGTTGGCTGTAACGACGCCCTTAGTATCTTCATGCGTCGCCATAGACCAAAGGATGATCCAGGACACCAGAGCAGACTTGCCGATGCCGTGACCGGACGCGACCGCTATCTGCAAGGCTGTTTCAACACTTAATCCATCGCGGATAGCGCACAGTATACCTTTTTGCCAGTCGTCCGGGCCGTCGTAGTCTTTCAAGTCGCCCTCGCCCCACGGGAAGGCGTAATACACAAAGGACAACGGGTCGCGGCTAAAGCCGGCCAGGTCATTGACAAGCTCGACCATTTCACTTTGCTGCATCCTGTACCCGCTTTCTGGCGGCGGCCATGGTGTTGGCTATCTGCAATTCGCCGCTGACTTCGACTTTGTCCTTGAACATAGCCAAGTGCCTGCCTATCAGTTCAGCCGCTTTTAAAGCACCTTTGCTGTCGAATACATATTCGCCTGTTTCCTCCATCTGCCGTGTCTCGTAGTTAAAAGCCAGCACCGGCTTTTCCGACATGCACTTTTCGTAAATATCTATCAGGCGCAGGACCACATTGTCCGCGTCAAGACAAAGTCTTTCCGCGCGTTCCCTGATAAGTTCCTTCACACGCACGAGGATGTTAGGCTTTGCAAGGAGTTTGCTGGCTTCTGTTCTCGCTGTTTGATAGCTGACTTTAAAACCGGCGCGTAAATACGCCTGTGTGCCGTTGAAGTCATTTATATATTCCAAACAAAAAAGCTCCTCGCGGCCCGCTTTTGTAATTTTTATTGTTTCTGTTCTTTTAGCCATTCCCACCACCCCAAATAAAAAACCGCCCCTTTCGGAACGGTTGTGTGTAAATCTCTACGATACCAATATACCACACAAGAGTGTGCGGAAGTGTGCGGACTTTTTTCTTGACCTTTACACTATTTCGTGTTATAGTGTAATCGTGGAGGTGATGAAACGATGCCCGATAAAAATATCGGGTTCAAGGTCGATGAAGAGCTTTATAGACGCATTAAAATACACATAGCACGTAAAGGTAAAACGCTAAAAGAATATATTTTAGAGCTAATTCAAAAAGACCTTGAAAACGACAAATGAGAAAGTAGCCGCCCCTCCAGCAAGAGAATAAGCGGCTACCTCACAGCACCAGCCGAGGCTGATAAATCTATTATATCAGCATTGGCTTGGTGTATCAACTTTAAAGGTGGTGCACTATGACAAATTTATTAAAAACAAAAACTACTTTTACTTTGGACAGCCGCGAAGTTTCTAAAATGGTAGATAAAAGACATGATAATTTATTAAGAGATATCACAGGGTATAGTACAATACTAGCAAATTCTAGTGCCCTCAAAATTGAGGTGACTGATTTTTTCCAAGACAGTGTGTATTTTGATGAACAAGGCAAACCTCGGCCTTGCTATAAAATCACTAAAAAGGGTTGTGAATTGATTGCCAATAAATTGACTGGCAAAAAAGGAATATTGTTTACAGCCGCCTACGTCACCAAGTTTAACGAAATGGAATCTGGCAAAAATAACGTACTCCCCAGCCAGTCCGACATTGACCGCGAGACCGAACGTCTAGTAAAAGCCGTCCGCGATCAAGCCGCGCTAATGGCAAAAGCTGCCGAAGCCTATCTTGAATACAACGATCAAAGTACAAAAAAGGCTTCGTTAAAGCTTCTAGGCTTTTTCGGTGTTGATGTCTGGGGCGCCTTTTGTAAACTTAGCAAGCACGAAGAAAACTACACGACCTAATAACATGCCCTGCGCCCACGCGCGGGGCTTCTTTATTGGATAAGCCCCTCAAAATACAACAGCGCCCGCGAATGCAGTTCGTGTATGCGTCTATAACTGTAATGCATTTCCAGCGCAATTTCCTCCCACTTTTTATAATTGACATACCGCAAAGTCAACAGCCGCCGGTAATCCAATACCTCCAACGCGTCAATCCGTCCGATTATTTCCGCTTCCAGCTCCGCCAGCCTTAGCTCGTCCAGCGCCAGCCTTACCTCCAGGTCACATATCTTTGCAACAGCCGCACTCATACGATCCCCCCCGCTCTGTGCCCTTGGCTCGAAACTCAAGCGGTTGTTACAGCTGACCGCGCGTTCCCGTAACTGTGCTATCTTTTCTTTCTTGGCCCGGATAAGCCCCTGTAAATGATAACACCGCCGCAAATACTCTTTGGCTGTCATTCATGCACCACCCTTGCGGCAGCTTCATCCTGCTTGGCCGGGTTAAAATTCTTTACCTCGGACAAATACCCCGTTATCCGCCGTATCCTGATAACACTGTCGTAATGCGGGTGCAGCTCCACAAAGCCATCATCGGCCAGTTTTATATCCATAGCGACCAGTTTGCCTTTGCGGACTTTCAGCTGGTCTTCTACATATTCGGACGCCTCGGCCTCGGGCATACTGTTCGGACGAGTAACTTTTACGCCCAGGATTATACTGATTTTCATTTTTCCCTCCTAAAATCCACCAAAAACGCTATATTGCAAAGCAAATGCTCGATATGCGGCAACCCGCTCTCGTCATCCACACTCCCCGGGTTTTCCAGATACGCCAGCCAGTGCCGCCAGGCTGCGTCTTTGTACCGCTGCGGATCTACCCTTCGCCAGCTGTCCGGATCGATATACTTCTTGCAGCCATATTCCCGTACAGCGGTTATTGCATGTATCGCCGAAAGCGGTACCAGCGACGGCCTCGGCTTGCCCGCGTCCTGTTTTATAGTTTGGTCAATATTCACGCCACCACCTCCTTTTTCACGTTTTCTATTCTCGCCTTGAGACTATCGATCAAATTTGTTTGCGTCGCGTCCTTATCCGCCAAAGCGGCAATCACATCTTCATCCCGCGCGCCATCGACCGCCAGGTGATGCACTATCACCTTTTGTTGCTGGCCCTGCCGGTGCAGCCGCTTGATGGCCTGCTGGTACAATTCCAGCGACCAGTTGAGCCCAAACCAAACAACGTGATTGCCGCCGTCCTGCAAGTTAAGCCCGTAGGCACTTGACGCCGGATGCGCCAAAAGTATATCTATCTTCCTCGCGTTCCAGTCGTCCTCGTCCTGCGGCGTATCGAGGCGGCGCACCCGCAAACCCGTCTTGGCCAAAAGCGTCTCCAGCCGGTCGAGGTCATGGCGGAAGTTGTAAAACACCATGGCCGGCTTGCCGTTTAGGCTCTCCACCAATTCCATAAAAGCCTCCAGCTTGCAGTCGTGGATAGCCGCGACGCCCCCAACGTCGTCGTACACCGCCCCATTACACAGCTGCAAAAGCTTATTGGACAAGGCGGCCGCCGTCCCAGCATTGATGGTCTTTGTGTCCACCTGTAAAAGCATATCCCGCTCCAGTCGCTTATACGCCCGGCGGGCTTTTTCATCCAACACGACCGAAATATAGTTTGGCGTGCAGTCCGGTAGTTGCAAGTAGTCCTCGGCCTTCATGCTCACACACAAGTCGGCCAGTTTGGCGTATATGGCTTCCTGCGCGTCCGACTTGGCCTCATAGCTGCAAAACTGCTGGTTGTAACCAAAGTCTTTGTTGAAATACCGCTCCCGGTAGTGGGTTATCTTCTTGCCCAGCCTCTCGCCTTCGTCCAAAAGATAGATCTGCGACCATAAGTCCATCAGGCTTTGCGGCGCCGGCGTACCGGTCAGTTCGTATATTCGCGTTATCCGCGACCGCACCAGGCAAAGCGCCTTAAACCTTTTCGCTTGGTTATTTTTAAAGCTGGACGCCTCGTCGATCACCACCGTGTCGAACGGCCAATGGTGGCCGTAATATTCGACCAGCCAAGGCACGTTCTCCCGGTTTATCACCCACACGTCGCCCGGCGAGTTAAGCGCCCGGACACGGAATTTCTGACTGCCCAGTACCGGCACAACGCGCAGAAGGGAAAGGTGATCCCACTTCTTCGCCTCTTTGGCCCAGGTGGATTCGGCGACTTTCTTCGGCGCTATGACGAGGGTTTTCGTGATGGCGAAACGGTCATATTTCAAAGTGTTTATCGCGGTCAAGGTTATAACCGTTTTGCCCTAACCCAAGCCCATATCCAGCCAAAACGCCTGCATGGGGTTATCTATCATCCGGGTTATGCAATAGTTCTGATATTGATGCGGTATGAACTTCATCGTGGCATCACCTCCTCTACAATCGCCCTCGCCGCTTCCCAGCCTTTAGCCACGCGAACATCGGCGCCGAGTTTTTTCATCTGTTCGATCTGGTATTTTTGTATCCTGGCCAGCCGCCCGACATATGTTTTCAGTTCCACATATACCGTACGGCCATCCGGCGCTATTATTATCCTGTCCGGCACACCGGGATTGCCGGGGCTGACAAATTTATAACACAGCCCGCCCCGTTCTCTTACCATTCGTACCATTCTCGCCTCAATTTGTGCTTCAGTCATTTTTCGCACCTCGTGTGAACTTGTTAACTAACTTTTCGCGCACGCGTATACAGGCGTGTACATAAGCGTGTATGGGCGTATATGCGGGTGTTTATTCTCTATATTTTCTTATTTATATTATTTATATAGAAAAGTTAGTTAACATAGTTCACATAGTATATTTCGCCTAGATTTTACGCGGCTTTTTCTGTGAACTAAGCTGTGAACTTTATGCTTTTTGTTCGTTCACAAGGTTAACAGTAGTGTGAACTAACTTTTTTGACAAAGTTAACACTTCTGCCCCTACTTGGTTCACACGCCTAAAACCTTTTTGCGTTCCGTAATCCACGCCGACTCTTATGTTGCCGCTGCGTTCCCAGCCTTTCAGTTGTTCCAAAATCCGGTTTATGCGCAGGGCTTCATGCCTTTGTGGTAAATATCTATTGTTAAAACATTCCTGCCAAACTTCCGCTGCGCAAATACGGTCGCGCGGCACCAGGCGCCCTTCGTATTTCAGGCCCCCGCCCCAGAACATATTCCGGCGGGCCAGCTCCCACTTTTGCCAATCTTCCGGTACGGCTTTACTCAAAAATTCTTCTATCTGTCCCTGCAAAGGGTCGCGGTCGAAATGTTCCTCCCGCCGTTTTTCCGCCTCGCCCTCCAGCTCTGTACCGTTTGGCAGATATAGCGGCTCTCCTTGCCGGTAGTACGCCACCGCCTCCGCCCAAAGTTGGTTTATCTCGTTGTCGGTCAAATCTTTGAATACCGACTTCGTCGGTTCTTGGATAAGAGCGTCTACTGGCCAAAAGCGACGGTTGCCTGTTGCGTCTTTTAGAAAATCGTGGTCGTTCGTCGTGCCGAAGAACACGCACCTGCGCGGGTGTTTTTCCACTATCCGCCCATACGCGGCGCGGTACTGGTCGTCGCATTTAGAAAGAAAGGATTTTACTGCCCGGACGTCTGCCTTATCGAAAGCTTCCATTTCGCTGATCTCTACTATCCAAACGCCCTGTATCAGCTCGGCGGCTTCTTTGCCTTCAAAAGTCCTCACGCTGTCGGAAAACCAGCCTCTGCCCAGTTTGGCAAACAAAGTAGACTTGCCGATGCCCTGCTTGCCGCAGATAACCGTCATACAGTCAAATTTGATACCGGGATTGAACGCCCGGGCCACCGCCGCCACGATCGCCTTGCGCGTCACCGCGCGCGTGTAGGCGCAGTCCTCGGCCCCCAGGTATTCAATATAAAGGGTGTCGAGGCGCGGCGTGCCGTCCCACTGTATCGTACTGAGATAAGCGGTCACCGGGTTGTAGCTGTGTGCCGTAGCGCATAAAATGACTGCGTCTGTGGTAAGGTCTTTTCCCCGGGTATCGAATATCGCCTCAATGTGACTGCGTATTCCGGCGTAATCGGCGTCCGTCCATTTAAAAAGCCCGCTGGTGGTGTCGCGCCCCGCCCAGGGGAGCGGCGCCACCCCCATGATAAATTCGGAAAATTCATCCCACAGTATCCGGCCTTTTAGCCGCGGATCATATTCGAGGGCCAAGAGTACGTTTTTTATGGTCTTGACCGGCGCAAGAGAGGTTTTTGACTTTATAAGGACTTTCATCCAGTCGACGTCCGTCACTCCGGCAATGCTGCTAAGGTCGCGCGTCGCCTTTTCGTAGCGCTCCCGGTTGACCATATCCGCCACCGGTTCCTGCTGCAAGGCAAATTCGCACATGGCCAGATAGGACGGTATCTTGTGGGTGGGCGTGCCCGCCTTTGCTTCCTCGTCGAGGTGGCCGAACTTATGCAGGCGCACCAGGTCGAAAGCGTTAACCAGTTGGCCGCTGGTCGGGTCGGTCGAATGGTGGGAATAAAGGAATTTACCATCGTCGTACACCACCGCGCCGCCGGCCGTTGTACCGTGCGTGTAGGTATAGCGGCCTGGTATGTCGGTCGCGGCATATTCCCCCGGCAGGAAAGCATCCAGCGCCGCGTAAACGTCATAGCATTTACAGAAAGCCCCGATAACGCCGGTCTTTTCTTCTGGATCACCCTGCCGGGCGGCTGTCTTTGTCCGCAGTTCCTTTTCCCCCGGCACGTCCGGCCATTGGCTGACGTCCTGCCAGGCCGCTCTTGCGCCGTCCGTGGCGCCCGCGGCACTCGGCCCTCCTTGGCCAGCGTTTCCATATAAGGCAAGGACTCCATCGGCTGACAGAAAAGGCTTGTCCTCGAACTGGAATATGTATTGGCTGTTACTGCTGCAACTTGGCCAATACATTAAACGGTGCGCCTCGAAGGTCGTCGGGTCGCACAGGTTGAGGCCGATGAGCTCGGCCAGCTTTCTGGCTACCGGCTGGTATTCATCCACCGCCAGCGGCCGGTCGGTCGGCAGCACCACCCGGAGGCGCGGCGCGGCCGGCTCGTGTTTGCGGGTGGAGTAAACCGCGTAGCCGCAATTCAGAGCAGACAGGCGACGGAG
This sequence comes from Acidaminococcales bacterium, assembly GCA_031551525.1. GTDB lineage: Bacteria > Bacillota > Negativicutes > Acidaminococcales > JAISLQ01 > JAVBNN01. The sequence continues at coordinate 92,938 of JAVBNN010000023.1, forward strand.
AACGTCGTCTGTTCCACCGGCCGGTATCTGGTCGAGGTCAAGCGTTATCAGGTCGCGGTTCTTTATGTTGTGCGCCTTCCGGCGCCCGGAAAGAGCGCCGCCCACAAAGCCGCCGACGTCTTTTAATTCGTTCTGGTCACCCTTCGGCAGGGCCAGGTAGTCGGCCAGCGTCTCCGGGCTTTTTACCGGCACGCGCAGCTTGTCGATGAACTCAGACCACCAGAGCGTTTGTTGTATCCAGTCGAGCGCCTTTCTCGACGTGGCCGTTGAAATTGTTATTTGTCGGTTGTGCTGCATGGTATTACCTCTGTAATATGTTTTTCGTTTGTGCTATACTCGAAAATAAAAAGGTCGTGAAAACATGCGTAACATAAAGTTTCCTATTTGCGATGAAAATTACATTGAAGATACATATTCTAAGGAGTTATGGGGCGATTTAGCGGTTGAGTGCCCACATTGCGAATATGATGTAGAGCCCAAAGTAGTCGTGGGTTGCGCCTATTTTCATCCTGAAAGCGAAACTGGTGAAGCTTTCGCTTTCGCTATGTGCCCCAGGTGTGAAGAAAAGATATTTATCAAATACACATTAGCCGTTGAACCATACCAATATGGTGAATTTGGCATGAATGGCGAAACGCACTACTTAGCAATTCGTAAGCCACAAACTTATCCTGCTGGATCTGTATATTATGACCCAGAAAGCATTGAGCAAATTTCTCCTGCTTTTATAAAAATATACCGCCAAGCCTTACAAGCTGAAAATATGGGGCTTGATGAGGTTTGCGGCGCAGGCTACCGACGCGCAGTTGAGTTTTTAATTAGGGATTATTTGATCGAAACTTTGCCAGATGAAGCTGAAAAAATTCCATCCTGGCCATTTGCAGATTGTATTAACAAACTAGATGATGATACAAAAACACTTACACAAGGAATAAGCTGGCTATCGACTGATTTTGTCCACTACTCTAAAAATTACGAGGATTATAGCCTAGACGATCTCAAAGAATTTATAGACCTTCTTGTTCTGCGGTTTCAAAGTAAAATCAAAGAGACTCTGGCAATAAAAAAGATTGCTAACATACAAGAAAAACGAAAAGCAAACGGAACTAAGAAATAACCACGCTTTCTACACCCACGCAAATAACACTCTCTTCTTTGTAGAAAAACATACTCGGATTGCCTGTTATACTGCTAAACCCAACAACAATACCTTCGCCAAAAGCCTCATGTGTAACAAAAGCTCCTGCTTTCAAGTTTGTGTTTGCAGGGGCTTCTTTTATTGTTTTTACTTCTTTCATCAAACCCACCTCATTCCTTCTTGTAAAATTCACAAATAAATCCTTCCGCTTTCAACAAAAGCCCCGGCGCCCACGCTATCGGCCGCCCCATCACTTCACAAATAAAGCCCACCGCCTCCGGCTTGTCTACCTCAAAAACCGCCTCGTCGTGCACATGCATAACTATTTGGTAGTACGGCGCAGTCGCCAGCAGGGCTTCGGCCAGGCAGTCGCGGGCGATGGCTTGCACGATGTTCTCCACCAGCTTGCCGCCGTAGGTTTCCTGTACCCCCCACTTCTTGGTTTCCTGGTCCATGCCGTAGTAGTGAAGGCTGTCACTGCCGAATTGGTTTGGCGCGAGGAAGGGCTTTGCATAAAACAGCTTGCGCCCGCTGGGCAGTGTGATTGTGAAAAAATCCATCGCCGCTTCTGCGCCATCCGTGGCGCCCGCGGCATTCGGTCTCCTGACCATCCCGCTGCCAAGGTCGCACGCTCTTGCAAACCATACGCCCCTCACATTGACCGGCCGCCCAGTCTGCATAACCTCGATTGCGGCCCTTTCGACTTTGTACCATAAGTCGACTATCCGTTTATTGGCGTTGCGCCAGCGGCGCACTATCTCCGGCAGCTCGTCTTCCATCAGCCCCATCGTGAGGGCGCCCATATTTATTAGCGCACCCTTGCTGCCCTGGTAGCCGAGGGCCAATTCCGCCACTTTGCCTTTTTGCCGCAACTCGTATTCCGGGTTGCCTTTTTTTATCAACTCCAGCGGCACGCCAAACATGGCCGAGGCCGAGGCTTCATAAATCTTTCCGTGGGTGGCGAATACGTCCTGCCGCCATTGTTCCCCGGCCAGCCAGGCTATCACCCGCGCCTCTATGGCGCTAAAGTCCGCTACCGCGAACACTTTACCCGGGGGAGGCACGAAAGCCGTTCTAATGAGCTGGGAGAGCGTGTCAGGTATGTTTCCATACACCACTTTCAGAGCGTCGAGCTTCTTTCCTTTTACACACTCGCGGGCATGTTCCAGCGTTTCGAGGTAGTTTCGCGGGAGGTTTTGCACCTGCACGATGCGCCCCGCCCAGCGTCCGGTACGATTGGCACCGTAAAATTGCAACAGCCCCCGCATCCGCCCGTCAGCGCAAACAGCCTCGCGCATGGCGTAATACTTTTTGACCGAGGTCTTGGCCAGCTCTTGGCGTATCTCTAAAATCCGTTTCACTATCAGGTCTTTTGTATTTTCGGCCAGCTCTTTTACAGTGGCTTTTTGCATATTCGGCGCGTCTACGCCATGGCCGCTGAGCCAACCGGAAAGCTGCACCGCGCTGTTTGGGTTATCAAGGCCAGACAGTTGTTGCGCCTCTGCCATCAGTTGGCCGTTCACCACGTCGTCGCAGTGGATGGCGCTGTCTACCAGTTCCATATCCACCGCCACGCCGGCCGTATTTATATTCTGGTCGAGGCGGTAAAGCATTTCCTCTTTCTCCGGAACCGGCCAGGCTTTGAGTTTTTCCAGCACGGCCATTTCCGCCACTACGTCCTGCTGGCAGTATTCTTTAAACAACTCCCAGCGTTCCGGTTCGTGATGCGGCAAGGTGCGCGTCCGGCCGCCGTTCGATTTAGTCGGTTTGACCGGTGAGCAAAACGTCCTTATCAGGGCCGCGCCGACTGAGGATTTACGTTTGTCCTCCGGGAGGCCGAGCACTGACGATATGGCCGCCAGGCCCATCGGGTAACCACAATACAGGCCGTGTAGCTGTGTGCAGCGCCATTGTTCCAACGGCGTTTGCGCTATCCTGTTCAGGCAATACCATTCAAACGCGGCATTGTAGGCGTGTTTTATTACATTCGGGTCTTGCAGGGCAACTTTTAAGGCCAACCAGCCGGGATCTGTCTGACTGTCCGGACGAGTAAAGTCTATTATGCCGACTTCCCCGCCATCCCAGGAGTAAGCCAGTAGAAGTATTTGAAAATCGGGGGACTGCACATACTTGTACAGCCCCGATTTTTTAATATCCACTGGCGAAAATGTTTCCAAATCTACGGACAAATGACGCATGGCGTCAACCTGTAATAGGCAGCCCGGTTATAGGGTCGACCGGCGCTGCTTGCGGCGGGTAAGCCGGGTAGCCGTAGTTTGGTGCAACCGGAGCGGGAGCCGGATTATAGGCCGGTTGTGTTGGCGCAGGTGCGGCAGCGTATTGTTGTCCGGTCAGCGCCGCCAGATCCTCATTTACCGAAGTCCGGCCGCCGAGTGGTTCTCCATCTTCAATTTTTATAATGCTGGACAGGCTGCACCCGACACCCTTTTTCTGGTTGTTGTAAGGGAAGAAGTCAAGTCCGACATGCGCGTACACGCCGCTGTATATTTCACTTTCGCCGATTATCGGATTGCCGCCAAGGTCGACGATCTGCGGACGGAACTTGGAACTTGCTGTAAATACCCAGTGCCCCTTACACTCGTCACCGTACTGCTGCCCGTCCGAAGGGCGGCCGCCGTCACCGTCGTAAATAGGTATCGCCAGTATCTGCGGCTTCACCCCCGCCCACAGTTTGCTGATGCCTTCCTGGATGGCGGCGTTTATCGCCCCGTCTATCCGTTGGCGTGTCGGAAAGTCGGTTTTCGGTATCAGTATGGTCGAGCTGTATTTAGCTTCGCCTCCGTCTTTGCCGGGCTTCGGGTTGAACACATTTACATAACTGAGTCTTGCCTTACCTGTAACAATATGTTTCCGATCTGTTGCCATTTTATTTACCTTCACTTTCTTTTATTTGCTGGATATCGTCCAGCACGCTTGTTTTGACATAAGGTTCACGGGGATCGCTTTCCGGAACCAGCGCCGGTTTACCCGGCGGCCGCACGATGTGTTCGCCCAAAAGGTCGCCGAACTTCTTTTTGCCCAAGAGTTTTTCCGTATCGGGTAAGCTTATCGGCCGCCTCTCATAAAGCAGCGCTTCGTCTATGCCGGAAGCTTTAAGTACGCCAAAGGCAGTGTCAACGTCAACGAAGTTTCTGTTGCCCGCCCGGCCTTCGACCAGTTTCCAGCCGGGTATTTCACTGCCGCGCAGCGCTTCTGTGAGGGCGAAGTCTTTTACCTCGTTGGCCCATTTCACCAGGCCGTCTACCCGCGCTATGATCTCGCTGATTTCTTCCAGCGTCAACAGTTCCGGCAACTTCTTTTGGTAGTCGCGTTCCAGTGCGAGGTTAGCGTCTGCCCGTGCCCGGCAAAGTGACCGCGCCCGGCAAAAGCGGCAGTGGTCGCCGTCTTTAAATTCTCCTTTGCCCTCGAAGGCTATCTGCGCTATCGGTTTTGCATATTCGCCCCAGGCTAAAAGGCTTTCGAGCGGCATTTCAAAACTGGTGATACTGCCGATACGCGGCTGCACTATGGCCATCACGACTTTTTCTATTTGGTAGAAGAGGCCATACAGCGCGTGGGCGCCGAGTGCATAAAGCATCATCTGAGGGTTATTTTCCGCGCTGACTGATACGCCTTTACCGTATTTGTAGTCAACGACGCACAGCGTGTCGCCGCCGATCATAACGAGGTCGGATGTGCCGAAGCCCTCCGGCGCGATGTGGGAAAAATCGAGGCGCTTTTCTATACCAGCCGTCGGCTTGTCCGCATACTTCATGTATAGTTCGCTGATAAATTCTTTGTAGGTGTTGGCGTGTTCCAGCATTTCATCTTGCCAGAGCGGGTTTTCTTTCAGCTTTTTTAACCGGTTGTTAAAGGCTTTTACGCCCATCGGCTCAAGATATTTCCGCATTACCAGCTCCGCAGCTTCGTGGGCGAGGCTCCCTTCCGCTGCATATTCCGATGCGGTGTCCGGCAGGGTCTCGCCGAGCCTTGCCGATGGCGGACAGTTCAGCCATGTGCTGGCCGACGATGCGCTAAGAAGCGCGTGCGCCGACTGCTGTTCCGCTTTCTTTGCAGTCATATCTTCGCCCCCATAGCGCGCAGCTTCGTAGCCAGCGCACCGTAGTGTTCTGGAGCAAGGTTGGTTAAACTCGGCGCACCGAAAGAACGGATCAGCGCCAGAACTTCATCCCTGCGCCCGGCGTCCACGAGCTGCGTCATGGCGACCGCCAGCTGGTTTTGTGTGTAGACCGGCGCGGCAGTTGGTACGGCTACCGGTACGGGGTTTGTCATTGGCGCGGGTGCCAGAGCAACCGGCGCAGGAATTGGCGCCGGGGCCTGTACTGCCGGGGGCGCAACTGGCGCAGTTACTGGTTCGGGATTCGTCATTCGCCCAGCAGGAAACGGTGCGGGTTTGTTTTCATCCCTTGTCGGCGCATTGAAAGGCTCTATTCCCCGGTTTTGTATATTAGCTAAATGATTGATAGCAGCCACCAGTTCCGGGGCCTCGATTTTCACAGTTATTTCAAACATAGTTTCATTCTCCTTTTTTGATTTACTTTGATATCCCATCTATCAATTCCCTGTGCCTCAGCACCCAGCAGACGATGGCAACGGCCACCGAAAAGTAAAAGAACTCCCAAAGCAACAAGTCTTTCATGTCATTACTACACTGTGGTACACCAGTACGATCAACGAAACACATATAACCGCGATACCCAAACGCTCCATTGCTATGGTGTCTACCTGCACACGTTGCAAACGCAGTCTTTCGGAAAACTTCATTTTGCTATCCCCTTTCATATTTTGGAGATATCTGCTACAATGTACTTGATATTGATGAGCCGATATCTTTTTGCCCCGCCTGGGGCGGATTAGTCGTCAGCGTTGCCGCGCTGGCGGCTTTTGCTTTTTCCAGCCTTGCCTTTTGGATATCAGTCAACTTCCCTCCTTTCTTTGGCGCCAAGAGTCTGCGCATCAACTCAGAATCCGCCGTGATTTCGGGCATGCTTACCTGCTTTACTTCCGGCTGGCGGCAAAGCGCATATTTTTCCAGCGCCTCAAGGCCTGCCGCCAGCGGTATCTTTATGTGCGCCTTGCCAGCAATTATGCAGGGGAGAGATCCCTCCATAGCCAGCTTGCGTATAGTGTTGAGGCTTACCCCCTGTACTTTTTTATGTAGCTCTCGCGGCGATACATACTGCGTTTCTGCCATTATTTTTCACCTCCTATATTTTGATGGTATAATCACCTTATGAAAGGAGGTGATTATGATGGACGAGAAAGATTTTTTGAATCTCTTCATATCTCTGTTGGCATCGGTAATTTTCACATTATTTGTGTATGAACATTTAAAGAAAAACCTGGAAGACGCCTATATTGGTATTGCGGAAGAATGCATTAAAAATTTTGATTTACCAGAAGATACTTCGCCTGCGAAAATACTCCGTTTTGCTTATTTCATTTTTTCCGGTATTCTTTTTGTAATCTACGTAAAGACCCCTACGCTTTTGATGCCTGTAATCTTTGCAATACCGGCTGCTGTCATCTCACCGCCGATAATATTGCTTATATTGGTTATTTTTGCTTTTTCCATTTGGCACACATTGGCGTTTCTTTTTGATCTGATTTTATTTGTCGCATATGTGCCCAGTAAAATGTATCGCGATCGTGAAAACCCCAGTATTAAGCAGTTTAGAATGTTTGTAAGCTATTTGATGGTGTTAGTTTTTATTTGGGGTATCATCTGGGGTTACCTTAAATAACGCAATCATTTTCTTTTTCACTTCCGGCGCTTCGTCGACCAGCATCTTTACAAAGTACCAAGCCAAAAAAAGAAAAAGTTGAAACCAAACTAAAGATAAAAGAAATAAAAATATTTCCATTAACACAGTATTGTCCTTCACCTCCTATGCCGTAGTTTTGGTTTGTATATGGTATAATCTATCTGTGAAGCCCCTGGAAAGAAGGCACAATGCTGTTTAGCTACTACACTCTTGGCCTAACCCCCGAAGCCGTAAAGGCTTTGGTAGCAAACCTTAAAGCAGAAGGCAAGTCTACCGAAGAAATCATTGTCGAAGTTGTAAGCCAAAACAACCAGGATATTAACGCCAATCTCCGCTCCACCCTTCAATCCTTTGAAGATGAAATAAGAAAACTCCGATAACCGCGAGGGGCTTCACTTTGCACTAAGCACCGCATTAAAATCGCCCTTTTTCAAAATGCAGGTAATTTTTACCATCTCGCCGTCAGCCGAATCCTCAACAAAAGATACATTCAAATCCTCAACACTGGTGCGCTTTGCCACAAGCTGCCAGTCCTTTTTTTCTAAAGGCGACTTTTCCACCTTGACACTGCCTGCCCATCGCCCCTGCGTTAACATCTCAACTTTCATATTCTCTCTCCTTTCAGGCCGTAGTTTTTGCTTGTTTTAACAAATCATTTTTGTTGTTTTCGGCAAAAAAAAGTAACTCCACTGAAAACCCTGAGTCTTTAGAAATTTCTTTCATAGTCTTTACTGGTGGATTTACCTTACCCTGTTCCCAGTTACTCCAAGTTTGTTGAGTTACATTGTATTTGTCTGCCATTTCTTGTTGGCTGCGATCTCCGCGATACTTGACTAACATAAAGTTCATTTTGCTGTCACCTCGCTTTCAACAAATTTAATTTGTTAAGACAAGATTAACACAAATTATTTTTGTTGTAAATAGTTTTTTCACAAATTATTTTTGTGGCTTTCTTTTCACAAATATTTTTTGTATAATACAAGTATACAAATTATTTTTGTTAGGGTGTGTGTATTATGGATTTAGATAGAACGGCCGTTGCAACGGCTCTCAAAAAACTAAGAGAAGAAAAGGAAATGTCCCAGCAGGAGTTAGCAAATATGCTTGGCAAGACACAGCAGGCTGTCGATGCTTGGGAGCGTGGCCTTGCTGTGCCCGCGCCTAATATGCTTTCGCGCATGGCTACTATTTATGATGTTTCCGTAGACTACCTTCTTGGCCGCACCATTGTCCGGCGGCCTATTGAAACTACCGCTGCACATATGACGGACATCGACGGCGAATTGACGGACACGGAAGAGGCTAGTCTACGGGCATATCTGGCTATTATGCGCCAGCAGGCAAAAGACAAACAGGCGAAACTGCCGCCGGAGAAATGAACATACACAAAAAATTATGCGAAATGCAGAGAAAAAGTGCAAAAATGACACTTAAAGCTTAATAAATTAACTTAAAGGCATAAAAAACTACTCTTTTCGCTTTATGACAACAACAATCAAATATGTTACAATGGTCGCAGAGAGATCTGGGAATGAGTTCATACTCACACCCCCAGGCCAACGATAGCCCCTGTACCATTGGTACGGGGGCTATTCGTCTTTCTGGGAGGTTTTATTATGACTGAAAAAGTATTTAAAACTTATGATGAGCAAATTGATCTTTTAGTAAAACGTGGTCTTATTGTTGATGATAGAGACAAGGCCATACAAATACTTAAAAAGGAAAATTATTATAATCTTATAAACGGTTATAATGATCTTTTCCTTGCCAATACCCAGCCGGAGGAATGTTATAAAAAAGGTGCGAATTTTGTTGAAGTATTTGCACTTTATGATTTTGACAGGGTGTTGCGCGAGTTACTTTTGATTGAGCTATTACGCATTGAAAAATGTATCCGTACCACAATAACACACGTTTTCTCAAGCCATTATGGACATGATCATCGTACGTATCTTGACCCAGCACATTTTAACACCAGAAATGAGGTCAACCAAAAAAACACACAAGAAATTATAGATGACCTGCAAAAGTTAATCCAGTCACATAGCAGTAACCATAAAGCGATTGCCCACTATCTTGATAAACATAAATACATCCCCTTGTGGGTATTATCTGCTGTTATAACATTTGGCACTTTGAACAAGTTTTTTACGCAACTGCAATTGGCAAAAAAACAGGAAATAACTGCTGCTTTCAATCTTTCTATCAGAGAATTCGAGCCGTTTTTATATATATTATCCAGTTTTAGAAATAAATGTGCCCACGGTGAAAGGATTTATTATTACGCAAAAGATGGTGCAAAACCGAGGTTTATTCCGGAACTAAACTATCACCACCGTTTACACATTCCTAAAAACTCCAAAGGCTATAAGTATGGAACAAATGATATATTAGCTGTATTGATTACAATGAAGCATTTTATGCCTAAGGATCGTTACGCCACTCTAATTGTAAAAATAGAAGAAATCTTAACAAAACTTTCTTCGAAGCTTTTTGTTGTAAAAATCGACGAAGTAAACCACATCATGGGCCTCGTACCTAACTGGACAGATTTGAGGAAAATCTAGAAACATTGGAGCTTTTACTATGAACTCACTAATCGCCCTTGCCGACCAGGAGAACATTAGCGTTTCATATGACAACGTATTCAAACGCTTTCACACCCTTGGCCTATACAACAGCGATGGCGCAACACACCAGATAATCCTCGACAACACCCTCAAAAACGACTACCGACTTTGCCGCTGCATTCTCGCCGAAGAACTTGGCCACCACTTCACCAGCGTTGGCCCCACCTTCTACAAAGCCGCCAACTTCTGCTTCTGGAAGCTTAACCACATAAAAGCAGAGCTCAAAGCCTTAAAGTGGTCAGCTTTTTATCTCATGCCGGAACCTTTGTTGCAGCAAGCCATAAACAGAGAGCATTTTAATATGGGCTATGAATTTGAAGATTACTTTGAAGTAACACCACAACTCTTAATTCACCGGCTGCGCTATGTGCCTGACCTTAGCTTTTTGTGCATTAGTGATTTAGCGGAAATGTAAATACTATACAAAGGGGCTAACAAGGTGATTGATAATCCAGTGAAAAAATTTTTGTTTTTAGACTACATGAATTACAAGAAAAGGGAAGCGAAAGAAACACAACTCTTTTCTTTATGGATTCATCACAGTGAGCTATTATGGACTAACATAAAGTACCTAGTTACCATTTTTCTCGCCTCTATAACTGGCTGGTTTTTCTTGATAGAAAAAGCTAAGGCGCCTGGGGATAAGTACTACATGTGTGCTGCTGTGGTATCTCTTCTCTGCCCTATCTTTGTATTTTTTCCATGGCAACTTGGTGTTCGTTGTGTCGATAAACAAAAAGCGATTGAAAAAAAACTGCCACATATTTTTAATCTTTTTGATGAAATGCCAAACACTGCCATTATGCGCGGGCGTATTATTTATAACCGAATATTTTATACGATAGCCTTTGTGTGCGCTATATTGCTTGTAATTGCAACAAGTCTGTTAATATGGCCTATAATATGGTCTGTAATATGGTCTTTTACATGCTCCATCCAAAATTTTAAATTTATACACAACTTTATAAAAATCATTCTCCCTTTATTTCAGTAAAGAAAGGATCCCCGCCATGATGTTCCCTAAAAAACCAAAATCGCCAGTCCTGCCAGTTGACCCGGCAGATATTGACGAGCTGGAACGAAGCGTCGTTTCAATAAACGGCAAGCCATACACTGAGACAAGCGAAAAAGAAAAAGCCGCGCTCCGTGAAGCGCTGGCTGATGAGTGGAGGAAGTATCCGAATAAGGAATAAAAAAATTTTGTGGAATATTTTATTGGTTTTTTAAAGTACTAGTTTTCGCCCCAACCGCTATTTTAGGCCCTTTTTATTGGTTTTTTATTGGTTTTCATTTACAAAAAGGAGTGAATTACATCTTGGATTTCAATAAGTTGTCAAGAGAAAATGGCTGTATAGAATACAAGCTTTGTGCCCATAAACTTCCTGGCACTTTTTGGGAAACTTATTCTGCTTTCGCAAATACCGCTGGCGGCACAATAATACTAGGGGTACAAGAAAATGCTCATCACGCGCCTACTATTGAAGGCGTTGTGAATCCTGAAAAAATTATTACTGACCTTTTCAGCACGGCCTCGTCTTTAGAAAAAGTTAATCTTAACCTGCTAAAAGAAGAAAACATATCTATAGAAACTAGCGATGATAAAAAATTTATTTGCATTATAATCCCGGAAGCGCCTATGAATAAAAAACCTGTGTATCTTAAGAAAAACATGAAACTTACGTATATCCGCAAATATGACGGTGATCATATTGCTACAGACGAGGAGCTGCGTGCATTCGTCAGAAATACTTTTGATAATATTGATAGTGAACTTTTAGATGGTTATGACATAAATGACCTCCACTTTACAAGTATTATTAATTTCAGAACACTTATACAGGAAAGAAATCCCTCCACAGATTATTCGCAAATGAACCCTACTGATTTTTTACGTCAAATGGGGTTGTTTGGTGAAGACAAAAATGATGGCGGAAAAATAAAACTTACATTAGGAGGATTATTGTTTTTAGGTAAATATCAATCTATAATAAACAAAATTCCGCATTTTCATTTAGATTATTTTGATAAGCGCGGCAATAGTGAGCGTTGGCGAGATAGAGTTGCTGCGGGTGATCTTTTATACCCTGAACTTAATGTGTTTTCATACTATTGGACGATTTACAGTAAATTGAAATCCACAATAGAAGAACCATTTAAGTTAGACAAAAATATCATTCGTAAATCAGCTATAGAATTAGATGTGGCGTTACGTGAAGCACTAGTAAACATGCTCATTCATGCTGATTATAGAGAAGCAAGTACTTCATTAACAACTGAAGTACATGATGCATATTATATATTTATAAATCCCGGAATAATGAAAATCTCCCCAAAAGAGTTTTTTACTGGAGGAATTTCTAAGCCCCGAAACCATGTTTTAACAACTTTATTTCGTAAAATGGGGGTCTCCGAGCGTGCCGGTAGTGGCGGGCCCAAAATATATGATGTTGTAAATAAAAACCAATTTCGTATGCCAGAACTGGAAACAAACTTGGAAAAAACCATTCTTAAACTATGGGGCGTAGAGTTGGAACATTCTTACCCAGAACTATCCGCCAATGCAAAGGCCGTATATTTGGTCTTAAAGGATCCTTCCAATACCTATTCATCTTCACAAATCCAAGACAAAACCAAGTTGAGTAGGCATTATTTACGACAAGCACTAAAAGAATTAGAAGATAAGGACTTAATCATAAGAACAGGACAAAAAAAATCTCAGAAATATACTAAAAAAATGTCTAATATAGAGCTTATTTCCATAATTGACAGAGGATTTAAGCATGCTAAAGATTTATTACTTGCTTACGATAACAAAGAAGATCGGTGACCATGGAAAACTCATTCCATGCCGACTGTTCCAGCGACAGCCAGCACCAAGGAGCACCACATGACCAAACGCAAACGCCCTAATGGAGAGGGAACCATATATTACGACAAGAAAAAAGACCTCTGGCGCGCCATGCTGCCGACACCGCTTGGCCGACGCATGACCAAATCCAGCAAAAGCGAAGAAGTAGTCAAGGACTGGTACAACCAGCAGCGCCTGCTTATCGGCCGCGGCAAACACATAGAGCCGCACGCTATCACAGTTTTGCAGTGGATAACAGAGTGGCTGGACAGTTATGCCAAAATCAAAGTAAAGCCTCGGACATATGACCGATATGTCAGCATATCCAAACACCTTGCCCCCATTTATCAGGAACGTCTCCTTGCGCTCTCTCCAGCACACCTACAACGCGTTTACAATGGAATGCTGAACACTTACTCGCCCCAAACCATAATCTACGTTCACAGCCTCGCACACAACAGCCTGCGGCAAGCCGTACTTAACAACCTAATACACGATAACCCGGCGGACAAAGTAACCTTACCCAAAAAGACCCGCAAGCCTATAGCCATATACACCCCCGATGAAATCCTTGCCCTGATCGCGGCAGCCGAAAATTACCGCAATAGCCTAGTCGTCAAACTCACCTACGCCACCGGACTGCGCCTCTCGGAAGTGCTGGCCCTGCGCTGCGAAGATATTAAAGGTAATGATCTTGAAGTAAATCAAACCGTCCACGAAAGTACCAGCCAAGGCAAATACTACTCGGACACAAAGTCCACCAACTCACGCCGTAAAATACCCATCCCGCAAATCATCGCAACGGCCATCGACGAGCACAAACTAAAAACCGGCATACGGCAAGGACTCCTGTTCCTGAATACCCGAAAAACCGGCGAAAGCCCACATAACTACCTAAGCAAAATCTTCTCAAAAATTCAGGAAGATGCCGGCGCGAAAAAAGGATTTCACTGCCTGCGCCACACACACGCAACCGAACTCCTCAGCTCCGGCATACCCATACACGACGTATCGCGTCGCCTTGGCCATGCTAAAGCAAGCTTTACCCTCGATACCTATATCCAATTTATGCCCGCCTCAGATGAACGAATGATAAGTGCGATCGACATCCTCTTAAACCTAGACGCCAGAAAAACAAAAACGCCGCAATAGCTTAAAAACTACTGCGACGTTTTTTATTTTTTGTTTACGTTGCACACCCGGTTGCACACCCGAAACCTTGAAGGCATTGAGCCACCAACATGAATTTAACCTGCGACCAACGCATTACGAATGCGTTGCTCTACCGGCTGAGCTATGGTGGCGATATGGAAACATTTTATCCCCAAAGAGCGTTGTTGTCAACTTTAAAGTACCGCAGTCAGGAGTGTCCACGCTGCAAATAGCGCTCACGCAGTGTGTCGCAGTAACGTCCGAGGATTGGCACCTGTGCCGCGTCGCTCCAAGGTAGCCCGCCGGTAAAAAGCACCAGCGGCATATATATACCCGCCCCCAAGAACACCGCCAGCAGTAAGAACCAGTTGCCGATGTAGGCCTGGCTGTAGGATGCCAAAAAGATCCCGCCCGCCATGACCAGCGACGCGCCGAAGACACGTAATGTTACTCCCATCTCGAGGACAAAACCTGTATAACGCCAAATAAAAAACATGTTTATCAAAGCCGCCAGTGCCATATCGGCTACCGTGGCATAGGCCGCGCCTTTTATCGCCAAGGGAGCCTCTGCCACCAGTTGCCAGTTGAGCACTACCTTTACCGCCGCCGCCGCGATCATGGCTAGTACCGGTATGCGGGTGAGGCCCAGCCCCTGCAGTATCCCCGTACTAACCTGATGTAGCCCGAGAAAAAAGATAGCCATGCTGGATGCACCGATGACTGTAGCTGCGCCAGGTGAATTGTACACTACACTCGCCACCGGTTCAGCCAACAGAAAGAGGCCCACTGCGCAAGGCACCGTGACCGCCACTGCTATCCGAAAGGCTGTTCCCGCTTTATCGGCTATATCCTTTTCATCTCCGGCAGTACGCGCCGTGGCAATCGCGGGAACCAGCGCTATGGACAAGGCTGCCGTCAGGAGGGTGGCAAGGTTTATCAGCGGCACTGCCATGCCGGTCAGATAGCCAAATAACTCCGTTGCCTTATGCGTATTATAACCGGCTACTTCGAGGCGCTGCGGTACGATGAGCATATCAAGATTCGCCACAATCGGTAGCATCAAGCTGGCCGCCGATATCGGCAACGCCAAACGTAAAAGCCGTTTAAAGAGTTCTGTGCTGCTTTCCTGTTCCCGCTCCTCGGTCGCGATAAAACGGTTCGCATGCAGCCGATGAAGGCGCTGCACACAAAAAGACAGTAATAAGAGCGCCATCAACGCACCCGCAGCCGCGCCCATACTGGCGCCCGCCGCTCCATAGCTCAATCCCAAAGGTAAAAGCAGCCAGGCAAAGAAAAGCATGGTGATAACTCTAAACAGTTGCTCAATGATTTCCGATGCCGCCGTAGGTGCCATTTTTTGCCAGCCCTGCAAGTAGCCGCGCATACTGGACATAAAAGTTACCAAAAAAACTGCAGGCGCCAGGGCAATAATCGACCAAAAGGCTCGTTCATCGCGGATCCATTCATACTTGACCAGCCAGCCGGCGCCAAGAGTCATAAGAAACATACATAGCGCGCCCGTAATAAACAATACCCGTCGGGACAGTTCAAACACCTGCCGCGCGCCGCAGTAATCCCCTTTAGCCAGTTTTTCCGCTGTGACAATAGATATGGCCACTGGAATCCCGGCCGACGACAGCGTCAAAGCCAACAGGTATATAGGAAATCCCATCTGGTAGAGGCCGATACCTTCGCCGCCCAGTATCCGGGAGAGGAACACCCAGTTCAAAGAGCCAATAACTTTGACGACTATCCCCGATATAGTCAATATAAGCGTCCCTTTTAAGAGGATCTTGTTTTTACCGGATTCGTCCATCTTTACCTCGTTAAACCGCCGGCCACAACCTTAGCCTGCTTTCTTCTATCTATATTACCAGCAGTAAGGGTTTTTACCAAGTATTTTGTTTGTGGTGTAAATTTGTTGACACAGAAAAAAAACCGTGTTATATTTCATGTGAATAACTGTTCATTTGTTCATGTAAAAAAGGAGGTGCTATCTTGCAAGAAAAACTGGCTTCTATAAGATCACTGGCAAGCGAAGAAAACAAAACCCGCTTGCTTGCGTCTGAGCAACCGCGTAAGCTTGCCGAAATATTCCGGGTGTTGGGAGATACCACGCGTATCAAGCTTATTTTGGCCCTCCTTTATGAGGAAAAATGCGTCCAGCATTTGGCCGAAAACATAAGCATGAGTCAGTCCGCTGTATCCCACCAACTTAGGCTGCTGAAAACAGCGCGTCTGGTAAAGACCCGCCGCGAAGGTAAAAACATCGTGTACTCACTGGATGATGACCACATCGAGGGCCTGGTCGCCCAAGGTCTCGAACATGCGAGCCACACTTGATAAGAGAGGTGCATTATGACAAATACTGCTTCCATAAATATGCAAATATTTCAGATATCCGGCTTGGACTGCCCGGACTGCACCAGCTCGCTGGAAAAGCTTATCCAAAAAATACCTGGTGTACAGTCTGCCACTATCCAGTTTCCTTCCGGCAAACTAACCGTACGGCATGAAACGGCGCCGGAAGCCATCATCAGTCTGATTGAACAGCAAGGTTATTCGGCGGTTTTAAAATCGTCCGATTATACCACAGTACACACTTTCAATATACAAGGCCTTGACTGCCCCGACTGCACAAAAAGCTTGGAACAATTACTTTTAAAACGTCCGGGGGTAAAACAGGTTTCCCTGAAGTTCCCTTCCGGTAAACTGCTGATAGAGCACACCAGCCCGCCCGGCGAGATAATAAGCCTCATCCAGGCGCAAGGCTACACCGTTGCCCTGGAAGGGCTGGCCGTCAATAAACGTGCCTGGTGGAAAGACCCCGCCACTTTTTCTTTGTTTGTCGGCATTATATTGCTGGCGGCAAGTTTCACTCTTAAAGCTTCCGGCTATGCGGGCTCGCTTTCTTATTTATTTGCCTTTTCGGTTCTGACCGCCGGTTGGCCGGTTTTTCGCGCCGGGTCAAGGTCTCTCTTGGCAGGCCTGTTGGACATGAACGTACTTATGACGATTGCGGTTCTGGGCGCCGCCTTTCTCGGCGACTGGCTGGAAGCGGCGGCTGTAGTCGTTTTATTCGGTTTGGGCCGGGCTTTACAGGCCTACACACTCGCCAACGCCGAACGTTCACTCAACGCCCTCCTAACTGCCGCCCCCTCCTCCGTACTCAAATTGGTCAACGGCAAGTCCCAGGAAGTAGACAGCGCCACCGTCCAAACTGGCGATACCCTGCTTATTCGTACAGGAGAAGTACTGGCGGTAGATGCTGTTGTACAAGACGGGCGGGCCGCCGTAAATCAAGCTTCGGTCACCGGCGAGTCGCTGCCCCGCGATGTAGCGCCCGGCGACAAACTGTTCGCCGGCAGTTACCCGACGGACAGCCAACTTACTGTGACCGCCAGCAGTACCATGGCGGATTCCATGCTCAGCCGGATAAAAACACTGGTAGAAAACGCCCAGACGGAAAAGCCGCCCAGCCAGGAATTTGTCGAGCGCTTTGCCCGCATCTATACTCCCATCGTCATAGCCAGCACGGTGCTTTTAGTGGCCGTACCCTGGCTGCTGCTTGGTCAACCGCTCGATACCTGGCTATACCGGGGATTGGTATTGTTGGTGGTGGCCTGCCCCTGCGCGCTCATACTCTCGACACCGGTCGCCACCGCCGCCGCCATTAGTGCGGCCTCGCGCCTCGGTATACTTATAAAAGGCGGCGTCGCCCTTGAGAATGCCGGCAAGGTCAAAGCTATCGCTCTTGATAAAACAGGCACTTTGTCTACCGGAAAGCTTACCGTAGCCAATCTTTACGCTCCCCATCCTTTTTCCAAAGAAGAGGTGCTGCGCCTGACCGCCGCACTCGAAACGTCGTCTTTTCACCCGGCCGCACTGGCCATTCTGGCTGAAGCCCAAAATCTCGAATTGCCGCCGGTAAAAGACATAAATAACCAGTCCGGCCTCGGCCTATCCGGTCTGGTGGACGGAAAACGCGTCACCGCCGGCAACAGTTCCTTTCTTGAGAAACAGGGAGTAAATATTGCCATTCTTTTGAAAAAACAGATGGAATACCAAGCACTGGGCGCCAGCGCAGTATTCGTGGCTATAGACGGACAGGCGGCCGGGCTTTTTGCGCTGATGGACAATATTAAACCTGACGCCGCCGGCGCTATCGCAAAATTGCGTTCTCTTGGCCTTGAGCACATCATTATGCTGACGGGCGACCATGAAAAAGCCGCGGCCAGCATAACCGGCCGTCTCAAACTGGACGCTGCGGTCAGCGGCCTTTTGCCGCAAGGCAAATCCGCCGTGATCGGCAAATTAAGAAACCAGTACGGCAGTGTAATGATGGCCGGTGATGGTTTAAACGACGCTCCCGCCCTGGCCAAAGCCGATGTCGGCGTAGCAGTGGGCGCCGCCAGTTCTACTGCGGCGCTTGAGGTAGCTGACATAGCGCTAATGAACGACAAAATAGAGCTGTTACCCACACTCATAGAGATCAGCAAGCGCAGCAGCCGGATCATCAGGCAAAACACTCTCTTGTCCGTTGCCAGCAAAGCTTTTTTCCTGGTATTGACCCTGTTTGACCTGACCACCCTGTGGCTGGCCGTCCTCACCGATACTGGGGTTGCGGTGCTCGTTGTCCTCAATAGTATGCGCCTTTTGAAAGTTTCCTGATAACAAAAGCCTTCGGTGTTTAACCGAAGGCTTTTTTATGCAATGACATCAAACGGTCGCCTTGCGCCGCCAGTTCCATATCCAGCCGCCTACCGCCACGGCCAGAGCCCCGGTCAAACCGATACTCCACCAGTGCCATACTCGTGCCCGGGCATTTATCTGGGTACCGGTGACCATGTTCAGCTTCCAGGACAGATTCTTTCCCGCGTTTTCCACTGTAGCGGCATTATTTTCTCCTGCCGCCACTGGCAGGTTTATGTTGTAAGTAAAATCTATCTTGCGCAAAAGCGACTCGCGCAACTGCTTTTGGTCGGCAGTCAGGGTGACGTCGTCTTTGACCGAGCCAAATAATATTTCAAAGATATAGTCATCGTAAAAAAAGCCTTTTTGTACGTATGACCTGTTTTTTATATTTTCCGAATTGTTAAATAAACCGATCTGCTGTATTTCTTCAAGTGACAGAAGATGTTTCCTCGCGATAAATCCCCGCATATTTCCTTCCACGGCATCTTCCACTGTCATACCCTGGCTTTGCAGTTTGTCGCGCTCTTCGGCCAATTGTTTATAGAACAAGTCTATTGCCAGTATTTTATATCGTATATCAGCCGAGCCGTCATTTTTAACATCCAAAGTAACGCCGCCCCTCATGCAACCAGACAAAAAAATAACGGCCAACAGGCAATATATAAAACTGGCTGTTTTGCTTTTTGACATAAGTACCTCCGCGGCAATGGTTTTTAAATATAATACCATCTTCTTGCTTTGATGTATATATTTTACAATAGTAAAAAATAAAAAGGCTACCCGGCTCGGGCAACCTTTTTAACAAACAACAGGCACGCTATTTTAGTTCCAATATTTGCCGCGCTTCGTCAGGAGTAGCAATCTCACGGTCAAGCGTTTTTAGTATATTGACGATTTTAGCCACTGATTCACCATTGGATTTTGACAAGACATTCTTGCTCAAAAAAATGTTGTCTTCAAGCCCAACGCGGACATTACCACCCATAAGCATAGCCGCCGTAACAAGATCAAACTGCTCCTTACCCGCTGCGGCACAAGACCAAACATAGTTATCCCCAAAAGTCTTCTGAGCAGTATTATGCAAATACACCAGATTGTCTATGTTGGCCGGCAGTCCCCCCATTATGCCCAGCACATACTGGATATATACTTTCCCTTTTAGCGCGCCTTTTTTGACAAAATGGGCTATATTATTAAGCATTCCCACATCGTATACTTCAAACTCCGGCTTGGTATTATTTTCTCCCATAACACGAATATATTCTTCAATATCGCGAAAAGTATTGGAGAAAGGTACACCATAGGTATTTTTTACAAAAGGTATTTCCCAATCATATTTAGGTTCTTTGATTTTATCCGCTATCTGTGAAAAGCAAAAGTTTACCGAACCAGCGTTGCAGGAAGCCAACTCTGCTCTACAGCGCGGAACAGCCGCCAACCGCTCCTCTACGCTCATGCCAATAGCGCCGCCGGTGGTTATGCCAATGACTACATCGCATTTATTGCGTATCGTATCGGTGATCTGCTTCACAAGCGCTGGATTGCTTGCGGGTTTGCCAGTCTCCGGGTCTCTTGCGTGTATATGTACTATGGCCGCACCCGCGTTATAAGCAGCTACTGCTTCATCTGCTATTTGCTCCGGTGTAACAGGCAAATATTCTGTCATGCTCGGTATATGCACCGCTCCGGTAATAGCTGCTGTCACAATCACTTTTTTAACCATAAATATCCCTCCTACTTTTATCAACAATCGAAAAAGCCGCCCGGCAAACCCGGGCAGCTTTTTCATGTTTTAGAATATGATAAAACCGATATTGTAAACCACCGAGAATACGACGTAGAACACTATGCAATAACCCATGATGTCCCGCATTTTCATGCCGGCCATAGCTAAAAGCGGTATGGCAAAGAACGGCTGTATCAGATTGCTTATCTGTTCGCCCACCATAAAGGCGCGCAATACTTCCGGGGCGCCCAGGCCCAGTTTCATGCCGGCGTCGATCATTATCGGGCCCTGGATGAGAAGAATACCGCCTGACGAGGGGATAAACAGATTGACTATACTGGCGCTTATATACGTCCAGAAAGGGAAGCTTTCCGGCGTAGAGATGGCGATAAACCAACCGACCATGATAGGCACCAGCCCGGACGCCTGCATCATGCCCTGGATACCGGCATAGAAAGGATACTGTAGCACGATGCCCCAGGTCATTTTCACACCGTCGCAAAACGCGGTGTAAAATTTCTTCGGTGTGCCGTGAAGGGCAATACCGGCGAACAGCATCAGGAAATTGAAGAAGTTCAATTGTATATCAAAGCCCTTGGTGGCAAACCAGTTCACACAGAAGGACAGCCCCATCAGGCTCAGCAAAACAGTGATGATCGTGCTGTTTTCCACTATAGTGGCAAAGGTTTTTTCTTCTGTGACATCTTCTGTTGTGGAAGATTCCACCGCTTTTTCAAAACGTTCGCGGATCTTGGCATCCAGCACGGGAACGTCCTTGTCTTCCGGGTGAAAGAGCCAGAGCAGTGCCGGCGCGATGATAAACGTGCTAATAATGGTCATTACCAACAATTCCGGGTGCAGCGAGGTCTGTGATAAAGGAATGATGCCGATTTTTTTCTCCAGAAAGTGTCCCGGGGAATTTACCAGCAGCGCGATGGAGATAGACAGTCCTATGGCGCCCACACACCAGCCCAGGTAAGAACTGGCCACGAGGAATTTAAAGTCAAGGCGTTCGATACCCCGCCCAAGTCTCGGCGCGAGAAGAGCGCCTACGACGATGCCGAATCCCCAGTGTATGAAGGACAAAACGGCGGTAGTCAAAAAAATGAATGTAGCAGCGCCCATGGATGTTTTGGGAATGCCTACCGCGCGGTCGAGCAGTTTCGACACCAGCGGCGTGGTAGCCAAAGTATAACCTGTAACGATCATCAGTACCATTTGCATGGAGAAAGCCAGAAAGCCCCAAAAGCCTTTATACCAATATTCGATCATCGCGAAGGGAGATTGCCCGGCCATGGTTATACCCATGACATAAATGACAAAAGTAAGCAGTACCGCAAAGAGAAAAGAGTCTGGTGTGTATTTGTCCATCCCCATGTTCAATGATTGCCCTAGTTTGATCAGCCAACGTTTCATTAAATATTCACCTCCGTAAAGTATCCCTTGGTAAATATGCCTGGGAGAAACAGGGGATGCTTTTCCGCATCCCCGCTCTCAGGTTTGCATCCGGTACAACACACCTAAACAAAGCATGAATGTTTTTTTACGTTATTTGAGCGGCAACCCGATCATTTTTCTGTAATCATTCGGTGAAGCCACTTCCCTTCCCAACAGTGCGCACAGTTGTTTGAACTCCAGGAAATGCTGCGCGTTACTTACGATCTTCTCGTCCTTGTGCGGCCACTTCCAAACAGTGTCTTCCATGCCTACACGGATGTGCAGCCCAAGGATAATGGCCAGGGTCGCCAGATAGCTCGACGCGCGTCCCGCGGCGCATACCATTATGACTGCGTCTTTATCTATTTCTTTGATACGGTTATGGATGTGCATAAGAGTTTCTACCATGGCTACAGGCGAATGCATCGGACTGCCGCCAGGTAAAGCCGGCAGTACGCACCAATGGGTCGGTTTGCCGGGAATGCCTTTTTCGATAATACCGGTCTTGATCAGCCAGCGGTCGGCATTATCAATATCGCCGTCAGAATACACCGCTATTTGCGGTATCATGCCGTTTTGTTGGATCAAGCGCGCTTTTTGCACGCAAATATGCGGAGCCTTGGTCAGCAGCATATCGCCGCAATACGCGGCGGCCGTATTGACAGGCGTCACGTCGATCAAACCGGATTCCAGCATTTCTATCATGCGTTCCCAGTCACCCTCATAACGGGGCACCAGGCAGCAATCAAACATAACATCCGGGAATTCTTTTCTCAATGGTGTCAAAAGTTCCCTGTATAACTTGGGGTCCAGGCGGTTGTAGCCATCTTCGTTACGCACGTGCACGTGCAGGACCGGAGCGCCGGCAAGGCAGGCTTCACGCGCGGAATTGTATATTTCTTCCAGCGTTATCGGATGGTTGGGATTGCCTCTTTTGCTGTAAAAAGAACCTACGATGGTAGTAGAAACAAAAATCTTGTCCGAGACATTCCACTTCGGCTGCACAATGACGTCGTCTGTGGCGATTGCGGTGTGTACGGGATCGGTTACTTCCGGCAATCCGTAAAAAAAGGTTTTTGATAACAAACCTTGCTCTTTATTGAGTTTTTCGATTACATCCCATTTGATTCTACTTTCGATCATTTTCCTCACCTTCCATAGCAATTTTTTGCAAGCATTTACATTACATTATAGTTCTTCCGCCATCTATATTAAGATGTGTGCCGGTTATATATCCGGCCATATCGGAACACAGGAACAATACCCCGCCTACTATGTCTTCCGGTGTCGCCAGGCGTTTCATAACAGTCTTTTGCGCGACTTGTGCCTGCCGCTCCTGGCTTATCGAAGAAATAAGATTTGTCACGACAAAAAATGGATTTACAGCATTTACCCGAATGTTGTATTCTGCCCACTCCGCGGCCAGGGCTTTAGTCATTTGCAGGGTAGACGCCTTGCTCACGCCATAGGCTACCGCGCCGGGTACGCCAAAGTGAGCCGCCGTAGACGACAGGAACACTATACTTCCTTTGTTGGCCGGTATCATAAACTGTTTGGCTATTTTAGCAGTAATGAAAAAATGTGAACGCACATTGACCAAAGCTGTTTTGTCCCAGTCATCATAACTGTAGTCAACGGAAGGGCCTGTACGGTATATGCCGGCATTGTTTATCAATATATCCAAAGTAGAGCACTGTTTTTTCAAGTCTGCCAGCATCCCGTCAACCTGCTTATCGTTTGTAAGGTCGCAGGCCACGACTATAGCTTTACCACCAGCGGCTTCGATGTCTTTTGCTGCTTTTTCCATGTTTTGCCTGTTGCTTTCAAGGTCCAACACCGCCACTTGCGCGCCTAAAGAAGCAAACCCGACCGCCACGCTTTTGCCAATACCTTCCGCCGCGCCCGTGATCAAAACCGTTTTCCCAGTGAAATCCAATTGGTATTTCATGCTTTAGCACACACCTTTCACAACAATTTTTATTAGACTATGATATAAAATATAACGTTTCAACAGTAGTTAGCACACATATTGTCGTATAGCACAAAACAATCACTCGATTTAAGCAAACATGAAACGCTTACTTAAATCATAATTTTTGCTTAATATTTAATTTATATTTAAATTATAACTTTGTTTTTAAAATTGTCAATGTTTTTTCACAAAACTACAATTGGGTTCTTGTATTTTAAGAGATGTGTTTGTGATAAATTTTTATAAATTGGATAAACCTTTGGTTTGTGTTAAAATAAACTAAATAATTTTAATAAATTTAAACTTGTAATCTAGAAAGAATTTAATGATGAATAATTGGCTTTTAGGGCACAAATTAAAACAAATGCGTCAAAAAAAACGCTACAGCCTACAGGCTGTAGCTAAAAAGGTAGGCATTACCGCCGCGTTTCTAAGTCTGGTGGAAAATGGCCACTCAGGCATAAGTATAGGAAATCTGCAAAGCATTTTGACGGTATACGGCCAGAAACTATCCGACCTTTATGAGGCTAAAGACCAAAGTGACCGGATATTGCGTTTAGAACAGTGTAACCATCTTGGTTATGACACGGACGGCATAGAATCCTACATCCTGGTACCGGATCCGCAAAATATGCCGATCTTTCCTGTGCATTTCCGGCTAGCGCCAGGAGCGGCCATTGGACCTATCGCACATCTTGGCGACGAGATATGTTTTATCATTGCCGGCACCTTGGAGTTTTTAATCGAAAATCCGGCCACTGGACAAATGGAAAGCTATATCACTGAAAAATGGGATACTATAACTTATCCGGGCAACGGAATGCATTCTGTGACAAATATTTCTGATACTACAGCTATCCTTTACTCGGTTATTTATTACACAGACCCCAAAAACCCCTGCCGTTGCAAAATACCCGCCAAAAAAACTAAAACTGTTTTAGAAAAAAATCTTAAATAAAACAAAAAAACGCCTTACAAAAGGCGTTTTTTTGTTTTATTTAAGGATGTCTTTTTTACTATACATGCCGGAGGCTTTGACTTCGTCTGCCCGTTCCCTCTGCTCTTTTTTTTGCGTTTCCTGCATCGAGCCGCCAAGTTTTTTTAGGTTTGCGAGAACTTCCTGCTGCATTTGCTCGAGCTGCTCACGGTCGGCTTTAGTCATCTTCACCTCTACCCGCCCGTCGGCAATAAGGTTTTCCAATATTTTCAAGTCGATCTTGGCTTTCATGATAAGTTCAGCAAAAGAAGCGCCTGGGTGCTCTTTTAAGTAGTCCCTTATCTTTTTTTCTTCTTCCGCCTCTTTTTCTTCCAGTTCAAATTTCTTGCAAAGATCAGGATTCGCTGCTCTAAACAAGGGGTTCTTTATCATGTCCCGCATTCTTTCTTTATCATACATATAAATCAGACTCCCTCCCGGTTTTTACTGTTTACATATCAAATATCAAGATTACGCACTTTATCGGCGTTTTCTTCGATAAACAGGCGCCGCGGCTCTACCTTGTCGCCCATCAAAACAGAAAATATCTGATCTACTTCCAGCTTGTCCAGTTCTTCATCATACTTTACTTCCAAAATCGTCCGGCCCTCAGGGTTCATAGTGGTCTCCCACAGCTGTTCCGGGTTCATTTCGCCAAGGCCTTTATAGCGCTGTACACCAATATTGCCGTCGCGCCCTATCCTGGTCAGTAAAGAGTCAAGTTCTTCATCGCTATACAAATACCATTGTTCCCGGCCTTTTTTTACCAAATAGAGCGGCGGTTGCGCTATAAATACCCGTCCGTTCTTGATAAATCCCGGCATATAGCGGTAAAAGAAGGTCAAGAGCAGTGTTCTGATATGCGCACCGTCGACGTCAGCATCTGTCATAATGATGATCTTGCCGTAACGGCGTTTTTCCATGTCAAATTCGTCGCCAATGCCGCTGCCGAAAGCCGTTATCATCGCCCGAATCTCTTCGTTGCCGAGGATCTTGTCGAGACGCGCCTTCTCAACATTGAGTATCTTTCCACGCAAAGGAAGGATCGCCTGAAAATGCCTGTCGCGTCCCTGTTTGGCCGAACCACCGGCCGAGTCGCCCTCCACCAGGTATATTTCCGTCTGCTCGTTATCTTTGCTAGCGCAGTCGGCCAGTTTGCCCGGCAGGCCGCCGCCTTCAAAGGCCGTCTTTCTCCTAGTGAGTTCGCGTGCCTTCCTCGCCGCCGCACGGGCGCGAGCGGCTAAAATAGCTTTTTCGATGACTTTTTTGGTTATGCCCGGATGTTCTTCCAGGTATTCGTTCAGGCCTTCGTTCAGCAGTTTGCTGACGACACCCTGTACTTCGCCATTATTAAGTTTGGTTTTCGTTTGCCCTTCAAATTGCGGATCGCGCATTTTTACGCTGATAACGGCCGTGAGTCCCTCGCGCGCGTCGTCACCGCTGAGGTTTTCATCGCTTTCTTTTAGCATGTTGAGCTTGCGGGCAAAATCATTGAGACTCTTCGTCAGAGCACTTTTAAAACCGCTCAGGTGTGTGCCGCCCTCTTCCGTATTGATATTATTTACGAAAGACATGATGTTTTCCGTGTAGCTATCATTATACTGAAGAGATATTTCTACCAGGGTATGATCCTGCCCACCCTCTATATAAATAGGTTTTTCAAACAAGGTGTCTTTATTGGTATTCATGTACTGCACAAACTCGTTGATGCCGCCTTCATAATGAAATACCTGAGATTCTTCCGTCCTTTGGTCAAGCAGGTTGATGCTGATATTTCTGTTCAAAAATGCCAGCTCACGCATACGGTGTTTTAAAATATCATAGTTAAAAACGTAGTCTTCTTTGAATATTTCCTTGTCTGGCAAAAAATGCACCTTGGTGCCCGTGCCGGTGGACTCGCCGATGATAGAAAGCTCCTTGACCACCTCACCTCTAGCAAAACCAATAAGGTAGCGCTTGCCGTCACGCTCTACTTCCACGTCCATAAATTCGCTCAGGGCATTTACTACCGACACACCAACTCCGTGCAGGCCGCCGGAAACTTTGTAGCCATCCCCGCCAAATTTGCCGCCGGCATTTAGCTTGGTCATAACTATCTCTACCGCCGGACGGCCGGTGGCATGCATATCCACCGGTACTCCGCGGCCGTTGTCGGTAACGGTTATACTGTTATCCGGCCCGATAATGACGTCTATTTTATCGCAATAGCCAGCTAATGCCTCATCTATGCTATTGTCCACCACTTCGTATACCAGATGGTGCAGACCCTTGCTGGTAGTACTGCCTATGTACATAGCCGGGCGCAAGCGGACATGCTCCATCCCTTCAAGAACCTGTATATCTTGCGCGCCGTAATTTCCGTTTACAGTAGTTTCGTTTTCTTGGTTACTCATAATAGCGTCTAAAAGCCTTCTTTCCTTAAAAGATTCACTAGCCGGTTACGGTTGTTCATGCGTAAAAATTACTTCTGCACGCTTTTTCAAAGTCAAAGAGGATATCTCTGAAAAAAAAAGCCCTTTATCGGTCAAAATACCACTGCTGTATTTGTTGGCAGTCGGGGGAAAAAAGGTTTTTACGGTCGACACATCAAAGATGCCGATAATACTATCGGTCTGAAGCATCATATCTGAACCTATATGAAGATACACGGTTTGACCTCCTCGCCGCAGCCATCGTTTCTTCTACTTGTTTTTCCGTTAACAAGCCAACTGGACAGCCTGTTTTTATCATAACATAACTTCTTACATCGCTGTTACTAGCGTCTTTACGCAAAGCCCTAAGCAAAAAGTCCTGCACACATTCTTCCTTGATAGCAAAAAACTGGTTTCGGGAACATTCAATATTTTCGAGGGCCTCCCGGTAATCTAACCAGGGGGTTTCGCCAAACATACTGGTTAGTTTTTCCTTTATCCGGGTAAAAACCGTTTTTTCACAAACCCGACAACGCTTTTTTTCGTAAGCAAGGATGGTTCCGCACATATCACACTTCCGGCCTTTTTTTCGCCAGTGATATTTTTTGTGCTTTTTATCTTTTCTTATTATTTCAAATAGTTTTTTGGCTAGCAGGGGATCTTGCAAGTTGTTTACTTTTTCCCTGATTGCTTTTTCTTCTTCGTTAGTAAGCTCCGGCAAAGGTTCTTCTTCCCTATCTGGTTCTTCTCTGGTAAAAGACTGTATTTTAGGAGTGTTTACTATTTTTATATCAGTTACTTTGCTTGTTAAACAAGAAAAGGCATTGATTTTCAACAAGAGGTCTTTTTTTAATGTCAAAAGATTATGCGCCCAGGCGGCTCCCTCCACCTGCAAAAATAACGTCCCCATGTCCAGTTTCACCGGCTGGCTTTTTTGAGCGATCTGCGCTCCAGCTATTTCCGTCCAGTGAACTTTTAAAAGAGCTGAGAGATATTTTTCCCGTATGTTTTTACCGTTCAGCATTTTCTCTATTATACCATTTATTCCATCCATGGGCTCGCCTCGTTTATCCTTCCCTCCTGCACATGGTAATAGCTGGCATCTTTAAAATTATCAACCATATCCCGATCAGTCAACGTTATAAAAGTCTGT
>JAVBNN010000036.1:0-35313 GCA_031551525.1 Acidaminococcales bacterium
GCGTAGCAAACGGGCAGACTATACAAAAAAAGAAATTGCTGGCAGTGGGATAAAACAGCGCAGTCGGACTTACACAAGCGCCAGGGACGCAAATAACACAAAAATATGTATAAAAACTGAAGAGAGATACTTATGTCTACACTCAAAAAAGCCTTTCGCATTTGCGAAAGGCTTTTTTGATCTTCTTACTTGCCCGTGCGGCCGCGTTTGGTAAACGGCATGCCTTCCTTACATTTGGGGCAGTCGGGTTCCGTATAGGTCGGTATATCAAGGCGAAGCAGTGCTTCGGTCCTGACCCCGAAATCCACCTTTCCGCCACTACGGTCGACCAAGAGCCCTACGCCCACCGGTATGCCGCCCCGCGACTTCACGACGCCCAGCACTTCCTTGACCGAACCGCCGGTGGTGACTATGTCCTCTACTACCAGTACCCGTGTGCCGGGATCAATATAAAACCCGCGTTTCAGCGTCATTTCAGCATCTTCCCGTTCGGTGAAGATCGCTCTGGTGCCAAGCGCCTTACCTACTTCGTGTGCTAAAAGTATACCGCCGGTCATCGGACCGATGACCAGTTCCACCTTATCTTCTTTAAACCGTTCGGCCAGCGCCCGGCACAGTGTCTCGGTATATCCGGGATGCTGCAATACATTGAATTTTTCCACATACAGTGGGCTGTGGAGGCCCGATGTAAGGAGAAAATGGCCGTGCATCACCGCTCCGGTCTCTTCTAGTAGCTTCATGACAGTTTGTTCGTTCATTTTCCCGCCTCCCGCATATTTTCGATAACTGCCCGAGCCGCCGCTTTCGGGTCGTCTGCCTGTGTGATCGGCCGCCCTACTACCAAATGGGTCGCCCCTGCCAGGAGCGCCGCCTTAGGCGTAGCTATCCGGTTCTGGTCATTAAGGTCGTCCGTTGCCATCCTGACACCCGGCGTGACAATGAGAAAATCCGTGCCACAGGCGGCCCGTATCCCCGCCGCTTCCTGTGCTGAAGCAACGATGCCATCCATGCCGGAGTCTTTGGCCAGTTTTGCCAGTTCTATAACCTGTTGGTCTATGGTGAGTTTACTATTCAGTTCACGCCAGTCTTCTGCGCCCATGCTGGTCAGCACGGTCACGGCTACCATCTGCGGAGGTTTGCGCCCGCTCTTTTGGGCCGCTTCCCTGGCCATGCGCGCGGCATTGGCCATCATCGCCCGTCCGCCTGTCGCGTGGACATTCAGCATATCCACTCCTAGAGAAGCCAGCACAGCGGCGCTGCTGCCCACCGTATTTGGTATGTCGTGCAGTTTGAGGTCGAGAAATATGTTCTTGCCATAGCTTTTCAGGTATTGGATTATCTCTGGGCCGGCGCCGTAAAACAACTCCATACCCACTTTGTAATATACCACGCTCTCGCCCAGTTGTATGACCAGCTTGCTGGCCTTATCAAGGCTGGGCACATCAAGAGCAACGATCAACCTTTTTTCCAGTATCATAAACGTCCCTCCGTCTCAGGCCCCGGGCAAAGCCCGGCCCCTTAAGTCGCTGATATGCCCGCAGTTTTCCCTTTCAAGATAACTTAATATGCCCTGTGTCACTTCTTCCGTGGCCGCCGGATTGACAAAATTTCCCGTGCCCACGGCGACCGCC
Source organism: Acidaminococcales bacterium (assembly GCA_031551525.1). Classification (GTDB taxonomy): domain Bacteria; phylum Bacillota; class Negativicutes; order Acidaminococcales; family JAISLQ01; genus JAVBNN01. The sequence goes on from JAVBNN010000036.1 coordinate 1,632, forward strand.
GTCGCCCCGGCCAGGATGAATTCAAGCGCGTCCTCGCTGTTCATGATCCCGCCCATGCCGATAAGCGGCACTTTCACTGCCTGGGCAACCTGATACATCATGCGTACCGCCACCGGGCGGATAGCCGGGCCGGACAAACCGCCGACTATGTTGCCAAGGACAGGGCATTTTCTTTTTATGTCTATCTTCATACCGATCAGAGTATTGATGAGCGATATGGCGTCGCTGCCCGCATCCTCCACGGCTCTGGCCATTTCCGCTATATCAGTGACGTTGGGCGACAGCTTGGTGATTACCGGCTTTTTAGTCGCCGCCTTCACCGCCTTTACCACTGATGCCGCGCTGCCCGGGCAGGTGCCAAAGGCCATGCCGCCTTCTTTGACATTGGGACAGGATATATTCAGTTCCAGCCCGGCCACGCCCGGTACATCCAATATTTTTGCGATTGCGGCGTATTCTTCCGGCGTGGTACCGGCTATGTTCACAATGACCGGTACGTCGTATTTAGCCAGATAAGGCAGTGTCTTTTGCACAAACGCCTCACAGCCGGGGTTTTCAAGTCCTATGCTGTTGAGCATACCGGCCGGAGTCTCGACTGTCCGCTGACCGCCGTTGCCCAGGCAGGGATTTAGCGTGGCCGCTTTCACCACCAAGGCGCCCAGTTTGTTCAAATCAACGAAGTCCGCAAACTCAAGGCCAAAACCAAACGTACCGGAAGCGGTCATGACCGGCGTCTTCATCTTGATGCCGGCGATCTCTACCGCCATTTTGCCGTCATAGAGGTTCATATTTCCGCCACCTCCCCGGCCATGAACACAGGCCCGTTCAGGCAGACCTTTACCCGCTTGCCTCCTGTTGCCGTGCAGGCGCAGGACAGACAAGCCCCAAGGCCGCAGCTCATGTATTTTTCGAGTGACAGCTGACAGGGCACGCCCTTAGCGAGTGTTTCCTTTGATACAGCGCGCAGCATGGGCCCCGGCCCACAGGAGTACACCTGGTCATAGTTCCCGGATGCGAGCAGTTCCGGCAATAGCGCCAGAGCAGTGCCTTTGGTGCCCATAGACCCGTCGTCGGTAGTTATATATGTATGCTGGCAACTGCCGGCAAACTGCCCGAGCCAGAACATTTCCTCCTTGCAGCGCCCGGCTAAGAGAATATCGACCGGCATCGGACAAAACTGCCTTGCCAAGAGGACTAACGGCGCAATCCCTATGCCGCCACCCACCAACAGTGGTTTTTTCGCGTCCAGCTTAAATCCGTTGCCCAGCGGCCCGACGAGGTCTATTGTATCGCCGTTCCGGCAACTAGCCAGCCAGGCAGTACCATGCCCGATCACCCGGTAAAACAGCGCCAGTTTGCCATCTTCTACGTCACCTATCGAGATGGGCCGCCGGAGGAGCGGATCGACCAGTCGCCCGGTTTTCACCTGGACAAATTGACCCGGTTTGGACTGGCTGGCTATTTCGGGCGCATCTAAAAGCATTTTATAGACATCATTGCCTAACAGCCTGTTTTCTACTATCGGCGCTTTGACTATAACTTTTTTCAAAAGTCATCACCTGCCCATCTGAGGTCTTGCAAAGCCAGCACACTGACCAGCCTTCTTCTCCTCATCACGGACATGACGCCGAGTATAGCCTTGGCCGTGTCAATGGAAGTCAAACAGGCGATGGCGTGTTCTACAGTGGCGCGCCGTATTTTAAAGCCGTCACGCTCGGTGGCTTGCCCCTGGCTGATCGTATTCACCACCATGTTGATGCTGCCTTTTTTGATATCGTCTAAAAGATTGGGAGAGCCTTCGCTGACTTTAACGGCTACCTGTACGGGTATGCCCTGCTCTGTAAAGAATTTGGCCGTGCCGCCGGTCGCCATAATATTGTAACCGAGGTCGTGAAATCCTCTGGCGATCGGCAGAGCTTCATCCTTGTCCTTATCGGCAACGGTGAAGAGTATCGTCCCTTCGTCCGGCACATTTATGCCGGAGGCTATGCAGGCCTTATAGAGCGCGCGGGAAAAGTGGTTGTCGACACCCATGACTTCGCCGGTCGATTTCATCTCCGGCCCGAGCGTTATATCGACGTTGTGCATCTTGGCGAAGGAGAATACCGGCGCCTTGACCGCGTAGTAGTCCGGGAACATGGCGAGGCCCGGTTTGTAGCCCTGCTCGCGGATGCTTTTACCCATGGCGGCCTTGGTCGCCACGTTGACCATCGGGATATTGGTCACCTTGCTCAGGAAAGGCACCGTGCGGCTGGAGCGCGGGTTGACCTCTATGACATATATCTCGTTGTCGCGCAGTATATACTGGATGTTCAGCATACCGTGCACCTCGAGGCCCAGCGCTATGCGGTTGGTATAGTCTATGATGGTGCGGATATTGCGCTCGGACAAGCTGCGTGGCGGATAGACCGCTATACTGTCGCCCGAATGGACGCCCGCCCGTTCGACATGTTCCATAATGCCGGGGATGAGCACGTCCTTGCCGTCACAGATAGCGTCTACTTCTACCTCGATGCCCCGAAGGTAATGGTCGACCAGCACGGGATGTTCCTGGGAAGCTTTGACCGCGCTCGTCATATAGTGTTTAAGTTCTTCGTCGTTATAGACTATTTCCATAGCCCGGCCGCCCAATACATATGAGGGGCGCACCATGACCGGATAGTCTACCCGCTTGGCGGTAGTGAGAGCGCCTTCTATATCGAATACCGTACCGCCCTGTGGCCGCTTGATATCGAGTTGAGTCAAGAGTTCTTCAAAGCGTTCACGGTCTTCGGCCTTGTCGATGCTCTCTACGCTCGAGCCGAGTATTTTGACACCGCATTTGGCCAGCGGCCCAGCCAAATTGATGGCCGTCTGTCCGCCGAACTGCACTATGACCCCTTCCGGCTGTTCTTTGTCTATGACGTTCAGAACGTCTTCGAGGGTGAGCGGCTCGAAATACAGCCGGTCGGACGTGTCAAAGTCTGTACTCACCGTCTCCGGGTTGTTATTTATGATGACTGTTTCGTAGCCCAGTTCTTTGAGCGCCCATACCGAATGCACGGAACAATAGTCGAACTCTATCCCCTGTCCGATGCGGATAGGGCCGGAGCCGAGCACCAGCACTTTCTTGCGCCCGCTCTCCGCCACTTCGTCCTCGTCGGCGTAAGTAGAGTAGTAATAAGGCGTCATGGCCTCGAACTCGGCCGCGCAGGTATCTACCATCTTATAGGTAGGAATGATGCCATTCTCTTTGCGCAGAGCGCGTACGGAGAATACGTCTTTTTTACTGTAACGGGCGATCGCCGGGTCGGAAAACCCCAGTCTTTTGGCCTCCCTCAAGAGAGAAGGCGTCAGTTCTTCCGCAGCCAGCCGCTGCTCCACCTTTATGATGTTGACGATCTTTTGCAGAAAGAATCGGTCTATCTTGGTTATCTCATGGATATCCTCAAGCGCCATACCGCGGCGCAATGCCTCGGCCACCACGAAGAAACGCTCGTCGGTCGCGTCTTTCACCCTGGCAAACAACGCCTCGTCCGACAAATTATCAAGGTCGGGCAAGTAGATATGGCTGATACCGATCTCCAGCGAACGGATGGCTTTTAAGAGCGCGCCTTCCATATTGCGGTCGATCTACTTAACCTCACCGGTCGCTTTCATCTGTGTGCCCAAAATGCGGTCGGCCTTGGCGAATTTGTCAAACGGCCAGCGCGGGAATTTTATCACCAGATAGTCTATGCTGGGCTCGAAACAAGCCATAGTCTTTTTAGTCACCGCGTTCTCTATCTCATCAAGATGATAGCCGATAGCTATCTTGCTGGCCACTTTGGCGATCGGATAACCGGTAGCCTTGGACGCGAGAGCGCTGGAGCGACTGACACGCGGGTTTACTTCTATGACATAATAACGCTCAGAATATGGGTCGAGCGCATACTGTACATTGCAGCCGCCCTCGACGCCGAGAGCGCGGATGATACGGATAGAGGCGCTCCTCATCATGTTCAGTTCCCGGTCAGACAGCGTCTGGGCCGGGGCGGTGACTATGCTGTCACCGGTATGCACTCCTACCGGGTCGAGGTTTTCCATGCTGCATACAGTGATGCAGTTATCTGCGGCATCGCGGATGACTTCGTACTCTATTTCCTTCCAGCCGGCTACGCTGCGCTCGATGAGCGCCTGGCCGATCAGGCTGTATTTGAGTCCCACGTTGGTTATCTCGACGAGCTCCTCTTCATTGTTGGCGATACCGCCGCCCGTGCCGCCCAAGGTATAGGCCGGGCGCACGATGAGCGGGAAGCCGACCTCGCGGGCAAACTGCTGCGCCGCGTATACCGTTTCCACGATCGCGCTCTCCGGCACCGGCTCACCAATCGACTCCATCGTTTCTTTGAACAGTTCACGGTCTTCGGCTTTTTTGATACTCTCTACCGAAGTGCCCAGCAGTTCCACGTTGTATTCAACCAGTATGCCGCGTTTACCCAGTTCCACCGCCATATTAAGGCCGGTCTGGCCGCCCAGGGTAGCTAAAAGGCCGTCCGGCAGTTCTTTTTTAATAACCGTCTCCAAAAATTCCGGCGTCAGAGGCTCGATATACACCCGGTCGGCTATGTTCATATCGGTCATGATGGTGGCCGGGTTGCTGTTGACCAGCACTACCTCGAGACCTTCTTCTTTCAGTGAGCGGCAGGCCTGGGTACCGGCGTAGTCAAACTCCGCCGCCTGGCCGATGACGATAGGGCCCGAGCCGATGACAAGTACTTTTTTGATGTGCTGCTTTTTCGGCATTTTACAGTCCCCCCATCATTTTCATGAAACGTTCAAACAGATAGGCATGTCCATCCGGGCCGGGCGCGGCCTCCGGGTGGTACTGCACCGCAAAGAGCGGCAAACTTTCATGCGCCACCCCTTCAAGCGTACGGTCATTTACATTGCGCTGCGTGACTTTAAGACCGGTACCGGTCAGCGTTTCTTCTGTAACGGCATAGCCGTGGTTTTGCGAAGTTATAAATACCCTATTGAGTTCGAGATCCTTGACCGGGTGGTTGACCCCACGGTGGCCAAATTTCATCTTGTACGTGTCGGCGCCGAGCGCCAGACAGATGAGCTGGTAGCCCAGGCAAATCCCAAACAGCGGTTTTTTGCTCTGGATGAATTTTTTGACGGCCTCGATGATCTCCGGCAGATTTTTCGGGTCGCCCGGTCCATTGGAGAGGAATATCCCGTCCGGCTGGGTCGCCAACACGGTTTCAGCCGGAGTATAGGCCGGATAGATAGTGATATCGCAGCCGTAAAAAGCCAGAGAATTGCACATATTGGCCTTGGCGCCAAAGTCCAGTACCGCTACTTTCTTGCCCTCGCCTGGTTTTTTTATTATCTCTTTAGTCGTGACCTCCGCCACTTCTTTATTTTCTTCAGGTAAAGCAAGTAGCTTTTCTACTTCGGCGTCACTGGTCTCCTCCGGCACTATAACGCCGCGCATGGCGCCCTGCTCGCGGATAGTGCGCGTCACCGCGCGGGTGTCCACCCCGCACAGGCAGGGTACTTTTTCCTTTTTGAGAAAATCCGCCACCGTGCCTTCCGAGCGCCAGTTGCTCGGGTGGTCGCACAGCTCGCCCACCACATAGCCGCGTATAAAAGAGCGGGAGGACTGGTTGTATATGGGATTTATGCCGTAATTCCCTATCAGGGGGTAGGTCATGACCACTATCTGCCCGCAGTAGGACGGATCGGTCAAAACTTCCTGATAACCGGTCACCCCGGTATTGAACACCACTTCGCCTACTCCGGGCGCCTCGCCGAGGAAATACCCCTTGAAGACCTTACCGTTTTTCAACACGAGTTTGCCGGCTCTATTCATTTACCACACCGTCTTTCATAACAATCTCACCGGCCACTATAGTAGCGACAGCCTTGCCTTTCAGCTTTTTTCCTTCAAAGGGCGTCAGTTTGCCCCGTGTGTAGAATTTGGCGCTGTCTACCGTCCATTCTTTATCAAGGTCAAATATAGTCACATCCGCTTTAGCGCCCGGTTTGAGCGTACCGGCGTCCAGCGCGAACAGTTCGGCCGGGGCGGTGCTCATCCTCAAAGCGATTTCATTAAGTGTCAGCACGCCGCCGTGATAAAGGTCGGTAAGCACCACCCCGAGCGAAGTTTCGAGGCCAGTAAAACCGCAGGGCGCGTAGCGAAACTCCACATCTTTTTCTTCAAAAGCATGTGGGGCGTGGTCGGTGACTATGGCCTCGAGTGTGCCGTCTTTCACCCCGGCGCGTACCGCTTCCATATGCTCCATGCTCCTGAGCGGCGGAGCCACCCGGGCCGCCACATTAAAGCCTCTGGCCACTTCGTCGGTCAGGGTCAGGTGGTGTACGGCGGCCTCGCCGCTCACCCGGACGCCGCGGCGTTTAGCCTGGCGGATGAGTTCCACCGCGCCCTTGGTGGTCACGTGCGCTACATGCAGCCGGGCGCCCGTATATTCGGCCAGCATGATGTCCCTGGCCGTCGCTATGTCTTCCGCCACCGTCGGGTTGCCCGGGATACCGAGTTCGGTGGACACGAAGCCCTCGTTCATAAAACCGTGCTTGGCCAGTGCCGGCTCTTCGGCGTGCACGATGATCGTTTTATCAAAAATCGCGGCATATTCCAGCGCCGACTTAAAGAGCCGTGAGTCATGCACATAAGCGCCGTCGTCCGAGAAGGCCATGGCCCCGGCAAAGGTCATGTCGCCCATTTCCGCCAGTTCTTCGCCTTTGAGCTCCTTGGTCACCGCGCCGATAACCTCAACGTTGACCAGCGCCTCCCGGGCGATGCGTTCTTTCAGGCCGGACACCAGGATAGAGCTGTCGATGACCGGCCTGGTGTTGGCCATGCAGGCTACCGTAGTTACGCCGCCAGCGGCAGCCGCCCTAGTACCGCTGATCACGTCTTCTTTGGCTTCGAGGCCAGGCTCGCGCAGATGCACGTGCAAGTCCACAATGCCCGGCATAACGACCAGACCTTTGGCGTCAAACACTTCGGCGGAGGCGTCTTTCAAGTTATCGCCGACTTCTTTCACCCGACCGTCCTCGATCAATATATCTTTTACCGCGTCTAAATTTTGAGAAGGGTCAACCACCCGGCCTTTTTTAATCAACAGTTTCAATCTGCTTCCCTCCCGTCAGTGTCAAATAAAGTAGTGCCATACGCACAGCCACGCCGTTTTGAACTTCCTCTCTGATCGCCGACTTATCGCCATAAGCGACCTCCGGCGATATTTCAAGACCCCTGTTCATCGGGCCGGGATGCATGATAATGGCGTCCGGTTTGGCCAGTTTGAGACGGGCGGCGTTTAGGCCGAAGATACGCGCGTATTCGCGGGTAGTCGGAAACAGGCCAACTTTCTGGCGTTCCAGCTGGATACGCAGCACATCGATGACGTCCGCGTCTTTCAGCGCATCCTCCACCCGGTCGTGTACCGTCACGCCCAGTTTTTCCACATCGCGCGGCATCAAGGGCCGCGGCCCGGCCACATGTATCTCTACGCCCATTTTTTTCAGGCCGGCGATATTCGATCGCGCCACACGGCTGTGCAGTATGTCGCCGAGTATGGCCATTTTGAGGCCGGCGAAACTCTTTTTATGTTGCTTTATCGTAAACATGTCGAGTAGCGCCTGAGTCGGGTGGGCATGCGCGCCGTCTCCCGCGTTCAATATGACCGGCTCGACCGCCGCCGCCGCGTAGGCCGCCGCGCCCTCCACCGGATGGCGCATGACTATAGCGTCAAAACGCATGGCTTCCATAGTATATAGCGTGTCGCGCAGACTCTCACCCTTGGTCACGCTGGAGGTGGCGGTAGAGATATTCACCACGTCTGCGCCGAGATATTTTCCCGCCAGTTCAAAGGATGTGCGGGTGCGGGTGCTGGCCTCGTAAAACAGCGTAACGATAGACTTGCCGCGCAAAGTAGGCACCTTTTTGATATCCCGGTGAATTATCCTCTTCATTTCCTCCGCAGTCTTCAAAATCAGTTCGTACTCATCCACCGACAGCGACGCCATATCCAGGATATCGCGCCCACTCAGGGATACTTCAGCCTTCGCCATAAGCCTGCCTCCTAAAAATATTATTTCGGTTTAATTAGTGCCAATCCTGACCATTCGCCGCTCCTTGCCATCCTCACCCGCAAGGGGTACGCCACATCTCTACGCGCTAAAGCACTGGAGCTGTGCAGTGGCGCCGCGGCACGCAGGAGTAGCAGGTTTTGCCGGAAGCAAAGGCCGCGTACTCCTGTGGGTACCCGAAGGGTGCACTCGGTCTCCTGACCATTAAAAAGCCTTCTTGCCACGGGCGGCAAGAAGGCATGATAATCCTCTTTGGAAAGCTTCCTTACCGGCCTCTCGGGACCAGCTTAAAGGTCTATGTTCAATTGACTAAATTTTATCACTAGAAAAATTCAAAGTCAAATAAAAATATCAATAGTCGGCAAACAGGCTAAGTTGCTCGCTCTTGGATGAAAGCGTGGCCGGATTGAGGGTTTTCATGCTTTTGGCATTGACCTTGCGGGCGCACAAGGGGCAGATGACGGTGGCCTTGGGCAGCGCCCAGGCAATGTGTTCCTTACAGGCCGGGCAGATGAACTGAATGAGATAATCCGCCATACGCCTCAACTCCTTTAAAAAATCTACTGTACGGTGTTTCGCCGCCCGCCCTCCTTTTCCCTGCTGGACAAACAAGGAATTTTGGCTTACGATGTAATAAATATGCTTTTTCTAATAAATTATAGCCAATCGCCTAAGGACTTTTAAGTGAAAGGAACGTAGCCGCCCGCTACGTCAGTGAACTATATGACACAGGAAGAATTAAGGGAACTATTCTCCCGGATGGGCTTTTTTGAAGTAGAAGAGGGGGACGGCGTGGTAGTATTTTGCTATGAGCCGGACGAAAACGGCCCCTACCTCATCGCCTCGGACGCTTTGGGCGAGACGCCCAAAGCGGACGCGCGTATGACCATCGCCTGTTATTCGCCAAAAGACGCTTTTTTATGGGGTCGGGAAGTAAAAAACATCAACATCCTTGCAAAACTGTATGAAAAAAGCGGCGGCGGACAGAAGTTTTTTGAAGCTTTACAGCCTCAGTCATAAGAAAATGTCCGCGACTTCAAGCCGCGGACATTTTCTTATTCACCTTCGCCGGTCTTCATTCCAGTTCATATGCCAGTTGCACACTGGCCGATAGTTTTATGCCGCCGCCGAAGATTTGTGTGGCATCGTTCGCGGCCATGCTTTTGGCCATCCGGTATTCCGGCTGGTAGCTGCCGCCGCCGGAATTGATCACAGCGTTAGCCAGTTTACCCACGTTGCGCCCGGCGCTCCTGGCGACCAGGTTGGCTTTACGGTAGCCGTCGGCCACCGCTTCTTTCAGAAGTTCGTCTTGCAGAGCATCGTAGCCCGCCACGGCAAAGCGCACTCCGTCGAGGCGGTTGGCTCCGGCGGCAAATAGCGCGTCTATCACAGTGCCGATCTTGTCAAGGTTTTTTAGTTCGACGGTCAGGGAGTTTTCCATGGTGTAGCCCACTACCCGCCTTTGTTCATTGCGTTCTTCCGAGTAGTTGGGATAAAGGTTAAACGAGGACGTTTTGACCGCCTGTCCGCTGATACCGTAGTCAGCGAGTGTTTTGGCTATCCTGGCGATGCTGCGCGCGTTTTCCGCCCGGGCGGCTTCGACAGTTGTGTTTTGCGTGACCACGCCCACTGTCACATAGGCAGTATCAGGAGCGACCTGCCGCTCGGCCATGCCGTTGACCGTTATGGTATCGCGTTTTTCCGCCGGCGCGGCCAGAGCCGGCGCCGCCAGCAAAAGTCCTCCTGTCAGCGCAACTGCCAAAAAAACTGCTGTTTTATTCATTAATTTCATGCTATACCCTCCCTTTATTTATAAAGCAATTTTGCCTGCCTTTTTTACAACCACTTTTTATTTTTAAAATACCTCACCATGGCGAGCACGCACATGACCATGATGGCAATAGCGGACGGATAGCCGTATTCCCAGTCGAGTTCCGGCATATATTTAAAATTCATGCCATATAGTCCCGCGATAAAAGTCACAGGGATAAAGATGGTGGAGATGATGGTCAGTATTTTCATGACTTCATTGAGCCGGTTGCTGGCGCTCGACAGGTAGAGTTCTATCGCGCTGCCGATCATGTCCCGGTACATATCGACCGTTTCCCACATTTGCATGACGTTTTCATAAATGTCGCGCAGATATGGTTCCATTTTGTCCGGGAAAAATTTTTCCCCTTCATTCAAAAGCTTGTGCAGCACTTCGCGCATGCCCCACAGGCTGCGTCTAAAAAGCAGTAGTTCATTTTTCAATACGCGCACGCGGTTAAAAATATCCTGGTCGGCGGTGGAGACAAGTTCCTCGTCCAGTTCCTCCAGTTCGTCGCCAAAATTTTCGATGAAAGAATAGTAGCTGTCAACCAAAGTATCGAGAAGGGCATAGAAAACATAGCCGGCATGGCGGTTTTTTTCTTTCATTAACAAAAGCCGGTTTTCCATGGCGGTAAAGCTGTCATGCGCAGTCTCTTGCATGGTAAGCACACATTTACCTTTGAGCATGAGTACCATCTGTTCTGCGTCTATCGTAGAACCTTCCTGCCGGGCAAAGCGCTTGCCCAACACAAATATATAATCATCGTCGAGCTCTACCTTGGGGCGGGCTCCTGTGTCGAGGATGTCTTCCCGCAAGAGAGCGTGCAGTTCGAAAATATCCATCACTTTACCGGTGTTGGCGGCAGAGTTTATTCCCTTGAGGTCTACCCATATAACTTGTGTTTCCTGGTCTGCGTTAAAGGATGCAAAGTCCTCTAGCGGAAAATTAATGACCCCTTCATTTTTTAGCGCAGTACATCTTACTACCGATTCGGCCGCCGCCTCATCCCCTACATACACCAGGGAACCTGGCGGCAGGCCAGCCTTGCCGGAATGTTTCTCCACTCGTTTATACATTTTGGGACGGCCTCCAGTATTTTGAAAATAGGCAAATCCTTTTAGTCTGTCAATTCTCCTTTTTTTGTAAAATCCCTGCTATTTTACGGCAAAACAGTCCTATAAAACCAAGTCTGTTTGACATTTTCCTTGACAAATAGACGGTTTGATTACAATAATTAGTTAATGGTATATTTATTTTCATCACTCTATTAAGGAGCCTTGCCATGATCATTCAAAAACACGGCCTCACCCCTGCTATAGAAGATTATCTCGAAGCTATATATCTTTTGGATACGGAGCAAAAAGGCGTACGTTCCATCGATGTCGCCACTAATCTTTCCGTTTCCAAACCCAGTGTAAATAAAGCCATCCACAACCTTTGCCTGTCGGGCCTCGCTACCCAGGCCAAGTATTCACTCATACATCTTACCGATAAAGGACGGGAAAAAGCCCGTGAAGTGATAAACCGCCATTGCACCATAAAAGAATTTCTCCTGAATGTGCTTAGGGTTTCGGAACAAACAGCCGAACAGGAGGCCTGTCTCATTGAACACGCGATGAGCAATGAGACGGTTTCAAAAATGCGTGATTTTTTAACTAAACACAGCAAAAAATAGAGTAAAGTTGATATAATTAACGAAAAAGAGGCAAAAAATGCCTCTTTTTCGGTTTTTAGCCAGAAAATTTTACAAAATACACAAAAGTAGTGTAAAATAATTATATCCATTCTTAAACGGAGTACATTTATGACCCATCTACCAGAGCTCATTTCCGACCTGGCTCTTATACTCATAGCGGCAGGCATTACCACGCTAGTATTTAAAAAACTCAAACAACCATTGGTTTTGGGTTACATCGTAGCGGGTTTTTTGGCCGGGCCGCATTTTGATTTGTTTTTTACAGTCGCCGGTAAAGACAATATCCATACCTGGGCAGAAATAGGTATCATTTTCCTGCTGTTCGCATTAGGGTTGGAGTTCAGCCTCAAAAAGCTAAGCAGTGTAGGACATACAGCCGTCATCACTGCCATTACCGAAGTCCTTTCCATGTTGGTCATTGGCTATGGCGCGGCACAGCTCATGGGCTGGAATGTCATGGACAGCATATTCCTTGGCGGCATGCTCTCCATGTCTTCCACCACTATCATCATCAAGGCTTTTGATGATTTGAAACTCAAGGGGCAGAGATTTACCGAGTTGGTCTTTGGTTCACTGATCGTTGAGGATATAGCCGGCATCGTCATGATGGTCATGCTGTCCACCATGGCCGGTTCGGCTGAAGTTTCAGAACTGCACATGCTGGCCAGTCTCGCCAAGCTGTCCTTTTTTCTCATATTGTGGTTCCTTATGGGCATATTCATAATACCCATATTTTTCCGTTATGTGCGTAAAGACATGAATGACGAGACCATGCTCATCGTTGCGCTGGGCATGTGCCTCGGCATGGTAGTGCTGGCCAATTATATAGGCTTTTCATCTGCGTTGGGCGCTTTTATTACCGGTTCCATACTGTCGGGTACCCGTGAATCCGACCGCATAGAACATCTTCTAGCGCCGGTAAAAGATTTATTTGGCGCGGTGTTTTTTGTTTCTGTCGGTATGATGGTCGATCCTGCCCATCTCGTGACCTACGCTTTTCCGATTTTTGTCGTGGTAATAGCCACCATCATCGGGAAGTTAATATTTTCTTCGCTGGGCCTTCTTTTGTCCGGCGAAGATCTAAAAACCTCCTTGCAGGGGGGCTTTAGCCTGGCGCAAATCGGCGAATTCGCTTTCATTATAGCGGGCCTGGGCCTGAGCCTTGGCATTACCAGCGACTTTATCTATCCCATCGTAGTCGCGGTTTCAGTGATAACCACCTTTACCACCCCGTTTTTTGTAGGACTGGCCGCTCCGGCTCACACCTACCTGCAACAAAAATTGCCGACGGCAGCCAAAGATTTTCTCGACAGATATACCAGCGAAACTCCGGCCAGCGAGAAGAAAGACCGTGATTGGCGGGCTTTTCTCAAGCAGTATTTTACCACGCTCGTCATACACTCGGTCATACTTACCGCTATAGTCTTTCTCGCCTTCAGTTACGGCCCCCTTATCTCACGCAATATCCCCGGTGTCCTCGGCATCACAATCGAAACTATCGTGCCGCTTGTTTTGATGTCGCCTTTTTTAAAAGACCTTCTGTTCAATAAAAATAGCCGCCCCGAGCTGGTAGCCACCCTGTGGTTCAAGAAAAAGAACTACCGCCTGCCGCTGCTGGTGCTGCTCTTATTGCGCGTTGTCATAGCCATAGCCTTCATACTGGTAATACTTTTTAAGTTCCTGCCTATACATCCTATATTGACGCTGCTTTTAGCTTTTGCCATCGCCAACTTCATATATTCGTCCGATTGGCTGCTCGGCCAGTATTTGCGCCTCGAGGCCAGCTTCATCATAAACCTTAATGAAAAACACTTGCGCGAGCGTAAACTCCTGGCTACCAGTAGCGGACAAAACAATCAGTCCTACTGGCTTGATCAGGAGCTGCACATAGCAATGCTCCGCCTTGACGGAGTACCTAACTGTACTGGCAGGATGCTAAAAGACCTAGGGTTTCGTGAAAAGATCGGCGTTAATATCATCCAGATAATCCGAGGCGGCAAGCATATAGACATGCCGGGGGGCAAAGTTACCCTAAAAGACTGCGATACACTCATCATCCTCGGTACAGAGGCACAAATAAAGCTGTTTTGCGATACTTACGGAAAAGGCTTTACCGAACTGCACGAGCGCATAACGCTGCGTGACTTTGTAATGCAGCAGTCCGAGCAACACGAAAGTTCCCCTCTTTTGTGCTGTGCGATCGTGGTGGATGAAAAATCAGACCTGATCGGCAAGAGCATAAAAGACTCCGAGATCCGCGATGAGTGGCACTGTCTGGTGCTCGGCCTCGAGCGCGGCGTATACACTACCATAAACCCGCATATTTCATTGATTTTCCAAAAAAATGACATACTCTGGGTCATCGGCAAGCAGGAAATGATCGGCGAGCTGGCCAGAGAAGACTTGCTATAAAAGAGTGTTTGACAAGAATATTGCCCGGGTATATAATCAAAAGCAATCGAATAGTCAAGAGCGTTGAAACGCATATAGTAGTACTCAACAGCGACAAATATAGAGAGTGGCCGGCCGGTGTAAGGCCACAGACTGCAGAGTATGAATTTCGGGCGCGGAGCTTCTGCCGGAAACGGCAGCGTAACAGGCGATAACGAACAGCGAGGCGTTCCCCTTTTCATCTGCCGGGGAACGTAAATCAAGGTGGTAACACGGTAACATCCGTCCTTTGGGTCGGATGTTTTTTATTTTTATAGCATGGATTTATAAAAAATATGTGTGAGGTGCGGTAGTATGGTAAAAGAAATAGAACTCAAATACGGCGAACAAAAAATCCACATACCGGTGGACGGCGCAAAAAGTGTAGAGTACATCTATGAAAACCCCATGAATGAAATAACCGATATAGAAACGGCCTTCCGCCGCTGCCTGGTGGAAGGAACGATCGCCAGCGCTCCGCTCAATGAACTGGTCGCGGCGGACGACAAAGTCACCATCATCATAAGCGACCTGACCCGTTTTTGGATGCGCCAGGACATACTGTGCGGGCTTTTGGTGCGTTACCTCCACGAAGATTTGGGCGTGCCTTTCTCAAATATCACCGCAGTAGTTGCTCTTGGCACACATAGAAAAAGCAGCCCGGAAGAACTCAAAAAGATGTCGGGCGACTACGCCTACGAGCGCATCACAGTCCTTGACCATGACTGTGACGCGCCAGACCTGGTGCATGTCGGGCGGACCTCGCGCGGCACCGAAGTAGAGGTCAACCCTTTGGTGGTAGGACGCAAGGTGATCTGCATCAGCGCGACCGTACATCACATCATGTCGGGCTACGGCGGCGGACGCAAAAGTGTCGTACCCGGTGTGGCCTCAAGAAGTACCGTCAGGCAAAACCACCAGCGAGCGCTCGACCCGGTGAAACCGATGAGCTGCTTCAAAGTCGGCAGCGGGAAATTAAAAGAAAACCCCATTCACGAAGATATGCGAGAAGCCGCTAAACTGCTGCCCATAACCTTTGGTATCAGCGTAGTTGTCAACTCCGCCTCCAAATACAGCGGACTGTTTTGCGGAGATTTTGACCAGGCCTGGCTGGAAAGCTGCCGCTACGTGCAAAAATGCTACGGCCTACCTATAGAAAGAGAAGCTGACATCGTTATCGCCAGCTGTGGCGGATTTCCTAAAGACATCAACCTCTACCAGTCCACCAAGTCACTTTTTAATGCCAGCCGTGCTGTCAAAGAAGGCGGCACGCTCATCTTGTTGGCCAAGTGCCAGGAGGGCGGCGGCGCAGAAGACTTTTTCGCCTGGAACAAACCTTTGCAGGAAGGGCGGCTGGACGAAGCCCTCAGGCAAGACTTTACCATCGGCGGCTATATCTTTTACGCGGCCTGTGAAACCCTCAGAAAGGCCACTACGCTGCTCCTCGGAGAAATAGACCCGGAGGAAGTGAAGGACATGGGGCTGAAAACCTTCTCCCACATAAACGACCTGTTGGCCCAGGTAGACTTTAAAGACAAGGACGTTTATATCATACCCAACGGCGGCAGTGTGATGCCCCAGCTAAAAGAAGACTACGAGCGCCTGTGCGGCAATCTTATATAGTAGGAGGCCCTTATAATGAATATCCCGTTACTTATCGTCGGACTATACATAGCGCTACTCTTTGGCATTAGTTTTCATGTATCGCGGAAAGCAAAAAACGACCAGGAGTCTTTTCTCCTTTATAAAGGTAAAAACAATACCTTCGTTGTCGCATCGAGTATAGCGGGGCTAGCCATCGGCGGCGCCTCCACTATCGGCATCGCTGAAAATGCTTTTACCGTAGGCCTCTCGGCCGGCTGGTACGACACCGCCTGGGCCATCGGCGCGGTAGTGTCTTCCTTTCTGGCCGTAAAATACCTCCGGCGCAGCGGCTACAGCACCATCAGCGGCCTGGTGAGCAGCATGTACGGCAGAGAGACCGGCTTTATCATGGTCATAGCCATGTGCATCATCCAGTCGGGCATTATCGCCCTTCAGTATAAAGCCGGCGGCTCCATCCTGGCTGCCCTTCTCCCCGACATCTTCAACCTCAACAACGGCACCTTCTTCTCCTTCATCATCTTCATGCTGGTCGCCATGGTCGGAGGCATGGGCAGCGTATCTCTCACCAACGTGCTAAACCTCTTTCTTATTTACGCTGGCGTCAGCGTCGCTGCCTACATGGTCTTGACGCAAAGCGGCGGCTGGGCCGCCATCCAGGTGCTTACCGCCGCCCAGCCGGATGTGCCTTACCTCAGCTTCACCGAAGGCATGGGCTGGATAGGCATCATCAGCTGGATAGTTGTTATGCTCGGCAATACCAACTCCGTGCAGGGCGTAGTGCAAATCGGCCTGACCGGCAAAGACGACCGTTCCACACAAAGAGGCTACATCCTCGGCGCCCTTCTCATGATACCGGTCGGCTTTATCTGCGCGCTCTTGGGCGTAGCCAGCAAAGCCCTCTTCCCCGCCTCTCCGGCCACGGTCGCCCTCCCTATCCTCCTGATGAGCATACCGCCCGTCCTCGGCGGCATCACCCTCTCGGGCCTGTGGGCTGCCGACATGGGTACCGCCTGCTCCATGATCATCGGTCTGGCCACAACAGTACGCAACGACGTACTCTACAAAGTTCCTAAAAACGGCAACTATGAAAACATCATCAATAAAACTATAGTCATAGTCAGCAGTTTTATCACCTATATCATCGCCACGCAAATGGGCTCCATTCTCGGCGCCATGCAAAAATCCCTCTCGCTCGCCATCGGCACCTCGTTTATCGTCGTCGGCGCCCTCTTGTTCCCGCAGTTCACCGGCAAACGCGCCGGCTTCCCCACCGTCCTCTCCTCGATCATCGCCATCGTCGCCTGGAACCTCTTTCCGGGGCTGGCCGGCATATTTAAAAACGTCGGCTTCTTCATGCTGGCCGTCTGCGGGCTTACCTTCATCAGCGCAAGCCTCCTCGACCCGGTAAAAATAGCAGACGGCAACGCGCAAATGACTGAAGCCGCTGACGAAGAAGTACCGCTGGCGGAGTAAAAACAGCCCTTTGGCTGGATAAGCCAAAGGGCTGTTCCTTTTTAAAGCAAGTCAAAGACGTTTTTTACTGGTAAGACAGAGGAATTTTGGAATTTTCACATGCAATAATTATGTAGGGGTTACTATTTATATCCAGTTTGGCAAGATATGCCTTAACACCTACAGCACTAGCAGCAACACAGCCAGTTGTTTTCTTGGAACTTACATGAAAGAAAATCGCGCTACCTGCGCCCGGCACACATTCGGCATTATATTCAATCACAAAACCATTACTATAATTTATGCCGCCGCTCATCATATGTTCGGCACTGTTCCAGTCTTTTTCGGTTGTTCCTTCAACAAGACGATTATAGAACCTCGATTTTGGATCATCAACCCAATAAGTATTGTCTGTTATCGCAAAGCTGCGAAGCTTGGTCTGCGGCAACTCTCCTATATAGAAAGCCGACCCGATACGATACATGCCGAGCGGTGTTTTAAGGTCTCCTTCAATTTTTTCATCCGATACGCCATTTTCCCCAACAAATCCGTTTATGCGCATTGTTTCGTATTCATGCCATACATTATTGGTTTTTTCATAAAAATAAATTTTAGCATTGCTACCTGAACTGACAACCAAGACAACTTGTGCTGTGGTAGCCGGTAAATTGGCAAAGCCATGCTCTTTCTCCCTATTAGCCGTTGCACTGGTCTTTGAGTGTACAGTATAAGCACAAAGAAAAAACAGCAAGCATAAAACACCTGTAATTTTAACAATCTGATGGCATGTATACATATATCTGCACTCCAAACCATTGGACGATTGGGGGACGTTCCCTTTTGGTCATATTCAGCTACTATTTCGCCAGCAATACAGCAAAAAGGCTTTGTCCAAAAATGCTTGCCATTCTTCCAATTTTATTAACTCAAAACTATATTATCATTTTACGAACTAAAAAGAAATTCTGAATTGCAAAAACAGAATAACGATAAAGAGCAGCGGTAAAACTAGTCTGCCACAAATGCAAAAAAGCTTTCAGCAAAAACGCTGAAAGCTTGATGTTTACTGGTGGGGTTAGGCGGACTCGAACCGCAGACCGCTTCGATGTCAAGGAGGCTGATTAGCCAGTGCCTATCTATTTTTTGCGTTATAACTGTGTTTTTCAAGTAGCGGTTTTCAGAGTTTAAAAATCGTTATTCACCCTTGGTATACCTAAAGATTTTGGCATTCCAACTGCTGGACAAACTACTGGACATTTAATCTGTTTCCAAAGTGATTTTTACTGAACAATTCTGAGCGGGCATATTATAAATTCAGGCAGTGACAGTTCCCCCATGTCCCTCAGGCGTATCAAATAGTTTCTTAAAAGTCCAGCCCTCAGAGATTAACCTTGAGGGCCTTTTTTGTTGAAAAATTGTGAGAGGGTATTTACACAGTAGAGCCTCAGCCCTGCCTCCCCCGTGGCCCCCGGCCAAACCGCTGGCCTTCTTACAGCAACCCCAGCCGCTTCTTGAGCGCATTTTGCAGGGTATTAGAGAAGTTTATATTTTTTTCCTGTGCCATAGTGTCTAACCATTTAGGTATTGAGAGGGTTTTCTTTACTGCGCTCTTGTCGTAACGCTTGCGGTATTCCAATGTATCAGCGCTTACAAGGCTGGCAAAGGCCTTCTTGTCAGCGTGTATCTTCTTTATGCCTGTGGCCTCCGGGGTAAATATAGCGGGATAAACATATTTCATATCTTTGTATCACTCCTTTAGACCTGCGTCCTTAAGTATCTTTCTCAGGGTTCCGGTTGGTATTTCGTCTTTGTGTCTGTTGAAAATATTACAGCACGTATTGTTACGTATTGTTACGTATTGTTCGCTCTGTCATACTTATTGCGCTAAACAAAATAGACTGTGGAAAACACCAACATTAAAATTTTAGGTTGAATTCATCCTAAATTAATTATATAATAAAGTCAAAGGGGGCGATAGTATGCAAGTCAATTTGAAAAACATAGTTCCTATAAGTGAAGCAAATCAGAATTTTTCCAAAGTCGCGCGTTTGGTTGATGAAAACGGTTCGGCTGTTATTTTGAAGAACAATACGCCAAAGTACATTTTGATAGACTTTAACAAATTCCAGAAGGAAGAACTTACTAAAGATGAAAGTGTAGAAACAATCGCGGCAAGATTTTTAGCTAGTCACAAAGCCGCTTTTCTGGAATTAGCCAAATGAAGATGCTTACTGAACAAGACGTTATGGCCATACACCACCTGATGATAGAAGAAACTGGCGGCAGTCATGGGCTGCGAGACAGAGGGCTATTGAGTTCTGCTGTCCACTCCCCTTTTCAAACCTTTGAAGGCAAAGACCTGTACCCAGCCATTGAAGAAAAGGCCGCACATTTAGGCTATTCACTCGTTAACAACCACCCTTTCATAGATGGCAACAAAAGAATCGGTATATTGGCTATGGCTGTCTTTCTTGATCAAAACGGTTATATCCTTACTTGTTCTGATAGTGAACTAGTCTTTTTAGGCCTGTCTTTGGCTGATGGGAGCTGTTCTGTAGAAGATTTAGTGAAATGGATAAAACAACATCTAAACAAAAAGTAACGATTGCCCCTGTTGCAAATTTAAACACTGCTCTACATTTACAGCAGGGAACTGCCTGTCTCCTGTTAATTTACAGTACATTCCACTTTTTATTTACTTTATGCGCTAACACCTAAAACTATAGCAATAAACCATTGACAAAACCCTAAAACACCAGTTATAATCAATAATGTTCCATATGGGGTTATAGCTCAGTTGGTTAGAGCGCTTCGTTGACATCGAAGAGGCCAGCGGTTCGAATCCGTTTAACCCCACCAGTACACATCAGGCTTTCGAGGTTTGCTCGGAGGCTTTTTCTTTTTCCGCACAGTACAAAACCCCTTTTAGCAAAAGCTAATAGGGGTTTTGTATCTATTGCCGTATTTTGAGGCGTGATCATTATTTTTACAACAACAACTTCACTTCCCGCCCTGTTTCCTGATACTGCCGCACGGCAACTCCGGCGCTTTGAAACATGCGCTCAGCGGCTGTTCGTTCTTGTGTGTCGCGATGTTTGTCTGACAGGTACATCACTTCTTTTATGCCGGACTGGATGATGGCCTTGGCGCATTCGTTACAAGGGTAGCATGTGCTGTACAGCTTCGCTCCTTTAAGGGACGTAGCGGCGCTTAGTATGGCGTTAAGTTCGGCGTGGCAGACACAGGCATATTGGGTGTCGGCCAGTTCGCCTTCCGCCGTCCAGGAAAAGGTATCATCTGAACAGCCGTCCGGCAGGGAGTTATAGCCTGCGCCGAGGATGCGGCCGTCTTCATGCACTAGGCAGGCGCCCGCTTCTATAGCGCTATTGCTGCGCATGGCGGCAAGCAGCGCTATGCTCATGAAGTATTCGTCCCCGGAGATATGGTCTTTATCTGTTGCCGGTTCTGTGGCCTCTTTTTTGGCAGGAGAGAGTTTTGCCGCCATACCCGCCCCTGCCCCGGGCAGTTTGGCGGCCAGAGCGAGCGCGCCCATATCGAGTTTGTCGCTGCTTTCAAACAGTATGGACATGGCGTTCACTGTAGGCTGGTCGTCGGCTAAAGATTCGGCTGTTACGCCGAAGTATCCGGTTATTTTTTTCATTTCTTTGTCATTGGGGTCTTGAAAGCCTGTTTCCAAAGATTCGAGGACCGACTCGGAGATGCCTAAAGCATCCGCCAGTTCTTCCAGCGTGAGGCCCTTTTTTATCCGCAGGTCTTTAAGTTTTTCGTCAAAGTACATAGCTTTCTCCTTTTACGCCGGTAAAATATAAAGGGCAGCCGCAGCTACCCTCATATTTGTCAGTACAGCAGTTTATTGGCGATGACCAGTCGTTGTATCTGGTTGGTGCCTTCGTAGATTTGCATGATTTTGGCGTCGCGCATGTATTTTTCCGCCGGGTATTCTTTGGAGTAGCCGTAGCCGCCCAGTACCTGGAGGGCGTCGGTGGTGACTTCCATGGCTGTGTCGGCGGCGTAGCATTTCGCTATGGCGGCTTCTTTGCTAAATTCCTGTTTGCTGTCGCGCAGCCAGCAGGCTTTAAAGACGAGGAGGCGGGCCGCTTCTACTTTCATAGCCATATCGGCGAGCATGGCCTGCACGAGTTGGAATGACGCGATAGGCTGGCCAAACTGACGGCGTTCGCGGGAATATTTTATGGCCATGTCAAGCGCGGCTTGCGCTATACCGACAGATACTGCCCCGACAAAGGGCCGCGCTGCGTCAAGGGTGGTCATGGCTATCCTGAATCCTTCGCCCTCACGTCCGAGGCGGCTGCTTTCAGGTATTTTGACGTTGTCGAGGATGAGCTCGCAGGTCGTGGAGGCGCGGATGCCCATTTTGTCTTCTTTTTTGCCAAAAGAGAAGCCGGGCGTATCTTTTGGCACTACAAAGGCGGTCAGGCCCCTGATACCGGCGGACTTTCTGGTGTTGGCAAATACGGTGTATACTTCGGCTATGCTGCCGTTGGTGATAAAAGTCTTGGTACCGTTGAGGGTGTAGTAGCCGTCTTCTTTGACTGCGGTGGTGGCCACCGAGCCGGCGTCTGAGCCGGCATTGGGCTCGGTGAGGGCAAAAGCGGCCAGGTTGCCGCTGTTTAATATATCAAAGTGGAATTTTTTCTGTTCTTCGCTGCCGCGCAAAATGACCGGGTAAGTCGCCAGAGAGTTGGCGGCCACCGAAGTCGCCACGCCGGCACAGCCTTTGCCGAGTTCTTCATAGATGAGGGCGATAGTCACACTATCAAGACCCGGCCCATCAAACTCTTCCGGCACTATAAGATTGAGCAGGCCGACGTCGCCCAGTTTTTGCAAGAGGCCATCGCGCATTTTGTTTTGTTTGTCCATCTCAAGTGCGTAAGGTTTGATTTCCTTCTCGACAAATTCGCGCACCATATCGCGAAATTCAAGCTGTTCAGCGGAAAAACCCAGGTCCATATAAATCCCCCTTAACCTTTTTCATGTGTCGATATAATATCCTCTTTATTATACACAAAAGAGGTGCTTTTGTTAATACTCAATCCTCGGGTATTTCATCAAATTTGCCGATGACGTAGTAGGTGGAACGGGTCATGCTTATGACTTCGCCCTCCTGGTTGAATACCTTGGCTTCCATAACGATGGTCTGCCGCCCGTTATGTATAGCTTTGGCCTCGGCGGTGACTCGCGACGGCACATCTACGCTTTTGATAAAGTTCATCGTCATATCAAGAGTCACTACTCTTTTGCCCAAAGACGCGCACGCCACACCCATGCAGGAGTCGGCTATGCTCATTATAGCCCCGCCGTGGAGATTGGCGTACAGATTGGTGTGTTTGCTCTCTTCTACCACCATGCTTTGGACAGCGTGTCCCTTGTAGGCTTTTTCGATATGTATGCCCAAAAGGTTATAAAACTGGTTGCGCTCGGCGTACTGCTTACGCAAAAACTCCAGCACAAATTTTTCTTTATCACTCATGTTTTCCATGCCGCGTCGCCCTTTCACTCGTAAAACAGGCGGCCTCCAGCCGCCTGTCCATAACTTAGTCCAAGATATATACTGTTACCATGCGCCGTCCAAATTTAAAAGCCTCGGGGCGCGATTCATATGCCAGATCTATCCGGTTCCCCTTGATATCGCCGCCAGTATCGTCAGCCAGCGCCGGGCCATAACCTACCACATAAAGGCGGGTGCCTAGCGGTATAAAATTCGGGTCGACCGCTACCAGTCCTTTTCTCAGTCGGCTACCGCGGAAGGTATAAAGCCCGCAGCCCGGGTCTTCGGTGGTGTAGGCCGTAGCCTCCATCTGGATAACCTTACTATAGCGGCTGGGCAGTTCGCTGGCCGCCCGTTTGCTGTAATGTTTGAGCATATTCATCAGGTCTTCTGTAACGATGCCGTCTTGCGGCACGCCTATTTGAGCCTGGAAAGACTTTACCGCCTGTTCGGTACCGACGCCGAAGGCGCCGTCAATAGCTCCGTTATAATGACCGCCGTCGGCCAGCATCAACTGCACTGCGTCCACCGGTGGCCCGATCATGCCGCGTTTGGCCAATACCGTAAACGGTTCTTTTACAGGAACAGCCGGTTTTTCCGGCTCTACTTTTGCCACCGTTTCAACGGTTTTAGCCGGTTCGGCTGGCTGCCCGGTTTGCGTTGGTTTTGCCTGTTTCGCGGGTTCCGCCGGGGCCGCTAAAGCCGCCACCGAAAAACACAGACAAAAAAATATTGTGCAAATTATGCGTTGCAAATCATCAACTCCTTTTTGATATATCCGCTCAAAAGGCCGTTTTTCACTAAATATAAGATCGAGGGCTTACATTTCTTTTTATTAAGTATACGTTATCCGGTCAACCTTGTCAAAACCCACAGCCCGACAAAAATGTTTTTTAACAATATTAGCAAAAAATTTCAAATTATAAATGTGCTTTTTGAAAAAAATTTTTCCGGAATTTATTTTTCTTTAATTGTCCGTTCATTTTTGACCAATCGTTCAAATTTGAACTGTTTTTGTATTTTTGCATTATATCAAGGTTTTTTTTTGTATACAAAATTAATAGTTCATTTTTGACCAGCTATTTATTTCTTATTTTCTTTGAGACAGTAATTGTGCAGGTTTTATATTTCGAAATATTGGCATCAAACTTGCTTATATATTTTACAAGAAAAACTAGTGGAGGTGAAAACCATGTACGAAAACGTATCCTTTGTCATAAAAGCAATCTGCTTCGTCGGCATAACATCAGTCATAGCCGCCGTTCTGAACTTTGGCGCCTACCGTACCAAAACTGTCCACGGCAAATAATTTAAAACCTGGACATGGAATAATAGCATTGATATTATGCTGTGTCCAACTTGTGAATAGTTTGCCGTTAATTTGAAACACATATTTTAACCCTGGCTTTTAAGTCAGGGTTTTTTCTTATGTTTCAGCGTACCCAGGTTTTTGGGGCGATCACAAAACCAGACACGAAGTCATATTTTTGCGTTTAATCCTATATCCAGTTCATTATACTTCTTGCATAAAGTGTGTTGACCCATTATCCGGTTTATTGGATTTGGCTATTGGTATGTTAAAAGTTTTGTTCCATAAACAAGATAAACTGCCGGCCCTTTTCAGTAAGTTTACTGCCCTGCCGGGTAGTGCCCTGTTCGATGTAACCGACCTTACACAATATTTTCAGCCATGCTTTCACCTGGTATTCAGTCATATTTATTTTATCTGAAGCTAAGCTTTTTTGCAGGGTTTTACGTCCAATGTTTTTGTTCAATACTTCAGCCTGGCGCAACGCTTCCAATAGCGAAAGGGTAAGGTTGCGGTTGAGGGGATTTTTTATGATATTTTTGAAGTCATCGTCTGATTGCAAAAGTTTGATCTTGTTGTCAAGCGGCCTTTTCGGCAACTCGGTTTCTTCGGCACTTTCTATTATGTATGTTGGTAAATGCTCCAGATAGGCGTATTTGCCGCTGGTCACAAGGCTGCAGATGTAACTTATAATGTTTTGCAGTTCACGTATATTGCCCGGCCATTTATAGTTCATGAAAAAATCTATCAACTCGGGGGACAGTTTCAACTCATGGTGCAGATTATCTGCAAATTGGCCGACCAAAAACAAAATGTCTTCTTTACGTTTGCGCAAGGCCGGTAGAGTAAGCGGGGCGGCACATATGCGATAAAACAGATCCAGGCGAAAAGAATCCGTATCGACCAGTTTTTGCAGTTTTACGTTCGAGGCGGTTATTACCCGCACATCTACAGATATTACCTGGTTGCTGCCCACGCGGCGTATTTCTCTTTCTTCCAATACGCGGAGCAAGCGTTTTTGCATATCCGGTAAAGCGCTGCCTATTTCATCAAGAAAAATAGTTCCGGTATGCGCTTCTTCAAAGAGACCGGCTTTGCCGCCTTTTTTGGCGCCGGTAAACGCGCCTTCCACATAACCGAACAGTTCGCTTTCTATAAGATGTTCGGGCATACTGGCAAAGTTGACGGCGACAAACGGGCCGTTCTTGCGATCGGAAAAATTATGTATGGATTGGGCAAACAGTTCTTTGCCCGTACCGCTTTCACCTTCCAGGAGGATAGTCATATCGGTTTTGGAAAACTTTTTCGCCAGGTGGATGGTGCTTTGTATTATCGCCGATTTGCCGCAAATATCGGAAAAACTGTACTTGGCGGAGTTAGCTCGCCGGTGTAGTTCCCGCCGCACTTTTTTATCCAGTTCCTGCACAGTTTCAGTTGGCAACAGAGACGTCACCCATGTGGCGATATTTGAGCCTTTTTCGCCTAAGGGGTAATTTTTCAATATGTAATGCTGATTATCGAGGAAAATGATGTGTTCCTGATCGCCTTTGTCTACATTGAGCAAATACTGTTCAAAATTGGGTATGATTTTTGACACGTCCATGCCTATAAGGCTGTTTTGGGGTTGTTGGAATATTTTTTCTACAGCAGGATTGGATAGGACAATTTTCCCGTAAGTATCTATGGCGATGATGGCTTCTACAACATTGTCCAATATACGAGCCATATTTTGGCCGAGTTTTTCGTTTTGTTCAGCTATGTGCCTGATACGTATATTGTTTTCCAATATAGCTTTCAGGTAGTAGTTGGAAAATTCTTTGAGCAGCACTGTCGGCAGACCAAGCTCGTAAAGTATATCGGCAAAAGATGATACGTCGATGCCTTTGCCGCCAAGATTTATCACTTTTTTTATGTAAGGCGGCACCAGGTGCACAAGGCCCGTAGTTATCGCCAGTTGGATGCCGGCAGGAAAAGTCTTGTTGCAGTTCGGCCAGTAAGAGTAAAGGTTTAGATAATCTACACCGAGGGTATTTAGAATGTCTATCGTGTTGTTGGAAGTTTCTTCGGTTGTAGCCACCACCAGCGCGTTTTCGCCATAGTCAACATCGAGGATATTGCCCAGTTTTTCTATATTGACTGCCCGGTTGGCTATGATACATTTTTTATCGATTGGCAGCCAACAGCGTGCCGCATCATAAACAGAATGGTTGGAAATAAGATATACCGAGGCATTTTCAAAATGTATGGGTGGCGTACTGTTTTCATCCATACACCAGGTCAATACTTCGGCAAAATCCCCGATAAATTGTAACAGCTGGCAAGTAATGAACATACAGGTTGCTTCACTTTGCCCAACCAAACCGATGAGTTTTTTCTTAGCCATAGGACACCCCACGAAGCCGTTCTCGCGCCTAAACTCGCCCAATTTTTTTTGAAAAAATTGGCCAAAACACATTTTGCATAATACTAACTGCATTTGTTTTGGCCAAAATTATCTGGTTTTTATAATTCTACCATATTATTTTGCGTAAAGGAACAGTATCGACATAACTATGGCACCGACAAACATCGGGAAGACATTGCGTTTTGCCAGTTCCATAGGGTTGGTGACGCCGGCCAAGCCGCAAGCCACCATAGCCGCTCCCGCAATCGGAGACATGGTGCGCCCAAGAGCGCCGCCGATGGCGGCAACACTGCCAAGATCCATGGGCGGTATGCCAAAAGACGCCGCGTGCGGTGTGACAGAATTGTTAAAAGCAACGGACGCCGCGTCGCCGCTGCCACAGATAACGCCCAAGAGAAAGGGGCCAAAAGAACCGGTGACTTTCGCAATGTCAGGGTTGCTGCTCATGAAGTTGAGCATGGCTTTCAAAAGGCCGGTCGCGGTCAACCCGGCAACAAATACGGTAGAGCAGATTATGATACCGTAAATGTGACCAAATGCACTGCCCATGCCTTTAAAGAAGGCATTGGAAATATCGCCGGGTTTGGTACGGGTAACAAGACAGGCTGCTATAACGCCGATGATCATGGCGTGTGAGATAGCCAGCTTTTTCAATACGGGAACGACGTTGAAGGTGCCGAGGATGATAAGGGCCAGGGGCAAAAGCGGGATCAGCGCATACAGCAGATTTACTTTAAAATCTTCTACATCCTGTTCTTTTACATAACCTTTATGCTCTTTGCGCATGTAGGCTACAAGGGTTACGCCCAGAGCTACTACTATGCCGATTATCAAAGTGGAGTTGAACAGGTTTGCGACAACCGCTACGGGAGTATTTTTTGTCGCCTCGGAAACGATAACTACCTGGTGGAAACCAGGTGAAAGATGCGACCAGCCAAAAGTGCCGGCAAAGACGGTAGACGCCGCCATATAAGGGTGTACGCCCGCGCCGATAAGTATCGGGATAAGCACGGAACCAACTGCCGCTACACAACCGCCTGCACTGGGGACGGAAATATGCACGAAAGCTGTAACCAGTACCGCGCCGGGGATGAGGGCCGGACCGACTTTTTTCAAACCGTTGGCGAGAAGGTGTACAAGGTGTTTGTCACATTTCGTGTGTTCGAGAACCATGGCAAAACCCATGGAGGCCGTGATTATTTCGATCATGGTAGAGCCTTTTATGGCGGCAGTAAAGCCTTTAAAGGCAGCCATCGGATCCATTGCCGCAAGGCACATGACCATGCCGGCCATAAAAAGAACCATTCTGGTCTCATACTGTTTTATCAACATGTAAATAGCTAACAGAAGAACGCACACTCCTACAATAGACAGGAACATACTACACACTCCTTAATGTAAGATTTGTAAGAAGGGCAGTAGAAGTTAACCCGTATGCCGGAGTACTGCCCGCCTTGTTAATACATAAACATTTTATTTTACTGCTTGTTTTGCTTTCATATCTTGAATGTCCTGATCGTTGTAGCCAAATCTTTTTAGTATTTCATCTGTGTGCTGCCCGAGGACTGGCGCCGGGAAATTGATGCCGCATTTGGTTTCGGAGTATTTTATCGGGGTATTGGGGTATTTAACGTCGCCAAGTTTGGCGTGACCCGGTATTTCAACGATCATTTCACGGGCGTTGATGTGCGGGTCAGCTACTATATCGGCCATGTTATTCAGCGGGCCGTAAGCTATGCCGGCTTCATCCATCAGCGCCATCCACTCTTTGCTGGCCTTGGTCTCAAAGACCGGCGCCAGTATGGCCTTGAGCGCCGCTTCGTTATCGCAGCGGGTAGCGTTTGTCTCAAAGCGCGGATCTTTCACCAGTTCTTCCAACTGCATTACTTTACACAGTTTTTCCCACATGGAATTTTTCTGTATAGCAACGATAAAACTGCCGTCTTTGGTTTTAAAAAGATCGAAGGGTGTGGCTGTGGCATGGCGGTTGCCGACCGGTTTGGGAATCTGGCCGGTGCCGAAATAACGCGCCAGTTGTCCTTCCACCAAAGCTACCTGGCAATCGAGCATGCTTATGTCGATAAATTGTCCCGGGCCGCCTTGTTCTACTACGCGCAGGGCGCCCAATATACCGATAGAGGCAAAAAGAGCCGCCGTGGCATCGCCTATGGATGTACCCACTCTGGTGCCGTTAGAGCCGGGTTGCCCCGTAACGCTCATGACACCGCCCATAGCTTGGATAACCGCATCGTAAGCGGCGCGGCCTTTATAAGGACCGGTGTGACCGAACCCGGAGACCGCACAGTAGATCAATTTGGGATTTATTTCTTTAAGCACATCATAAGAAAAACCCAATTTTTCCATAGCGCCCGGCCGGAAATTTTCTACCAGTATGTCTGCGTCTTTGACCATTTTTTTGAAAAGTTCTCTGCCAGAGTCTTCTTTAAGATTTACCACAATACTTTTTTTGTTGCGATTCAGACTGACAAAGTACATGCTTTCTTCCTTGACAAATGGCGGGTTGCCGCGCGAATCGTCTCCGTTTGGCCAGGGCTCTACTTTCGTGATCTCTGCTCCTAAATCACCCAATATCATCGTGCACATCGGCCCCGACAATATCCTCGTCAGATCAAGCACTTTTACCCCTTCTAATGGTTTTTTCATTAACAAAAACCTCCTTTTAAAATAAATAAATTATAACGGTATATTGCTGTGTTTTTTGTAAGGCAGTTTGGCAGATTTGTTTTTACATGCTTCTAGCGCGCGTATGATTTCAACGCGCGTGTTTTGCGGTTCTATTATCCTGTCGGCATAGCCTCTTTTAGCTGCGGCAAATGGCGTAGAGAACATTTTACGGTATTCTTCTATCTTTTCTCTCCGTGTTTCCATGGGATTATTGGAAGCGGCTATCTCTTTGGCGAAAACGACATTTGCCGCGCCTTCAGCGCCCATTACGGCGATCTCCGCGGTCGGCCAGAGCAACAGCTGATCCGCGCGCAGTTCTTTGCTGCACATGGCATTTTGCGCTCCGCCGTAAGCTTTTCTCAATACAATTGTTATTTTTGGTACGGTAGCTTCCGAGTAAGCGTAAAGCATTTTGGCACCGTGGCGGATGATGCCGCCAAATTCCTGCGCCATACCGGGCAAAAAGCCGGGCACATCCACCAGGGAAACTATGGGAATCTCGAACGCGTCGCAAAAACGGATGAAACGGGCAGCCTTATCCGCTGCGTTGATATCGATACACCCGGCCATGTTGTTGGGTTGGTTGGCGACTATACCTACACTCTGTCCATCCATACGGCCAAAACCTATAATGATATTTTTGGCAAAAAGAGGCTGTATTTCCAGGAACTTACCGTTGTCGACTATAGCGCTTATGACATTGCCCATGTCATAACTCTGATTGGGTTCGGTGGGAACGATATCGAGGAGTTCATCCACTACCCGCTCGACTGGATCATCGTTTTTCAAGAGAGGCGGTTTTTCCCTGTTATTTATCGGCATATAAGAAAGCAGTTCTCTTATAAGTGCGAAGTAAGACATTTCATCGGGCACCATAAAGTGCGCTACACCGCTTTTGCAGCTTTGCGAATACGCTCCGCCCAACTCTTCGTTGCTAACTATTTCATTAAGGGCAGATTTACATACTTTGGGCCCTGTTACGAACATGTAGCTGAGTTTGTCGACCATGATAATAAAATCGTTCAACGCCGGAGAGTAAACCGCCCCGCCCGCACACGGCCCCGTAATGACCGCTATTTGCGGCACCACGCCGGACATTATGGAATTGCGGTAAAAAATCTCTCCATAACCATGTTTGGCGTCCACACCTTCCTGGATGCGCCCGCCGCCTGAATCATGCAATGCGATGATGGGCGCGCCTTTTTCCAAGGCCATATCCAATACTTTACAAATCTTTTTCGCATGCATTTCACCCAATGAACCGCCAAAAACCGTAAAGTCATCGGCATAGATGTAAACGATCTTGCCGTCTATTTTTCCATAGCCGGTTATTACGCCATCGCCTATGCCGTGTTTGTCCGGCATATCAAAGTTAGTGCACCTGTGTTCCACAAATTTATCCAGTTCGACAAAAGTTCCTTTGTCAAATAGTGTGTCGATACGTTCGCGCGCAGTCAGTTTTCCATCTTCATGCTGCTTTTGGATTTTTTTGGCCCCGCCGCCTAATTCTGCCCGTTTGTCGCTGTCTTTAAACTCGGCAACAACCTCTCTCATACTTCCCAAATCAAGCACCCCCCGTTATCTCCGTATTTGTTGTCTAAAAAACAATAAAAAGATCTTTTGTATAAAACTTAAAAGCAAATATTATGCCAAATGTATTTTTGCAGAAAAAAACACCTGTTTTATTGTATTTTCAATTTAGTGAAAAAGTATTTAGGTCAAAAATTAGCCGGTTTTTGGCCAAAATACGGTCTAATATTTGCCTAATTGATTTTAAAGTTAAATAAACCACGGCAACTTGTTCATGAAGTCAATCCAATCAACCCATCAGTTAAAAATTGCCGGTTTGACGCAGGTTAAACGCGGGCGGCTTGTACGGTTTAGCAAACAGTTTCGCATAATATTGAGTTAAACCCTACAGGCAAAATTGCTCACAGGCGCCCACCGTGAGTAGCCACAATAAATAACCCCTGGCTTAAAAAGCCAGGGGTTTGGGTTAGTTGTTATACATTAAATAAATTCAGACCACTTCTTCCTTAGCAAACGTACTCATTACTTTGGTTAAAAGCGGTTTGCCTATAAGATACCCGGCTAAAAACACTGTGCTGGTAAAAAAGACCGCCGGCAGCCATTTATCAGTGTGTTCCGGCAAGGCTTCATAAAATCCGGCCAGGCCAAGCACAATGAAAATAGATGCGGAAACTGCCTGTATAAGCGTTTCCGGTATTTTTTTGCCCATGGCCCGCCCGATCAGGATACCGGCCGCGTCAGCCAGAGTCATGCCAAGAGTAGTGCCCAGCCATACAGCCTGCATGTTTTGATATTCGGCCGCCAGAGCCAGTGTGGCCAGTTGTGTCTTGTCGCCCATCTCCGACAGGAAAAAGGCTACCGCCACAGTCAAAAACGGCGAACGGTTAGATGCGGTCTTTTCCTCTTGCGCTTCTTCTCCCTTTAAAGTCCACAGGCCAAAACAGATAAAAGATAGCGAACATACAAGGCTGATGGCCTCCATCGGCAAACCGTGGGTCAAATATGTACCCAGCCAGACTACCGCCAGATGATTTAAAAGTGTGGCAAAAAATACTCCCCCCAGTACTGTGTGCCAGGAATAACGCGTCGCGAAAGCCAGTGCCAATAACATGGACTTGTCACCCATTTCCGCGGCAAAAATAAGCGCAAACGACATCAGAAAAGCTGTCATGAACAATCCCCCCATTTTTGTTTTTGCTATATAAAAAACGAGACTCCCGGCGCATAAAGCGCCAAAAGTCTCGCCAATTGATTTTCATCAATAAACACAGCCAGGCCGGAGCCAGTATGTTGACTGTATTTCTTGGACTACTCCCTTTTGGAAGGCGTTGTTAAATTCTTTTCAATATAACATCACCTAAAATATCTGTCAATCAAATTTTTTATCTTTTATAGAAGGCTTCAAGCATGTTATATTAGGGTAAAGAAAATGGATCGTTTTCCCGGTCGCTGTTCCAGATATACTCCGCGCCAAGCGCGGACTCTTCGGCCACTTCCCGGCCACAGCGGTCGGCGGCAAATCCGAGCGCCATATCCATACCCGCCGATACGCCCGACGAGGTATAAATATTGCCGTCCACTACCCAGCGCGCCCGGCGCTGCCAGGCAACGCTTTTATCCAGTGAAGACACCCATTCAAAAGCGCGTTTATTGCTGGTCGCACGGCGTCCCGCCAAGAGGCCCGTCTGCGCCAAAAGGGCGCTGCCCGTGCACACACACAAGATATATTCGGCTTTGGCGGCTATTTCTTTAAGTTTGCGAAGAAAATTTTCATCGCCAGCCAGTGTCCGCGTTCCCATGCCTCCGGGAATGAGCAGACTATATTTCCCCGTCATTTGGGAAAAAGGCAGTGTCGCCACTTTGACGCCCTGTGTACTGGCCACCTGTCCGCCCGCTTCTGAATAAAACCCCAGAGCGAACTGGTCGGACAACCGGCCCAAGAGCTCGACCGGGCCAAAGGCATCAAGTGTTTCAAAACCATCGAACAAGACTACATTTATCCTATGCATCTGGAGCACCCCCTTTATAACAGCTCTTATTATACCATCTTTAAAACTTAAGGAGGGATTACCGTGCGCAAAGTAATAAAAACCCTTAAGGGCCTCGAAAAGGTCGACGGCGCTGGCGTCAAGGTAAACAGGGTGTTCGCCAGGCCGCATGTCAAAGACTTTGACCCTTTTTTGTTCCTCGATGCTTTTGACACCGACAACCCAGCAGATTATATAGCAGGCTTCCCCTGGCATCCACACCGCGGCATAGAAACTGTCACCTATCTTGTTCATGGTAATATTGAGCACCAAGACAGCATCGGCAACCATGGAAACATCACCGATGGCGGCTGCCAGTGGATGACTGCCGGCAACGGCATATTGCATCAGGAAATGCCCCGCCCCGTGCCGCGTATGCTTGGCATACAACTGTGGGTCAACCTGCCGCAAAAAGACAAAATGGCCCCACCAGCTTACCATGACCTGCCGGTCGCCAAAATACCTGTCATCGACGAAGAGGCCGGGCGTATAAAAGTTATTGCCGGCCGTTATAAAAACGCTACCGGCCCCACCCAGGGCGATTATGTAAAAGTGCTTTTAATGGACGTAAAGCTAAAGGCAAACGCCACCTGGAAGCTAAATACTGATAAAAATGCCGCGCTTTTTATATATGCACTCGCGGGCGCGGGCTGGTTTTCTCCGGAACATGACCGGCATATCGATGCAAAAACAGCAGTATTGTTCGGCGCAGGCACAGAATTGTTTGCCCAATCCGGCGATGACGGGCTGCATTTTATCCTGGCCGCCGCACAGCCGCTTCACGAACAAGTCGCCTGGCGCGGTTCCATCGTGATGAATACACCGGCTGAACTGGATGTGGCCTACCGCGAACTCAACAATGGAACGTTCATAAAATAGCAATTTTAAAAAGCCGGCAAAATTGAACTGCACCCCAAAAGTTAGACAGTGTGATACACTGAAAACTGGAAAGGGTATAATAAACTGGACATGAAGTTAAGCGCGAAAGTAGTCCAGTTTAATGAAAAGAGCCATATATGCCAACCAATTCAAACTGGCAGCAGTAAAAATGGCGGGAAAAGCTGGTGCTTGTGTAAAAACTGTAGCGTCGGAACTTAGCAGCAGCATGAGTAGCCTGCGCCGTTG
>JAVBNN010000049.1:0-19519 GCA_031551525.1 Acidaminococcales bacterium
TTCGACAAGGCGGCCTCTTCTATCTCCAGTTGCAAAATGCGCCGCCTTATCTCGTCGAGTTCGGCAGGGAGAGAGTCTATTTCTGTCCGCAAACGGGCCGCTGCTTCGTCCATCAGGTCGATGGCCTTGTCCGGCAGGAAACGGTCGGCGATATAGCGCTCAGACAATACCGCTGCCGCCACCAGCGCGGAGTCTTTTATTCTTACTCCGTGGTGCACTTCGTAGCGCTCTTTTAAGCCGCGCAGTATGGAAATAGTATCTTCCACACTGGGTTCGCGTACCATGACCGGCTGAAAGCGGCGCTCGAGGGCGGCGTCTTTCTCTATGTGCTTTCTATATTCGTTGAGAGTAGTGGCGCCGATGCAGCGCAGTTCACCGCGCGCCAGCATGGGTTTTAGAATGTTACCCGCGTCCATCGATCCTTCTGCCGCGCCCGCGCCGACTACCGTGTGCAGTTCGTCGATGAACATGATGATCTCGCCGTCTGAATCGGTGACCGCTTTCAAAACGGTTTTCAGCCGTTCTTCAAATTCCCCGCGGAACTTTGCCCCCGCTACGAGAGCTGCCAGGTCGAGCGCGTAGAGGGTTTTCCCTTTGAGCATCTCCGGCACGTCACCGGCCACGATGCGCCGGGCGAGGCCCTCTACTATGGCTGTTTTACCAACGCCCGGCTCGCCGATGAGTACCGGGTTATTTTTCTTGCGCCGCGAAAGTATTTCCACCACACGGCGTATCTGTTCGTCGCGCCCGATGACTGGGTCGAGCTTACCTGTCCGCGCCTTGGCGGTCAGGTCCTGTCCGTATTTTTCGAGCGTCTGGCGGGTAGCGTCGTCTTCGCCGTGCGCGGCTTTATAGGCCGGGGCCAGTTGATCTATTCTTTTTCTGGTGATACCGTATTTTTTGCACAGGTCCACCACTTCGCTCTCGCCGTCTTCGGCCAAGGCCCACAGTATATGCAGGGGTTCGAGTGAGGGGGCTTTTTCCTTGTCTTTCGCCTCTTCAGCCCGCATGAGGATACGGCTGGCCGCTGCGTTCATCCTGAGCGCGCTTTCCTGTCCACGCACGGCGGGCAGGCGCTTCAAAAGCCCCTCCACCGCAGTTTTGAAGGCCGCGCTATCCGCCTTGCCCTCGGCCAGCAAGAAAGTCAAGAATTTATCTGTTTCCGCCAGTGCGGAAAGGATATGTACACCGCCCAGTTCCTGGTTATAGTTGAGCAGTGCTTTTCTTTGCGCCAGTTCAAGCAACTGGCTGGTCATTTCGCTGTAATTTTCCGGATTCATGAAAATCCCTCCCAAAAGTTTTTTACAATGGTATAATAAACACAATTAAAGTATTTTATGTTCAACTGGAGGCTATATTTATGAACAGCGCGATAATAGTATACCGGCTCTTTGATATAGCCGACGAGATCGACCTCGACCACGTGCAGGCCTTGTGGGCCGCCCGCAACAAGATCGCTTCCCGGCTGCGCCTTGAGCGTGTGTCGCCGAAGGCGATAGCTTTCAAGAACCCTCCTGTCTCTGTCGAGCTCGGCTCACACGAGATCGCCCTGGGCGAGAAAAGCCTCCTGGCCGAGATACGTGCGCGCATCTACGATATCGGCGTCATTAGTATCATCATGCGCTTTGACCTGTCGGCAACCACCAGCTATGCCGAATATCTTGATCTGGCTATCGCCACTGAAAATATGCCGGAAGACAAAGTGCGCGAATTTGTCGATCTGGTCGTCGGAACTATCGGGCAAGCTCTTGCAAAACCGCGCGAACCGGAATTTGAAGAGGACATGGTGGTGTATTATTTCCACGAACTCAGCAAAGACTGGGATATCGTCCCGCTGCTTTTGAAAGACCACGCGCCGATCAGCCAGCAGATGCGGGAAGAAACCCTCTCCAACCGGCTGTCTTACGCCGACGACATCGCTTACCTCACTTGGGACTCGGCCCTGGTCTATGACCCATCCGGCAGCATGGACATACCGGACCTTTTGGAGTTTGCCAATGCACAATTCCTTGAACTCAGATATTATGATATGATGCTGGAAAATGCCATCGACGCCATGTACGACGAGATAGACGATGCCAACACCAGAGAAGGCAAGCAGCGCCTCAAAAACTACCGCCGCATACGCGGCAACCTGATGAGCCTGATGGCCGATGTTACAGGTCTAACTGGCCGCATAAACAACTCGCTCCGGGTAACGGAAGACGTTTTCTACGCCCGAGTGTACGCACTTTATATCCGCCTGTTGCGCGCGGATTCCTGGAGGAAAAGCATCGACGCTAAAATGTCCGTTATCCAGCGCACTTACGGCATCCTCAACGAGGAAGTGGTCAACCGGCGCGCTGAAATGCTGGAGGTTGCCATCATCGCCCTCCTGACAATGGGAGTACTGCTAGCTTTTTACAATATAGTAATTATGTAGTTCTTCTTTTTAACTTTTTGACCTTTTGACTATATTTTATATCATTCACCAAATTTTGGCAATATGTTTATGAAAAATTTCTTATATAACATAAACAGGCCACAGGCGCATGCCTGTGGCCTTAGTTATTTTTACTTAAAACTTCACTTTCGGCAGCGCTTTGTCTGCTTCATCCGCCCGCCAGAAGGAGCTTTCTTTGAAGCTAAACAGCGCAGCCACTATATTGGTCGGCACTGTTTGGATTTTTTGGTTGTACATCATGACAGTATCATTGTAAAATTGCCGGTAGTTAGCGATTTTTTCCTCGATGTCGGCCAGACGCCCCTGTAGGTCCAGAAAGTTCTGGTTGGCCTTCAGGTCGGGGTAAGCTTCCGAAAGGGCGAAGAGCTTCGACAATACTCCGCTAAGTTCCCCGGAGGCGTTCATCATATCTTCCGGCGTCTTTGCCGTCAGATAACGTGACCGGGCGCTTATCACCTCGTCGAGAGTTGCTTTTTCATGCGCTGCATAGCCTTTGACAGTTTCCACCAAGTTGGGCAGAAGATCGGCACGCATTTTAAGCTGCACGTCTATTTGACTCCACTGGTTATCAACCTTCAGCCTCGTTTTTACCAAATCATTATACATATAAACAGTTCCAAGAGCCACCAGCGCTCCTGCGCCGCCTACTATACCAAACATATCGAAAACCCCCTTGTTTTTTATCTACTCTCAGTCGGCGCTGCCGCCTCCGCCACTATCTCCGCCGCTGTCACCTCCGGACGATCCGCCACCGTCGCCGCCACCGTCGCTCCAGGAGCCGCCGTCACTACTGCTGCTGCTCCAGGTGGCAGCGCTAGCCAATTCGGATCCCACATCATCAAAGACGCTATACACATCACTGTCACTAATATAATACAGTACGGGTAACCCATCTGCAATATCTTCAGACATTTGCGGATATTTTAGCGGCAGTTCTTTAAGGAGTTTTTCCGCTTCCCCGAGGGCTACCGCATAAGCCAGGAAACGCTCCCATATAGGCAGCTCCGGCAGTTCTTTTTCATCAAACAGTGTAAAGTCGTTGAAAAAATTCTTCATGCCACGCCACAACGCCGCTTCTTTTATACCCTTTTCCGTTGGCCGGTACTTGCCCCCGGCACTCATTCCTGCAAGGCAACTGAGGAAAAGGGCAATAAAGGAAGCCAATATGGCCATGCCGGACATTGCCCAAAAAGCCAGGATTAACGTAGCAATGGCCAGTAGTATCCAGAGAATTTGTATGCCACCCCGTTTGGATACGGCAATATAACCCTTGTTAACCAAATTATCTGTGCAGTCCTCTTCAAATCCCGATAAAATATCAGAGGCATCTTCCTTGTTATTTTCAATATAGTCTTTAAAATCCTCCAGGCTCCCGCCTCTCGGAAGTGCTTTTTTGATAAGTTTGAGCAATGTACGTTCATGCTTTTGTAAAGCTGTTTCGTTTTTGCCACTAAAAATTTTTATAAAGATATCCTTCGGGCGGTTTTTTTCGCCCAGGTTACGTCCTTTCATGGTGTAAAAACCTTTTACACACAGGTCGATAAGTGTCGCTGTAAAAAGCTCACTCCTGCCTTTGGCCACTTTGGCCGCTTGACACAGTTTTCCCGCCTCGGCCGGAGTAAGACCGGACGGTAAATCACGGTAGTACTGCGGAGCGTCTTGCGGGAATTTTATCTTGTCTCTCCAGTTGCGCAACACACGGACAATATTAAATACAGCCACGCCCAGCAGACCCCAGCCGAGAATGTCGTACATCTGTTCTTCTTCTTCCATCTGCTGACGTGCGGCTTCGCGCCGCCGGTTGGCCTCGTCGGCAAATTCTTTTTCCTGTTTTATGGCGGCTGCTTTCGCATCTTTGCCGGTCTTTCTTTCGCCGTCCGGGAACAGGGCGAGCGGCGCCATAACCCTCAGTTCTACGGGGTTATCTTTGGACAGGTAGCGTATACCAAAGACCGCCTCTTCACCGCTTTTCTTTTCGAACTCACCGGTAAGCGGCGCGTGCGACCAGATGAGTATGTCGTCTTTTTCCGCTCCGGGTGGGAGCAGCACGTCTATATTTACCTCACTGATGCTTTCCCAGCCTTTGTCGATGAATTTGCGGTTGAGTTCGGCCACGTCGTTGTGGATGAACACTGCGTTTTTCAACAGGTAGGATACTTCAAATGTTTTGGTGGTATCTTTGGCTTTATAATAAAACTCTATGACTTTTTTCCCGTCTTTTTCAAACACGGCAAAATGGCCGGGCGGGCGCTTTTCATCCGGAGCGGGAAGCTGTACATAAGCTTGACCGTCTTCTTCAATCACTATGTCCTCTGCCGCCAGCGGCGCGGGGATAGGTATATCGCGTGTAAAACGCGTATATTCGCCCTTGAAGGTCATGGTGATCTTTTCCACTATGCTGGCGCTACCGTCCGGGTTGAGTGCGGCCGTGATGGCAAGTTTATCCACGCTGTAACTGCGCGGTTCGGCGGTTTCGCCGACCACTGCCAGCAAAAGAACAAAAAGTACTGTTAAAATAATTGTTTTTTTCATTGGCACCCGTCCTTTTAAGCTTGTCCGGCTTTGTGCAGCTTACTGTTTTCTTTAAATATATATTGATAGGATGCGTTTTCAATCAGGTATATACGGATAAGATCAAGTGTGGCAAACTTATACACCCGGGACTCGGCCATCATCATGGCCGCCGGGGCGCCTGTGCCGAATGTCCGTTCCTTGCCGGGCGCCTGGTCTTTGTCCGACCACTCCAGCCATTCCAACTCGCCGGCCGCTTTGGCATAGGCCTGACATGCATTCACATAGTTGTCCACCCGGTTTTTATCTTCGGCAAATTTATAGCCCGCCCGCAACAAAGCAACCGCATTGGCAAATTCCTCCTGCCAGGCGGACAGCTCGCGCTCGGCCATACCCCTCACCTCCGGAGTACTGAGCGCCTTTTCATAATAGCGGGCGAACGCTTCATCTATCGGATTTGCCACTTTTTCCGCGGCAAAGGCGCTACCGCAAAACAGGAAACACAACAAAGAACATATTGCCAGTTTTTTCATTTATACCTCCCTAATCGAGCTTTAAATCATCAAACCTGTCATAGTGCGGTGTA
The DNA here is from genome assembly GCA_031551525.1 of Acidaminococcales bacterium. GTDB lineage: Bacteria > Bacillota > Negativicutes > Acidaminococcales > JAISLQ01 > JAVBNN01. Next base: position 5,541 of record JAVBNN010000049.1, read on the forward strand.
TAGGACAGAATAACATAGCCAAAATAAGAGGCTGGCGCTTTTTTGAGCACTACTGAGGCTTTGCCCAATGGTTCCTCTTTGCCCCTTCCTGGAACGTAGCTGAGCGTTATACCGGCCTGCAGTTCGTCGCCTTGGCCTTCTATGCGGTCCATTTTTACCAGCGCCCTATAACCCGGGCTTATTTGGTAGACTGCTATGCCGGTCTGGGTGCCGCCAACAAAGATATTGCCCGCTGCGGGGTATTTGTAAGTGCCGGAAAAAAAGTAATCTTTGTAAAGCGCTTCGGGTGAATAGTAATTTTTGCCGCTCGTATCGGCGCCTTCACTTTCCGGCCCACGACTGAAGTAGACAACTCCGCCGTCCTCTACAGCGCCGGTTTTCCTGTAATCGCCTTCACTCACTAAGTAGGAGAGTATCTGATTGATGGTTTTTTCGTCAGGGCCGTTGTCTTTATCAAAAGCATCATAGTGCAGCATTTGGCTGAAGCCTATCGCCCAGATCAGTCGTTGGTAGCTGATGAGCGGCTGCAAGGTTATCGTCGCCTGACCTTTGAGGCGGTCATGGTCCGTCAGGGGATAAATGAACAGATAACTGGCTACCCGGTCTTTATCTACTACTGCGTATTCAGAAAATACGCTTTCCACTCCATCTATGCCGCCTCCGCCCGTGTAGCTGATCGTATAGGAGGTATCGGTAGATGAACTGTCTATGATGCGAGAGACGTTTTCTTTGACCTTGGCCAATAGGCTGTGACCGGTAGCGCCTTCCGTGTTGAAGCGGCCGCGCACCCCGAGCTTGTATTGTCCATCGTTGGTCGCCATTTCCACCCCGCTCTCGTCGGCTTCGGGCATGGAGCGTTCGAACATGTCGGGGAACGCGAGCTGGTAGTCAAAGCGGCTGTTATGATAGTTGCCCTGGCCGATTTTCGGCGGCAAGGCGCCTTCTACTATAAGGCCACAGGAAAAAATGCACATCAAAACCAAAAAGAATATCCTTGAAAGTCTTCTCGACATAGGTACTACCTCCTAAAAGTACGGAAAAACCCTTTACCAAAGGATAAAGGGTTTTTCACTATTTAGTTGTCAGGGTTTCCAATAAATATAGCCATTGTTTTCGGCATACCAGCGATCAAAACCTACCTGCCGACGGCCATCGCCGCTCGGGCAAGTTTGCCCGGCTACATATTCAAAGGCACCGCTTATAACTGTATATTTACGTTCGCTACCCCAACTTGCTTCACTGGTATGAGCGTGAATATACATGTTATTTTGTTTGGTAGAGCTGGAAAAACTCAGGTTGCGTGTGCTGTTTGGTGAAACGCTGTACCAGCCTTTCACAAGCCAGGTGTTTCTCGCATCGTTAAACATGACCAAGGCAACTTGCATAGTCTGGCTGTAGGGGTTTTTGACCTGAACGGTGATCGCCTCGGCTTCTTTGGGCATAGCAACAAACGACAATGAAAATAACAGGAAAAATGTCGCCGCCAATTTAAAAGCATGGTTTTGCACTTTTGTCATAAAACACACCTCGCTTAAAAAATTTGTTTCTATCTTTATATGATAAAAGCAAAGTTTATGCATTGTCAATTATACGAACGTATACAATTTAGTGAAAATTTTGCAAAACTATCTTGGCCAGTTTTATTTTGTTGTTGATACCCCATTTGGCGTAAATGTTTTGCAGGTTCTTTTTGACTGTCACTTCAGCTATAAAAAGTTCTTTACCGATCTCGTGGTTTGACAGGCCCAGGGCGGCCAATTCGGCTATCCTGCGCTCCCTGTCGCTCAAAAGTTCGATCGGTTTTGCTTCGTTCTGCGCCATCCGCTGCGCGTCCTGCAGACCACCGGCAATGTTTTGGGCTGTCATCAGTATTTTTTCTGCGAATTTTCTGTAGTAGAGGTTTTGGGCCGCGCTATTGATGAGCGTCGTTATGTTACCGCTGTTTTCCACAAACGGCATAACTATGAGGTCGGGCGCCGCTAGCGCCAGCGCATTTTCCATGGCTTGAGCGGCTTTTTCGCGTTCACCAAAAACCGCGAGGGCCTCGGCCTGATAGATATAAAAATAGATATTAGCCAAAAGATTAGAAAATACACCCGCTTTAGCGTGCATCACCGGGAGATTGCCCAATAGTTGGCTGTATTTTTTACTGTTCAAAAGTATTTTTCCGTAGATGATATTATAAAAAGTTTCACAAATAAAGGGCAGAGTATTTTCCTGTGCCTGGCCGGTTAATATCCAGTCCGGCACTTTATTGTTGAGGCCGAGGTAAGCGTAGAAAAAACCCCGGCACAGATCGTATGTTCTGATATAGCTGTACATAGCTGTTTTGCTGATAAAATCTTCCATGCGGCCTAGTAGTTCCTTCCCTGCTGCGAGGTTGCCCTCGAGCAAGGCCAGGCGCATCTGCAAAAACAGGGAACACAGGACTATCGCCACTTGACCGCCTTCTTTGGCGGAGTAAAAAGCCTGGTGTGCGTATATTTCTGCTTTCTTGAAGTTGCCTGTATTATAAAAGTATTCGGCCTGCATGGCGTATTCAGCGCCCATGCCATGTCCGCCGGTTATTTTGTAATAATAAGGCAGACATTCGTTCATCTCAGTTACCGCTTCGGCAAGATGGCCGCTTTCCCGGTAAAACAGGCACATGACCGATGGACAGTCCATTGTCCACGAACCCTTGTTGGAAAAGAAACCAGACGGTGACTGCAATAGTTCAAAAGCCCTCTGGTGGTGCTCCGACATATCTTTTATTTTGTTGAATTTGGTAAAACTCAACAGGATTTCCAGTTCTCCGGCCAGTTGGTCTTTGCCGAGGCCGCCGAAGGTCGCGCCGTCTGGTAACGCGGCCAGTAGTTCCCCTAGTTCCCTACACTCTTTGGTATACAGTTCCATTTGATGGTATGTGAAGAGGTTTATCGCATAAAGCAGTCTGGCCCTCGGATGGCGGTCTTTTATGTCCTGAGGGCAGGCGCTGAAATATGTGTTGAATTTTTCGACGCTCTCCAGTGCTACCGTGGACAACATAGCTTCGCTCTCAAAAGCCGACAACAGCACTTCAAACGCCCCTGCCTGGTAAAAATGACTGTAGGCGTAGGTATATTCCCCTGTTTTCAGGTGCCATTTTCCGGCTCTCTGCCAAAGCTCTTTTTTCCAATTATCCGGCTGGCGGCCAAAAATACCACGCAAATAGGCGTTTAAGATACTGTGCAGTTGGTAGGTGTCCGTCGCGCCGTTATAGCTGACAAAAGCATTGTCTTCAAGCAACTTACCGATAAGCCGTGGCGCGTCCGCACCGAAAAAAAACGTGGCTTGCTCCTGGGTGAAGTTATCAAAAACACAGATGGCCAAGAGAAACTCTTTTAGCTGCTCCGGCAGGGGATCATATACCAACTTTGCCACCAGGCCGTACAGTTTTATCTTTTCCTCAAACTTGCCGTGCTGACGGTAGTTCAAAAGACAAAGGTAGAGTGCGCTGAACCAGCCCTCGCTGTACAAGAACAGTTTTTCCGCCTGCTGCGGTCCGATGGGTATGCCGTTGAGCCGATAATATTCGGTTATTTCTTCCCGGGACAAAGAAAATTTACTTTTGTCCATGACAAAAGCGTAGCTTTTTAAAAACAACTCGGTTGAATTTTCACCGAATACCGCACGCGATATGATGACTACATGCAAGTTATTTATTTCCGCCCTGATGAGCGTTTCTATAAAAACATCCGCTTCTTTGGACTTTAGAAGGTGCCAGTCGTCAAACACCAGAACAGTCTTTTTTTTCAGTTCAATCGACTGCAGGATATAAACTGCCTCATCGAGCAATATACTGTCACCTGGAAAACCCAGAGCCTCCAATTTGGAGGCGCAACAGGCATCCACTTTGCCGATAAGGCGTACTAAACCGTTCCAAAATATTTCCTGTGAACTACCGGTTATCGGTTTCCATAAGACAGGTGTTTTGCAAAGTTTGATAAACTCCCTTACAACTGTGGTTTTGCCATAACCCATGGGCGCTACTACCACGGTAAGAGGGTACTTGAAAATGTTCTCTAAGGTGTCAAAAGCTGTTTTTCGTAAATAAAAGACCGTTTGTTGCTGATGTTTCATAAGTAGAGTCCCATTTTCTGGCAAGGCTTTCGGCCTTTCCGGTTATTGCGTAAAAGGGTTCACGTAAGTATTTGTTAATATTGTAGCACAACCATGCTGCGGTCATAAATTTTGCGGCCGATAAAAATGCTCCACAAAAATGAAAATTGCTTGCCGTAGCGCCAGTCTGTCAATCTCCCAGCGCCTCTATATTTCCCTCCAGGCGTTTACGTAGTTTGTCACGATATTTTTGCAAGTCGGATAAATATTTTTCCGCCTGTCCGTTTTTTTTCTTTTCCTCGCTTTTGAGTAGCCAGCCGTATAGTATTCCTGCGTCACGGTAAAGCAACCGGCCGCCCGATGCTTTAAACAGGGAAAATATGCGCTGTCCAGTCTTTTCCGCGACTTGCTCCCGTAGCAGACTGTCATGCAGTTCTTCCGCGGCTTTTTCTACTTTGCGAAGGTCTTTGGGGAGTTCTTTGCCGATAAGCCCCAGCCCGTGAAGCAGTTTACCGGTCTCGCCAAGAAGAGCCGGCAGGTGTTTTTTGTATTCCCCGCTTACCCTTTGCCAGTGTTGCAAAAGTTCATCGAGGCATTCCAATGTGCGCTGACGAAAGAAGTCTTCCCGGTCAGGTTGTACCTCGTCCAGCCAGGGTTGGCGTTCGAGCCAGGCCCACAGGGAAAAGAGCACTGCGGCAGAATGGTTCGGGCAATGCGTAGCCTGCTGTTTTTCCTTCAAAAGGTCTGTCCAGGTAGCTGTTGACTGCACACCGCGCATTTTAGCGCTTAGGCGCTGCCACTCGCCTACCAACGCGCCAATATCAGCCGCCGCTGAAAACCCGTCCGCCAGGGCATGTAAAAACCCCTTCCGCCGGTCGCACTCCGGGGCCGGAAACAGCGGCAGTAAAAAGTCGAGCGCGTTTTGCAACTCTATAGTCTTTTCCGTCAGTTCAGCCAGAAGGCTGCTTTTTTCGTGCGCTACCGCCGTTTCGGAGAGCAAAAAGAGCATATTTCCTATTTTTTCCTTGAGCAGTTTTAATAAAAAATCTTTCAGCGGCTGCTCGCTGTCAGTGCGTCCGGCACCGTTGTCTTTCAGTAAGGCGCCCTCGCCTATTAGCTGGCAGCCCCGGTAATATTTGCTTTTATGCTCTATATAGAGGGTCTCTTCTCCCGCCAGTTGTGCGATAAAGCCCAGCAGATCGGCCCGGCTGCCTTCGATTATTTCAAACTCCACTTCATCGACCGCCAGCGTCTTGTCGCCAGCGATGATGTGCCCATGATCGATAGCCGCTTCTATCCTGGTTTGGGCGCTGACCACCAGTTCAAACTGCTGGCGTACCACCGCCACGGTAAACAGTTTTTCCAGCCGCTCTTTGCCTACCAGTTTCGGCAAATCAAGTAAAAAATTTATCCCGGAAAATCCGTCTATTTTAGGTTTTTCATCCAACAGAGGAACGTTGTACTCCAGCCGTTCGGACAGGCCGCCGCTGTTACTGCTTTCCATCTTTACAGTCGCTACATAGCCGTCCGGCTCCCGGCGCACGCGGTAGATAGCGCCCGCTTTGGCCAGGCGCCGCTTTGGCGTATCATAGTAGCAGGCTTCCATTTCTTTCGTACGTTCGCTACCCGCCACGAGGCACTCACGTACCAGCGGCAGACCAGCCAGCCGCTCCAGTATATCAGGAGAAGCCGCGACCAGTTTTATTTCCGTTTCTATATTGTCCGCTCTGTTCATAGTAACACCAGCCTTATCCTAATTGCCGCTCACATTGGTGAAAACGACCGACGCACTGCCAACCGGATAGACCGTTGGCTCAAGTTCCCGGAGGTCTTCTATCCGCCAGCCTTCTTCTTTTTTTGCCAATAGCGAGAGAGCACCGTCCATGTTTTCCGCCAGCACGATCGCAACCGCGTCAGTGTAAAAATGCTGCTGGACACAGGGTTCGTTGATCATGCTGAAACTGTGGAATTTTCTGTTATGACGCCATACATATAGGTTCATTTAAATACCGCCTCCAATGGCTGGGCTGTTTTATAAACAAAAAATCTTCTGTTGACGCCGCCCTCTTGATATAATATATCCTCCTGCCGTTCTACTTTTGCATAGTAGCGCGAGAGGTCGTCCTTTTCATCATAACGGCCCACGTAAAAGCCTTCTTTGGGTAGTTCTTTGCCTTGCTGCCAGTAGTTATACATAGATACCCGCGGCGCACTGAGCACCCAAACCGGCGAAGGTTGCGGCAAATAATAGGCCGCCAGGGAAGCCGGCCCGTAGTTGTCGCCCAAAAAAGCTACTCCCGGGGGCAAATGCAGTTTGGCAAAAATCTGTGGTTCGCCTTTGAACTGATTGGTTAGCACTGCCTTGGCAGGCAGGAAAGGGAAAAGCCCCGGCGCTTTCAGCAACAAAACGATGAATATGGAAAAAGTTAAAGAAACTATTTTCCAGCGCCGCCAGTCACGGCTCGCTGCCCACCAGGAAAGAAGCGCCAATCCTGATGCGTAAGCAGGAATAGGCCAGTTAGCTGCCGCCCGTTTGAACATAGCCGCATGGCAGAAAAAGATGAGTGGAAAAACGCACGGCCAGAAAAAGAAGCTTAGTTTATCGTCATAGAGGTTATCAGACAAAAAACGGAACAATGCGTACAGCAACCCCAAAAACACCAGTGGGCTCAACACTCCGGCCTGTCCGCCGATAAATTCCCAAAAATAGGTAGCGTTAAAGACCTTTTCCTCCGCTATGCCGTGCTTGAATTGAAAGAGAAAAGAGACCCAACTGTTCTGCCAGTTCCACCATAAAACAGGCAAGAAGACTGCCGTGGCTGCCAGTATGGCGGCAAGCATCCTGCCGGAAAAGAGCAGCGCACGTTTTCGCGAAAAGGCTACTGCCAATACCAGCGAGGGAAAGAGCAGCACGGCAGTATATTTAGACAAAAGCGCACAGCCGAAGAGTATTCCGGCAGCCAGCCACCACCCCCAGGCCTTGCCGTCCCCCGTGCGGGGGAATACGGCCCGCCAGGCCGCATACAGGCTGAGCGTCCAAAAAAGCGCCAGCGGGGCGTCCGGGGTAGCCAGCAAAAAACCGATATGTACTATGGGCAAAAATGTATAAAGTAAAAGTAGGGTGTCAGCCGCCGCCTGCCCGAATGCTTCATGGGTCAGGCGCCAAACGGCCATACCGGAGACGGTCATACAAAAAAGCGGAACCAGGCGCAAAACAAATACACTTTCGCCAAAATGTCCGGCCAGCCACAAGAGCCAGGCGATCATCGGCGGGTGATCGAAATACGACAAGGCCAGATGTTTGCTCCACTGCCAGTAATAGGCCTCGTCGTAATGTAGTGGCAATGTGTTGCTATAAAGGGCGTTTAAAAAAACAACGGTCAAAAACAATGCCGTTGTTCTGTTCATATATTTCATCATCGGGCGCCGCCCAGCCGCAAGCGCCATACCATGAGCACCGCTTCCAAAAATATTTTTTTACTCATTTTAGATGCGCCCATTGTGCGGTCTTCGAAGATGATGGGTATTTCCTTGATTATAAAGCTTTTTTGGAGCATTTTATAGGTAAGTTCTATTTGGAAAGAATAGCCATTGGATTTTATTTTGTCAAGATCTATCGATGCTAGAGCAGTTCTGCGAAAACACTTAAAACCGCCGGTCAAATCCTGCACGCCTAGCCCCAGTATGCTGCGTGCGTAAAGACTGCCTCCCCGGCTGATAAGTTTTCGGATAAAACCCCAGTTTTTCACTCCACCACCTGCTATATAACGGCTACCCAGCACCAGATCGGCCCCTTCTTCGAGCGCTCGCTTAAAATCCGGCAGATAGGCCGGGTTGTGCGAAAAATCGGCGTCCATCTCGAATATTGCTTCATAATCACGTTTGAGTGCCCAGCGAAAGCCTTCTATGTAAGCGGTGCCAAGGCCAAGCTTGCCCGCGCGTTTGAGTAAAAACAACCGCCCGGGGAAATCCCCAGCCATCATGGCACTGACCGCGTCCGCCGTACCGTCCGGCGAGTTGTCATCGACGACCAGCACATGCAGCCAGTCGTAATAGAGCACTTGGCGGACTATTTCTTTTATGTTGGAAAGTTCGTTGTAAGTGGGAATGATTGCCAACAGCATCGCTTTGTTACCACTACTCCTTTTTTGCGCCAAAAGTGATGATATTTTGACCGAAGAAGTTCGCCACACTCATGACCAATATGGATGTAATTTGGGCCATTTGATGGGGCCATTCGCACTTTTCCACCAACAGCACCAATATGAAGAGGTTGCCCAAAAGACACGCTGCGCTGATAACAAAAAAACTGGCATAACGTCCTTTCAGGGAAGATTTTTCCCCGCAGCGGTCTTTAAATGTCCAGCTATTGTTCCAAAAAAAATTATTGCTGACTGCTGCCAAAAAAGCTATCACAGCCGCCAAAACATAATAAAAACCCTTTTGGTCGAGCAGGCTGAACACCGCCATATTGACAAATACCCCTGAAAATCCTACTAGGCAAAATTTCAAAAAACGAACGGTCAAAAAAGTGGCTCCTTTGGCAAAATTTTTAACAGAAAATATTATACCATAAAGTACCGGCTATTGAGAAAATCAACTGCGCAGTTCAAATATATTGCGCCCCAAATCAAAAAATAACGTCTTATCTGTTAGAGTACGCCCGGCATGTGTCAAAATTTTGGCTGTTTCCTGTACCTGTAGGCTGGTGATAAGCCCGGTCGGCGCGGGCAGCTTTATTCCTTCAAAGGCGGTGAGTCCGGCCTCTTGGCAGATATGTTCATATAAAACACCTGGTTCCATTCCGCAACCCGGCAATACAACCGCCACCTGCCCCATCGTACCGGCCAGCACGGTGGTCACTAAAGGCACCCCTTCGCCAGCACAGGCTTTAAAGAGTATCATCTTGCTGGAGAAGTCGTCGAGGCAATCAAGAACCACATCGCTGCCCCGTACAAGATCATAGCAGTTGTCTTCGTCCAAAAAAACGGGCAAAGGTTCACCTAACACCCGCTCGTTCATGCCCACTATCCAGCGGTTGGCGGCCAGCACTTTAGTCTGGCCGAGGTTTCCCTTGGTAGCAAATACTTCCCGCCCCAAACCGCTTTTTTGCACATAAGCGCCGTCTACCATCCTAATGCGCCCAACGCCCATAAGGGCCAGCATCTGAACAGCAAAACCGCCCTCACCACCTACTCCTATCACCGTAACACGCGAACCCGAAAGTTTTTTCCAGCCTTCGAGGTATGATACATTATGTTCGTGGCTCTGCATGGTTTCCCCTCCGTTATCATCCTAGAACTATTATACACCAAAACGCTGCATAAATCTAAAAACCGCCCGGACAATTCTCCGGGCGGCCAAATAATAGTCTATAGTTTTTTCATTTGGGGAAAGAGCAGTACGTCCCTGATAGAGGTGCTATTGGTGAAGAACATGACCAAGCGGTCAACGCCAATACCCATGCCTCCGGTAGGCGGCATGCCGTATTCAAGGGCGGTGATATAATCCTCGTCCATCATATGCGCTTCATCATCGCCCGCCGCACGGTCCTCCACCTGTTTGGCAAAGCGTTCTTTCTGGTCAAGCGGGTCGTTGAGCTCGGAGAAACCGTTACACAGTTCACGGCCAAAGACGAACGCTTCAAAACGGTCTGTCATGCCCGCGTCATCTTTGCTGCCCTTGGCCAGCGGGGATATTTCTTTGGGATAGCCGGTGATGAAGGTCGGTTGAATAAGTTTGGCTTCGACGTGGTGTTCGAATATGGCGTTGAGTATCTTGCCGACGCCAAAGGATTTATCTATGGCCACGCCAGTTTTGTCTGCGGCCGCACGCGCTTCTTCCACGTCCGTTATATTGGCGAAATCCACCCCTGCATATTCTTTGACCGCGTTTATCATGGATACCCTATTCCAAGGCGGCGTAAAATCTATCTCCTTGTCCTGATAGACCACCTTGGCGGTGCCAAGGACATCAAGCGCCACGTTATAAATGAGGCCTTCGGTCAGTTCCATAAGGTCGTTATAGTCGGCATAGGCCTGATATACTTCTACCAGGGTAAATTCCGGGTTGTGCCTGACGGACAGACCCTCGTTGCGAAACACCCGGCCGATCTCATACACTCTTTCAAATCCGCCTACGATCAGGCGTTTGAGGTAAAGTTCCGGTGCGATGCGCATGTAAAGGTTCATATCAAGCGCATTGTGATGGGTGATGAATGGTTTGGCGGCCGCGCCGCCCGGAATGGAGTGCATCATGGGCGTTTCTACTTCGAGAAAATCGCGTTCGTCGAGAAACTTCCTCATGCTGCGAATTATCTTGCTGCGCAATACAAAAGTACGTTGTACGTCACTGTTGACGATCAGGTCGACATAGCGCTGGCGGTACCTAAGGTCAACGTCTTTGAGGCCATGCCATTTTTCCGGCAGGGGTCTGAGGGCCTTGGACAAAAGTTCCATTGCGCTGACTTTGATGCTAATCTCACCCATGTGGGTGCGGAAAACCGATCCGGCAACACCGACGATGTCACCTATATCGAGCAGTTTCAAAAGCCCGTAGGAGTCTTCGCCAAGAGCGTCTTTTCTGATATAGCACTGGATGCTGCCGCTCTTATCCTTCAAGTCGATGAAAGATGTCTTCCCGTGACCGCGTATGGCCATGATGCGTCCGGCTAGACGTATCTCATGACCTTCGGCAAAGGTTTCAAAGTTTTCTTTGATTGCTTCGGCGTGCCCGGTCGGGTCAAAACGGCGGCCAAACGGCTCTATGCCGCTTTCGGCTAAGGTATTCATCTTTTGCCGCCGAATCTGCATCTGTTCGCTTATATTCTCCTGGGTCGTCTCCACATCAGGAGTGTTCTTGATATCTGACATCTATTCTATCCTCTTTTACGCGCGTTTAATGGACATGATCTTATATTTTATCGTTCCGTCCGGCACATTCACTTGCACGGTCTCGCCAGCTTTTTTGCCGAGGATGGCTGCTCCGACCGGCGATTCGTTGGATATCCTGCTGTTGAGGGGATCGGCTTCGGCCGAACCGACCACCGCACACTCCCATGTATCCTTGTGGGCCAGGTCTTTGAGTTTGACAAAAGCGCCCAGCGTGACTACGTCGGTCTTTATGTCGCCATCGTCGATAACTTTGGCGGTGCGGACCATTTTATCCAGGGTTATGATCTCACCTTCGATAAAAGCCTGCTCATTTTTCGCGTCTTCGTATTCCGAGTTTTCGCTGATGTCGCCAAAGGAAATAGCCTGTTTTATGCGTTCTGCTACTTCCAGCCGACGCACGGATTTCAACATCTCCAATTTTTCTTCCAGTTGCTTTAATCCTTCGGCTGTCAGGATGGTTTCTTTTTCTGTCATGATTTATTCCCCTTTTTGCTAGATCAGTGATCTAATTAGTGAAAACAATAATGGCCCTCTGGGAAATCGAACGGCCCCGGACACTGCCGGCGCCTATCTCCATACTCCCTTATCTTTTACATTATAGGTTTACCGCCCGCCCTTGTCAATATTTAGCAATAATTATACCAAAACAAGTTTCATACAGATAATAGGTCAAGGTATTCCATGCTTAGCCGCTCAAAGTCCGCCCGTTCGCGCACCTGATTAAAGAGCTGGCGAAAATGTGCCGCCTGTGGCAGTCCTTTAGTATAAGACGCCGCATGTCGGCGCATTTCTTTTATGGCGATGGGTTCTCCCTTGTGGGCACACAGCATGTCAAGATGCCTGATCATCATGGCAAAACGCTCTTCGTGGCTCGGTTTTTCCGGTATAGAGTTCCCGGAAAGCGCCGCCGCTATTTCAGCGAACAACCAGGGGTTCCCCTCAGCCGCCCGTCCTACCATGACCGCTGCGCAGCCGGTTTCTTCACGCATGCGTAGTGCGTCCGCGCCTGAACGCAAGTCACCGTTGCCGATGACCGATATATTTACCGCCTCTACAACTGACTTTATTACCCGCCAGTCGGCTTGTCCGGTGTAAAACTGGTCACGTGTTCTGGCGTGCACGGCCACCGCCGCCGCGCCGCCAGCTTCGGCCGCCCTGGCCGCTTCGGTAGCGTTGACGCTGTTTGCGTCCCAACCGGAACGTATTTTGACCGTCACCGGCAAAGATACGCTCTTTACCGCTCCGGCCACGATTTTTTCGATAAGCGCGGGCGTTTTCATGAGCGCAGAGCCTTCGCCGTTATTTACCACCTTTGGTACCGGGCAGCCCATGTTGATGTCTATGATATCCGGGCGGAGTTCCGCCGCAAGCGCCGCTCCCCTCCCCATTTCCTCCGGGCTGGAGCCGAAAAGCTGCACGGCAAAAGGCCGCTCTTGTGACAAAAAAGCCATGAGTTCTTGTGTTTTGTGATTATTATAGAGCAGTCCTTTCACACTCACCATCTCGGACACTAAAAGACCGCAGCCCTGTTCCTTCACGAGGAGACGGAAGGGCTGGTCGGTCACTCCGGCCATAGGCGCCAGAACAAGCGGTATATTTATTTGAACGTTGCCTATTTTCATGTCAGTCTCCGGCAGGTAAAAACCGCCGGGGCAAAAGCCCGGCGGAGTATATATACGCACATTTATTGTTGCGGCAGGTTTCTTTCGTATATGATACGCAAGCCGTCGAGGGTAAGAAACGGCTCTATACAATCAATCGCCTTGGTTTCGCTGGCCATCAGCCCTGCCATACCGCCAGTGGCGATAACATAGGCCGCTCCGCCTATTTCACTTTTCATACGCTGTACTATGCCGTCGATCAGCCCGACATAACCGTAAATAATACCTGCCTGCATGCTTTTTACTGTATTGCGGCAGATAACAGTGCGCGGTTTTTTTAATTCTATGCGCGGCAGTTTAGCCGCCCGTTGAAAAAGCGCCTCAGTGGAAATTCCGATACCGGGGGATATCGCGCCTCCAAGGTAGTCGCCGTTACCGTTGATCACACAAAAAGTCATGGCCGTCCCGATGTCTATGATAATAAGCGGTGCTTTGTCTTTATATTTTTCAAAGGCGGCTACCGCGTTTACTATACGGTCAGCGCCAACTTCACGCGGATTTTCATATTTGATGAAGATGCCGGTCTTGACTCCCGGCCCGACGATAAGTGGTTTTTTGTCAAAATAGCGCTCGCACATGCGGGTGAGCGGTACGATGAGCGGAGGAACTACCGATGAAATAGCCGCGGCGGTTATGTCTTTCATGGATAGGTTGCTATAGGCGAACATGTTTCCTATGAGTATGCCGTATTCGTCGGCAGTACGGTCGCGGTTGGTCGAAAGGCGCCAGTGCACCAGAAGTTCTTCGCCTTTGTAAACGCCCGCTACAATATTGGTATTGCCGACATCAAGCACTAATAACATATTCCCGTCCTCCATCATATGTATGTATCGCCAGCCGCGGCACGGATAGAAACATCGCCCGCCAGCACTTTTGCCAGCATTCCGTCACTGCGGCGCACTAAGAGCGCCCCATCTTTGTCTATGTCTTCCGCCCGTCCGGTAAATTCTTCGCCGGGAGCTATGACGCGCACTTCCCGGCCAAGGGTAATCGAATATTTTCGCCATCTGTCAAACAACGCGACAAATCCGTTTGCTACTGCTTCTGCGTAAAGAACTTCCACTTTTTCCAGTATAGCCGCCAAAAGTCCTACCCGGTCTATTTCTTTTTGAGAAAAATCAGCCAAGGAGGCGGCTTTGTCTTTCAAGTCGTCCGGCAAGTCTTCTTTTTTTAGCCCTATATTAACGCCAGTGCCTATCACCAGATAATTTATAGCCTCTGTTTCAGCACTCATTTCTGTAAGTATGCCCACCATTTTTTTTGCGTGATACAGTATGTCATTGGGCCATTTTATGTCCACCCGCACAGAGAGATAGTCTTCTATTGCCTCCGCCACCGCCACCGC
>JAVBNN010000012.1:0-50139 GCA_031551525.1 Acidaminococcales bacterium
AGCCAAACATTTTTGTCTAAAAATAGTCCATTTGGCCAAACCATTTACATATGATACTCGTTATGCAAAACACGGATTAGAGGGTGGGGGGCGCGCAATGCTCCCCCCTACCCGTTAACCGAAGTGTTTCGTCGATTGTCAGTCAGTTTAAGGGCTATTCGACGAAGCTGGCCGGGTTTCCCCTGTGGCAACGTTCTTATTACGACCACATCATTCGCGACGAAGCAGATTATGTAAATGTCTGCCGTTACATTGAGGAGAATCCTTTAAAATGGGCGCAGGACGATTATTACGCGCCCTGACGAGCGGGCGGGTTTTACAAACAAGGGTTTCATGCTATAAAGAAGGGCAAGGACAAGGACAGGGACAGGGACAAGGACAAGGACAAGGACAAGGACAAGGACAAGGACAAGGACAAGGACAAGGACAAGGACAAGGACAAGGACAAGGACAAGGACAGGGACAGGGACAGGGACAGGGACAAGCTATGTTGACAGGAAAACTAACAAACTGCAAATAAATTCTCTCTTACCAGAGAAAATATGTTATAATTTTTAGGTGATTTTAATGTTAATTGTTAGGATGGTGTAATCGATGAAAGTCACGGCGCAGGAAGTACGGTACATAGCGCAACTGGCCAAATTGGAGATCAGAGAGCGCGAGATGGACAAGTTTGTCCAGGAGTTCAATGATATTCTGGTTTACGCCGGGATGCTGGACAGACTGGACACGTCGGAGGTCGAGCCGACCGCTCATGTTCTGTCTTACGGCAACGTCATGCGCGAAGATATAGTCAAACCTTCGATGACCCAGGAAGAGGCCCTCAAGAACGCTCCCGAGCGGGCAAATGGCGGATACCTGGTGCCGCGGGTTATGGAAGGGGGCGAGTCCTGATGTCTTTACATGAACTTTCGGCGCACGAGCTGTCCGCTAAACTGGCGGCTAGGGAGGCCAGCGCTACCGAGATAACCAAAGCTTTTATCGAACGTATAGAGAGCGTGGAAGCCGATGTGGGCGCGTTCGTCACGGTCACTGCCGATGAGGCTCTGGCCCAGGCGGCCAAAGTGGACGCCAAGATCGCCAAAGGCGAAAAGGTGTCTACTCTCGCGGGTATTCCCGGCGGGATAAAGGACAATATCTGCATAAATGGCGTCAGGACGACTTGCTCGTCCCGTATGCTGGAGAATTTTCTCCCGCCGTACGACGCGACGGTTATCGCCAAACTTAAGGAAAACGACGCGGTGTTCATCGGCAAGACCAACATGGACGAGTTTGCCATGGGTTCGATCACCGAGACGTCTTATTTTAAAAAGACGCACAACCCCTGGGATCTTTCCTGTGTGCCCGGCGGTTCTTCCGGGGGCTCGGCGGCAGCCGTGTCGGCCCGCGAGGTGGCCTGGGCGCTCGGCAGCGATACCGGCGGTTCTATCCGTCAGCCGGCGGCTTTTACCGGCATAGTAGGCATGAAGCCGACTTATGGTCGCGTATCGCGCTACGGCGCGGTGGCTTTCGCTTCTTCGCTCGACCAGATCGGCACGCTGACGCGCAATGTGACTGACTGCGCGCACGTTCTCAATGTCATCAGCGGTCATGATCCGCTCGATTCCACCAGTTACAGCCAGGCGGCACCGGACTTTACCGCCGCGCTCGGTCAGGATATAAAGGGCCTCAAGCTGGGCGTGCCCAAGGAGTATTTCGCCGCGGGCCTGGCCAAAGATGTGGAAGAACGGGTGCGCGAGGCTATAAATAAGTTGTCCGCGCTCGGCGCGGAGATAGTCGACATTTCCCTGCCGCATACCGAATACGCGGTAGCCACCTATTATATTATCGCTCCGGCGGAGGCGTCCTCCAATATGGCGCGTTTTGACGGGGTAAAGTACGGTTACCACACTCCAGGCTGCAAAAGCGCCTCCGAGCTGACCACCAGGAGCCGCACCGAGGGCCTCGGCAGCGAGGTCAAGCGCCGCGTCATGCTGGGCACCTATGTTTTGAGCTCTGGCTACTACGATGCTTACTACACCAAGGCGCTCAAGGTGCGCACGCTCATCATCGAGGACTTTAAGAAAGCTTTTGAAAAAGTGGACGCCATCGTATCGCCTTCGACGCCTACCACGGCGTTTCCGCTCGGTTCGGCGCTCGACCCGATATCGCTCTACATGCTGGACGCTTACACTATACCGGTGAATATGGCCGGTCTGCCCGGCATATCGGTGCCCTGCGGCCTGGCGGGCGGCAAACCGGCCGGTCTTCAGATCATCGGCAGGGCGCTCGGCGAGGCGACCATGCTGCGCGTGGCCCACGCCTACGAACAAAGCGCCGGTTTTGACAAACTGCTGGCGCCGCTGGGAGGTAAATGAGCATGAAATACGAAACAGTTATCGGTATAGAAACGCATGTGGAGCTGAAAACCAATACTAAATGTTTTTGCAGTTGTTCTACCCAGTTCGGCGGCGAGCCGAACATCAAGGTATGTCCCATTTGCACCGGTATGCCCGGCACGCTCCCCGTGCTCAACCGGCGGGTAGTGGATTTCGCCATCAAGGCGGGTCTTGCGCTCAACTGCGATATTCAGCGCTACAACCGCTTTGACCGCAAGAACTACTTTTACCCGGATCTGGCGAAAAGCTATCAGGTGTCGCAGCTCTTTTACCCCGTCTGCCTCGGCGGTTACGTGGATATAGAAGTGGACGGCGTTAAGCGCCGCGTGGGTATCAACCGCATACACATCGAAGAGGACGCGGGCAAGCTCATCCACTCCGGCGCGACTATCAGCACGTCCGACTCTTCGGTCGTCGACTACGACCGATCGAGCGTGCCGCTCATCGAGATAGTCACCGAGCCTGACCTCCGGTCGGCCAAAGAGGCTAAGGCCTACATGGAAAAACTGAAAGGTATTCTCGAATACCTCGATATATCAGACTGCAAGATGCAGGAAGGCAGCCTCAGGTGCGATGCCAATGTATCCATCCGCCCGGTGGGTACGACGGAGTTTGGCACTAAGAGCGAGATAAAGAACCTCAACTCCTTTAAATCCGTGCAAAAAGGCGTCGAATACGAGGAACGCCGCCAGGCCGAGCTGCTCGACGAAGGCGGCAAAGTGGTGCAGGAGACCCGCACCTGGGACGAGGAGCGCGGTATAACGCTCTCCATGCGCTCTAAAGAGCAGGCCCATGACTATCGCTACTTCCCCGATCCTGATCTGCCGCCCTTTATTGTTGAGCAGGACTGGGTGGACGCGATCGCCAAAACCATGCCCGAACTGCCGGAGGCCCGGCGCGAGCGCATGATGAATGAATACGGCCTGTCTGAATACGACGCATCCGGCGTAGTAGCGAGCCGCGCCATGGCTGAATATTTGGATCAGGCGCTCCAACACACCAAAGACGCCAAAGGCGTCGTCAACTGGCTCCTCGGTGACGTGTCGGCCTGGATGAACAACAACGGAGCGGAGGACATAGCCGCTTTCCCGGTCCAACCGGCCAATCTAGCCGCTATGGTCGAGCTTATCGGTAAAGGCGTTATCTCCTCGAAGATCGCCAAGACCGTTTTTGAAGAAATGGCCGCGGGCGGCAAAGCCCCGGCTGATATCGTCAAGGAGAAGGGTCTGGAGCAGATCAGCGACAGCGGCGCCTTGGAGGGCATCGTGGACGCGATCATCGCCAAAAACCCGCAGTCGGTCGCCGACTTTAAGGCGGGCAAAGACCGGGCGCTGGGATTTCTGGTCGGGCAGATCATGAAAGAGACCAAGGGCAAAGCCAACCCGGATATGATTAATAAGCTGCTCAAAGAGAAGATGAGTTGAATATAAAGACACAAAGACGCGCCTTGGCGCGTCTTTTGCTTTGCGGGGTTTGCCATGCTCGCGCAAGTGTGCTCCTGCCTACGGCACGATGATATTGATACCCTATGACGTACTATAGCATTTGATTTTTTGGGGTTGGCAACAGTTTTCTAAATCTTACTTGTCAGGTATGATATAATACATGTAGTAGAAGTAAAGGAGGGTATTGTTGACATGGATACCACAATGCAAGGCTTTGTAATTCACCATCTGGTGCGGGAGAGCGATCTCAATCACCATTTGACTTTGTTTGCCGGGCAGGGTGCCAGCTGGATGGTGGAGGCGGGCTATGTGTCAGTTTCCGGGCTGTTAAAGAGTCCGTATATCGTGTGCCTCAAGATACACGGCATGACTTTCAAGCGGCCGACTCCGGCGGGGACGCTCTTAAAGGTGGAGGGCAAGGTGGTGCTGACCGGCAAGAGCAGCCTGACCAGTTATATACTAGCGACGGACGCGATGACCGGGGAGTTTGTGGTGGACGGGTACATGACCTTCATCAATACGACGGAGGACGGCAAGGTGTTGCCGCACGGGCTGAATGTGGTGGCCGAAACGCCGGAGGAAAAAGAAGCGCAGGAAAAAGCGCGGCAATTAGTCGCGGTGAGATAGCTAACGGGAAAGGTGGACGCAGGAAGGATGGACGAGGGCGGGCTCGCAAGGCTCGCCCCTACGGCGCGAGATAGAGGTTGCGCCTGATGTACGGGTAGGGGCGCAATGTGAGCCTGTAAAGGAATGAAGGCAGACGAACGGATACGGGAGGTCGAGTTTGCCCCTAGAATGTAACATAGGCGTTTGGCCTAATGAACGGTAGGGGCGAGCCTGGCGAGCCCGTCCAAACAATATAAACAAAAGGAGAATATCATGAAAAAGACATTTGCGATAACGGGGATGACTTGCGAGCACTGCGCGAAAACGGTGGAGCGGGTGACGAAGAAGGTAGCGGGGGTGCTGTCGGCTGAGGTGGATCTCGCGGCGGCTCGCTTGACGGTCGAGATGGAGGGAGATCTTTCGGCGGCGGTGGTCGAAAAGGTGGAGAAGGCGGGCTACGGCGCCAGGCCGGAGTAAAGAAGGGGGCTGGCTGATGAAGGCGGTATTTGATATAAGCGGTATGACCTGCACGAATTGCGCACGGGCGATCGAGAATGCCGTGGCCGAGCTGCCGGGGGTACAGGCCGCGACTGTGAATTTCCCGATGAAGAAGCTGACGGCGGAGTTTGACGAAACTAAACTGACGGCGGATGAGATACTGGCTGAGGTAGCGGATATAGGGTTTGGCGCGGCTCGCGGACAGAGCCGCGAGGAGCTGGCGGCGGCGGAGGCCAAGCGGCTGACCGAGGAGAAAAACCGCCTGTCGGCGGCGATCGCGCTGACGGTGCCACTGGCGGTGCCGATGCTCTTTAGCGCGGCGGGGCTCTCTGCGCCTGAGGTGTTCCATTCGCCCTGGCTACAGCTGGCGCTTGGCAGTATCGTGCAGTTTGCTATCGGGCGGGATTTTTATATTGACTCGTATAAGACGCTGAAAAGCGGTAACGCCAATATGTCGGTGTTGGTGATGCTGGGCACGACGGCGGCTTATCTTTTGAGTGTGTATATAGTGCTGACCTCACACGCGATGCCGTATTTTGAGTCGTCGGCCATGGTGATAACGCTGGTGCTGCTGGGGCACTATCTCGAGCAGAGTTCGCAGAAGCGGGCGGGCGACGCTATACGCCGTCTGGTCGGGCTGTCGGCCAAGGTGGCGCACGTGTTGCGCGAGGGCCGGGAGCTCGATATAGCGGTGGAGGAGCTTGCCCTGGGCGACGTGGTGCTGGTCAGGCCGGGCGAGAAGGTGCCGGCGGACGGGGTCGTAGAGAGCGGGTTTTCGGCGATCGACGAGGCTTTTCTGAGCGGCGAGAGTGTGCCGGTGGATAAGAAAGCGGGCGACGAGGTATTTAGCTCGACGATCAATAGTTTTGGCTCGTTTACTTTCCGGGTGACCGGGGTGGGCGGCGAAACGGTGATGGCGCGTATCATCCGCATAGTGGAAGAGGCGCAGGGCAGGAAAGCTCCGGTGCAGCGGCTGGCCGACCAGATTTCGGCGCGGTTCGTGCCGGGGGTGGTGCTGGCGGCGGTGGTGACGGTGGTGCTTTGGCATTTTTGGCTGGCCCCCGGCGACTGGGCGGCGGCGATCATCCATGCGACGGCTGTGCTGGTGGTGGCTTGTCCGTGCGCTTTGGGACTGGCCACGCCGACTTCCATACTGGTGGGCACCGGGCGGGCGGCAGAGCTAGGCGTGCTGTTTAAGGGCGGCGCGGAGCTGGAGCGGGCGGCCAAGGTGGACACGGTAATATTTGACAAGACGGGCACGCTGACGGTGGGTAAACCGGCAGTGACCGATGTATTGCCGCTGGGCGGCTTGACGGAGGACGAGCTGCTGCGTCTCGTGGCGGCGCTGGAAAAGTTGTCTGAACATCCTTTGGCGCGGGCGGTGGTGGCGGCGGCCGGGGAGGATATACCGGCGGCGGAGGATTTTCGCAATCTGCCGGGCGCGGGTGTGAGCGGGCTGGTGGAGGGCCGGGCGCTACTGGCCGGGAAGGCCGCGCTGATGGCGGCTGAGGGCATAGATATCGCTGCGGCGGCCAGTTGGCTGGAGGCGCGCGGCGGCGAGGGCAAGACGGTGATCTTCATTGCCCGCGCGGGCGGGCTGATCGGGGCGGTGGCGCTGAGCGACCAACTGCGTCCGCAGGCGGTGGAGGCGATAAGCTACCTGCGTGACAGGCTGCGGGTGGAACTGGTGTTGCTGACCGGTGACAGCAAGGCAGCGGCCGGGGCGATAGCGCGGCAGGCCGGGATAGAGCGGGTGCTGGCCGAGGTGACGCCGGACGGTAAGGCGGCGGCGGTGGAAGAGCTGAAAGCCCAGGGCCGCACGGTGGCCATGGTGGGGGACGGGGTGAATGACGCTCCGGCGTTGGCGGCGGCCGATGTGGGCCTCGCGATGGGCAGCGGGAGCGATGTGGCGATCGAGACGGGCGACGTGACGCTGGTCGGCGAAGACCCGGCGCTGGTGGTCGAGGCGCTGGTTATGGCGCGGGCGACGCTCGGCAATATACGCCAGAATATGTTTTGGGCGCTCTTTTACAACACGGTGGCCATCCCGGTGGCGGCGGCGGGCTACCTTTCGCCAGCTCTGGCGGGCTTTTGCATGGCCATGAGCTCGGTGTCGGTGGTGGGCAATGCCCTTCGCCTCAAAACAAAAGGCGGGGCGCTTGTGGCTTCCCGGCAAAAAGATAGTCAAGCAATCTGAAAACCAGTACAGAATTGCGTGGATATTTTTCGTAGCGCAAGGCGGCTGAAGGGGGAATGCTTACTGCATTGCGGCTGACCAAAGGCTGTAGCAGTTTTGGAGTAAAGCGACAAAACCGCGTACAGCCATGGACACCCTTAGGGTGACGACAACAAAGCTATACGGAAAGTAAACCGCAAAGATGTTCACTTTTCAAGTATGCATGGCCGTAAACAATTTTTTGCTTGCAGCAAAAATTGCAACGGCCTTTGCTCTAGTTTTTGGGTTATTTGACTGTTTGGGGTTGACAAGCGGGCGATAAGTTAATATAATAACCTTTGTCAAATCAAATGACTCCGTAGCTCAGCTGGATAGAGCGTTTGACTACGAATCAAAAGGTCGCAGGTTCGAATCCTGCCGGGGTCGCCAGTAAATATCAGGGTTTTAGCGTTTGCTAAAATCCTGTTTTTCATTTTGCACCTTACATTTGCCCCTTACAGGGGTAAAACGGAAGAAAAAGCCTGGTATTTTTCATACCGGGCTTTTCCCATTTTCGAGGATATTTGTCATTATGTTTTGCATAGCGTCGGCGACGCGGGGATCAACTTCCTGGATAGCGTGGATGTAGACATTCGCGGTAAAGGCTTTCTGCCGGTGTCCGAGCATATTTGATACTGTGGCGAGGTCAACGCCGGAATTGAGAAGGTAGCTGCCGGACAGGTGGCGCAGAAGGTGCGGCGATATGTTACAAAGGCCATTTTCAAGGCAGAATGCTTTCAGAAAATTATTGAAGGAATGCGGGTGCGCGACGCTGTAATCCGGCTGGGTGAACAGCCAGCTATCGGGGGCGAAGGGATCGGCCAGCGGGATAACTTTCTTTCTTTTGATACGGTTTCTGACAATGCGCCTTGCGTCTGTGATGTGTGCTTGCAGGGCGGCAAAGGTCATCGGCGACATGCCGAGGGTTCTAATGCTGCTGGCGGTTTTGGTATTTTTGACGGTAACGCCTTCGGCGGTGGTGTATATAACCGCCCTGCCAATACGCAGGAGGCGCTTTTTAAAGTCTATGTCACTATATTTGAGGCCGAATATTTCTTCGCGACGGAGGCCCATATCAAAGGCCATGAGTACCCATAGTTTTTGTTTGGGGGTGGCGCTTTCCATAACGGCGGTGAAAAAGGCGTTGAAATCTGCTTGTGAAGGTATTTTCTTAGATTTGCTGTTGCCCTTGGGGGTGTCTACCTTGTTGGCGGGGTTGATGGTGATAAACTCCCACTTTACCGCATAATTAAGTAATTCTTTCAGCATAGTAAAGTGTTTGCGGACGGTGGAAGCAGATAAAGGCTTGTTCTTTATGCCAGCGTCCGGGGCGCGTAGCTGGGTAAGAAATTCAAGGATGTGCTTTGAGGTGATTTTTTCTACGCGTACACCGCCCAAACAGGCCAGCAATCGGGTAGAAAGATAGTCGTTGTATGATTTGGAGGCGGGGGAAAGGTTTCCTTCCGCGTAGTGCTTAGTCCAGTATTCGTAAAATTCGGCCAGTGTCATGCGCGGCGTGCCGGTCGGCGTGACATTGCCTTTCTTGCATTCGGCGGCATAGAGGATATAGGCGGCCTTTGCTTCGGCCATGCTGTCAAAGTGGAAGGTTTCGCTGAAGCCTTTTTGTTTGCCGAATTCGTCATAGCCATCTGATACATTAAATTCATAGGAGTTTTTGCCACGTCTGCGGATTTTAGCGGGCATGGGCTATCACCTGCCTAATATAATAAAAATACGAACAAATGTTCTGTATGCTATTTACACTTTGTGAAAAATCATATAATATTATGTCAGAAATAAAAAGGGGGTATAGGTAGTGAGCAGCGCATTTACTACAAAAATTGCTTACGCTGGTGAAGCGGTTGATGATGGCATTATGGATATAAAAGCCCTTGCCCCTGCTCTTTTGGCTTTAGGTGATACGATTGAGGAAGCCAACAAAGTTTTAAATGGCGCTGATGCAAAGATACAGGTATCAGTTAGAGCGGACTTCCGACAAGGCTCTTTTGAGGTTGCGATAGAGGTATTAAGGACAGTTCCGCAACAGATACAAATGATTTTAGGGCAAATGCCTAATTTTTCCGCTCTTGAAATTTGTGCTTTTTTGGGTGCTGCTGGTGGCGTAAGCCAGTTTTGCGGAATAACATTAATTGATGCAATCAAGTGGATTGCTGGGCGACATGTTAAATCAGCCAAAATACTTAATAATGGTAGCGTTCGATTGAAAGTGGACGATGATGAAAAGGAGATAACAAAAGAGGTCTATGCTTTATTACAGAGTGTAAAGACAAGGAGGTCTTTAGACGGTGTACTTGAACCATTAAAACATGAAGGTGTTTCTTCTTTCCAATTTAGAAGTGAAAAAATAACGACTATTGAGAAAACAGAAGTAAAATATTTTGCGTTGCCTGAACAGCAGGTGTGCGAGGAAGAAAAAGAACTACCAGCAACAGAACGGACAGCAGTGTTCAAAATTATAGGGGTGAATTTTGAAGAAGGTTTAAAATGGCGTTTGTCCGATGGCGAGGCAAAGTTTTATGCAAGCATACTTGATAAAAATTTTTCGGATGAAGTAAATTCCAGTAATTTATCTTTTGCCAAGGGAGATATGTTTGAAGCACGGATGCGTACAACACAAAAAATATCTGCTGCCGGACTAAAGGTGGAAAATGAAATCATAGAAGTAATGAAATTCCATCATCGAGGGGAACAGGGATTGCTAAAGTTTCCAGAGGAATAGCCGCCTTCGGGCGGTTTTTTGTTTCAATCATCAAAAAAGATTTTTTTATATTTCGTGGTGCTTTTTGCTTCGTTCCACTCAAGAGAAGAACCGGGCATCTTTATCATTATTTCGGCAACGGCGCGGGCATCGGAAAGGGCGTCGTGGTGGTCTAGTTTTATGCCCAGTTTTTTGCATACAGTCGGTAGTTTGTGGTTGCGTAGTTCGGGAAAGCGTTGGCGGGCGGCGATACAGGTACAGTAGACAAGTGGATCGGGTTCGCGGGCCTCTATGCGTTTGAGTAGCGCCGCCAGGACTTTAATGTCAAAATTTGCATAATGGGCGGCGATATGATAATCAAAGTAATGCCTTATTTTAGGCCATATTTCCGCAAAATCCGGCGCGTCTTGGGTCATTTCCGGCGTTATGCCGTGAATGGCTATATTGTCGGCGTCGTACCGGTTGCGCGGGGGTTTTATAAGGTGATATTCACTATGGATTATTTCGTTCTTTTCAATAACAACGATGCCAAGCGCACAGGCGGAAGTCATGGCACTGGTCGCTGTTTCAAAATCAAAACAAGTGATTGAATTCATGGCTTTTTCTTCTTCGGGGGCGATTTTGAAAAATCCCATTGTGGATACCTCTTTTATTTGATATCGCTTGTTTGAATTAAGTCAATTGGTGGTTCTTCGGAAGGGAATGCCCTGTCAAGGTTCTGCTCAAAGTTTGCCCATGAAGTAGATGCTCTCATAAGGGCGATTTCTTGTAAAAGAAAGTTTTTTAAATCCTCCTGTCCGACATCTACGGACAGATGTTGGTGGTGTTTTGCGGCACGGCGAAAGGTTTTTTTGTCAACAACAGGATTGAGTTCTCGCAGTTTTTCCAAAACGCCTTTCGGGAGCCTTTCGTATACGATTTGGTTAGTTATTTTCCCAACAACACGAGGTTTTCTTGAAGAAATCAAGTCGTAGTTCCAACCTTTTAAGCGGAACAGTTGTCTATAAAATTCATCTGGAAATGTTTTAGCCCATTGCAATCTTTCTTCTGATAGATAAATTGCCAACAATTGTTGTAGAGCGGTTTTGCTTCGAACTTCTTGATATCCGGTGGCTTCGTCTACCAACGCAACAATACCAATTTGCGCAAGTCCACGCATTAAGATGTCGGCAGACAATGCTATGTGTTGTTGCTGGGGAAGCAAGGCGCCGGCATCTCTTGCCTTCAACCATACATCGCAAACTTTCGGAAGTAAGCCGGCTTCTAATCCATTGGCAATGGCGCCACCTTTTCTGGCGCGATATTCAATAGGGTTTTCTAGCGCATGGGCTAAGTCTTTAGTAATAAAAGGCTGTAAATTTTTAGCAGATAGATCTACCGGCAAGGCGGCGCCATCAGCACCTTCTTTTTTACGGCGCCAATGAGAACCGCCACGTTTGCCGCCCAATGCTTTTGTTACTCCACGATCTGATAATAATCTTGTGCCATCATCCAGTACCGCACAAGGAATAATCAAGTCTGTGCCTGGAACTTTTATTTCCCCTATGTATTGTGCCTTAGGTGTTTCCAATGGCGCCGCCTCCTTTAGTAAATGAATTGTCGTTTATTTAATATCGCTTTGAAAGGCTATTGCTTTACCAAGTATGAGAAAATCAGCGCAGCTATTTTTGTCAAAAATCTGTGGTTCATACTTCGGGTTTTCCGGCCAAAGTTCTACTTTGTTATTGCGCTTTAGTATGCGCTTCAAGGTGGCTTCGCCGTCAATATAAACGGCGGCGATCTCTTTATTATCGACGTCGTTTTGCTTTTTAATGAAAACAATATCGCCGTCATGTATCCGGGCATTTATCATGCTATCCCCCTGGATTTTGAGGCAAAAATCCGCGTGAATGGCCGTGCCATTGTCTACATAGGCTTCAAAGTATTCTTCTGCCAATATAGGCATACCAGCGGCAATAGTTCCCAACAGGGGAACTTTTTTTGTTTTTATGGGGAAGATGTTATCGGCGGGGAGGTTGTCATGCAAAAAATCATCATCAGCTAAATAGTCTAATGATAGGTTCAGAAAACGAGCGAGTTTTACTAATGTGGAACGCTTTGTATTTTCAGAGCCTTTTTTCCATATACCGTCGACTGTTGTATATGGTAGCTGTGCGCCACGCGCAAGATCGGCAACAGATAATCCCTTTTCCTTCATAGCTTTTTCTAATTTTTCCACCATACTCATAACATCACCTCTTTGTGTTCCTAGTATAGAGTATAAATTTACCGTTGTAAACAATAAATTACCCCTTAACGTAAAATTGTTATATAAAACGATTGATATATTACCCTGTGACGTATATAGTCTTAATTAAGAATTACGCCACAGGGTAAAACGGAGGTGGAAAAATGTTTCATAATTTGGCCGCAGAAATGGCAAGGGCAGGACTTACAAGGCGGCTTGTGGCTGAAAAAGCGGCAATAAATGATCATTCCCTGAAAAATAAACTGCAGGGTAAAACGGAGTTTACACGTCGCGAAATGCTCAATATTAAAAAGAACTGTTTTCCTGAAATGTCTTTGGACTATCTTTTTGAATGGTCTGATGGCGGTGAAGCAAAATCCACGGCGTAACAAAAAAGCACCGGCATGGCCGGTGCTGATAAGGTCATAACATTATTGTTTTTTATGTTTAAGGAATTTGTTTGGCACAATCGCCTATTGTGGGGCTGTCGAAAGGAATATGTTCAGGTGTATTGTATACGGTTTCTTCTTTTGTTCCCAAAGAGCCTAGAAAAGGGTTGCGTACACGTGTAGTAGTTCTATTAGATCTGTCATACATATCAGATTCAATGGTGCACATTTTTTCTTGGAGGTGAGTAACTTTGCCGGTTCCTTTCACAATTTCAAGATTACCGAGACTAGCGTTTGTAGCAGGATCAATAATTTCTTCCGCAATTTCATAAATCAAAAATCGGAAATTTTTTTCAATTCCATCAACAGAACCTTTATTTAGAACAAGTTTATAGCAACCGTCTAAATCGGAAGATGCAATTACCTTAACAACTTGACAGATAAAAGTATTTTCGTTCATGATATTTTCCTCACTTTCAGTTTTAGGGGGTGAAACAATGACAAATTATATTTATCGATGTTTATTTGGATTTGTACTTGGCATGGTTTTTTGGGGAATTATTATATATTTCCTACTCATGTAAAGAATCTAAAATTCTTGAAGATATACCATGTTTAAGAATTAAAGACTTTAAAGTAGTTGGCTGTATCAAAACTTCTATAGATATGTGTTCTGTGTGAAAAATTTCCACCTGAATAAATCCATCTGATTGTACATTTATGACTTTTCCGGTTGCAACATAGTTTTCAAAATAGCCGTTTAACCTGTGAATGGTAACATATGCATCTATAAAAAGTAAGTTATTAGGGCTTAAAAGAAATATTGGTTTAGAAGAGTTTGCGGGAATATGTGCAGTTTTGATATTGATTGTTAGTAAGTTGTCAGCGGTCGTTTTTGATAGTTTGACAAGTAAGGCTCCAATTATCAGAACGGATATAAGAAAAAGAAAGAGAACAATAATAAATAACCATGCGGGAATACTTTGATTTGGTTGGATACATACCCAAAGCGTAAACGCAAAAACACCGCTTACCAAAAACGCCCAAATAGTTTCGGTGCCAAACAAACTAAGTAGTATTTTCATACCGCTGATGGTTCCTTTCGTAACAAGTGGACTACTTTAATTATTATAACATGTTTATACCTATTTTGTAATTATACCAAACTTTAAAAGAAAAGGGATATCAAAAATGAACAGAATTATAGTCAGCGAAAAAGAGGTGTCCGGCGAGGTGGAGAAGCCAAAAACGTCGGCCAAGGAGCTGAAGGAGAAGTTCATCCAGCATACGGAAAATTTGCTCAATGTGGCGAAAAATCGTCCTTTTGATCCAGCGCTTGCAGCGGAAATACGGCAGAATGTACAGGCGATCATGTCGTTTGAACATTTCGGGTGTTGAAAGAAAAAGGCCGCCCAAAGGCGGCGGGGGGATGCGGTGAAGATAGAAAATCTCAAAATAAATCCCTATTTACCTTTTGTGGCTCCGGCACTGTGCTTTGTAGCGTCTACAAGTTTGTAAATCTGGTTGGGCTTGGGTGTCGGTGGGAATGGTTCGTCTTTAACAACAGTGCGTTCTTCTCCTGTTCTACCACCGCGAGGGCCTATAATCTCGTATTGTCCAGAACGGCTACACTTTTCACCTGGTTTTGGCATATTGTTCATCTCCTTTTTTATATCAGTGCTGACGCTTTTATCATGATTTTATTATATATTAAAGATTTTATAGAGCTTCTTTTATTTGTGCAAAAATTTCCTGATAGTTTTCGACTAGGGTTAGGATACTGTCATCAACTTGATACTTGCCTCTGGCGTTATCCAGATAAAGTATTGTCAAATCATGAGCAACCTTATCATTATCCAAAATAATTATCTCCTTTCTTTAAAATATACCTTTATCAATAAGGTATATATAGTATAAAGGTTTTTCAAATAAAAGCAATAGATAAAACAAATAATTATACCAAAATATAACTTCGCCTTCAGGCGATAGAAAGGGTGGAGAAAGTGAAATTTGAAGACTTTGTACATTCCATTGATTATTTAGGTATTGAAGAAAAAGAGGCAATTATAAAGATTGCAGAAGCGGTGAACGGTCTTTCAACAAAACAAGCTAAAAGCGCAGTTAATTTTATTAAGGATTTGCTGGCGGCGCATTCTATAGTAAATTTCAAAAATAAATAACCCTCCCAAAAGCAAAGTAAAAATACTCCGCTTTAAGTGAAAAGGGGTGACAACATGCTGTTAACCATTAAGGAACTGGCCGATCGGGAAGGACGGACGGAACTTAACGTCCGGCAGTGGATACGGCGGCACAAGCTGCCGCCGACGCGGATCGGCAGCCGGATATATATTGACACAGAAGTTTTTGAAAGGTGGAAGGTGTCTTTGACGGCGGTCGCGCCGGTGAAGTTTGTGCCGCCGACTGTTCCCGCCCGGAAGCCGTCGCGGATAGCGGCGAAGATGACGCCGCTGCCGGAAAAATTATGAAAGGCGGTGAAGAAATTGGACGTAGCAATCGAGGCTTTAAAAGAAAAAATCGCCTGTGCGGTAACACAGACGATTATTCCGCCCCAGGCGGGGCAAAAAGATATCGGCTCATCAATATCAAGGTCAGTATAGCATGAGCCTCAATAATTTTCAAGTATATGGAAAGGGGCTTCGATATGGGAGATTTGACGGTTTTTAACCAGAACGGCAGGTTGTGGGTGGACAGCCGCGAGGTAGCGGCGATGGTAGGTAAGGAACATTTTCATTTATTAAGAGACATACGAGGGTATGCGGAAATACTCAACCAATCCAATTTTGAATGCGTTGATTTTTTCCAAGAAAATACTTATCAGGACGCTAAGGGAGAAACTCGTTGTTGTTACCGCGTGACCAAAAAAGGTTGTGATATGATCGCCAACAAGTTGACCGGCGCGAAGGGCGTCCTCTTTACGGCGGCGTATGTGACGCGCTTTAACGAAATGGAGAAGCGGCCTATGTCGCAGGTAGAGGTTTTGGCGGGTGTCGCCCTGGCTATGGTGGAACAGGAGCGGCAGTTAAAGGCGCTGGTGTACAAACAGCGCAAACAGGCGGAAGAGATACAGGGCATCCGGGAAGTGGTGGCTTTAAGTTCTGTAGAGTGGCGCAAGGACTGTACCGCGCTGGTGAAAAAGATGTCGCAAAAACTTGCCGGTAATTTTGGCTGTATGCGGGATCTGTTCAACGAAAGCTACAAGATGTTGAATGAGCGGATGGGGGTTGACCTCAATATCCGGCTGACCAATAAGCGCCGCCGCATGGCTGACGAAGGTATATGCAAGTCGCGGCGGGATAGTCTTACTGTGTTGGACGTGATCGCCGACGATAAAAAGCTGATCGAGGGCTATATTGCGATAGTCAAGGAAATGGCTATCCGCTACGGGGTAGGTGTGGCGGCATGAGTTTTTCGGAAAAGTTGCGGCTGAAAAGGCTGGACGAAGATAACCAGGCGTTCTTCTATGTGGAACTTTTGGTCGGTGCGGTGGTGATAGCGGCTATGGCGTATAGCGCCGGAGTACAGGCGGCGGTTTAGGCATACTCGCGCCCAATTCCGCGGGTGTACACGCCAAGGTCGGCGTGTGCTCCAAAGGTGAAACAAACATGATCGCCGCTTTCAGCGACCGCGACCAGATTACGCCAAACTACGGTACCGGCCCGCTTTCTTCGGCGTTGGCCGATTCTTTTGACAACGGCTCCAGCACCATTTACGCAGTAAGGGCCGAAGCGGATATCGAGGGCAGCATTGGCGAGGTGAAGGCCACCGGCGAAACTACCATCACGGCCAGCGGCAAACCGCTCGATACTTACGCCGTTATCGTGCAAATCACCAAAGGCGGCGCGCCCAATGACGCAGTATTCAAGTATTCGGTGGACGGCGGCGACACCTACTCTGGCCTGATTACTGTACCAGCCGATGGCACATATGATCTGCCCGGCACTGGTATAAAGATAACTTTCGGCGGTTCTTCGGCAGCGGGAGACTCTTTCACATTCAACACCAGAGCCCCGCAGGCGTCTATCGCCAGCGTGTTGGCAGCAGTGGAACTTTTGTCGCAGGCTAAAGTACGTTTTGAAAATATCCATATCGTCGGCGAATCAAGCCTGCCCATGTGGGTGGCCATGGACGTGATGGCGTCGGAAATGCAAGCTAAATACCGCTATATATCCATTACCATGGAAGCCCGCTATAAAGAGGACGGAGAATCGACCGACGCCTGGATGAATGCTCTATTGGCCGAGCGGGCGCAGTTTGCCTCTACTCGCTGCCAGGTGGTCTGCCAATATGCCGAAGTGCTGGACACTCTGACCGGGCGGCAACTAGCCAGAAACGGCGGCGGTATTTATCGCGGCTACGTATCCAAACTGAAAGTCCAGCAGTCGCCGGGTGAAGTAAATCTGGGCAACTTGAAGGGCATAGTCAAGCTGCTGCCGGAAGATATGAACGACGCCCATATACTGGCGCTTGATGAAGGAGGCTTCGTGACCTTTAGGAAATATATCGGCTTCACCGGCATTTATGTGACCAATGGCCGCATGATGGCCGAACCGATCAGCGACTACCAGCATGAAGAATACCGCCGGGTGATGGACGAAGCCTGCGCACAGGTATATATAGCGGGGCTGCGTTTTGTAAAATCCGGCGCTACGGAAAAATCCATAAAAGCTCTGCAGGCTTACCTGCAACATCCTTTGGATATCATGCAAGGCGAGGGCAAGCTGACGAAGGCACGCATCGCCATACCGGCAAACCAGGATATCCTGGCCACGTCCAAACTGCGGGTAAAAATTCGTATAGTACCTATCGCGATCATGCGCGAGATAGAAATAGATATTGGCCTCGAAAATCCTTTCCTGGCCACGAACGTGGATGAATAGGAGGTTATGAAATATGTCTATAAACGGCGTCAAATATGCCTGGGAAGGTATCACAGTCAACGCCCCACACGGTGAAATGGTTGACATAACAGATATAAATTACGATGAAACCGCTGAAAAAGAAGCTCTGTACGGTAAGGGAAAAAAGCCGGTCGGCTATGGTAAGAAGAACTATTCGGCCAAAGGAAAAATGACCATGCGGCGCGAGGAAATGCTGGCCTGGGAGAAAAACGCGGGCAAGTCCCTGGTTGACCTTCCGCCCTTCCCCATCGTAGTGTCTTATGGGGCGGAAAACCAGCCCACTACGACCGACGTGCTACGTCAGTGCGTTATTACCACTAAGACCGGCATGGGCGCGGCCCAGGGCGATCCACAAGTAAATGTCGACGTGGACTTCGATATCTTGGACGGTATAGAATACGACGGCATTGCCGCCGCCGACTAAATAAAAAGGAGAAAGAAACATGGAAAATACCAACAAACAGCCGACACCAGAACAAATTGCGGCGTGGCGAGAAAAATACGGTAAAGTATTTACCCTGCAGGCTGATGAAGAAATAAACGGTGCGCCGCTGATCGTTGTGGCAAGAAAGCCCAGCCGGTCCAGCTTTGAGCGTTTCCAGGATGAAGCGGTAAAAAAAGGCCCGAAAGCCATGCAGCAGTTTGTCCGCGACAATGTGCTTTTCCCGGACAGGGAAACACTGACAGCCGTTCTTGAAGACAAACCCGGATTGATCCCGAGAATATCGGACGCGCTGGCTGACATCATGGGTGTGTCGGCAAGTTTTACTGTGACCGAATCCTAAAACGCGCGGAAGAAATAAAAATCAGCCCCTCCGTTCAGGCGCAGGGGCTGATCTTAAAACACCTCAATATTCCGCTGTCAAGGATTCGGCGCATGCCGGACGACGACTATATCGAACATGCGGCTATCGCTTACTGGTTAGACGAACGAGAGTTGGAGATCATCAGGAGCGGCGTTAATCGGGCTATTGCCGATGCCTTTGGTGAGAAGCGGTAGTGGCGGGACGGGTAGTTATCCGGCTAATCAGGTCAACCCCGGAATACATGACCGAATAGGCTAAAAGCGCTCCAGGCAACCAGTAATACCACTCCAAACCCGCATTTATAGCACCATAGGCAAAAAGCATAAACGGTATAAGTAAAATAATTTGCGTTATACCAAGTGCTTTTAGAAGGTCTTTAATAATCACATAGACGAAGAAAAACGGCAGCAAAAGAACTTTTAATATATTCCACATATTGCCACCCCCTCTTTGGTAACTCTCTATTACTTATATTATAGGGCATGGCGGAAAGGAATGCAAGTATGAACCAGACGCTGGCATTATCAGCCGTTTACACGGCGGTAGACAAAATGACCGGCCCGGTCAGAAAAATGACTGGTTCCGTGAACAACTTTGATAATGGCCTTAAAAAAAGCGGTCAAAATCTGCGTGACTGGGGCGCAAGGGTCGGCGCTATGTCGGTTATCGCCAGCGAAGGCGGCAACATAGTGAAACGCGTCGCTTCTGATATGGGGCAACCTTTTTTTGAACTGGACAGAAAATTAGGCGGTCTGGAGCGTAATATAAAAAGCTCCGGGCAAAATCAGGTAGCCAGTATGCAGGCAGCCAAAAAGGCAGCCCAGGAATG
This sequence comes from Acidaminococcales bacterium, assembly GCA_031551525.1. Lineage (GTDB taxonomy): Bacteria > Bacillota > Negativicutes > Acidaminococcales > JAISLQ01 > JAVBNN01. Next base: position 19,032 of record JAVBNN010000012.1, read on the forward strand.
GGAACGGGTGCATAATGGTAGCGCAGCTGCATATATTGAAATGACCGATAAAATGAGCGCCGCCGGTTTTAAGGATGTGGATGCCATCAGAGCAACGCGCCAGGTATTAACATTGGCCACCGGCACCATGAGTGATGCCAGCACAGCCAGCGAGATACTGGTCTACAGTTACCAGCAACTGGGTGACAAAACCAAGAGCGTGGCTAGTGAAATGAAAAAACACGCAGATATGACGGCTAAAGTACAGCAAGTTTATTCCATGCGCGGCCTCGGAGAGTTCACCGATGCCATGAAAGATGCCCTGCCCGCTGCCAGCCTGATGCGGCAAAAATATGAAGAAGTGGCGGTCGCGGTCGGTACGCTGCAGCGCGCCGGATGGCAGGGCGGCAAAGCTGGCGGTTCCTATGCCTCTATACTTTCCCAGATGGAAAAAGCTAGCGGCGAACTGGGCTTTACAATGGTAAAAAGCGCCGACGGGGCGCTCGACTTTGTGGCCACGGTGGACAAGATTAGCGGCAAATATGGCGACCTTAGAAAGATAACGCCCCAGGTAAGAGAGGAACTCAAAGCCGCCTTTGGCGACGACGGCATCCGCATGCTGATGGTCTTTCAGCAACAATCCGGGCAAATGAAAAAATCCATGGACGACCTTAGAAATTCCACAGGGGAAGCGGCAAAAATGCGCGACCAGATGGAAAACAAAGGTTTTGGCAAGATGGAAAAATACCTGCAGCGATTCAACTCGATAAAAACCAATGCAGCGGAAAAAATTTTTGGCGATACGACCATCATGGACAAAGTGATCCCCCGGTTTCTTGACGGCATAGAAGGCGTGGTGAATTTCGGTATAGCGTTTGCCAACGCCAATCCTGAAATAACCACCCTCTTGCTCACACTATTGGCGGGCGGCGCGGCGGCATTGTTCTTTCTGGCTCCTTTGGTAACAATAGCAGGCGGGCTAATGACCATGGGCGGCATGGCGTTAACAGTAGCCGGACATATCGGAACTCTTTTAAAATTTGTCGGCAGTGGAGCGGCCTGGCGTAAGGCGCAGGCCTATATACGGTTGACGCATATCCGCTACATGGGGTTTAGTAAATGTGTGACAGGCTGCCTGGCTCCGGTCAAGACGTTTGGCAGCGGCATCCTCGCTATGGGTAAAAATGCGCTGTTTGCCGGAGCCAAAGCCTTGCCCGGCATGATAGCCGGGGTATGGAAGTTTACCGTCGCCTTATTGGCCAATCCAATGACCTGGGTGGTACTGGGCATCATGGCGCTGATCGGCGCGATCGCCTTGTGCATAATCTACTGGGACGATATTTCCGCTGCAGCCGGAAAAGCCTGGGCATGGATAAAAAGTACGGCGTCGGCGGGCATGGACTTTCTGCAGACACTGCCGGGGCGGTACCTCGAATTTTTAGGTAGTATCGGCCAATCCTTTTTTGACGCCGGAGCCAAATTGTGGACGACTTTTGCCGACGGCATAGCCTCGGTGGTAAGTGCGCCGCTCGGCTGGATACGCCAGGGCATGGCCTTGATAGACGAATACCTGCCCCACTCGGACGCCCGCAAGGGGCCGCTCTCGCGGCTGACCGAATCGGGGCGGCGGCTGATGACGACCTTTGCCGATGGTATGCCGCAGGGCTTCTCTTCGGTACAAAATGCTGTCGGCAAAGGACTGGACTTACTGGAAAATATAAAACCACTATCCTTGCCGTTTTCTTTGGATAATATGCTGCAGTCGGGCAAGCGGATGATGGGTAACCTTGCCAAAGACATGCCGCAAGGTTTTGATGCGGTGAAAAAGGCTGCTGGCAAAGGAATGGACTTGCTGGAAAACATAAAGCCGCTCTCCTTGCCATTTTCTCGGGATAACATGCTGCAGTCGGGCAAGCGAATGATGGGTAACCTTGCCAAAGACATACCGCAGAGCTTTGATGTGGTGAAAAATGCGGTCGGCAAGGGAATGGATTTGCTGGGAAACATAAAGCCGCTTTCCCTGCCATTTTCTGCGGATAGCGCACTGCAACAGGGCAAGCAAATGATGGACAAAATTATTCCGGCGCGTCTTACCGACTGGTTTGATGTTCCTGATCCAGATGATTTCCCCGATCCGTTTCCGGTCGGCGGACAGCCAGGAAACGGCGGGCGTTATATCGACCAGCAGGACGGCTTAGTAAATAAGTTTATCGGTGAAAAAGGCCAGGCTTTTCATTTCCACGCGCCGATCACGATAAAAGTGGAAAAAATGGACAACCCGGAAGACTTCATGGGCGCTATGCGCGTCCTGGCCATGGAAAGCGGGGCGATCTGATACATGCCACGTGTAGAGATAACCGGAGACTACGGCGAAATAAAACTGGGCGGCGAACTTGTGCCGGGCATCTACCAGGGCATGAGTATATCCGGCGACGTCAACATCAAGGAAGAAGAAGCGCCGGGCGCGTCCAAAAAGTACAAGCAGGCGCTGGGCTGGGAAGACATGACAGTCAGCCTGTCGCTGATTTTACAAAACGACGACCAAAGCACGCCCTATGAAAAGCTAAAAAAGCTGACGGCGCTTTTTCGTAAAACGGATAAGGCGGCCAAACCGGAAGTATACCGCATAGTTAACCAGCATACCGCCGCCTACGGTCTCGACCGGGTGCTGATAAAAAGCATACGGAGCGACGATCCGCCCAGCGCCGACTATATAAAAGTAAGTATAGAGATGGTGGAATGGGAAAGCCCGATGGTGAAAATAGAAGCGCGCGCCGTACAGGGGCCGGTGATGGGCCGTACGGACGGCATGCCGGACGGAACCGGCGGGGTAACATCACCAGGATCGTCGGAGGTGGAAGGCTGGCAGCAGCGTCCGACGGACGATCCCTACAAAGACACCATCGAGGTACCGGACGATGATTGAAGATATCCGCTTCACGGCTCCTACGGCGCAGGTGCTGGTCGGGCCGTGGCTGGCAAGAAAAGTGCATGAAGTCCGTGTGGTGACCTCGCGGAAAAACCCTATAGACATAGCGACCGTCAAAATACCGCTCGAAGGCATGGAAGTGGATACCATCACCAAGGGCATGCCGATAGAGGTGCGTCTTGGCTATCGCGAATATGGAGTGTGGCCTGTATTCTCCGGCGTAATAGACGACGCCACCTGGAAAACGACGGTCGACATAACAGCCAGGGACGGCATGGAAGTGCTGCGGGGAACACCGATAACCCAGTCTTTTGTAAACACCCAGCCGCGCGAAGTGATGCGCTTTTGCCTCGAAAAAGCGGGCGTGGCCGACTACGAATTGAGCGAACAGGAACTTCCTTTACGGCATTATTTCGTAGTACCCGGCATCAATATACTGCAGGTACAGAAAACCCTGAACAAGACCTGGGGCCTCGATTGGGAATTTTACCGCGAGCCGGAAGGCAAGGTGGTATATAAGCCGCTGGCTGAAACCGAACGTTACCGGAACGGGCAGCCGGTCGCCCTTCTCGAATACGGTAAAAACCTCTTTGATCTGGTACCGTCCGACTACCAAACCGGCAGGGCGCGGACGTTCCTCCTGCCCATGCTGCGGCACGGACATGTAGTGCAGCTGCGCGACCGGCGTTTTTGGGAAACGGACACGCCGGTGGTGATCGAGCGGATATTAGAATACTTTGGCGCTGACGGCGCAGGGATGGTGATAGAATGGCGCATCCTACAAGCGAAGTAAAGGAAACACTAAAAGCCCTCATGCGGGAATCCATGCCGGAGCTGAACGGCTTTCAGTGGCCGCTCAGAGCCAAGGTAGTAAAACTGCATGAGGCGGGCGGCACGGTCGGTGAATTTTCAAAAAAGTACAGTATTGACGTACAGCCCTTGAAACCGGACGGCAGTGTGGACGAAGAAAAGCCGGTCATACCGGATGTTCCTATCGACATAACATGGGCCGGAGCGGGACGCGCCCTGATGGGCCTGCCGCCGATCGGGGCGACCGTCCGGGTGGAGTTTTACTACTGGGACGCCTCGCAGCCTTATGTCAGCGGCATACTGGCCGACGGGTACAATATACCGGATCACCCGCTGGGCAGCTTTATAGTACAGCAAAAAGACGGCGTATTCATCAAGATAAACCCCGGCGGCGATGTGGAAATAACGACAGACAAAAATATCAAGCTGCAGGCGGGCAAAGCGCAAATGACATTTGATAAGTCGGGCGCTATCGAAGTCGGCCCCGGCATGATGAGCATATCGGCTGCTGGGAATATTGCGCTGTCGGGCGGTGGCCCGGCGGTGGCACGGGTCGGCGACAGCGTGGAGTGTCCTTGCGGTACTGGTAGGATAACCGGCGGCAGCAGTAAAGTGGATTGCGGAGGGTGACGCCATGGCGGAGGACGTCTTAGGAAAAGATATTGCTTTTATATACGATTTTGACATGGGCGTGGCCGGTGAAGGATGTTTGGCCAAAGGGCGCGACTGCCTGGCGCAAGATCTGCTGCACGCGCTTTCGACACCGCAAGGTTCGTTGCCCTGGCATCCGACTTATGGCGTCGACATTTACGCCTATATCAAAATGCCCGGCACTGCCACCAACCGCCTGGCACTCGAACAGGAAATACGCCTGACCGTGGAAGCCGATCCGCGCATCGAGCTGGGCAGCGTCCGGGTGGAAATCCAGGAGTGGGACTTGAATAAAATACGCTATAAAGTAATTTGTACGCCGGTGACCGAAGAAAATCCGCTTATCTTGGTATTCGGCTACGGCGCTTATGATATCGAAGGAAAGGTGGTGGCGGCGTGAACTGGAAAAAGCTGATCGGGGCCAAAGACTTTACGGAACTAGTCGAAGACGCCCGGCTGCGCCTCGGTCAAATGGACAGCGGCATAACCAGTTGGGTGATCGGCGGCGTACTACGGACGCTGGTCGAGCTATGTTGCTATGGCCTGGCCGGGCTATATGCCCTATTGGTCAAGATCATGCCGATGTGCTTTTTGAAATACGCCACCGGCAAATGGCTCGACCTCAAGGCGGACGAACTGGGCCTCGAACGGCGCAAGGCAAAAGCCCTCACCGGGTTTGTCGCCTTTGGCCGCAACGAGGCGGCTGGTGTGGTGAAGATACCCGCCCGCTCCATCGTGAAAACGGAAACCACAGCCAGCGGCCAGGAACTACGTTATTTTACCGAAACGGAAATACTGCTTCTGGCAGACGAACAAGAAACTCTGGTGCCGGTAAGCGCGGAATTCGAGGGCAGTATGTGGAACGTGGGTGACGGCTATATCCGTGTGCTGGTGACACATATACCAGGCATTGACTATGTAACAAACGCCGCCGACTGGATAACCGAAGAAGGCGTCGACATTGAGGAGGACGACAGCCTGCGCGCTCGTTGCTATCTGCGTTGGCACGAACTGGCGACCGGCTCCACGGCCAAGGCGTATGAATCTTGGGCTTATCACGTAGACGGCGTTTTCGACGTCAAGATCGTGGACGATCATCCCAGGGGCGGCGGCACGGTGGATGTGATCATAGCTGGGGCAAATGGCGCGCCATCCGATGCGCTCAAAACAGCGGTCGCAGCCTATATAGACACCAGGCGGCCCATGTGCAGCGACGTTTTGGTGAAAGGGCCGGGAGAAAAAACCATAGACCTGGGCATAATTTTATACCTGCATCCCATTACCGGCAACGCCGATGAAATAAAAAGCCAGGCGGAAAGCATCTTGCAAGACTTCTTTATCTATCGCCCGGATGCTTCGGTCGAGGCGCAAAAGATCGGGCGCGACTTCGTAAAAGCCCGTTTGGTACGTTATCTGATGTGCCTTGACAACGTGGTCAATGTAAGGATAGATCGACCTCTAGCCGACGTCATCATCGGCAATTCCGAAATGTCCGTCCGGGGCGAGATCGATATAACAACACAGCGGGTGGAAAGCCTATGAACTACTTTGCCAAAGAACTTTGGGCGGTACTGACCAGGCCCTTTAAACTGCGCGAAGGCGGCGAATGCCACAAGTGGGTAAAGGTATTGGGCAGCCTCCTCGATGACCTCCGGGAATGTATGCTGGCCTTGCGGCGCTATGTGTTCATAAAGTACGCGCCCGACTGGGTGCTGGAAATCCTGGGTTTTGAACGCGACATACCACGCTGGCAGGGGGAAAGTATAGAATCGTACAGACAGCGGGTACTGGGCGCGTTTGCCCTCTATGCTGCAGGCGGTACCAAGCCGGGCATGCAAAAGGCTCTCTTACAGATCGGCTACGGCGAGGTGGCGATAACCGAGCGCAGCGGCCCTACCTGGTCGCACTTTCTGTTGGCGTTCGAGTTTACTTTTGGCCGGACTATGGGCAGGCTGGAATGGGATATCCTGCATTTTTCAGTTTGGAGCATGAAGCCCGCGCATACCATGCCGCGCTATCTCTTATCCTACCGCTCCGATCCGCCGCAGCGGCTGCCTATATCGTGCAAACCGCGCCTTTACGGCGCGATAAAGGCAAATCACACAATTTGGCTGGGCAGTGCAAAGTTTTATCCTATAAATGGCAGTCTGCAGCTTGACGGCAGTATAAAGCTGGGCGACGGCTGGTGCAGGAAAGTTTATATAGACGGTGAGTTTATTGAGTATGTTGCCATAGATGAAAATAGCTGGAAATGGCGGGACAACCCTTTGCACCGGGCAAGCGCGGGCGTGAGCGCACTTGTCAAGCGCCCATTTGTAAACAAAACTATTTACAGATTGGATGGAAGCGAGCGCCTCAAGGGGTTCCCATTTCTTGATGCGCTAAGAGGCGCTAATACAAACTTGGCAAATCACAATACTTTTGTCGAATTTTTCGATGAAAACGGAATAAGTCAGGGAAAGGAGGCATTACAGTAATGGCGGAAACGGCGTTAACAGTGATAACAACAAATAAGGTGAGGGCGAAGATGGCGAAAGCCATCGCAGAGACCGGCAGAATTGCCATAATTAAAGAACTGGCCTTCGGTACAGGTGGGGTGGATGAAAATAATGAGCCTATTGCGCCATCGGTAGCCGATAATGCATTGAGAAGAGAGGTTTTCAGGAATTTACCTGCAAAGGCGAGGGCTGTTGCAACGGCGGCGCCGATCTCGTCAGCCCCAAACTTTTAGGTGTGTTGGAAGCGGCCAGAGAGGCGGCTGGCAGTCCTATCCATGTGACCAGCGGCTACCGCTGTCCGACGCATAACACCGAGTGCGGCGGAGCGCCGCAAAGCTTCCACATGCGCGGTCTGGCGGCTGATGTGTATAGCGATGACCTTGATGTTTATGCTTTGAAAGCCATAATAAAAGCCGCCATGATACGCCAGGGGCTGGAGGGCGGATTGCAGGAATACCCGGAGCAGGGCTTTGTCCATGTGGACGTGCGCGGTTACTGGGCCCAGTGGTGCTGATATGAAGATAGGGGGAAGGGACATTGAAAAGAAGTATCTGGTTATTGCTGGCCTTGTCCTTGTGGCTGTGGGCTGGGCCGTGCTCGGCCCAGCCCTACAGCGTGACGGAGGCGGAGCTGACGCGGCTGGAGGAGATATTCAATCAGCTCGAGATGCACAACAAAGCGCTGATGGCAAGCTTAACGGCGTCCAAGCAGGACTTGACGGAGCAACAGGCAAAAGTGCTGAGATATCAACAGGGCTTGGAACAGTTGCAGCAGGACTTAGTGATGTACAGGAACGAAATAACCAAGGCCAGGCTAGACTTAGCGACGTCCAAGGCCTCATTGGAGAGGGCCAATCAATCCTTAGTGACATACGAAAAAGAGATGAAGCGAAAAGTCCGGGTAGTTAGTCAACAGCGCAATATTGCCTGGCTGGTGGCCGGGGTCGCGGTGTATGCGGCGGTGAGGTGAGGGGGAAGGCGTTTATCAGTTTTGTATTGATAAACGCCTTTTTCTATTTTCGTTATTCAAAATCGTTATTTTCAGCAATGAAAACAACGAAAATATATTTACAATATAAAAATAAGCGATTATAATAAACAAAAAAGAGTTTTGCGGGAGTATTATTATGATATATAAGAATATGGGGAAAATATTTTATACTGAGCCCACAAAGTATCAGGAGATATATCAGCAAAGACTTACGGATGAAATGTGCTATTTATATGATTTTGAAGTCAATGGTTTTCCTGCTTTTGTTATGCGTTGTGAGGAGATTTGGCAACTTATACCGGAAATTTTGCGTCTGGATACTTCACTTAGGCATTTATGCGAGCCTGGCGGGGATATTCCGGGTGTTGCGATAAATCAGTTTATAAATAGCTGCGTTATAGATGAGGTCAAGCTGACAAATGAGATAGAGGGCGTTCATAGCACGAGAAAAGAAATACAAAGTGTTATGATTAGTCGTGCTGGTAAAGAAAAAGCAGAGAGAGAGAACAGGCTGCACGGATTGGTGAATAAGTATGTTCTTTTGCTGGTAACGCAAAATCCGCTGGACTTAAAAACAGGCCAACAGATAAGAAAACTTTATGATGAGATAGTGTTGCCTGAGATAAAAGAGTCAAATGGCGAGCTTCCTGACGGGGAAATTTTTAGAAAAGACGGGGTAAGTGTCTGGGCAAAAGGCGGCAGCAAAGTTTTGCATGAAGGGCTTTTGCCTGAAGAAAAAATAATAAAAGCTATGGAAAAAGCTTTAGTTATTTTAAATGACGAGACTAAAGAACCTCTCGTCAATATTGCGGTATTTCATTATTTGTTTGGTTATATCCATCCGTTTTATGACGGCAATGGAAGGATGGCCCGATTTATAAGCAGCTGTTTTTTAGCGAAACATCTTGGGAAAATAGCCGGTTTAGGGCTTTCTTACACTATAAAAGAGAATCTTTCTTCGTATTACGAGATTTTCAAGGTGACGAACCATGTGAATAACAAAGGTGATATGACGAGTTTTGTTATAGAGTTTTTGCGGTTTTTAAAAATAACAATGGAAAGGATTATTAGAGGACTAAAAGATAAAGAGCAAAAACTAGCCTTTTATGAAGAAAAAATGCGTAAGTGTATTTCGTGCAGTGAAAAAAAAGTCTGGAATATATGTTATATCCTTCTGCAGGCGGCGCTGTTTGCCGAAGAAGATGGGGTGAATATAGATGAAATAACAGATTACCTTAACAGGTCGGGGAAATATGGAAAATCTAAGGTAAGAGAGTTGATTAAGCAAATACCCAAAGAGTATCTTTTGGTAGAAAAGAGAGGCAAAACTAATTATTATAGTTTTAACATAAGTGCTTTAGATAGGTTATAAATAAGAAAAACTCTGGCAGAGAAAAATCCCTGGCAGAGTTTTCTTTTTCCTCGCTGCTCATCCGCCCAGGCTCAGCATGGAGCCGATGTCGGCCGAGCCGTTATCCACGTACTTTTGTCCGACGCCTCCGCCTCCCTGGCCGCCGCCCAAGAGGTCTTCAAAGCTGCCGGCCTTCATGGTCTTGACCACTTCGTCGCCGCGCATAAAGACTACTATGCGTTCACCATCTGCATTGGTGGTGATTTTGGTCGTGAGCGGTTCTTCCGCAGGCGCTTGGCCGCTCCCGTCTTTGGTGGCTTCTTTCGCTTTAACGAGAGCATCTGCGATGTCGGTTTTGGTGTTGACGGCGCTGGTTTGCCCTGTTGACCAAAGTGTTGCCGAGCCAATAGAGTCAACATTCATCATAACACATCCTTTCGTCCGCATATGTGATAGAAGGCCTCCCTGCCGTTGAAAATCGATTCCATCCATAATATTATATCGAAATAAACTGGGAAAAGCATAAGTGAAAAAGTGATTGTAGCAAAATTTGCACAAGGATTGCGCAGAAAACCGGCAAATTGTTATAATAATAACTAAATACTCCAATATTGAGGCAAAGGAAACCGCGAGATGAGAATAACCTATCTTCTTATAATATTGCTGCTGGTGTCGCCGCTGGCGAATGTGATAATTTACCGTTTTTTACTGCATAATTTTGCTGTTCTGGCTGGCGCCTATAAGGCATTTGGCTTCCTGTCCGTACTCGGCTTGGGTGGGTTTATTGCGGCTTTTGCGGCCGGACTGGGCGACTTTCATTCCTTCCGGTGGGGGTTTTTCTTTTTGATCCTCTTAACTTTGCCGCAGCTGATCTTTCTCGTTTACTGGCTGCTACTGGTGCTGCCGCTCTATAAACTGCCAGAGGCGCAGATGGGGAGCATGTTCATCGGTCTGGCTCTTTTTGCCCTGTCCTTCGGCCTCATCTTGCACGGCGCGCTGATCGGCCGCAGCAAGATCATCACCACCCGCGCTACGGTCACCTCTGCGCGTCTGCCTGCAGAGTTCGACGGTTTCCGTATTTTGCAGTTTTCCGACCTGCACGCCGGGAGCTTTAGCGACCAGCCGGCATTCATGGAACGGCTGGTAGAACGGATAAACGCCGCGCAGCCGGATATGGTGGTGTTCACCGGGGATATCGTCAACAACAAGAGCAGTGAGCTCGACGGCTATATAGAAGTCCTGTCGGCGATAAAAGCGCCCTACGGCGTGTATTCCGTGCTGGGCAACCACGACTACGGCGACTATGTGCGCTGGCCCAGCGTGGAGGAGAAGAAGGAAAACCTCCAAAACCTCATAGCACTGCAGGAAAAAATGGGCTGGCAGGTGCTTGTCGACCAGCATACCTATATCAAAAAGGACGGCGCGGCTATCGCGCTCATCGGAGTGGAAAACTGGGGCGAGGCACCCTTTCGGGCGTACGGCGACCTTACGGCGGCCTACCAGGGGGTAGGCAAGGATCTCTTTTCGGTTTTGCTCTCGCACAACCCTTCCCACTGGCGGCGCGAGGTGTTGCCTGACACCAGTATAGACCTGATGTTGGCCGGTCATACCCACGCCATGCAAGTAAAAGTAGCCGGGTTTTCCCCGGCCAGCCTGCGCTATAAAGAGTGGAGCGGACTTTACCGGGAGGGTGGGCGCTATCTTTATGTGAATGAAGGGGTTGGCAGCGTGTTTGTTCCCATGCGTATCGGCGCTTACCCGGAACTGACTGTCATCGAGTTGAAAAGGGTTAGCGGGTAAAAAGTCGCTTTGTTGAAAAATATATCAAGGGTAAATATTGAGTATTTGCCCGGCGGCGGGTGTATGATAAAGGTAAAAACAGACGGGGGCATTTCTATGACGGGTAAGATTGCGCTGCTGACGCAAAGGATGATCGGCTACGAAGGGGACTGTGTCAAGCGGGTAAACCATTTTCTCACGGTGTACGCGTTCGCTAAAACCATTGGCGAGCTGGAAGGGCTGGACGACGCCACTCTCTTTACGCTCTCGACGGCGGCTCTGGTGCACGACGTGGGCATACGCGCCAGCCTCGCGAAGCTGGGCCACTATGACGCCGGGCTCCAACAGGAGGAAGGGCCGCCGGTCGCGCGGGAAATGCTGCGGGAGCTGGACTTTCCGGCTGATGTGATAGAGCGGGTGTGCTATCTGGTGTCACGCCACCATACCTACACGGATATAGAGGGACTTGACTACCAGATACTGGTGGAGGCGGACTTTCTCGTCAATATCTTTGGCAAGGGAATGTGCGGCGAGCAACTGGAAGCGGTGAGGAAAAATATTTTTAAAACCAGGGCCGGGCTTACTATACTGCGCTCGATGTATGGGAAGTTGTAAAAACAGAGGCGGCAACTGCCCGCTGAATAGGAGGAATCCTTTATGCAATACTCATACCGGCTGCGCACAGGCGCGCAAGAAGGACTGAGCGACATAACCGGCATGGTCAAGGAGGCTATAGCCAAAAGCGGTGTCACAGACGGACTCTGCCTCGTCTACTGCCCGCATACCACTGCGGCCATCACAATCAACGAGAACGCCGACCCCGACGTTGCCAAAGACATAGTGAAAGGTCTACAGGAGGCGCTGTCCGACCTCGCGGCCTTTCGCCACCTGGAGGGTAATTCTGCCGCGCATATCAAGTCGAGCGTGGTCGGAACGAGCGAAACGCTCATCATAGCGGACGGCCGACCGCTGCTCGGTACATGGCAGGGCGTGTACTTTTGCGAGTTTGACGGGCCAAGGCAGCGGGAATTCTTCGTCAAAATAGTGGGAGAGTGAAAATATGTATAAAATAGCGGCCAACCCAAAGGGTTGGCCGCTATTTTATATTGAAAGTATTGCGGGCGGCCATTGGCCGCACCTATAATGTACTGTACAGGCGCATTGCGCTTTTTAAGCTTTGGCGAGGATCGCTTCGATAAGCGTCCGGTCTATATCCCATATGGACGCAAAGGGCTGAGGCGCGGCATCGTACGGTGCGACGGCCTTTTCAAACCACATGACATCGTGCCACTGTCCGCATTTATAACCGGTATTGTGGTAGGTGCCGATGACGGTGAAGCCGAGGGAAGTGTGCAGGGCCTCACTTTTTGCGTTTGGTACCGTGACGCCGCCGTAGACCGTTCTCACACCTTGCAGACGGAGTATTTCGATAAGAGCCCGGTAAAGCTTTTTGCCGAGGCCCTTGGCCGTGGCTGATTGGTCGAGGTAGACGGACAGCCCGGCGTCCCACTGGTAGGCCGCCCGCTCCATATGCCGGTGCGCGTAGGCGTAGCCGAGGATGCGATCGCCCTCGTTATACACCAGATAGGGGTAGTCCTGGCAAATATCCGCGATGCGGCGGGCAAAATCCTTGACACTGGGCAGCTCGCACTCGAAAGTGATGGGCGTCGAGATGTATTGGGCGTATATGCTGAGTAACGCTGCTGCGTCAGCAGCCGTGGCAAACCTGATGGACATGGTGGCTCCCTCCGTATAGTGTTTATTGTGATTATAGCACGCGCAAGCAGATAGGGGAAAAGAGATAAATGTTAAAATTGCATTACTAATGCAGGAGATATGGGAAAAAGGAAGAATTTACTTAACATAGGTTACTTTAAGATGGTATGATTTCTCGCGATTTTGAAAATTGCCAGCTATAGCTTGAAAGGGGTTTGCCATGACACTCAACGAGATTTTTAAGTCTTCCAGCCATGACGACAGCATTTTCACCGAAGAAGAAAGACAGGAACTGGAAGAGAGGATATTTACCAAAGAAATCAAGGGTGTCGCCACGCCTTATATAGAATGTATTATCCGTAAAAAGGAAATCAAACTTACACCGGAAGAAGCTGTGCGGCAGCTTTTTTTGCATAGGCTTATTGATAAGTATAGCTATCCTATAGATAGGATTAAGCTGGAGTCGCCAATATACTTTGGCCGGGAAGTAAAACGCGCCGATATAGTGATATTTGAAAAAGAGCGTCCAACCACGCCATATATTATAGTAGAGTTGAAAAAACCTAAACTTTCCGATGGTAAAGAACAGCTAAAATCTTATACCAATGCTACCGGCGCGACTATGGCGGTGTGGTCAAACGGCCAGCAGATATGGTACTGGAATAGAAAAGACCCTAATTACTTTGAAGAAATAACCAATATACCAACAGCCCGGCAAAAACTCGCGGATATTGTCAATGAACAAATCACTTACGAAGATTTATGCAGCAAAGATAAGCTGGTAAACGAAAGAAAGTCGCTTAAAGATATTATTTTAGATATAGAAGACGAGGTGTTGGCTAATGCCGGTGTCGATGTTTTTGAAGAAGTATTTAAGCTGGTTTTTTCTAAACTGTATGATGAACTTACCTCCGCCAGGGACAAAACCAGGTTTTTGGAATTTAGGAATGCCGGCTGTACGGATTTAGAGCTGAAAACTAAGATACAAGAGCTGTTTGATAAGGCCAAGGATAAATGGGAAGGGGTTTTCGATAAAGAAAGCCGCATTATTTTAACGCCGTCGCATTTGTCTATTTGTGTGGCTTCTTTGCAAAACGTAAAGTTTTTCAATTCCAATCTGGAAGTCGTTGACGACGCTTTTGAATATTTGATGAGCAAATCCAGTAAAGGGGAGAAAGGACAATACTTCACCCCGCGTTATGTTATAGATATGTGCGTCAAGATGCTCAATCCCAAAGAAGAGGAATACTTGATAGATACGGCGGCTGGGTCGGCCGGTTTTACTGTGCACGGGATTTTTCACGTGTGGGATAAGATAGGTGAAGAACTGGGCCGGAAGAAAGGCAATCAATTTACGACCGAGGTGCGCAGTACAAGGGAAACCGACTATGTTCAGAAAAAAGTGTTTGCCATCGACTTTGACGAAAAAGCGGTAAGGGTAGCGCGTACGCTAAACCTTATCGCCGGAGACGGGCAGACTAACGTACTGCATTTGAATACTTTAGACTATAACCGCTGGGATGAAGTCACCAAACAGGAAGAATGGATAGATACCTATAACGAAGGCTTCAAGCGGCTGAAAAAACTACGGGAGAAATCTAACTCCTACAAGGAATTTACTTTTGATATACTGATGGCTAATCCGCCGTTTGCCGGGGATATAAAAGAACAGCAGATAATCGCCAAATATGAACTGGGTAAAAACGCTAAAGGCAAAACCCAATCCAAGGTAGGGCGGGATATCCTCTTTATAGAACGCAACCTGGAGTTTTTAAAACCGGGCGGTCGGATGGCTATAGTTCTGCCGCAAGGGCGGTTTAACAATTCCAGCGATAAATACATACGCGACTTTATCGCCGAGCGGGCCAGGATATTGGCCGTGGTGGGTTTGCACGGCAATACCTTCAAGCCGCACACCGGCACGAAAACCAGTGTACTGTTTGTGCAAAAGTGGAATGACGACGCAAAAGCCGGGCCGTTGTGCCAAAAAGCGGACGACTATAACATATTCTTTGCTACCATGCAGGAGCCGGGCAAGGACAACTCGGGCGACAAGATATATGTAAAAGATGAAAACGGCGAGAATAAACTGGATAATCACGGGCATATATTTGTAAAACATGATCTTTTTAATCATGACGGGCTGACGCAGGACGGCATAGCGGAAGCCTTTATCGAATTTGCCAAAAAGGAGAAACTAAGTTTTTTTTGAGCAGCCTGTCACAATCTCCTTTTGACAAGGACAAGTATGAAAGATTGTTGGACAGGCTGGAAGTTATAGAGGTAGAGCTGAGTTCTTTGTTGGTCGATAATTCTGATTTTAGAATTGATGACAAAATGTTTTCGAAGCTGCATATAAAAATTAAGAAACAACTCAATATCATAAACTCTAAAAAAATGATTGAGTTATCAATGCTTATTACTGATTTTGGAGCATTTTCTCAAATGAATTTTGTGGAATTTCTGGATTCAGGTGTATTGTTTTTAAAAAATCATGACATAAAAAATAATTATATTGATACAACAGATTCACAATATGTGTCAGAAGATGTATTCAATGCTCTTTCACTTAAGCTTGAAGAAAATGATATTTTGATACCAAGAGTAGGTTCTCTTGGTAATGCAGCTGTTATAAAAAGGGAGTATTTACCATGTACTGCGAATCAAAATCTAGCTAAAATAAAATTAAAAGAAGAATATTTTCCGTACTATATTGCCTCTTACTTAAATACTCGTTTTGCTAAAATACAGATTGATTCTATTTCAACAGGAAATGTTCAACAATGGTTAAATCTCGAGAATATTGGTAAGTTATTAGTTCCGACTTTTAGTCCTTTATTTCAAAAAAGTATAGAAAAAACAGTATTATTTGCTCATGATGCAATAATTCAAAGCACTAATTTTTATAATAAAGCGCAAGAATTATTACTTTCTGAAATTAAACTACTTAGCTTTAATTTAACAAATAATCCTATATCAACAAAAACTTTTTTACAATCGTTTAAGGAAACCGGTCGTTTAGATGCCGAATATTATCAGCCAAAGTATGATGATTATTTGAAGAAAATTTTTTCTTACAAAAATGGTTGGGAAAAATTATCTGATGCTTGTAATGTTAAAGATACAAACTATACTCCGCATGATAAAGAAATGTACAGCTATATTGAGTTATCTAACATAGGAAATTATGGAGAGATAACAGGATGCATGGAAGAAATCGGTATTGAATTGCCTTCCCGCGCTCGCAGAAAAGTTAATACTGGTGATGTAATTATATCTGCTATTGAAGGTTCGCTTAGTAGTTGTGCGATAGTATCTGATTTTTATGATAATGCTTTATGCTCTACAGGCTTTTATGTCATAAATTCAAATAAAATAAACCCGGAAACTTTACTTATATTATTTAAATCCGAGTTAATGCAAAATTTGCTCAAACAGAATTGCTCGGGTACTATTTTGACAGCAATTAATAAAGAGGAATTTAAAAATTTACCTATACCATTGATTGACAGCGATACTCAAAAAGCAATAGCAAAACTTATACAGGAAAGCGCTAGCTTGCGGGAAAAATCAAAGCAACTTCTTGAATATGCCAAACAGGCTGTTGAAATGGCGATAGAAGAGGGCGAAGAAAAAGCAATTCAGTGGTTAGAAGAGGTACAAAATGGCAGCTTATAAAGACTGGATAGAGCAGATTGATATAAATGTTGATTACTATGCTGCTTTCATTAAGGCCTGGATAGCTTTTAATTCGTGGTATAAAGATAAATATCAAAAAGGAACAGATGCCTCAATAATTGATGAGATTAAAAGCAAAGATAATGATTTTAAAACACATATGCGAAATTTTTTAAGGGGAGATAGTGAGGAAGCTAGAGAATTTCAAAATAGAATTGGTAAACTTCATCATAAACTTTATAATGCATCACTTTCTTGCCAGGCAAGAGCAGGAGCTAGCAGTCAGATAACCTTTTCTTCAATAGCACTTATAAATAAAGTTACCAGCAAAAATGAGACATATCGATATAATAAATATATTCTTAACAGAAACGGAAATAGTTTTAATATAAAAATAGAACATAAAGATAATGGATCAGAACGATTTTCATATAACCAGACTGCATATGATGAAACTGCTTTGCAACAACAATTATTAGCAAGAGGACTTTCAGAAGAATGCCAGCAGCAATGTATGGCATTATATAAAGATATTAGTCCGTATATAATAAAGAGTGTTCTTGATGAAACTTCAGATAAAAAATTTGGCGATGTTGCTTTTATTTCGAATATAGATGAAGTTTGTGCCGGTGTAATAGATGTACTATATCTTTTGCGTTGCGCACTTATGCATGGCGAACTTACGCCAAACAAGAGTTCTAGTGAAGTTTATGAACAAGCTTACTATGTGTTGATGATGGTTTTGAAAAAATTATCATAAGTCTAGAAAGGACGATTTCCCATGCCGGACATCAAGTTATTTAGTTTCGCCGAAAGCGTGAGAGAGCTTGGCGCTTCGACGATGGCTTTGGAGCGCGATTTGCAGAGCCTTATTGAAAAGAATATGCAGGCGTTTTTTGGCGTGACTTTTTTACAGTCGGAGTTTGTAACATCAGATGGCCGTATAGACAGTTTGGGGCTGGATGAGAATTTTTGTCCGGTGATATTTGAGTATAAGCGTTCGAGCAACGAGAATGTGATAAATCAGGGGCTTTTTTATCTGAACTGGCTGCTTGACCACAAGGCGACGTTTGAGATATTGGTAATGAAAACTTTAGGCAAGGAATATTCCGATAAGCTGGACTGGTCTATGCCGCGCCTGATTTGTATTGCCAATAACTTTACCAGGTATGATGAACACGCGGTAAAGCAGATAAACAGGTATATCGATTTGGTGCGGTATATAAAGTTTGACAAGGATTTGCTGCTGTTTGAGTTGCTGCATTCAAATACGGCTAAGCAGGTAAAGGCGGTAAGTGCGGCGCCTGACGGAAAGCCAACGGTTTTGGAGGCCGCCGCCCCGGGGGTGAAAAAGTCTGGCGATAAGACTTTTGACGAGCAGGTGGCGTCAACTACGCCTGAACTGCGGGAGCTCTATTATTCGATACGCGATTATATAGTTTCTTTGGGTGATGATATAACAGAGAATGTGTTGAAGTTGTATGTGGCGTTCAAGAAGATAAAAAATGTAGCATGCATCGAGGTAAGGCAAAAGAGTATCACGGTATATTTGCGGCTGGTTCCCAAAGATGAACTGCTGGAAGAGGGCTTTTCGCGTGATGTTGCTGATATTGGGCATTGGGGTACGGGGGATTTAGAGTTAACTATCAAAAACCAGGCGGATTTCGAAAAGGCCAAGATGCTTATATTAAAGGCTTACGAGCAAAATTGAATGAAAAAATAAGACAGCCGCCCAATATTGGGCGGCTGTCTTATTTTTGCGGAAGGATCCATGATCCTTCCCTACATATATTTTATAAAATGTGTTACTTCCCCCTCAATACTCCCCGAACATTCTTTGTATCTCCCGCCAGTCGCTGGTTTTGGTGAGGGCAAGTTGCAGGAGTATGCGGGCTTTTTGGGCATTGAGGGTATCGGCGCTGATGAAGTGGTGGGAGGACCATTCGGGGCTGGGGGCGATGACGCCGTTTTCGGCGCGGGTGCCGCGCACGATGATGAGGCCTTGTTTTTCTGCGTTTATAAGGGCGGGGAGGGCGTTTTTGTGGATGGAGCCCATGCCGGTACCGGCGTAGACTATGCCGCGTACTCCTGCGGCGACGGCGGCGTCGATAAGAGTGCGGTTTTCCCCGGCGTGGCTGTAGATGATGGCGACCGGCGGGAGAACATCGAGGCCGCTGACGTCAAATTCGCTCTTTGCGGTGTGGCGGCGGGTGCTTTCACGGTAGAAGCTTATTTCACCGCCGGTGATGTAGCCGAGGAGGCCGAGCTCCGGGGCTCTGAAGGTGGCAAGGTTGGCGGTGGATGTTTTGGTGGTGTCGCGGGCGCTGTTTATTTCGCCGTTGAGGGCGATAAGGACGCCTTTGCCGTGGGCTTTTTCGCTTGCGGCGAGGCGCACTGCGTTGAGTATGTTGATGGGGCCGTCGGCGCTGATGGAGGTGGCGGGGAGCATGGCGCCTGTTAAAACGACGGGTTTGTCGCTTTTGACGGTGAGGTTGAGAAAGTAGGCGGTCTCTTCCATGGTGTCGGTGCCGTGGGTGATGACGATGCCGACGGTGTCGTTCCTGGCGAGCAGGGCGTTACAGCGCGCGGCGAGGCTTAGCCAGATGTGGTCTTCCATGTCGTGGCTGCCGATGTTAGCTATCTGTTCGCCTGTTATCGAGGCATAGCAAGATAGGCCGGGTATGGCGGCGATGAGCGCGTCGACGCCGATCTGGCCGAATGTGTAGCCGGTGGTCTGGGTGCTGTCTGCCGCGCTGCCGGCGATGGTGCCGCCGGTGGCGAGTATGTGGATGTTGGCGAGCATGGTGTGTCCTCCGTGTGCGGCGGTTTTTAATGTGAGCGGGCGGGTTCGCTGCTCGCCTTTACCTTGCGGGGTCTCGGGAGCCTTTTTTGAAGATGAGGACGGCGAAGAAGATGGTTCTGGCCAGAGAAATTATCTTTACCGGCGCGTTAGAGGTGGGCGGCGATCCCACATAAGTGAGCATATCGCATAAGAAGGCGCTGGCAGTATAGAATAAGACGGCTTGCCAGACCGGCCAGCCAATATCCCGCCAGCGTCTTGCTATGCTGGGCAAAAAAGCCAGGGAGAGGGCTATGGTGCCAAGATAAAATAACCAGAAAGCGTAGCCGTCGCTGCCCAAAGGACGGCCGTAGTAGTAGTAGAGTCTGAAATTGCCTACGAGGTCGAGTTTGTCAAAGAGGTACCTTAAAGCGTAGTGGAATATGGCAATGAAAACAATATATCGGATGGTGAAGGTTTTCCTGTTCAGGCGGCCTTGCCAGGAGAAGATGACTTGCCATAGCTGCATTTGCTGTCCTCCGGGAAGTTGTATGATGGCGCGGAAAAATGAATGCACGAGAGGAAAAATACGCCTCAGGCTGGGGCGCCGCCCTGGAGTTTGCGTTGCTTATATTTTTTCCAGACTATGCTGCCGATGATCAAGAGGACGAGGAAGAATATTTTACCGGTAATGCCGGAGAAGAAGCCGGGCTTCGGGGTGGGCGGGGCTTTTTTGGTGAAGGTGAGGCCGTCGGCGAGGTTTTTAATATCGGCCTTGGCCTGGTTGAAGCTGGTGGCGTCCGGCGTGATGGCTTTCAGTATGATGAGCTGGCTGTTCTGGACGGTGGCGTAGGCGATGGCCGGGAGTTTTTTGCCGCCGACGCTTTCCGTTCCCTCGGCCACTGCGTAAAAGGCGTCTTTGGTTGTGTATTCGGAAGTTTTAGCATTGTCCATTTTGACGCCTTTGGCAAGCTCTTTGGCAATGTCTTTTTTGTCGTCTTTGTCGCCGTCCGGGTTGAGGGCGCCGATACTGTCAGCGCCGTCTGTTCTGAGGCCGAGGATGGTGACGGTGATATTGGCTTTATTGTCTTTACCAAAGAGGTAAATGTGGTCGGCTTTCATCTTGCTGACGGCGGCGGTGTGCTCGGGCAAGCCGACGGCGGCAAAGGTTTTGGCGCTGGTCATGGTCTGGCTGACTGCCGTATAACTCTCGGGCAGTTCGGCCTTGATGTGGAGCGCGTCGATAGAGTAGGATTTGGCAAAGGCGGCCGGCATGGCCAATATGAGGGTGAGGATGAGGGCGGTGCTGAATAGAGCTTTTTTCATGTAGAAGGTCTCCTTTATACAACAATTTGGTGTGGTGTGGCGCGTCCCGGGCGGCGGGACGATTTACGGCAGTTGTTCAGGCGGCGCTTCGGGCGGAGCCAAGGGGTCTGGCCCATACGGGTTGGGGCCGC
This sequence comes from Acidaminococcales bacterium, assembly GCA_031551525.1. Taxonomy (GTDB): domain Bacteria; phylum Bacillota; class Negativicutes; order Acidaminococcales; family JAISLQ01; genus JAVBNN01. The sequence goes on from JAVBNN010000012.1 coordinate 39,649, forward strand.
GGGTGCCGCGCAGGAAGATGAGTACAGCGTTGAAGATGAGGTTGATGAAGGTCCAGATGCCATTTACCATGCTAAGGCCGGCGGCGGATTTGCCGTGGACGAGAAAGGGTACGATGATGTTGCCGATGATGATGGCCACGCCGAGCGCAGTCGGTAGGTTGGCGTCCTGCCAGCGTCGTATGGTGGTAGGGGCGAAAAACAATGAAAGCGAGCTGCTGGCTATGTAAAAGATGAAGATTTTCGGGGTCAAACCGAGGTCGAGCGGGGTCAGTCTGCCGCCTTTTTCCCCGGCCAGTTTTATGAGGTCGGTGTGTATGCCGAGCGCTATAGCGACTATAAGCTCGATAATGAGGACGGCGATGATGAATTTGATCAGGCGCCAGATGTATTTTTTGCGGTTGAGACGACCGCGCCACTGGAGCCATTCAGAAAAGAAGGCCATAGATTTTCTCCTTTATATATGTTGCTTTGATTATACTAATAACAATAGTGGTAAACAAGTAAAAAATCTTTCTTGCTATTATTTGCTTTTGTTAAGCGTGATGGTAAAAAAGGGCGACGCAGAGGAAAAAATAGCGGCAAGAACGAGCCTGAAAAGCCGCCGCGCACACAAAAAGAAAAACCGCCTGCGTTCGTACCACAGACGGTTTTTCGCCCCCACATGCACACGTAAAGTGTACACGCCTCACCAAGATTATTATAGCACGAAAGTTCTTCCTGTGCAATAAAAACTTTACCAAGCTGCATCGTGCTGTTTGTGTGTCAGCCTGCTATATTTTTCTGCCCATTATAGCACAGACGAGCGACGCAAGCGGCAGCAGGAAAAAAGACGACTGACAGGCTAGCGGGCGAAACACCAGGCCACAGGACGATGTCGGTCTTGTATCCAGTATATGCGCCTATCCAAAGGAGGAAAACCAGGAGAAAAAGAAAGGCCAGTTTTTCATGACGTACGCTCCTTGGCAGAGTGGTAAAGAGGCGCTTTGGCCGCAAAACGGCTGTGTAGGCATTTAGACTTTCCTTCCGGGCAGAAGGTGAAGGGGGGCTTTAAGATCCTTCGCTGAGCTCAGGATGACAAGAACAAAGCGCTCGGGTGTTTTTCTTTTGCCGTGGGCTGGAGGCAGATATTAAAAAGCAAAAGCAACTCTGTCACAAACATGATACAATAGGTGCAAAGAGGTGTATAACTATGAAGCCGGAAACGATATATATACTGGCCTGCGAGGCTTTTCGTCTGGAGATCGGCGCGCTCTGGCCGGAACTGGAAGCGGCTGCTGCCCCGGCGTGTCTTTCGTGCAGATATCTTGACCAGGAGCTGCACAAAGACCTTGAGGCCTTGAAGGGTGCTGTGGAGGGCGCTTTGCAGGAAATCAGCGCCGACCGGGTGATCTTGCTGTACGGCAGCAAGTGTCATCCTGAGATGCCGATACTGGCCGCCGGGCGGCGGATAGTGACGCTGGAGGAAGTCAACTGCGTACACGCTATTTCCGGGCGGGATACGCGGGAGGAGCCGCGGGCGTTTTTTTTGACCCCGAGAGAACTTTTCAACTGGCGGCGTTTTTTTAGGTATGATGAAAAGACGGACGAAGAAAAGGAAATTTTCCGGGAAAAGTTTTGTACTTATTGTAATACGGCGGTGTTTTACGATACGGGGGTCATGGCGTATTCTGGTGAGCTTTTATACGACTTTGCCGCAGCGAGCGGCCTGACTACGGATAGAGTGCATATTGGCCTGGAGCCTTTTCGCAAGAAGATGCTGCTGGCGGTGCAAAAGGCTCTTGCCTGAGAGCTTTTTGTCGTATTTTAGGGAAGGTTGTTTATTTATTTTTTGAGCCGAAATGCGGTATAATATTCACATAGACCAAGATAAGGGGGATTTGCCATGAATATGCGTAAAGCGGTTTTCTTCGTTGCTCTTTTAGTGGTTTTTTCTTTTAGTGTCACAGCTTTCGCGGCTTCTTACAATATTCTCGCCCAGGTGGAAAAGGACGGGCAGAAGGGTTTTGTGGATACCTCCGGGCAAATGGTTATCCCGGCGCGCTATGAGAGCATAGAGTTTGCCGGGTCGGTATTCATCCTGGTCGAGAACCAGGGGGGCAAGTGGGGCTGCTACGATGCCAACGGGCATAGCATATTGCCCGAAGAGTTTGACCATATAGCCAAACTTAGCGAAGATATGTTCCTGGCGAAAAAGGACGGTAAATACGGCTACTACAACACCCAGGGTCAAAATGTGGTGCCGCACCGCTATGACAAGGCGCTGCCGTTTAGCGAAGGTCTGGCCGCGGTGTCGGACGGCGGCAAGTACGGCTACATAGACAAGACAGGCAATAGCGTGCTGCCTGAAATGTACAGTGAGGCGACCTCCTTTAGCGAAGGGGTGGCGGCGGTCAAGACTGGAAAACTATACGGTTATATTTATAAAAACGGTGCGACAGCTATAGCGCCGCGTTTTCAGGATGCATATCCGTTCAGTGAACAACTGGCCCTTGTGAAAGAGGACAAACAGTACCGCTTTATCGACTCCGGCGGACAGGTGCGTTTTAACGCGCCGTACCGGTGGGTGTATCCGTTCAAGGACGGTCTGGCCGAAGTGCGTATGAAATCAGCCGCGCTTATTACGCCCGATATGATCTGGTCCACTGTGGCCAGCGCGATCGTGCCGTTTTCCGGGATGCTGCTCAATCCGCACGTGCAGGATATTCTTCATATCAGCAGCCAGGATGTGACCAAGCTGCGGACCAACCAAAAGCGCGGTTTTATCGATAAAAGCGGCAACATGGTCATAGATGTGAAGAATAGATTTGTCGGGCCGTATTTCGGGCCGGAGCATTGGATAGCAGTGGTGACGAAAGACCATAAAACCGGTCTGGTCGACCGTTATGGCAATTTCCACATACCGGCGGAGTACAAAAAGCTGAGCCCGGTCTCGGAAGACCGCCTGGCGGTGAAAAAAGACAAAGACTGGTACTTTGTCGACCGAAGCAACCAGCGGATAAATGACGCCGAGTACGAAGAGGCCCTGCCCTTCACGTCGGGCCTAGCCGCGGTGAAGGCGGAAAACGGCAAGTGGGGATTTATCTCGACCGACGGTGGGACGGCTATCGCTCCGCGTTTTGATGAGGTGCGGAGTTTTCATACCTCGGTGACTGCTGCCCGGGATAATGACGGGTGGCTGCTCATTGACAGAAGCGGCGCGGCGCTCAAGCGGCTTTCCGGGGTGGATGAGGTGAAAGACTTCTTTAACGGGCTGGCTGCGGCCAAGATAAACGGCCAGTGGGGCTATATCAACACCGACGGCGAAGTGGCCATAGCGCCCGAGTTCAGTGAAGCCGGATTTTTCAGCCGGTTTTGAGGGGAAACGCGCGCGGCGGGCTGGTTGGAGTATCGGCCTTGACTCGAATTTAAAATGATCAAAGAAAAATTCCTCGCTTCAATACCATCCGGGTACTGAAACGGGGAATTTTGGTTTTTGCATACTGGCGGCGCGCTTTTTGGTTTGCCGGAACTATAAACTGGGGGGCTAATTTATACAGGTATATTTATATGAAAAGGCGTTACCAGGCTGGAAGCGTCCTCGGTAACTAATTTGCTTGTTGCATTTTGCAAACAGGATGGTATAATTTTGCATATATATTAATTGATAAAGGAGTGCCTTTGATGAAAAAAACAGCAGTTTTAGTAGTTCTTTGTATGTTGCTTTCAGTTGTACCAGTTTTTGCCGCACCAGAAGAAGCGCCACAAGGCAGTTTGCAGGACCGGATAGCAAAAATACTTGAAGACCCCACCAATACGCAGGTAGAGAAAGTCGTTCCAGGCAATGTCTATATTCCCGCCGAGGTCAAGTTTGAGGTGGAGCTGGTAAATGAGCTTTCTTCCAAAAAGTGCAAGACAGGTGATAATGTCGACCTGAGGATGCTGGACAATCTTATCATCAACGGTGTTATAGTAGTGCCGAAGGGCACGATCGGCCGCGCGACGGTGGCTGACGCCAGAAAGGCCGGCGGCCTTGGGCGCAAAGGCAAGCTGACCGTCACTCCTTTGTGGATAAAGACGGTGAACGGGGTAGAAGTACCGTTCAAAGCGGATGAATTCAAGAGCGTTGGCCGTTCGGACGGCGGCGCTGTGGCGGTAGCCGCGGCTATATCGCTGGTCGGCGGTATATTTATGAAGGGTACGAACGCAAGTTATCCGGCTGGGAGCAAGTTCGTTGTAGAGGTAAGGGAGAATGTTGACCTGAATACTACAAGCGACAAGCTGGCTGCCGTGATGGACATGAACCAAGTCCGCGGCACGCAGATACAGGTGGCAGTGGCGGCACAGTGACCCGGCCTTACGCTTTTACGAAACCGGAAGGGATATCCCCTTCCGGTTATTTTTATGTTTATGCTGGTTTTGATGGTCTGGCAGGAAAAAATAGCCGTCCGGCGAATTTAACGAAATATAACAAGCGCGGGTTTCGCATACGGCGGGTACTTGTCATGATTATGTAGAGTATCTCACGGGCGTGGGTGCCGACCCCTCCATAAAGGCCAATAGAGGCCGGCCGGCGCCCGACTATGCTATAAAATCGGACAATCAGGCGCTAGTAAAGCTCTTTAGTAGATAAGGAGGACGTGTTATGTGGAAAAAATCCTTGTTGTGCGCGGCTCTGGTGTTGGCCCTGGCTTGCCCGGCGGCGGCCGAGCCGTGGGTGCTGATCGGAGAGGGCCTGGCCGGTGGCAATGAAGACGAAAAGGTATGGATGGACAGGGATATCCGCCCAGTGGCCGTCATGAGGGACAAGAAGCCGGTACTGGTGCGGGGGTTATTTACTTACGGTTACAAGTTTGGCGCTGACGCCACTCTGGTCAAAACGGCGACGGCCTTGAGGGGTATAGCCGATATACTGGCACGGAAAACCCTTTCTCCCTGGAGCGGTCGCGGGTGGCATGCCGACAAGCACGGTCTGGTGGACGGGTTTCTCTCCAGCGCGTATTTGCTGAAAGATTATGAGGCGGTCATGACGAAAAAACCCCTGATCTTAAAAGCGGAGTATCTGCCGGAGGACAGAAAACCGTTGTGGGACGCCGGTAAGGGCGGCTGGCAGAAGGTATATGAAATGGACGACGGCAGCCATGGCTGGGTGCAGACGAAATCGGCCCGACTGTCGGGCTATGAGGGCGACCGGCTGCCGGAGTTGCGTATATTGGTGCGGCGGCTGACGGTGGACGGGGGGGTACAGGCGGCTTCCTATACCTACGAGAGCTACGACCCGGCGACAAGGACGCGCGAAGTGCTCGCCGCCTGGGATGCCAAGGGACAGCAAATAGAGGCGGAAAAGGGACCGCGACCGGTACTGGTGCTCTCGAAAGACGCGGCACTGGCGACTATCGGCTATAATGTATTTGCGTTAAACCCGGCGGAAGGGCAAAGGCGCGGACTGTTCGAGCCGGGCGCCCCGGCGGCGAAAATACACAAGAAGTGGCTGGCTTTTAACGGCGGGTAGTGTTGGCGCGCGAGAGGCCGCAGGGGCAGGGTACGGGCTGGGGATTGACGCGCCAGCCGATGTTTGACAATATAAATTTACCCTGATAAGGCCAGTGCCGAAAAAGGCAAGAACATGCTGGAACTACCCGGCGAAAAGCATTGACAGAGGTGGCGCGGGCAAGCTATAGTAAGTGTATGGAATGTTTCCGAAAATCAGGGAAAACGTTTAGGAAAGGATAGTGTTTTTATGCGTAGATCGGTAATTTTACTTAGCATGGCATTATTATTTGCATTCAGCGCCACGGCTTTCGCGGCGCCCGCCCATCAGTTGAAGGGTGGCTGGTATTGGGGCGGACACGCCGAGGTGGGCATCATGGCCAACCAGTACGGGCAAGGTAACGAGTACTGGAACGGCGATCTCGCTGGCGAAAGCGGCAATACCTTCTTCCTTAACAATGCCTGGCAGAGCGACCTGCAGTTCAACCAGGCCTATCTCTACGGCGGCAAGGCGCTCAAAGATAGCGGTTTTAGCGTGGGCGGACGGCTGGCTCTCATGTGGGGCACGGACGCCAAATACCTCCAGTCGGTCGGTCTCGAACGAAAAGACGCATGGGACAGCAAATGGCGGGACGGCGACTACTACACAGCTCTCCCGGAGATGTACCTCGAACTGGGCAGCACGAAGAACAACCTGCGTATCGGTAAGTTTCTCACCAACATGGGCCCCGAGTCGGTACTCTCTGATGAACGCTTCTTCTACACGCTCTCCCCGGCCTTTACGCTCACGCCGGTCACCCAGAGCGGCATCACCTACAACTGGAACGGCGGGCGGAAGTTCTCCGCCTTCGGCGGCTGGACCAGCGGTTCTGTTTCCACGACTGCTGGAAGTAGTATTTTGAGTGCCGGTGATTACAATCCCGACTCCTTCTTTAACAACAGCGACAACAACGCCCTTTTAGCCGGTTTATCCTGGAAACCGACTGAACGCCTCGCCCTGCGCTACTCCTTGCAGCGGGGACAGGAAAAGAATTTTAGGGACTATTCGAATAATCCTACTCGTAGCTACTTCGCGCACGGGCTGGTGCTCGACTACAAGATGGGCGACAAGTGGGACTACACCGCCTCTTGGGTATTGAAGAACGAAGACGACGGCTATCCCGGCGCGACCTGGGCCTGGGGCGGCTGGTACATCAACCAGCAGGTAACCTATAAACTGAGTTCCAAGTGGGCCGTGGGCGCGCGCCTCGGCTTTGGCGACATGTACGCGAACGCTTCCTGGCCTGACAGCGACGGCCTCTTTAGCATGTCACTGGGCGCCAACTGGACGCCGGTGAAAAACATCGTCGTGCGCCCCGAACTGCGCTATGACAGCCGCTCCAACACTTCGCCCTTCAACCTCACACACAGCAATTGGTCAAACGCGAAAGACAGTCAATTCTCCTTTGGCGTGTCCGCCTATATCAAGATCTGACCCGCGGGCAAACAAGTAAAGGAGCGCCTTGGGGCGCTCCTTTTGGCTATATGCGTGTCTTTATGGCGGGCGGGAGGGCTGTGTGCCCTGCGCGTGGGTTTTAGGGTAAAAGAAGGGAAAAGAGGATTTGTATAGAACTTTATAATTATTAAAACTTTATGATAGTGGGAGAAGATGAAAAAGTTATGGGCCGGTAGAGTTGCTGGCCGCCGCATTTTGGCGTGCTTGTCTGACGGTCTGTGCCGGGGATGCATTCCGGCCAAGGGCTTGATATTCGATCCGATCGGGGCATTGCCCCTCGAGATAAAAAATCACAAAGGAGTTGACCTGATTGAAGAAGATCTTCGCTACCATTATTCTAGCTTTGTTTGTTTTTGCTCCGCTGGCCGTTACGGAGGCCGCACAGGAAGTTGCGGCGAAAAAAACTACCCGGGGCATGGCAAAACCCGCTCCGTCCCCAGCCTGGATGGACAAGGCTGTCCGCGCACTGGTGCACGGTCAGTATGACGCAGTCATCGCTTATTGCAGCGATGCTATTAAAAGCGGTCATAATGTAGGATCGGCCCATGTTTTGAGAAGCGTTGCCTATTCCAATACTTATAAGTTTGACCTGGCGCGCGCCGACCTCAACGAGGCGATCAAACTCGATCCCCAGGACGCCATGTTGTACGCCGGCCGTGGCGACACATATTTCGCCCAGCGCGAATGGAAAAAAGCTATCGCTGACTACTCGAAGGCTATCGACTTCAAGAATGACTTTGTCAGCGCCTATATGACCCGCGGTCTGTCTTTTGAGGGGCTGCGTGACTATAACGCCGCTATCTCCGACTACACCCAGGTCATTTCGCTGCAACCGAGCTACGACTTTGCATACTACACACGCGGCCTTCTTTATGCCGACCAGAAAAATTACAACGACGCCATAAACGACTTCACGAAGGCGATAGGAATAAAACCGGAAAATGTTGACTACTACTACCACCGTGGCCTAGCCTATATGGATCAGGGCAGCGACTTTGAAGCGCTCGAAGACTTCAACAAGACACTCGAGCTCGATCCGAAAAACCGTCACGCTGCCGAAATGCGCGACAAGCTATCTGGCAAAACCGTGATAGCTGCCAAAAAGCTGGTCTGAAGATAAAGGGCCGCCCACCCGGGCGGCCCTTTTCGTTTGCCAAAGACCCCACGGGGTCTTTTTTGTTTTAAAATACTCAAGGCAGGGTATATTTACCGCTGTAAAACCTAAGACATTTGTCGCAGTAAATCGGTTGTCTGACAGCTACAGAGCCATTCTAACGTATGGCTGTAAACAAAAGAGAGCTGTTGGCACGGCGTCTCCGTATTGTAAAAGCAATATTTTGAGCTAAGGGGCAGTCGTTTGGTACGCGCCTGTTAATCCTGGCACCATACACAAGTCCCGTTGTTTTCATTTCGCGTTTACTTTGTGCAATACTCTCAGCGAGTGTAGCGTTCTGAAAAAAGCTTTTGGCATCGAAGGCGGAGATGGCCTTTATGGGTCTAAAATAAAATTCCTTTACATTGCATAGTTAGCTTTAGCTATATTGACTGAATGTTGCGAATATATGCGTAGATATTTTAAAAAACCTATGTTAGAATTAAATGACAATATTATTGCTTAAAGAAACAATATTGTTGAACAAAGTAACAATATCATGGCATGATACATATTATTGTTCAGCTAAAACCGTTGCCGCAAGCAGCGTTATTATACAAAAAACGGGTTTCCAAGAAGAAACGGGGATTCCAAACGAATATTTGAGGAGGGTAAAAAATTATGGAACTTAAAGAAGTAATGAATTCTCCGATGTTATGGGCCGTATCCAGTATAATGATCATCACCATTTTGACAGAAGCCATGTTGTTTATGCGCCAGGCGTTTAAGTCCGCAGAAAAAATGGGCATACCCAAATCCGAATGTATGGCAGGTATGCGTAGCGCCATGATAACCGCTATCGGTCCTTCTTTCAGTCCTGTTATCGTCTTGATCGCGCTGATGGCCGTTTTGGGCGGTCCCACCGCCTGGATGCGCATGAACGATATCGGCGCCGCCCGTACCGAACTTGCCATGAGTGCTATTGCTACCGGCATGGTGGGTTCCAGCATGGAAGCCGGGAAACTGAGCCTCATAGGTTTTGTTTTCGCTCTCTGGGGCATGGCGCTCAATAATTCCGGCTGGATAGTATTTGGCGGTTATTCGGCGTCTTATTTACAGGGCGCAGTTGACTATATGAACAAAAAATTCGACATATCCTGGGTCAAACTTCTCATGGCGGCTGCAGCGCTTGGTCTTTTCAGCTCGCTTTTGGGCGCATCGATAATAGCCAAAGGAAACATTGTCGTTAAAAATTTATTTGCCGGCGTTGTAGCGTATGTCGCAATGACGGTCATTTCCCAGATTTTCAAAAAATATCAGCGTATCCAGGAATTCAGCCTGGGGCTGGCAATGCTTATAGGCATGTATACTGCGGCAGCATTTTTCTAAGGATTTATTCGGAATAATAAAACAGTAAAAGGAGTGTATATTGTGGATAATCAAAACTCTCAGCCTATTACTGAATTTAGAAGCAAAACCAAAAAACTTGGCTTGGCCTGTGTTACAGTTGCCCTTATCGCCAATTATCTGCCGGCAATTTATGTTTCAACAGTAACGGGGATGTTTCCATCTGCCGGAGAATTATTTAAACTATGGCTTGCTGCCGCCGCGGCGTTCGGTGTCGGCTACTTCGTGCAGCCTATTTCTTTCTTTCCCATGATAAACGCCGCCGGGTCTTATATGGCGTGGATATGCGGTAATGTTGGCGAACTTCGCGTGCCGGCCGCAACAATGGCGCAAAAAGTCACCAACTGCGAACCGGGTTCGCCCAAAGCGGAAATAATGTCTACTATAGGCATTGCCTCTTCCATCATCGTATCCGCATCGATGATAACTTTTTTCACGGTGGTGGGCGCACAGTTAATGCCTATGATGCCCAAAGCGGTTCTTAAAGGTTTCACCTTCATCCTGCCCGCCATCCTCGGCGCCGTTTACGCTGATTTGTGCAGCAAAAACCTGATTTTGGGAGCAATAGTGCTCTGCACCTCGATATTAGGCACAATCTATTTCCCCAAAATGGGCGTTCCAGGAGGCATGTTGATGCTGGTAAACATTATCGTCGCCATATGCGTTGCGAGAATATATCACAATATGAAAAATAAGAAACCAGCTCAATAAGCATTTGCCGACCTTATAATAGACCGGTTTCAGGTATGGCAGGTTTTTCATAAAACAAACAGGAGGTAATTCAATGGGACCATTACAAGGATTAAAGGTACTTGATTTATCGAGAGTTCTGGCCGGGCCATACTGCGGTATGATGCTGGCTGACTACGGCGCCAACGTCTATAAGATCGAACCGCCGGAAGTAGGCGACGACTCGCGAGCCTTTGGGCCTTTTGTCGGCAAGGAAAGCGCTTATTTTATGAGCCTTAACCGCAACAAACGCTCTATGGTCTTGGATTTCAAAAAACAGTCCAACATCGAAGTCTTTAAA
>JAVBNN010000044.1:0-12450 GCA_031551525.1 Acidaminococcales bacterium
TTCATCCATTATTATAATTCCCAGCGAAGTAAATGGCGCAATCAGCGCCGACCTGGCTCCGATAAGAATGCACGGTTCACCGGTTTTTACGTATTCAAACACGTCCATGCGCTCATTAAGAGAAAGGCGGCTGTGTACCACTACCACCTGCTCGGCAAAGCGTTCTTTAAAGCGTTGTATTATCTGTCCGGTCAGTGCTATTTCCGGCACCAGCACAAGCGCCTGGCCGCTCCTCGCCAAGACCTCCGCCACCGCGGCAAGATATACTTCTGTCTTGCCGCTGCCGGTAACTCCTTGCAGTAAAAAAACACGATGCTCGCTAAGCGAAGAGTTGATACTGAAAACTGCATCCTGTTGTTCGCCGGTCAGTCGTACCGGGGCCGTCCTAGCTACTTGTTCACGGTAGCTGTTGCGGATTGCCTGTTCTTCAAACAGTTCCACCAGGGAGAGTTTTTGCATGCGAATGATTGTATCGCGCGATACCCCATATGTTTTCAATTCTGTTAAAGATATTTTTTCTTTAGCCATTAACAATTCCAGCGTTTTTTGTCTGGCTGCCGGGCATTTGGGATTGTTTGCGAGGTAAACACATGCCTCTTTTGTTGCCCTGGCATAAGTGACCAACTGTTTTTTAAATTTACTTTTAAAAACGCGGCTGCTGTTAAGTACACCACGGCGCACAAGGCTTGCCAGGGATTTAGCGACCTCAAAACTGCATATTTTTTGTAGTTTTGCCGCTGCGACCGGTTGCCCGCGCAAAGCCTCAATAATAATTCTTTCTTTCTCGCTGCCGCGATACCCGTCGGCTTCACCATCAGCCAGACTGTACAGCGTTTCCGCGGACAAACTTTTTTTACCAGGTAAAAAGAGCCGCATGGCTTCAGCTCTGCCGCACAGATAATACTCGGACAGCCAGTCAGAAACTGCCAGCATTTCGCGATCAAACCATGCGCTTTCATCCAATAGCGCCTCTACCTGTTTTAACGCATTTCCCCCATATTCTCCGCTGTATTTATTAAGTATAAATCCTTCGGCCTTGCTGTTGGCAAAAGGCACCAACACACGCCAACCGGCATCAGCGGCGGAAAATTCTTCGGGTAATTCGTAGGTATACACATTATTTAGTTTTTTTACCGGCAGATTAATACATACGTCAACAAGCAGCATTTCATCTCCATAGGAAAAAAGAGGACTTTAAAGTCCTCTAAGAATAATTTTTATTTATATAGTTTTCGCCACCCAAAAGCAAAAAACCTTTTTTAATATTACAAACCCGCCTGTTGTTTCAAAAGAGCCGCTTTATCCGTTTTTTCCCAGGGCAGGTCAATATCTGTACGGCCAAAATGACCGTAGGCGGCAGTTTGTTTGTAGATCGGGCGACGCAAATCAAGCATTTTTATAATCCCGGCCGGCCGCAGGTCGAAGTTCTTGTGTATCAGTTCGGCGATCTTTTCATCGTCGATCTTGCCGGTGCCAAAGGTCTCTACCAGAATAGATACCGGATTGGCTTTGCCGATGGCATAGGCCAGCTGTATCTCGCACTTGTCAGCCAATCCCGCCGCTACTATGTTTTTGGCGGCATAGCGTGCGGCATAAGCGGCCGAACGGTCGACCTTAGTGGGGTCTTTTCCGGAAAAAGCGCCGCCGCCATGGCGGGCCATGCCGCCATAAGTATCGACGATTATCTTGCGCCCGGTCAGCCCGGAGTCGCCCTGCGGGCCGCCTACCACGAAACGTCCAGTCGGATTGATATAGTATTTGGTGTGTTCCGTAATAAATTTACGGTCGATTACAGGCTCAATGACATGTTTTTTGATGTCGACGGTAAGTTGTTCCAATGAAACCTCCGGCCCGTGTTGGGACGATATGACTATGGTATCGACAAATACCGGTTTCCCGTCATCGTATTCCACCGTTACCTGTGTCTTGCCATCCGGCCGGAGATAGGAAAGTGTGCCGTTTTTACGTACCTCGGTAAGGCGTTGGGCCAGCCTGTGTGCTAAAGATATCGGCATCGGCATCAATTCGGGAGTTTCATTGCTGGCATAGCCAAACATCATCCCCTGGTCGCCCGCGCCGGTAGCTTCTTCGGCGGACATCTCGCCTTGCTTGGCCTCGAGAGCCTTATCGACCCCCATAGCTATGTCAGGCGACTGTTCGTCAAGAGAGATAAGTACACCGCAAGTATCGCCGTCAAAACCATATTTGGCGCGGTCATAGCCTATCTCTACTATGGTTTTGCGCACCAGACGGTTGATATCTACATAGCAGCCGGTAGTTATTTCTCCCGCTATATGCACCTGTCCTGTGGTGACCAGCGTCTCGCAGGCAACGCGCGCATTCGGATCCAAATTCAGCATGGCGTCAAGCACGGCGTCAGATATCTGGTCAGCTATCTTATCTGGATGCCCTTCTGTCACCGATTCGGATGTAAATAATTTACGTGAAATCGTCATTTTCTTTTTCAATCCTTTCTATTTCTGTATAATTAAAAAGAAAACCCCCAAATGGGGGCATGTACACAACACATATCCCCATCTTGCAGCATTGCCGCAGGAATTGGCACCGTTTGGCAAAGCCATGGTTGCCGCGGTTTCATCGGGCCTATCCCTCCACCAACTCTTGATGAGTGTTATATTGAATTTTTAACAATGTTAATTATAAACTGCCAAATAGAAAAATGCAATTTACTTTTTTATTTTCGCTAAAATATCGTCCAGTAACATAGCCGCTATTGCATCTTTACCTGCTTTGTCTATGTTGGTGACCGAACCATCGGGATAAATGAATTTTACGATATTGGTATCATAATTAAAACCGGCGCCTGGCAAAGATACGTCATTGGCCACGATCATATCAAGATTTTTGGCTTTTATCTTGCCTTTGGCATTTTCAATGAGGTCATTGGTTTCGGCGGCAAAACCGACCAGATATTGCCTGGTTTTTCTTTTGCCCAATTCTTTAAGTATATCGGGATTTTTAACCAGTTCCAATGTCAGTTCGTCGCTGTTTTTCTTTATTTTCTGCTCCGCCACCGTCTCTACGCGGTAATCGGCCACAGCAGCAGCTTTTATCACTATGTCTGCCGTTTCATATTCTGCCAGCACAGCATCCTGCATCTCTACGGTGGTTTCTACACCTATAAATTTTACTCCACCAGGCGCCGGCAAAGCCGCAGGACCGGAAACAAGGACCACAGCGGCCCCTCTTTTGGCAGCTTCCAAGGCTACCGCGTAACCCATCTTGCCGCTCGAGCGGTTACCAATATAACGTACCGGGTCTATCGGTTCACGTGTCCCGGCAGCGGTCACCACAACTTTCAGCCCTTGCATGCTCTGCCCTTTAGTAAAAAAGGTTGCTACTTCTTTAACTATGTCGGACGGTTCCGGCAAACGGCCTATGCCGCTCGTCCCGCACGCCATTTCTCCGCAAGAGGCTTCCATTATGCGCACTCCCAAACCGCGCAGTTTGGCAAAGTTGGCTAAAGTTACAGGATTTTCATACATATTTGTGTTCATTGCCGGGCATATCATGACCGGCGCGGTCGTAGCCAGCACAGTGGTAGACAGCATGTCATCGGCGATGCCATGCGCCATTTTGGCCATGATATTGGCCGTGGCCGGCGCGATAAGCACCAGATCGGCCCACCCAGCCAAAGCTATGTGCTCCACATTGTAATGTGTTATCTCGCTCCACATACTGGTAACCACCGGTTGTGCGCTTATCTCTCGAAAAGTCAGCGGCGCCACAAACTTTGTAGCGGCATCGGTCATGATGACTTTTACCTCGGCTCCGGCTTTACGCAGGCGGCTTACTACCTCAACAGCTTTATAAGCGGCGATGCCGCCCGTTACGCCTAAAAGTATCTTTTTTTTGGCAAGCACTTATGCTCCCCCTTTATTTGTTGCCGACTTTAGTTCTCTCGTAAGTAATCTTGTGCGAGGCTATCTCCCAAAGCGCCATGGTTACCGGCTTGTCAGATTTTCCTTCTCCTGCGGATATGCCGTCGTTCACTACTTCCCTGGCCCTCTTGGCCGCCAGTACAACCAGCGTATATTTGCTGTCCACCAGGTCGATCAGATTATCAATAGATGGTTCAATCATCCTTATGCTCCTTTCATCTTTGTGCGCAACCGTATCGCAGTTCGTCGATCACGGTTATATTGCGGGCCACACTTGCCTTTTCAGCCAAAAGTATGGCGCCTATTTGCTCAACCGCTGCTTCAACTTCGTTATTTATCACAATGTAGCTATACTGCACGGCATAGGCTATCTCTCCCGCCGCCGCTTTCATGCGTTTTTTTATCGCGTCGTCGCTGTCCTGGCCGCGTTTTTTTATTCTCTTATATAATTCGTCTAAAGAAGGCGGTGCAATAAAAACAAAGATCCCGTTGCGGAACTTCTCTTTTACCTGCATGGCGCCATCTGTATCTATCTCAAGAAGAATGTCTTGCCCACTGTTAAGAATATCCAACACGTGATTGCGCGGAGTGCCGTAATAATTACCGTAAACTTCAGCATACTCCACAAGTTGGTTTGCTGCAATCATCTCTTCAAATTTTTCCCGCGATGCAAAAAAATAGCTTTTCCCTTCCACTTCACCTTCTCTCGGAGCGCGTGTCGTCACAGAGATAGAATAATGTAAATCCGGATATTTTTTCAAGAGCGCTGCGCAGATAGTGCCTTTACCTGCGCCAGATGGTCCTGAAACGACCAACAATACTCCCTTTTTAGCCATTCTGTGCGCCTCTTTTCTTAATCATTTATTTCTTCATGAGTCTCTTTGCTATTTTCCTTCGCCGTCAGACGGTTAGCTACCGTTTCAGGCTGCACCGACGAAAGTATGATATGACCGCTGTCTGTTATAACGACCGCCCGGGTGCGGCGTCCGTAGGTGGCGTCGATCAGCATGCCGCCATCTCGGGCTTCCTGTATTATCCGTTTTATAGGCGCCGATTCGGGACTGACAACAGAAATGATCCTGTTGGCGGATACAATATTGCCAAAGCCGATATTGACTAGTTTAATATCCATATCATAACTCCTTTAAAACTTATTTCACTCAATATTTTGTATTTGTTCGCGTATTTTCTCGATCTCGCTTTTCATTTCCACTGTTACTTGAGTTATCGCCGCATCGTTCGCCTTGGAGGCTATTGTGTTAACTTCACGGTTGAATTCCTGAATGATGAAGTCAAGCTTGCGGCCTACTGCGCTCGTCAGATTGATCGTAGCGCGGAATTGTTTTATGTGGCTCTTTAAACGGATTATTTCTTCGGTTATACTGGTGCGATCCGCAAAAATGGCTACTTCATGCAGTATTTTATCCGGATCGATTGTTTGTCCTACATCTTTTAAAAGTTCTCGCACTCGTTCTTTTATTTTTTCATGGAATTCTTCCACGACGACAGGCGCACGGCCTTCTATATCTTCAAGATATGCTTCAATAGTATCTACGCGTCCGCATAGGTCGTGATATATGTTCTCACCTTCGGCCAGACGCATTTTCAAAAGGTTGTCCAGTGCCATAACCAGTGTGCTGTTGAGGCTTTCCCAATAGTCTTCTGCGTCGCCGGAAGTTTCTTCGGTGCTTACCACTCCGTGCGAACGCATCAGAAACATCAATTCCTGCCAATCGTTTACTTCGGACTTTAGCCCTACCTCCACAGCCACTTCCTTCAGCGCTGCATGATAGGCAACTGCAAGCGCTTTGTCAACCTTCAGCGTACACTTTCCTGGCGCCGTGTCGGTCATGTTTATAAATACATCCACCCGCCCACGGTTTATTGTGCCGGCGATCTGTTTTCTGATACGCTCTTCCAGTGAATTAAAAACGCGCGGTAAACGTATGGCTATCTCGTTATATCTGTGGTTTACAGCTTTTATCTCCAGCGTGAGTGATAGTTTTTCATCAAGGTATTCCCCCCGGCCAAAACCGGTCATGCTTTTAAGCAAATCTCCGCCTCCCAGCAAGTTATAATAATTCAGAAAACTTCATATGGAAATTCCGTTCATCTTCGCCTTTGATATTTACCCGTAAAGTACTCGATGCATTTGTATCCAACTCGCGTAAATCAAAATATACAAATACCTGAAGCCGGTAAAGCGCCGGAACAGTTTTTTCAATGACTATGGGCTCGGGCGTTTTTGGTTTGGCAGTACTTCCTTCACCAGGTTTTGCCGCTTCTGCCTCTTTGGCGTTACCGGTTGCCCCGGTTGGTTTTGCTTTTCCTGTCTCAGTAGTTTTATCGCTAGTTTTACCCTTATTTGCGGATTCGCCCGATTTTCCCTTGCCTGGAGCAACTGTTTTATCTTTGGGCTTAGGCTTGTCCTTGTCTGATGGTTCGACCGGTTTGCCCTCGTTTTCAACGGGATCTTTATCCGGTTTTTCCTTGCCCTCGGAAGGAGTAAGCGTCGGCAGGGTTTCCTTGATGACTTTAGTCTTTACGACAACCAGTTCTTGCAAACTGCTGGCGTATGAATCGACAGATTTGTCATTTTGCCTGATACTCGCAGATATCCTGTTTTGTATGTTGGTGCCCTCTTTAACAAATAATACCAGGCAAAAAGGCAGCGAATCCTGATAACCTTCCATTACAGCCTGACCGTCTTCGATATTGATGGTTTGGCTGCCAACCAGCCTGTCACGGGCATTCATGGCAACAAGGTAATATGGCGTATAAATATATGCCCGCTCACTGGAATCATCAAGAACATCGCTTTTTTCCTCATAAACCATCCACGGTTTACAGAAAACAGCGGTTTCTTCCTGGTAATGCATCATGCCGTATTCCTGGGCCTGTTTGATCCCCGCATCGCCTATTATCGCAAATGCCGAAACCTCACCTGCGGAAAGCAAGAAAAAAACTGCTGCTAAAATAAATTTTTTGCCAATAATCATGACCACCTCCGCATTAGGGAAAGATACGCCGTTAAACATAATAAATCCTGCCTAAAATTAAATTATGTTTCGACAAAATAAATAAACCGGGAATATTCTTTGAAATTCCCGGCTCTATAACACAATCAAACCAGCAATTCACCTGCAAAAACTTTTACCGCCGGACCGGTCATATAAACATGGTTATTTTCTTCCGACCACTCAATGAATAAACTCCCGCCGTCCAACACCACTTCGGCCTCCCGGCCGGTCTTGCCTCCCAGCACCCCCGCAACTACTGTAGCGCAAGAGCCGGTACCGCAGGCCAGCGTTACTCCGGCGCCGCGCTCCCACACCCTCATACGAACTTTTTTTGCATCCAGTGCTTCGGCAAACTCTATGTTGGCTTTCGCCGGAAATATTTCGTGCTTTTCAAGCAATGGCCCTACTTGCAGTAAGTCAATAGCGGAAATGCTGTCCACATATATAACAAAATGGGGATTTCCCATCGATACTCCATGCCCGGAGAATTTTTGCCCGCCTGCGTCCAGTTCGGCTTGTGCCGCAGATTCTGCATCGCCCAGCATGGGGATCTGTCCTCGTTTAAGTTTTGGCTCGCCCATATCCACCCGCACCTTTGCTACTTTGCCATCTTCTACAAGCAAACGGGGTTTCATGAGCCCGGCCAAAGTTTCCACTGTCATGTCGAGTTTATCCACCCGTCCGGTTTCATACATATGTTTGGCCGCGCAACGTATAAGATTTCCGCACATTTCAGCTTCGCTGCCGTCCGAATTAATGAGACGCATACGAAAATCCGCCTGGTCGCTTGTTTCCAAAAGGCACAGTCCATCAGCGCCTATGCCAAAATTGCGGTCGCATACCTTTTGGGCAAAGCCCTTTATATCATTATGCGTAAAATTTATTTCGTCGGGTATGATAAAATCATTGCCCAAACCTTGCCATTTCGTAAATTTCAAAAAAACCACCTCGTAATATTATAATAAAATAGTGAAATAAAATCCATCTTTTCTGATTATTATTGTATCATGCCGCGTCAAATTCTTCAAGTACGTATTTGACCGGCACAGTTATCTGGCATATACTGAAAACAATCACCAGAGTAGGAGAACTTTCAATGAATATAGAAGGAATAACGTTACATCTACATAAAAATTTTCTCATAGAAAAACTTTTGGGCGCTCGGGTGGACAAAATATATCAACCTGACCGTATGTCTATTTTATTTCAAGTACGCAACCATAATCAAAATATGTTTCTTTATGCAAATTGCGGCGGGGAAGCCCCCCACATCCGTCTAGTGGATAAAGCCCCGGAAAATCCCGAAGTCCCCCCTCCTTTTTGCATGCTCTTGCGCAAACACTTGGAAAACGGGCGCATAACACAAATCAGCCAGCCCAGGCTCGACCGAGTGATAATATTTGATATAGATACCTTAGGACAGGGAAACGCCATAATAACCAAGCAACTAGTTTTTGAACTGACCGGTAAAAGCAGCAATATTATTTTTTTGCAGGATGAAATCATTATGGGCTGTACCAAACAGATAAACGCCATGACCAGCCGCTACCGCCAAATACTGCCGGGCCGTCCATATTTGCCGCCGCCTCCGCAAAGCGGCCTGGATATCTTGACTCATACTGCAAGTGAAATAACAAAAACCATCACCGCCAGCAAGAAGCCTTTGCTCAATGCGGTGGTCAGCGCTACTTTAGGCATAGGGCCGGTTTCTGCCGGTGAAATTATTTGGCGTGCCGGTTTGCCGCCAAACATGTTCCCTGATCAGCTTGATGATAAAGACCGCCAGGCACTCGACGAGGTCATAAACAGCATATTTACGCTCATAAAACATGGGGATGCCCCGGCATATGTCGCGCTCGATGGCAACAGTCACTTACTTGCGCTCACACCTTTTTCCCCCGATCACCTGTCGCCCGCTACAGTAAAGTCCTTCCCTACCGTCAACCAGGCTATCGAATACGCTCTGCGGCTTCAGCGGGTAAAGCCTGAAACTAATGCTCTCCTCGGCAAACAACTACGGTCAGAAATAGCCAAGATCGAAAAAAAAATACTGCTACTCGAACAGGAATTGGAAACAGCGGAAAATGCCGATGATTTGCGTAATTTTGCAGACAATATCATGTCCCAACCCCACCTTATACCTAAAGGGGCCAGTGAATGTACACTAACAGACCTCCTGAGCAGGCGCCCTCTACATATAGCGTTGAACCCCTTGCTAAATCCGATAGAAAATGCCCAACAATATTATAAATCTTACAATAAAGCCCGGCGCGCGGTCGAGCAGCTAAAAAAGCAACTCTACGCAAGCGGTGATTTTCTTGAGTATTTGTCCAGTGTGGAGTTTGCCCTCAATCAAAACCCTACTATTAATGAACTTGCTGAAATAAAAAGCGAACTGGTTGGAGTTGGTCTGTTGAAAGAAAAAAAATCCCGCCCTCCCCGCCTGTCTGCCAGCCCACCTGTCAAGCTGACTCGTCCATCTGGCGCGGTGATCTATATAGGAAAAAATAACCGTCAAAATGACCAGTTGACTTTCAAAATAGCCAAACCAAGCGATATCTGGCTGCATGCCAAAAATATCCCCGGTTCGCATGTCATCCTTCAGTCAGCCGGTACTCCGTCCGAAGAAGATATCCGGGATGCGGCTCTTTTAGCCGCCTGGTTCAGTAAGGCCAAAGGTTCTTCCAACATCCCCATCGACTATACGCTAAAAAAATATGTAAGAAAACCTTCCGGGGCCAAGCCGGGTTTTGTTATTTACGAAAACCAGAAAACTATACAGGTAACTACAGATGAAGAAAATTTAAAAAATCTGTTAGGTTAAAAATAAAAGTACGGCTTTATTGCAAGCCGTACTTTTATGCTTTAATTTTCTAACGGTTCTTTCGGCAGATCAGGCATGGCAAACTTTTTATGCCAACGAGGCAATAGCATCGGTTCCTCAACAAACCGGGCTATCGCAAGTATGATAAACCAGGCCAAAATAGTGCTAAACAGTGTATGGCTCAAAAAATGCTCTCCACGCAACATTTGGTATATACCCATGTACCAGCCGACGCCCAGCCCCCCCAGCAGGACCAGTCGGCGGTGTGTGTGTTTGGTAAAACAAAAATACAGCGCCATCAAAGCCAGTCCTCCACTGGCGTGTCCGGCCGGAAAGCCACGGCCAATATCTGTCTGCGTGAAATTTTGCGGATAGTGTTTCAGGGCGGGAGCATAGGGATAGGGCCCTCCATAACGTTCTATCTGATAGGGGCAATATACATTGGTGACTGCTTTTAACCCGCCGACTGTTGCGGGTATCAAGGCCAGCGCCAAGATGATCTTTAAGGCATTTTTCCGCCAGCCTACATATTTTCCTGTTTTCCATGAATATGCTAAAAAGCATAAGTTAAATACACCAAAGGCGATAATCAGCAATTTGGGGAGAGCGTACAGCAATATGCCCCATTTAGTGTGAAATTCCCTGCTTATCAGCCAAGTCCCACTATCAGGCAAAAAAAACATGTCCTCTAACCAGATGTCAAGGGAAGTGAAACTTTCCAGCCATAATACCGCCCCTAAGCCAAGCAAACAACAGACTGCCTGTTGCAAAAATTTTATATTTTTGTCCATAGATGCACCTCCGGCTTTTCTATGGATAAGAATACAGATTTTTTTTGAAATTCGTCTGAAAAACTCAAGGGCTTGTCACCTGCTACGCACAGACGACAAGCCCTCACACGACTTAATTTAATTTTCATTGGGCTTTTTGGTGTCACTGCAAAGTTACACGTGCAGTTTTTATCGTCAACTATTTTACAAGGTGATATTGACCGCATGGGCCAGAGTTGCTTTTGCTTCGGCAATAATACGCTCCACTACTTCTTTGCAGGGTTTTATATCATTGAGTACGTGTAGGCTTTCTCCCACCTGTACGGCGCCGTTTTCCATATCACCTTCCACCGACCCCTTGTAATTGGTGCCGGTCGCCAGTTTATTAAGTTCGTCCTGTGGCGCGCCGCTCACTTCTAAAGCCAGGAACCGTTCGGTAAAAGCATTTTTCAGGCTGCGAACGCCATAGTTGCGGGAATAACCGGTAACTACCGAGTCCGTATCCACGGCATCCATTATTTTTTGTTTAAAAGCTGGATGCACCGGGCATTCATCGGTAAGCAAAAAGCGCGAGCCCATCTGCACTCCGGAAGCGCCCATCAAAAGCGCCGCCGCCATGGCGCGCCCGTCGGAAATACCTCCGGCAACAACTACCGGTATCTTGACCAAGGGGATCACATTGCTCATGAGCGCCATGGTAGTCATAGTGCCTATATGGCCTCCCCCCTCCATGCCTTCGATGACACAAGCGTCTGCACCTTTTTCTTCTACGCGTTTGGCCAGTTTTACGTTAGGCACAACAGGTATGGCTTTGACTCCGCTCTTTTTAAGCTGCTCCAAATAGGGTACTGGATTGCCCGCGCCAATAGTCATAAAAGCTACTTTTTCCGCACAGGCTATGTCTACAATCTTTTCCACATCACGGGTCATGAGTGTGATATTTATACCAAATGGTTTATCTGTCAGCTTTTTGGCCTTTCTTATTTCTTCCTGCGACCATTCAGGCGTACGCCCGCCAGTACCGATAATTCCGGCAGCCCCGGCATTGGATACCGCAGCAGCCAATGTTGCATCTGATGACCAAGCCATCCCTCCTTGAATAATTGGATATTTTATGCCTAACAACTCTGTTAAACGATTCTGCATTTTCTTCATCTCCTTATATTATGAAATAGGTTTGTCAAAGGATGACGCGCTTTGTAACTAGTATCGCAGAAAACATGTGACACTGTCAAATATAATAAAAATACCGTTAAATATTTATTTAAACAGCTAGTTTTTTAAAAAAATTATGTTATACTAGTTAGCGTAAGCTAACTAATCTTTGTTGAAAGGACGAGTATTTTGGCGCCTATTTTTGCTTTAGACGACAGCATCTACAAGATTACCGAGAAGTACCCCGAAACCATCCCCTTCTTTGTCAACAACGGGTTTCCCAATTTCGCCGACCCGCAATTACGTGCCGGACTTGGCAAAAATATCTCCCTGTGTTCGGCATTGACCAGCAAAAAAATAAACGGCGAACTTTTTATTCAAAAACTGCGCGATATAATTGGTCAAGGCGATATCCGTATGGAAAACGGTCTCACCGAAGCCAAAAGTGAAACTGGCGGCGATATAAGGGTCGAAGGTGTACTGCCATGTCCTATCCGAATTCCGCTTCTTGACACCTTCAGCGCCTGGTTTAAGGAAAACCAGAAAAACCTTCCCTGCTCTGCCGATTATGATTTAAAGCCAGCCAGCATGGGCGTAGGCTGGATAAAAGAACGTATATTGGCTAATACTGAAAACCGCGAGGAACTTCTTACAGATCTTTTTATGTCGGCTGGTTTTGAGTTGTTTTTTGAAAATAACCTGGTAAAAAAATACAAGGATAAAGACGTTTTTGCTGATATAAGCGGCATCAACCGTTTAAACAAAGATTTTGACAATCA
>JAVBNN010000008.1:0-41273 GCA_031551525.1 Acidaminococcales bacterium
GGTAGTTTAGTTGGTTAGAATGCCGCCCTGTCACGGCGGAGGTCGTGGGTTCGAGTCCCATCCGGGTCGCCATATCGCCGCGGTAGCTCAGTCGGTAGAGCAGAGGACTGAAAATCCTCGTGTCGGCAGTTCGATTCTGCCCTGCGGCACCAGTTGCCAATAAGATAGTTTGATATAGAGAAACACAAAGAACTGATGAGAGACAAGATGCGGGCTAGAAGCCAGCAGAGGCGGTAGAGCGATTTTTGAAGTGAAGGCGGAAGCAGGTGCACAGTGTTTCAGCACTGATGCAAACGCTTTTTACAAGACAAAGGTCGAGGAGTTTCCTCTTAAGGAAAGGTTCGTCGGACTTTGTCCTTCGAACTTAAGCGACCATTACATAGCTAAAGCTGTGGATGTCTGCTTAACGTCGAGCGGGAAAATCGCGAGAAACGCCGAATATGCTAGCTTATCGCACGCAGATAACGCGGAAATAGCTCAGTGGTAGAGCATCGCCTTGCCAAGGCGAGGGTCGCGAGTTCGAATCTCGTTTTCCGCTCCATATCAAGGCGGCATAGCCAAGCGGTAAGGCAGAGGTCTGCAAAACCTTTAACCCCGGTTCGATTCCGGGTGCCGCCTCCAAAATTGCATAGCGCCGGGGTGGCGGAACTGGCAGACGCAAGGGACTTAAAATCCCTCGGGGCGTGAGCCCCGTACCGGTTCGATTCCGGTCCTCGGCACCATTATATTTAGCTAAGCGCTCTACTATGCAAAGTGGGCGCTTTTTATTTTAACAGGTGAATAAACTGGCAAAGGATGATAGAGATGGCAAAAGAATTTTCCCAATTGGGCATCGCTCCAAATTTGTTGGCCTTGTTACCCGCTATGGGCATAAAACAGCCCATGCCGGTGCAGGAGGGGGCTATACCGCTTGTTTTGAAAGGGCGGGATGTGTTGGCGCAGGCCAGGACGGGTACGGGAAAGACGCTCTCCTTCCTTTTGCCGGCTATGCAAAAAATAGACAGTAAAAAGCCTTACGCCCAGGTGTTGATCGTGACGCCTACCCGTGAACTCGCAGTACAGATCACCGGAGAGGCCAGGCGATTGGTTGGCGACAGCGGCATTCAGATAACGGCGCTTTTAGGCGGGCGGGATTTTACCGACCAAAAAAATAAACTGGAGCATGTGTCACATCTTTTAGTCGGCACGCCGGGGCGTATACTCGATCACGTGAAAAGAAAATCAGCGAGTCTGGGCGGTGTGCGTTTTTTTGTGTTGGATGAAGTGGATGAGATGTTGCAACGCGGTTTTATCGATGAGATAGGCCAGATAGTTTCGAGTGTTTCCCCAGAGCGCCAGACTTTTGTCTGTTCGGCGACCATGCCGGTCGAGGTTATAAGCCTGGCCAAACGCATCATGAACAATCCACAGCGGGTGGAGATAGACGCTGATAAGTTTGATATCAGCAGTATTGAGCAGTACATCGTGAAGGTAAGCGAAGAAAAACGCCAGACAGCTCTTTTAGAACTGCTCCGGCAGGCCAACCCATATTTGGCGATAGTGTTTTGTTCGAGCAGAGAGAGCGCGGCTACGGTAGGTGACTGGCTAGGCAGCCAGGGCATGCTTTGCGATGTTCTCCAGGGAGAGTTGTCACAAAGCAAGCGTTTGCAGGTGATGCGCTCTTTCCGCAAGGCGAAGATACAGGTATTGGTGGCAACGGATTTGGCGGCGCGCGGACTTGATGTGGAAGGGGTCAGCCATGTTGTGAATTATGAGCTGCCGCGCGACGCCCAGCAGTACATACACCGGGTGGGGCGTACCGGGCGGGCGGGCGCAAGCGGCACGGCGATAACTATTTATGCGCCGGAAGAAGGCGGTAAGCTGGTTAAACTCGAGGAAAAATTGGGCGTGGTGTTCAAAGCACGTAACCTTTCTGGACAGGAAGTGACGCGGGTAAGCAAAAAGAAGCCGGCAGTTGCCAAGACGGGCCGGGCAAAAACCGCCACTGCTACCAAAACGGGGCACCCAAAAACCTCTGCTGCCAAGCTGGGTCAAGCAAAAACCACCATGGACAAGGCGAAACCGGCGGAGCAAAAAACGGCCGCCAGCAAAGTGAAAGCTGGGTGGGCAGTAGCCAAGCCTAAACCGGAGAGAAAGAAAAACGGCCCACGTAAAAAGGATACGAAAAAGTCTTGAGTGTGTGCTAAAATAGAATAAAAAGCGTTTGATTGGAGGGGCAGGTAATGAAAAAAGCTGATGAAAACTGGCTAAAAGAAAAATTTGCGGGATTGGCGCAATTTGGGCAGACAGACAGGGGGATAACCCGCCTTCCCTACACAAAAGAAGCGCTGGCTGCGGAAAACTATATTATTTCTTTGATGGAAGATACAGGGCTTAAAGTTCGCCGGGATGCCCTCGGGAATATATTCGGGCGGCGCGCTGGCAAAAACGATGCACTGGCGCCGGTGGCGACCGGCTCGCATATAGACACGGTGATCGAAGGCGGGGATTACGACGGTACGGCCGGCGTGATCGGCGCGATCGAGGCGGTGCGCATGCTGGAGGGAGAAGAACTGGAACGGCCGCTTGACGTTATTGTATTCATGGCGGAGGAACTGACCAGCTTTGGTTTCGCCAATGTGGCCAGCCGGTTGATGACTGGAGGAAGTTTTCCCAAGGAGTTTTATTCGACAGACAACGCCAAGGGCTTTTTTGCCGCTTTAAAGCGCGCCGGGCATTCCCCGGAAGAGTACAAGAGCGCGTTATTGTCTAAAGACAGTTACTGCGCGTTTATCGAATTTCATATAGAGCAGGGGCGGGTACTTTTTGATGCGAAGGAACAGTTGGGCGTGGTCAAGTGCATTGCCGGAGCGTCGCGCTATAAAGTGACAGTAGAGGGTCGGGCCGACCATTCCGGGGCGACGCCGATGGGGTCGCGGCGGGATGCTTTGGTAGCGGCGGCCAAACTGGTGCTGGCCATACAGGAGATCGGTCTTGATCATGCGGCGGACAGCATCGTGGCCACTGTGGGTATGCTGGACGTACAGCCCGGCGCGGTCTGCGTCATCCCGGGGAAAGTGATTTTTTCGGTGGATATCCGCGGCGTGGAGGAAGAAAGTCTCAGTGAAACCCGGCGGGAATTTGCGGACGCGGTACGGGAAGTGGCCGAGTCGGACGGGGTGAATATCACGGTAGACGTTTTGAGCATAGAGCACCCGACGCCCATGAATGGTGAAATAGTGGAGATTTTGGATGAGGCGGCGGCAGGGGAAGGCGTGCCTTACCGCAAGATGAACAGCGGGGCGGGGCATGACGCCATGTATATGGCGGGGATCGTGCCGACCGGGATGTTGTTCGTGCCGTCCTATGAAGGGATAAGCCACAGCCCGGAGGAAAAAACCGAGATAGCGGAAATCGCGTTGGGCGTCGAAGTTTTGGCCAAGGCGCTGAAAAGGCTGGCCAGTTCCACGAAATGAATCTTTCTTGACAAAAGCGGTTTTATTGTGTTACCCTTTAAACAATTAAATAGTCGAACAGGCGCCCTTTGGGCTTAATAGGGAAGACCGGTGAAAATCCGGCGCGGTCCCGCCACTGTAAGGCTTTCGAGCCGAGCCAGCATAAACTGCCTGTTTTTCTATGAGTCCACGAGCGATGGATAGTAGGCAACTTTGTACCTGAGGGTATTTTGTTGATTACCGAAAACTAAGCCGTGCTTATGTTTTCGGTTTTTTCATATTCCAATGAGTCTCTCCCTTTCAAACATTCCCATTCTCATTTTTTACTTTTGTTTGCTGCGTAGGGTGAACGCAGAAAAAGCCCTTTTCGGGCTTTTTTCTTTGCTTTTCCAGGTTTGTGGTATAATATATGAAGCTGAAAAAGGTAAGGAGCGTTTTTATGAGTGAGATAAGAGTACGTTTTGCCCCCAGCCCGACCGGGTATCTGCATATAGGCGGCGCCCGCACGGCGCTCTTTAACTGGCTGTTTGCCAAAAAACAGGGAGGCAGTCTGATTTTACGCATAGAAGATACTGACATGGAAAGAGAAAAAGAAGGATCGGTCAGCCAGATATTGACCAGTTTGCGCTGGCTGGGGCTGACCTGGGACGAGGGGCCGGAAGTGGAAGGCCCATATGCTCCATACTTTCAATCTAAACGCCAGGAACGCTACCGTGAGGCTGCGGCGGAACTCTTGGTCAAGGGCGAAGCCTATGAGTGTTTTTGCACTCCGGAAGAACTCGAGGCGCAGCGGGAACAGCAACGCGCCGCCAAACAGCCCTTTCGCTATGCGCGCACCTGCCGCCACCTGAGCGAAGAAGAGCGCGCCGCCAAAAGAGCATCCGGCTTAAAGCCTGCCCTGCGTCTTAAGATACCAATGGACGGCGAAGTGGTGGTAGACGACCTGATCCACGGTCAGGTACATTTTGACTTGCAACAACTGGACGATTTTATCATAGCCAAATCGAGCGGTATGCCAACTTATAACTTTGCCTGTGCGGTGGACGACCATGCCATGCAGATCAGCCATGTGTTGCGTGCGGAAGAGCATTTATCCAATACGCCCAAACAGATACTGGCCTACCGGGCATTCGGCTGGCCGACGCCGCAGTTCGGCCATTTGCCGATGATCCTGGCGCCCGATCGCTCCAAGCTCAGCAAACGCCATGGCGCGACTTCGGTGGAGGAGTTTCGTGCAGACGGCTATCTGCCGGAGACTATCATCAACTATCTGACCCTTCTGGGATGGGCGCCCGGCAACGAGGAGGAGTTTTTTACACTTGAAGAAAGCCGAAAACTGTTTTCTCTCGAAAAAGTATCGAAAAAAGCTGCCATATATGACGTAAAAAAGCTTACATGGATGAACGGGCAATATTTGTCATCTATGTCTGCTAAGGACGTATTGTGCCATGCCTTGCCGTTTTTTCTGGCAGAGGGTTTATTGACGGAAAAAGAGGCAGGCGAGCGGCGCGACTACTTGGAGCGTCTGGTGGATGTGGTGCGGGTTAGGGTAAAGACCCTCAAAGAACTGGTTGAGGCTTCCAACTGTTTTTTCCGTGACTTGGATGGTTATGACGCCAAGGGTCAGGATAAATATTTTACGCCAAAAGGGGCGGAATACCTGACAGCCTGCCGGGATGCAGTGGAAAAAGAGGCGGAATTTAACGCCTCTTCACTGGAAAATATTTACAACAGCCTTAGCGGGCAACTAGAGGTAAAACTGGGCGACCTAATACATCCTTCCCGCCTGGCGCTTACCGGTAAAACGGTCAGCCCGGGTTTGTTTGATGTCATGTTGCTTTTAGGCAGGGAAAAAACGCTGGATAGACTGTCGAAAGCCATATCTTTCATAAAGCAATAAAAATTTTTACAAAAAAACTTGCTTAAGTAACATCGCGCAGTGTATAATAATTTTCAGCACTCCGGGATAGTGTAATGGTAGCACAAATGATTCTGGATCATTTTGTCTGGGTTCGAGTCCTAGTCCCGGAGCCATTTTCATTTATGGCCCCATGGTCAAGCGGCTAAGACGTCGCCCTCTCAAGGCGAAATCAGGGGTTCGATTCCCCTTGGGGCTACCAATATAATATTGTTCAAAGTCAGTCTAGGGAGCGTGGCAACTGTATGAAGGAACAGACTATACAACGTATAAGAGAATTGCGGGAACTGCTTTGGCCGCCGTATTATGAAGAAGATTCGCACGTAGAACTCGACAGCGATTTTTTTGAACAACTCCATGAAAAAGGCTTTATGCCTAAACTAAAGGGTTTTGGCCGTGACGGCGTGGCGCTGGATATTTTTAGCGCAGTGGAAAAACATGGTACTAGAGCCGTAGAAAGGGCTTTTACCCGCGACGAAGGCCGGATAGAATTTTGGGAAGTCGATGAAGACAAATGCCGCCGCCTTATTACTACCAAGGCGGAGATACTCAACAGAAAGCTTATAGTTGAGCCTGGGCGCAAAGGTGTGCCAGCACTCAGGATGGACAGGGCCATGGGTTTTGGTGTGACCATGTGGCGTCCAATGGACGAAGAGTCCATCTGGCTGAGGGCTTGGGCCAGCGGAGTTGCTCCCACAGAGCAGGAACGCACCAACCGCATCATGTTGCAGGCCAATGACGAGGAATGGCGCCATATCATGCAGCAAGCCACTTTACAAGGCGAGCCGCTCAATGATTATATACTGGAAAAAGTTTTTACCAGTTACTGAAAATAGCCCACCCGGTTTATACCGGGTGGTTTTTTACTGCGCTATTTGACTTTTGACGGTAAAGTTTATATTATATAAAGGTAAATAAAATATTGAGAAGCTAGGTATCTGTTAAGGATTTAAAAGAGAAGCCGGTGAGAGTCCGGCACGGTCCCGCCACTGTAAGAGCGAGCGAGCCGGCAACAGCCACTGGGAACTCCCTGGGAAGGCGCCGGTATGCTATGACCTCGAGTCAGGAGAACTGCCGGCTTTTTTTCGATCACCGTTGTCTACGATGGATAGGCTGGAGGTCTGGGGTACCATAAGTATCCTGATTTCTTGTCTCCGGCGGTGTCGCCGGTATTTTTTATTTCTAAAGAGTAGGATTTCAAGGAGGTAAAATGCAAAACATAATGGAAGCAATAGAACTTTTTCAAAAGGGCGGCCTGGTCATGTACGCGTTGCTGGCCTGTTCGGTGTTTGCGGTAACGATAACGGTAGAAAGATACCTGTATTTTAAAAGCTGTGATTCGGGCGAGGCTTTTGCGGACGAAGTCTGCCGCCTGTTTAAACAAAATGATTTTGCAGCGGCAGAACAACTGGCCCAAAGCAGCAAGGGAAGCAACGCGGCCATCCTGGCGGGATCTTTGGAAATGCGACGGTTTGGTGCGGCTTTTCTCGAAAAACATCTTGATAGCGAAGCCAGCGTGCTGGTGGCCGACCTGAGAAAGAGGATACCCTATCTGGGTATAATAGTGACCATGTCCCCGCTGCTCGGTCTTTTGGGCACGGTAGTGGGCATGATTTCATCTTTTAATGTTTTTGCGCTGCAAAGTGGCCAACCGCACGCCATCACCGGCGGTGTCGGTGAGGCGCTCATCGCGACAGCCAGCGGTCTCATAGTGGCGCTTATCGCGCTTATCGCGCACAGTTATTTTGCCCAAAAAATAGATACTATGCTGACCGATATGGAAAAAACTTATTCGGTTTTCATAGAAGCTGTATATAGGGGTGACGGACAATGAAACTGCGCGATCGGAGGAACTTCAAACCACCGGAGTTGATGATCATACCTATGATCGATATAATGTTCTTTCTCCTGGTTTTTTTCATGTTGGGTACGCTTTATATGATCGAGCAAAAAAGCCTGCCTATCAAGCTGCCGGAAGCTCAAAACGCAGCTGTTGATATGACGAATAATTTTGTTATTACCATGAAAAAAGACGGCAGCTTGTATCTGGAGGATAAACCGGCAGAATTGGGCGGGCTTCTCCGGCAGGCACAGATGGAGAGCAAGGCCAAGCCCGCTATGGCGGTGATCATACGGGCGGAAAAAGATATAGAATACGGCAGAGTAGTCACTCTGATGGACAATTTGAAAAAAGCCGGTGTAAACAGATTTGGTCTTGCCACTGACCAGGCGGTAAAAAAAGATGGATAGCAAAGAACGCTGGCAAAAAGGCTTTTTGTCGTCGGTCATCTTTCATACGCTTGCCTTGTGCCTGGTTGCTATGGTGGCGACCGGCAACGGCTTGGGGAAACAGCCCGACCACGGCATAGTGGAGATCGAACTGGTCTCTGGCGGGGGTGGAGGAGGAGGCGGCGGCGGAGGAGGAGGCGGAGGTAGCGCCCCTGACAAACTGGAGATCAAAGCCGAACCGCAAGAGGTGGCCCAAGAAGCAATGAGGCAAGAGCAAGCGGCTGCACCTAAGAGTTATGCTGACCCGGAAGCCATAGCAGATAAAAACTCTAACACTGCGCAACCGCAGACTGCCGTAAACCCGGCGAAACCACAAACATCCACCGGTACTGCCAGCGGTGAACCTAATACCGGTAGCGGTGGAGGTTATGGTACGGGTATCGGTACCGGCACCGGCAGTGGAGTGGGGCCCGGCTCGGGTGGCGGCAGCGGTGGTGGTTCGGGTGGCGGCCATGGTACAGGAACTGGCAGCGGAGTGGGGCCCGGCTCGGGTGGCGGCAGCATGCAAGCTACAGTGCCGCCGCGTGCGCTCAATGATCCGCGCCTGATTTACCCGGAAGAGGCTAGACAAAGTAGTCTGAGTGGGACTGCGGTGGTCAGACTGGTGGTGGAAACAGACGGCAGCGTCAGTTCGGTAAGGATAAGTTCTTCTACGGGCGTGGGATCGCTTGACCAGGCGGCGCTTGACTGCGCCAGAAAGATGCGCTTTACTCCGGCTAAGACGGCGCAAGGCATACCGGTCCGGTCGTCTATAACCCGTTCAATGACCTTTAATCTGAAAGACGGATAAGAGAAGTGAAAAACCCGTCCGGGTATCCCGGACGGGTTTTTAGACTGATTTTGTTTATATGGATATATTTACATGCTGGATGCTGCCAGCCAGTCCATTTTCCCGAAGGAACATGCCTGTGGAGGCTACTTCGCCGTTTTTGCTGCCGTTGCCGCCGACTATATCCATTTGCGTTTGTACGCTGCTCAGGTATATGGCGCCGATGCCTACCTGGCCGAGGGCCAGCAGTTTGTCGTTGCCGCCTGCATCTTTGGTCCAGATGCGCAGTTTGTCAAAAATAGAGTCGTTTTCATCTATCCAGCCGTTACCGTCTTCATCGTAAGCCGCCAGGTCTTTAAAACCGTCGCCGCTTTGCGTGCCAAATAGTTCGTTGCCGTCATTGATCTTGCCGTCGCCGTTTTTGTCGAGAGCAAGGAAACCGCTGCCTTTGCCGGCGAAAGAAATCTGGTCTTCCTTACCATCGGCGTCAAGGTCAAAACTATATTTCTTTTCGGTCAAGTCGGCCGCCGGGCCGGCATAGTTGACCATCAAGGGGTCTATAAGGGCGGCGTCGCCAGCCTGGAAGCTGGTGTAGCTACGCTCGTAGAGGGAACGGGACATGCTGACTTCGAGTTTGAGGGAAATTTCTTTGCCATCGGCAGTTTTTACCAAGCCGGTAGCCTTAAAACTCATGCTTTCGTGTTCTTCGCGTTCATAGAGGCGCTCGTAACTTATGCCCCAGCCATTGAGATTATTGTTGGCGTTTGCTTCCCCAAGTTTGGCAGATTGTTTTCCGCCGCCAGACAGTGCATCAAAGAATGCATTACCCAAACCGCTGGCAGATTGGGCATTTTTCATGCCGTCCATATCCGGTATTTGGATTTTGAATGTTTTGCCGGTGAGAGCTTTCATGAACTCTTCGATAAGACGAATCTGCATTTGTTCTTTATTGAGAATCATCTGCTCTTTGAGGTTAAGGCCAGTTTTACTGGTGCCTTCTGCTTTTTGACCGGATAATTCGTCAAAGGTAACGCCGGAATTTTTTCCGTTTTTATCATGGCCCAATGCTTTTCCATTATTGCCGTTGTTTTCTACATTGCCTTTGCCGTTAGCCGCACCGTTGGCCTTGCCATTATTCTTTTTCAATATTTCCTCGGCGTCTTTGGACAAGTCTACATCGACGCCAACACCGTTAGCGCCGCCGTTTATGTTGGTTTTGTTAGTAGCTTTATTGGCGTTGGTACCTTCCCAGTAAGTGAGTTTTTCGATCTCTTTTTCTTTTACGCTTTTGGCACTGCTGCCTTGCATTTGGATTTCCGAGCTTGCTATACGCATTATAAATCCCTCCCTGGATATTCAAGCAAAAAAATCGTTTTTTTGCTTTTTGCTGTTCAAATATTATATCGGCATTGTTTGCCGGATTGATAAGCACAAATTTTTATATTTATTTTAAAAAACAAAAAACCAGCACCATGAGGTGCTGGCGATAAAAAATAATTTTATAACTATCGTCTTTTGCCAAAAATACGCAAAAGGTGCATAAAAAGATTTATGAAGTCGAGATACAATTCGAGCGCACCGATAACTGCCATTTTTTCCAGCATTGCTCCATCGGATACCTGCTGAGCCATTCTTTTGATCTTTTGTGTGTCATAGGCGGTCAGCCCGACAAAAATAAGCACGCCTAGATATGTGGTGACCCACATGACCATACTGCTTTTCAAGAAAATATTGACCACCGAGGTGATGATTATGCCTAAAAGACCCATAAGAAGGATATTGCCCATTTTACTGAGGTCGGTTTTGGTCACATAGCCGTACAGGCTCATAACGCCAAAGATAGCGGCAGTTATGAAAAACACGAGAGTAATTGATTCACTGGTATATACGAGAAAAATAGCTGACATAGTCAAGCCGTTCAGTGCGGAATAAACAAAAAAGAGAAAACTAGCCATAGTCGGACTGAGGGACTTAATCATGCTGCTGATGGCTACGACTACCAATACTTCGGCGATCACCAGGCCCAAAAATGTATAGGAGTTACCGAAAATCAAACCGAGCAGCAGCGACGAATGGGCAGTATAGTAAGCCAAAAGGCCGGTAGTCAAAAAACCGGCAAACATCCAGCCATAGACCTGGGTGAGAAAAGTTTGTACGAGCGCCTGATTGCGATAATTAGCAGTAATTTGGTTATCGGTCATTTTTATTCTCCTTTATCAGTCCCACCAGAAATACCAGGTAGTAGAATTTACCAGCTCGCTGGCCAGAGAGCGTATATTAGCCATGTCGTTGGCGCCCTGCATTACCCTGTCATAACAAAAAGCAAACTGCTCGCGCGCCAGTATTTCCGCTTCCGGTAAGCCGCGCGGCGGATTGTGCGCCTCCATCTCCCAGTTGTCATAGGTGAGTACCGCTGGTACTGCGCCATATTTATCATACCAATAGTGAAACACGGCCACTTGTTCTTCGGGCGACGGACAGTCGTTAAA
This sequence comes from Acidaminococcales bacterium, assembly GCA_031551525.1. GTDB lineage: Bacteria > Bacillota > Negativicutes > Acidaminococcales > JAISLQ01 > JAVBNN01. Next base: position 10,900 of record JAVBNN010000008.1, read on the forward strand.
CCCGCCCATTGGCAGCCAGGCAGCAGCTTCCCAGGGGTTTTGGACCGGTATTTTGGCCAGTATAAGGGCCGGGGCGGGGTGGTTGTCCTCGTAGTAGGAATAAAAACAGTGACTGGTCTCACATTGTTTAAAGTCTCCGATTATGTTGTCGTCTCCATGCATTTGCGTATATTCAGCCAGCTTTACTGATAAAAATGCCTCGGCGTCTATTTGCCCGGCCCTTTCAAGTATGCTGGCGCGCAGGGCGGCATATCCGGCGGGGGAGTTTTCAAGGCCCGCATCTTCGAGCGCCAGTTCAAACGCTTCCAAAAGTATGTTGCTGGGCACTATTATTAGCGGTATAAAACCGTCTTTTTTACCTTCTTCTGTGTAAGTGTTGAATTTTTCTATCAGTTGCGCGTCATCTTTAATATTTTTGAAGAATTCGCACTCACAGCCTAAAAAATCGGCTATTTTCTGTGCGTAGTCTTGTTCTGTCATGAAAATACCTCCATGCCATTTACACCATATATATAGTATATCGTATAGTGAATAGAAAATACATATAAAAATGAAGGAAAACTACGCTAATAATTTATCATGCAGTCTGTGCGCGCGTTTTGGAGCAGATGGCTTGCAGCTTGTTCTTTCTTTCGTTATAATATCAGCTTTCATGGCACGGTACCGTCAGAGGATAGAAAAAATCTTTCGTGACGGCAACAAGCGATTTTAGAAAAATAAAGACAAAAGCACAGTCATAAATCCGGCTATGCCGATGGCGACGCCACTGGTCGCCCCTTCTACCGGGCCGATTTCAAGTGCTTTGGAGGTTCCGACGCCATGGGTAGAGGTGCCAATGGCCACTCCGGCCGCTACCGGGTCGTTGATACGGAAAAATTTTACAGCCCAAGGCGCGAACATGGCGCCCAAAACTCCGGTAACGGCTATACCGGCTACGGTGATGGACGGAATGCCGCCGATATGCTGGGAAACCTCTATCGCGATAGGGGTGGTGACGGATTTTGGTACCATGGACAGGGCAAGTCTCTCATCAATGCCAAATAGCCTGCTTAGCCACAGCGCGCTTAACATGGCGGCCAAGGAACCGGCGAAACAGCCAGCCATTATGGGCAGAAAATGCCTCTCTAAGATGGGCAACTGAAGGTAAATCGCGTAAGCGAGCGCAACCATGACCGGGCCCAGCATCATGGTTATGATGTCGCCGCCTTCATTGAACTTTTCAAAAGGAATGCCTCCAAAATGCAGGATACTGATTATGGCTATATTGGATAAAAGGATGGGGTTGGCGAGCGGCGACTTGAGTTTGGCGTATAAACGGCTGAACAGAACGAAACAGGCGGTAGTCAAAGCCAGCCCGAATAGCGGGGTAGAATATATGTCACTCATTTTATAGCCTGCTTTCCCCTGTTTTGCAGTTTGGCAGTCAGCATTATCGTGTATGCGGTCACCGCAAAAGTTATCAGTGTTGTGAGGACGACTACTAGCAACAGGGCGGGGATCTTTCCTTCAAGTCTATCAAAGTGGGCAATGATGCCGACACCGGCCGGTATGAAGAAAAAGGCCATGTTGCCAAGCAAAAATTCTGCGGTTTCTTTCATTTGCTTAGGTTTTATTACCCTAAAAAGTAGCAAAATGAGCATGAGCAGCATGCCCATAACGCTGACCGGGAAGGCAAAAGGTAAAACGCCAGAAATCAGTTTGCCAAGAAAGCAAACGGAAAAAATTAAGGCCAGTTGTGTGAAAATTTTCATGACCGTCTACCTCCGTAAATTTATATAGTTATTGTATACCACAACTAGTGGCCGGGCAATCACCTGTTTTTCGGTAAAGAGCATTTACGGATGACCTGCGTTTTTCCCAAAGACTGTTTAGAGGTCGGGCTTTTGTCCCAAAATATTATGATATAATAAAACAAGGTGGGACGCGGTATAACGATATGAAGGAGGGGCGCGCATGTTGGTTATTTTCGACAACTGCAGGCAGCCGCACTTTAACTTGGCGACAGAGGAGTTTTTGCTCCGAGAAAGCTCTTTCGACCAGCCGGTCATGCGGATATGGCAAAATTCTCCGGCGGTGATCGTAGGCAGGTTTCAGAACACGCTGGCAGAAATAGACCACGACTTTATAAAAGCGAACGAGATAGACATAGTGCGCCGCATAACCGGCGGTGGGGCAGTATACCATGACCTGGGCAACATTAATTATACTATTGTGCAAAAAGCCATGGCCAGAAAAATCGACTTTGAGACGTTTACGAGGCCCATAATAAAGCTCTTGGCGCAGTACGGCATAAAAGCTGAACTCAGCGGCCGCAACGACATAGAAATAGACGGTAAAAAGATATCCGGCAGCGCCCAGACGATCGTACAGGGGCGTATATTGCATCACGGTACGCTGCTGTTTTCCTCCGACCTTGAAATGCTGGGAAAAGCGCTCAAACCCAAAGGCGGCAAACTGGCCTCCAAAGGTGTGCGCTCTGTCGGAGCGCGGGTGGGGAATATTGCGGGCTACCTCACAGAGAAGTTAACCGCCGATAATTTTATGGAAGATATATATCGTTTTTTTATCCAACAACCTGGTAACAGTGCGCACAGCCTTTCTTTTCGCGATTTTAAAAAAATAGAAACGCTGACAGATATCAAGTATCGCCAATGGGTGTGGAACTTTGGCCAATCGCCGCAATTTAATCTTGAAAGGTCGCACAGATACGAGTGGGGCGAGGTGACTTTTTTACTTTTAGTGACTGGAGGCCTGATTGAGAGCATAAAGGTGTACGGGGATTTTTTCACTCCGCATGAGGTGGACGAAGCATTCGCCCAACTGGTTGGCACTCCTTTTGAAACGGCAGTTTTGGCTGAAAAAATTGGGCTGTTTCAACTGTGGACTACATTGCCGGGCATGACCAGGGAAGAACTGTATAAACAACTGCTGCCTTGACGGGGCCTGTTTTTATTATAAAAGCCCGCAGCTGCCAGCTGCGGGCTTTTAGTTGAAACTATCTAAGGTTTTACCGTTGCCTTATAGACTTGCTTGCCGCCCTTCATTTCGATGATGACGGCGCTTTTTGTGGCGTCATGGGTGGTGTTCATAGTGGTGGAGCCGGTAACGGCCGGAAAGTTTTGGGTGGCAGCAAGAGCCGCCTGTATTTTGGCGGGGTCGGGCGCGCCTGCGCGTTTTATAGCATCAGCCAGCATTTTGGCGGCATCGTAGCCAAGAACAGCAGGAGCGTCAGGCATGACATTGTACTCTTTCTTATAAGCCTCCACAAAATTTTTGGAGGCAGGGCTGGTATCTTCGGACGAATAGTGGTTGGTAAAATAAGTATTGTCCAATGCCTTGGCGCCAGCGATTTCGACTAGCGTAGGCGAATCCCAACCGTCGCCGCCTACTATCGGCATCGTCATGCCAAGTTCGCGTGCTTGTTTGACTATGCGTCCCACTTCTTCATAATAGCCGGGCAAATAAATGAAATCAGGGTTGAGCGCTTTTACTTTGGTCAAAATGGTTTTAAAATCCTGGTCTTTTTGCAGGTAACCTTCTTCATCAAGTATTTCGCCGCCCCGGGCAGTGAATGATTTCTTGAAAAATTCGGTCAGGCCTTTACTGTAATCGCTGCTGTTATCAACGAATATGACGGCTTTTTTGAGTTTGAGCGTGTCGAGTACGAAGTTGGCGCCTACCGTACCCTGGAAAGGATCGATAAAGCATATGCGAAAGATATAATTTTTGACCTTTCCGGTAGCTGGATCCACAGTAAGTTTGGGGTTGGTCGCACCCACTGCGACATAAGGCACCTTGGCCGCTTCGGCGACGCTGGAGGCGGAAATGGCATTAGAACTGGTAAAGGTGCCTGTAACAGCCGTGACTTTATCCTGGCTGATGAGTTTTGTCATTACATTGGCGGATTCGGATGGCTCGCTTTTGTTATCCACGCTGATTAGTTGCACCTGTTTGCCAAGAAGGCCGCCCTGGGCGTTTATTTCCTTAAAAGCCAGTTTGGCGCCATTGTAGGAGGAGTTGCCAAAATTGGCGTTATTGCCGGTAAGTTCGTTTATTGCGCCAATCTTTATCGCGTCTGCGGCTGGTTTTCCGTCGCCGCTTCCGCTGCCACAACCGGTGAGCGCCAGTAGCGACAAAATGGAAAGAAAGAGTAAAAACTTTGTATACGCCTGTTTCATTTTCATACCACCCCTGCCAATTAAATTTAACTGTACAAATAATTACACATCTAAAATACACACTAATGTCTTTTACAAAAATACATATAATTATTTAACATAAGAAAATTTTACCTTGCTATCATATTGTTGTCAATAAAATTTACAAAGTATACAAATACAATTCGCTATATCGAGAATATGTAAAAACATACAAATTTTATATAGTAAGAAAATAGCAAAATAACCATTCGATCATCATATGTTTAATCTACTTAAAATATTGAGCAAATATAAAAATATAAAAATATAAGGTGATAAACACTTTGATATATAGGTGTATAAAAGAATTATATTTGACAAATAAAAAATACCTTATATAATTAAACCGGGTGGTGGTATGATGTTTAAAAACAAAAATAATGTTTCCGGAAAAAAAAGATTGAGTGAACAGGTAATTGAAACGGTAAAACAAAAAATTTCTTCCGGGGAGTTAAACGCTGGCGACCGCCTGCCTAATGAAGCCGAGCTTATGGTAATGTTTGGCGTTGGCCGTTCCACTATCCGCGAGAGCATGAAAATACTTTCAGGTGAAGGCTATCTGACTGTGCTACAGGGCAAGGGCACTTTCGTTCAAGCTGCTTCGAGGGAAAACGAATCGCTGCGTAGCCGCCTCAACAGGGCCAATATACTTGAAGTGTATGAAATGCGCCGGATATTGGAGTTGGAGATCGTCAAACTGGCTGCTTTGCGTCGAACGCAAGAGGACCTCTTGGTCATGCGAAAAGCACTGGAAAACAGAAAAGTTGCTAAAGAAGAAAACAATACGGCGGCTTATATTGAAAATGATGTCATCTTTCATACTGCGATAGCCGCTGCCTGCAAAAATGGTGTGGCTTTCGACCTATATAAAAGCTTCTCCGGTGTTTTAAGGGACGCTTTACAGAGCTTTGTGAATGATCAGGAATTGTACAAGAATCAAATTTCTATACACGAAAAAATTTTAGCGGCGATAGCAGAGAGAGACCCGGAAGCGGCGGTGTACTGGACCGCACAAAACCTTGACGCTACAACGCAGGATCTGATCGAACTACTGAAATAATTTTTTTGGCACCAAAGGTCTGATGTTTAAAGTGGAGGGAAAATCATGGAAAAAAGATTTTTATGGACGCTGTCGGCCGGGCATGTATTTACAGACGTTAACCAGGGGGCGTTGCCGGCGATATTGCCCTTTTTGGTGTTGGCAGGGGGATTAAGCTATGCGGAGGCGGCGGGACTGGCTTTTGCCATGGCTCTTTCTTCATCTGTAATACAGCCGCTATTTGGTTTATGGGCAGACAAGGCAACCAAACCGTGGTTGATGCCCGCAGGTATTCTTTTAGCCGGAGCCAGCCTGTCAGTTATTGGCTGGTTGGTTGATTATTGGCAGATGTTTGGCGCCGCAATACTTAGCGGAGCTGGTATTGCGGCTTTTCATCCAGAGGCGGCCAAATTGGCCAACCAGGCAGCCGGAGCGAAAAAAGGCGCGGGCATCAGCATATTTTCTGTGGGCGGGAACTTAGGGTTCGCGTTGGGGCCTGCTATTGCGACGCCCTCCCTCTTGGCTTTCGGACTGCAAGGAAGCATTGTATTGATCGTACCGGCGCTGATAATGTCCATAATACTGTTTACTCAGGCCAGTAGGTTAAAGACGAAGTTGACCGTTTCGGCGGGAAGTAAAGACGCCGTGGCGCAAAAGGATGAGTGGGGTAAATTTTCCTGGCTTACCCTGGCGATAATAGCGCGCTCGGTGATTTTTTACAGTATAAACACTTTTCTGCCGTTATATTGGCTGAATGTCCTGCATCAGTCGGCGGCTGCCGGGGGAACGGCGCTTACGTTAATGTTTGCCGCCGGGGCGCTGAGCACATTGGCAGGCGGTTTGCTGGCAGACCGGTTTGGCGCTAATAACGTGGTAAGGGGAGGTTTTTTACTGCTTATTCCTGCGTTATATTTTTTGACGATGGTACAAGACGTAACCTGGGCCACACTGCTGTTGCTGCCGGTCGCTTTCGCTTTGTTTTCCATATCCGGGCCATTGGTGCTTTTGGGGCAAAAGTATCTGCCGGGCAAGATCGGCTTTGCTTCCGGCGTAACGCTGGGGTTGGCGGTCAGTGTCGGCGGACTTGTAGCTCCTGTCGTAGGGAAATATGCCGATACTCATGGTTTATTGGCTGCAATGACGCTGCTTTCTTTTATACCAGTGTTTGGGGCGCTGGTTGTAGTGACTCTTAAACCACCGGCTAAAATTAACTGATAGGATAAACAATGGCAAATAAAAAACCCGCAGGTAAGATAACCTTACGCGCGGGTTTTCGTTTATTCATCAGGGTTTTATGGAAGCCTTGAAGATCTGTTTGCCGTCTTTCATTTCGATTATTACGGCATTTTTAGTAGCGTCGTGAGTTGCGTTCATGGTTATGCTGCCGGTTACTCCGGGGAAGTCTTTGGTGGCAGCCAGGGCTTCGCGTATTTTAGCCGACTCGGCGCTGTTGGCTCGTTTTATCGCGTCCACCAGTATTTGAGCTGCGTCGTAACCAAGGACGGCTACCGCGTCAGGTGCCGTGCCATATTCTTTCTTGTAGGTTTCGACAAAAGCCATGGAAGTTTTATTGTTAGTGTCAACAGCGTAATGATTGGTAAAATAGGTGTTATTGAGCGCGGCTGCGCCGGCTATCTCGAGGAGTTTCGGGGAATCCCATCCATCGCCGCCCACAACTGGTACGGTGAGACCCATTTCACGGGCTTGTTTTACAATTTTACCGACTTCTTCATAGTAGCCGGGAATGTAGATAACTTCAGGGTTTTGTGCTTTGACCTTAGTAAGGATAGTTTTAAAATCCTGGTCTTTTTGCAGATAGCTTTCTTCACTCACTACCGCACCGCCGCCTTTGGTCAGGGCTGTTTTGAAGAATTCGGCCAGGCCCTTGCTGTAATCGCTGCTGTTGTCGACCAGCACGGTGGCTTTTTTCAGTTTTAGTGTGTTGAGGATAAAGTTGGCGCCTACAGTGCCCTGAAAGGGGTCGATAAAGCAGGTGCGGAAAGTATAGTCTTTTACTTTATTACTTTTTTCATCTACCGTTACGCGCGGATTGGTAGCGCCTACGGCAAGGTACGGTATTTTATTGGCTTCAGCCACGCTGGAGGCGGCAATAGCGTTGGAACTGCTGAAAATGCCGCTCACGGCAACGACCTTATCTTGTGTAGCCAGTTTAGTCATCACATTGGCCGATTCAGATGGCTCGCTTTTGTTGTCACCATTGACGATGGCCAGCTTTTTTCCCAGTACGCCACCTTTGGCGTTGATCTCTTTTATTGCCAGTTTGGCGCCGTTCGCAGACGAATTGCCATAAGTGGCGTTATTGCCAGTTAATTCATTTAACAGGCCGATTTTTATTTCGTTGGACGAAGAACCGCCCCCGCCGCAACCGGTGACCAACCCGGCAAGGATAAATACTGCCGACAGTATGGACAGCAGCGTGGTAGACCTTTTTTTCATCAAAATAACCCCTCTCTGTGTGTGCCGATTGGCATAAATAAAATAAATTAAGTAAAAAAACCGTATGTTGAACATATAAACATTTAACTTGAACAGTCTAATATTTATGTATACAAACACGGGTAATTTTACAATCAAATTCTATATTATATGTACAGATATGTCAATAATTTATTGACTTGGTGTGTATTAGTGGACATAGCGAGGTTTTTGAACAACAAAAGATATCCCGTAGGCACTCACTTCCCGATTTTCAACATGAGAATGGCGCAGTTTATTGCCCGTCAGCAAAACCGGTATTGTCGGTTTCCCAGCGTTTGAGCATACAATAACCCCAAGGAGTAAAGAGCCCGCAAGTTATGGCACATAGTACCATAATGATCAGCCAGGTAAGAAGAAAACTCATGCCTGAACCGTTAAATATCAATTGACGGTCATTGACGTAAGTATTAGAAGCTATCCAACGCTGCTGCGCGGAATACGCCCAAGGGAAAAACAGGCCCACAGTCAACACGCTAACGATGGTAGTCCAAAGCAGCAGCCAGCAATAGCCTAGTCCGGAACCCCTAAACTCAAACACCTTGTTTGCCATATAAGTACCTTCCGTTTCTTGTTTGATTTTTTAAAACTCTGCCAGGAAATAGTTTTGAATAGCGGGATTGGTATGGGAGCACCAAGGTTTTATCCCCTGTAGCCGCTGTACTTGAGTAAAACTAGCCCCCTTGCGGGGGCTAGCCAGTAATTCATCTTCTGCCGATCGGCCGGTGAAAACCGCCCGCCCGGCCAAAGCCGCCGTGGCCTAAACCGCCTCTGGCGGCGGGAGAGTTGTGGCGTTCGATCCTGTTGTCAGAAGGCCGCTGCGGTTCTCTTCTTACGCTACCGCTATCGCCGCCCGGTTTAACCGGTTGGCGTTGCACTCCTCCGCCCTGACTTCCGGGGCGTGCCGGTTGGCGTCCGCCGTTGTCAGCACCGGGATGTCCAGGGGCTGGTGGTCTGTCGGGTGGGTTATAAGTGCCTGATCCACCTTCTCCCGGACGTGTGCCAGGATGCGGCGGGGGCGGAGTGGGCTTAGGGCCAGGGCCGGGGTGTGGCCCTGGCGGTCCCGGATGCGGCCCCGGGCCGGGTGGCCCCGGATGTGGTCCTGGGCCGGGTGGCCCCGGATGTGGTCCTGGGCCGGGTGGCCCCGGATGTGGTCCTGGGCCTGGGGGGCCAGGCGGATGTGGTCCCGGTCCGGGAGGGCCGGGCGGAGGCGGGGGCGGCGGATAAGGATACGGGTAGGGGTACGGATAAGCAAAACCCCAGTAGTAATCGTCATCATAGAAAAAATCACCTACCGCCAGCACTAAGGCGGTGCCGGCCAGGATAGTAGCGGTTTGGTTATCGCTTTTATCATCGTCATCTTTGCTGTCTTTGCCGGACTGGGCCGGATCGGCAGGTTGGGCTGGAGTAGTAGACGGCTGTGCCGGTGCGCTGGAGTGCGCGCCGGACGGTGTTTGTGCAGTGTTTGTCGGTTGCTGTGCAACTGTTGTCGGCGTAGTAGCTGCCGGTGTGGTATTGCCTGGCTTGACAGTAGGAGCTACCGGAAAGTTATCAAGAGTCTTTTCTTCCAACAGCTTGCCGTCCGTAGCGTAGTGTTTGTAATTGCCGGATAAGAAGTAACCTTCAGTATTTTCCTCAACCAGGCCGGTAACATATTCAATGGACTCTTTTAACTGTCCGTTAGAATAGTAGACGTTGACCGGACCGTCGAGGTAACCGGTGGTGGCTCTTGCGGTAATTTTCGGTTTGCCATTAGGGTAATAGGATTTGATGGCGCCGTCGGCCAGATCGTTTTTATAGTCTATTTCCGTGCGTACCTTGCCTTCGGGGACATAGTATTGAACCTGTTTGCCGTCACGCAGTATCGTGCCGTCAGGATCATCGCTGTCGCCAAAGCGGAACTCGGTCATGACGTCCTTGTGTTTGTCCTTGTCGTAGTACTGCATCACACTGCCGCGGTTGTCATTTATCTTATAGTCGTACTGGATGCTTTTGCCGTCGTCAAAATACCCGGTCTCAGAAGTTATTTTATTTTCCTTGTAGAACATCGCGGTGTGTATTTTGCCGGTAGCGGGGTAATATATGTTGAATAATCCGTTTCTCTTGCCGCCGGTAACATCGTAGACCAAAGTAGCCGGTTTGCCGGGCTGTTTATTGATGATGCGCCCCGTATACAGCGAACCTTCATCGGCGCGGTAGATGAGCCCGTCATCTCCTAGTTTGATCTGATCGTAGTTAAGGATGGTGCCTTTGTATTTGGCCAGCGCCGAAGCATCGGAAAGGCCTTGGTATTCTTTGGGTGCGGCGGAGCAGCCGACAGAGAAAAAACACAGCATACATACAAGTAAGAAAACACCTGGTAACAACGCCTTTTTTGACGTGCTGTTAATGATGAACACCTCCTTTATATTGTGGGTATTCCATGTTCGCAAGGCACGGCGGTCTGACACATGCCACAGCCGTACCCGTCGAGGTCAAAATGCTCCTTTACATAGTCGGTAGAAGGGCCGCGCAAAAATACGCGGCAAGAACGTTTGTCACGGCCGTCTTTGCTAATCGATCCGACCGGGCAACGTTTTATACAGGCACCGCAAGTGCCTTTGGAAAAGTAGAGACAATATGCGTGGATGTCTGTGTATGGACGCGGGTCTGGCGCCACATCGACTTTTACTACGATAGAGCCAAGACGTATGGCTTTGCCAACGGGGGTTATGAGCGCATCGCACAGACCGAAAGTGCCAAGACCTGCTGCGTGGGCCATATGCCGCTCCGACCATTTGGAGGTGTAGATTTGTTCCGGCGTCTCAAGGCGCGTCCATTCAGGGTGCAGTACAGGAGATATGGCCTGGTAACCATTTTTATGCAGTGTATTTGTCATATATTCGCGCAACAGATCGTTCACCGGTTCGCCGAGTATCCGCGCGCGTGCCCAGCGTTCAGCCGGGTCGGTGGTCGACTTGGCGCAGTCGGCTTTGCTGAGGCTGGTTTGCGGCAGTATCCAACTGATGACAGTCAAATCGCCTGGAGAAAAATCTTCGTCAGGATAAGCGTTGGCAAAGATTTCCGACGGCGTCCAGTGTTCTACCCCGCAGGCGGAGCGGTCTTTATAGGCGGCAAAAATAGGATCTGCGCCGTTGGCAAAACCAACTACCGGCCTGTCCCACATCTTTTCTTCGCCAAACTTTTCTCCCATGCGGTTGGCCGTGCTGGTTTCCATGAAATCTACTACTAGAGAATGGAGCCACACTTTTTTATCGGACATCAAACGCCACACTCCTTATATAATATATCGGCTAAATGACCGCTTATATTTATTTTAACACAATAAATATAAAATTCACCTATCTTTTACTTAAATTGCGACAATTTATGGCATGAAAATTGCTGTTAATTAAATATATGAAAAATGAAATTTGCAGTACATTTGAATACGAGGCACAGAAGTGTTAAAATTTCACTGAAAGCATGTTTCAATTTTGAAACCAAGGAGGTTGTCATGCAAACAACACGGCAATGGGACTTTGTGTCCGCGACAGAAGAACAGTTTTTTGAAATAATTTTACAGGCTGCGCCTTATATCGCGCAGGTAGCAGGCGGTGATGTGGTTATTTTTGACGAAAGCGGCTTGCGCCGTTACGTTATTCGTTCCGACGGTTCGCTGAACACCGAGTATATAGGTACACACAATGAACTTTGCGAAAATGTTATGGAGGAAATGCGCGCCAGCATAGGGCCGTCTACTTTGACTAAAGGCGCAACTGCGGTGCGTATACCTTTGAATAAAAGTTACGGCATAGCCTTTAACAACGGAGTGTCCGTACAGCGTCAGGATCGTCTGCTGCAGGAGGCGCGGCGCTACCAGACGGCGCACTATCATCTGGAAAACATCATCGGTACCAGTGACGCTATGTATAAGGCCAAAGACATGGTGGCCCGGGCGGCCAAATCGTCTTCCACGGTGCTTATTTATGGCGAAACAGGCACCGGCAAGGAACTTTTTGCCCATGCCGTGCACAATGCCAGCGAGCGTTCCACTAAGCCCTTTATTGCCCTCAATTGCGGCGCGTTGCCGGAGAGTCTCATTGAAAGTCTGTTGTTCGGTTACCAGGAAGGCGCTTTTACCGGCGCGAAAAAAGGTGGACAAATAGGCGTATTTGAACAAGCGCAGGGCGGGACGCTGTTTCTCGACGAGATAAGCGAAATGCCCTTCAATTTGCAAGTGAGGCTATTGCGGGTGTTGCAGGAGGGCGAAGTAACAAGGTTAGGTGAGCACAAATCCCGCCGGATAAATGTGCGCCTGGTGGCTTCGACCAACAGGGACTTGCCGGGCATGATAGCACAGGGGCTTTTCCGGGCTGATCTATATTACCGCCTGAATGTACTTTCCATAACCATACCGCCGCTTCGGGAAAGAATGGGCGATATACCGGCTTTGGTCAATCACTTTGTACATAAATACGCCGGTTTGCTGAACAAGAACCCACAGGACATATCGGCTCCGGTGCTGGAAGCTTTCTGCAACTACGACTGGCCCGGCAATGTGCGGGAAGTGCAGAATTATGTGGAATATGCCATCAACATGCTGGATAAAGAGGATGCCACTATCGCTGCTAATGCCCTGCCACCGGCGTTGGCCGGACTGGTCGGCCAAAAAACAGTGAGGCTTGATAACAAGTACGATGCGCATCTGGCGCAAAGTGAAAAAGAACTGTTTGTTGAAACATTGAAACGCAATGCTGGAAACAAGTGTTCCAGCGCCAAAGAACTTGGTTTGAGCAGGACTACTTTTTGGCGGAAGCTGAAAAAATATGGACTTGGATGATGATGCCAACAGGTTTTTCGACGCAAATGCTGAAAAAACAAACATCATGTTTCAATTAAGAAACATGATGTTTCAATTAAAAAATGAAAAATGAAACATGGTTTTAGTTTTGACAAGCGAATAACGGACTTTTTCATCTTGTAAAAGTTGGCATCTCTTTTGCTTATAGTAACTTGTATGTTTTTGGCAGATTGCCGGAATTGTAAAAGGGCGTGTTGGCGGCGCACGGAAAAAGCTGGCTCTGAGTGGTTGAAGGCTTTTTTGTACTGAATATCATATAAGTGACTATTATGTAAAAAAACTGGATATAGGAGGTATAAGGATGCTAGGTAAAGATCGCTTGAGAAATCCCGTCTTGTTCGATAGGATAGTTGCGCCTGAACAGGCTGCTGATATGATAACTGATGGTATGAACGTAGGCACCAGTGGTTTTACGCCGTCTGGTTATCCCAAAATGACCACTATGGCTCTGGCCAAGCAGGTACAAGAGGGAAAAAAATGCCGTATAAATCTGTGGACTGGCGCGTCTGTTGGCCCGGAGATCGAGGAGGCGCTGGCGGCGGTGGATGGGATAGCCAGCCGCATTCCCTACTATGCCTTTTCTAACCGTTCCATGCAAAAAGGCATAAATGAGCGCTGCATAAATTATATAGATATGCATCTTAGTCATTTCGCTCAACAGATCGACTACGGTTTTTTTGGTGATGTAGATGTAATGATAGTAGAGGCGGTGGCTATCACTGAAGAGGGCGACCTCGTACTGGGGCCGGGCGTCGGTAACGCGCCAATGTTCATAAAGCACGCAAAAAAAATCATAGTCGAAGTAAATACCGTGCAACCTCTAACGCTCGAGGGGATGCACGACATCTACATACAAGACCGGCCGCCCAACCGGCGTGAAATCCCCCTTTATCACGTGGGTGACCGCATCGGAACGCCGTATGTAAAATGCGGACTTGACAGGATAACTTGCATCGTAGAATCGGATATAACTGACAAAGTACGCAATTTGGTCGAACCGGATGAAAAGAGTAAGAATATAGCAAGCCTGTTGATCGATTTTTTAAAGTTCGAGCAAAAGCACGGTCGCCTGCCGACGCCGATGCTGCCATTACAGTCAGGCGTTGGCAGTATAGCCAACGCCGTACTTGCGGGGTTTAAGAGTTCCGATTACACAGACCTGGAGATGTATTCGGAGATATTGCAGGACGCGGTGTTTGAGCTCATAGCCGCCGGCAAGGTTAAAATGGCTTCAGGGTGCGCGTTTACTCCGTCGCCGAAGGTCATGGCGATGTTCAGCGAAGATCCAGAATTGTACCGGAAAAGCATAGTTCTGCGTCCGCTCGATATCAGCAACCATCCGGAAATCATTCGCCGCCTGGGTGTCATAGCGCTCAATACTCCGCTGGAATTCGATATCTATGGACACTCCAACTCCACTCACGCTATGGGTAGCAAGATAATGAACGGCATCGGCGGCTCTGGCGACTACATGCGTAACGGCTACCTGAGCATTTTTGCCACCGAATCGACCGCAAAAAATGATGATATTTCCCGGGTGGTGCCCATGGTAACGCATCCTGATCACACCGAGCATGATACCATGGTATTCATCACTGAACAGGGGGTAGCCGATATCAGGGGTATGCCGCCGCACGAGCGGGCGCGCCGCATCATAGAAAACTGTGCGCATCCCGACTACCGCCCGCAACTTACGGAGTATTTGGTGTGGGCGGAGAAAGAAAAGGGCGGGCACATACCGCAGGACTTGGCCAAGGCTTTTGCCATGCAGGAAAAATACTCTAAAACCGGCAGTATGAAATAAAAAACACTTGATGCAGTGGGGTGCAAAACCTGCCTGCTTAGAGCTTTACTTACTCAAGGTTTAAAAGAACAGCTTAGTGGGATAAAAACGTCGAGGGGAGAAAAAGTATGTTTAAAGAAGATGTGTTGAAAACTATTTCCGAGGGCAAAAAGCGCTACGAGGCCAGTACTGAGAAGTTTTTGTCCAAGTCACCGGAAAGAAAAGAGTTTGAGGTAAAGCGCCTTTATACCCCGCTGGATGTAACAGACATGGACTATACAGGCCAGGTGGGTTTTCCGGGAGAGTATCCTTTTACCAGAGGTATCCAACCTACCATGTACCGCGGGCGTTTTTGGACCATGCGCCAATACTCGGGGTTTGCCACGGCGGAAGAAACTAACGCCCGCTACAAATACCTCCTGGCTAATGGAGTTACGGGTCTGTCGGTCGCTATGGACTTGCCTACCCAGATCGGTTATGATTCCGACCATCCCTTTGCCGCCGGTGAAGTCGGAAAGGTAGGTGTTGCTATAAACTCGCTCGCCGATATGGAAGCCCTCTTTGAAGGCATCCCGCTCGACAAAGTGTCTACGTCCATGACCATCAACGGACCGGCCGCTATTCTTTTGGCCCTTTATGTGGCTGTCGCGGAAAAAAACGGTATCACAGCGGATAAACTCAGCGGCACCATCCAAAACGACGTCCTGAAAGAATACATAGCCCGCGGAACGTATATTTTCCCGCCGCGTCCGTCTATGCGCCTTATCACCAACACTTTCGAGTATTGTTCAAAATACATACCAAAATGGAACACCATTAGCGTGGGCGCCTATCATATCAGGGAAGCCGGTTCGGACGCGGTGCAGGAAGTGGCGTTTGCCTTCTCCAACGCTATCGCCTACATTGAGGCAGCTGTCAGAGCGGGTCAAAAAGTGGATGACTTCGCCCCCGGAATTTCCTGGATATTCACCGCCGACCTCGACCTGTGCAAAGAAGTTGCCAAGTTCCGGGCCGCCAGAAGGCTGTGGGCGCGCATCATGAAAGAACGTTTTGGCGCCAATGTAGCTAAGGCTCAAATGCTTCGTTTCCACGTACATACTTCCGGCAGCGTTCTTACCGCGCAACAGGTGGATAACAATATAGTACGCATTGCCTGGCAGTCTATTGCCGCGGTGCTCGGCGGTTGCCAGTCGCTGGCCACTTGCGCCAAAGACGAAGCGGTAGCCCTGCCGACCGAAGAATCAGCGACACTGGCCCTTCGTACCCAGCAGATGATTGCCTATGAAAGCGGCATTACCGATACGGTAGACCCACTAGGCGGCTCTTGGTACATAGAAAAATTGACGGACGAAATAGAAAAAGCCGCCTATGAATATATCAAAAAGATAGATGAAATGGGCGGGGCTGTCGAGGCGATAGAAAAAGGCTACATGCAGGCCGAGATAGCAAACTCCGGCTATAAACGCCAACTGGCGGTCGAAACAGGCGAGCAGGTAGTGGTAGGCGTAAACAAATTTACGTCCAAAGAAGACCAAAAAGGCGAGTACCTGACTGTAGATCCGTCAGTGGGCGCACGCCAGGTAGCTAAAGTCAATGAAATGAAGAAAAAACGCGACAATGCGGCAGTCGCGGCCAGCCTGGAAAAATTGCGTAAAGCAGCGCGAGGTGAGGATAACCTTATGCCGTATCTGATAGAAGCAGTTAAGACCTACGCCACGTTAGGCGAAATATGCGGCGTCCTGCGTGAAGAATTTGGCGAATTCAAGAGTTCGGTATATTTCTAAAAAGGGGGCGTTCCGATGATAAGCCGGGATATAGCAAAAGTTATCAGTGCTATAGAGTACGAAACACTGCCGCCAGCTACGGTAACTATGGCAAAAAAATGCATACTGGACTGGTTGGGGTGTAGTATACGCGGCTGGGGACAGCCGGGCGCACAAATAATGGGAAAAGTGGTCGGTGAAGCGGGTGGGCGCCCTGTAGCGACTTTGTTCAACGGCGCCCAGATGCCTGGAAAAACCTCCGCCTTGTACGCTGCTATGCTCAACGGTGCGGCTTCCCACGCCCTTGATTTTGACGACCTGCACAATGCCTCGATTATCCATTTGGGCGTGGTGGTCGTGCCTGCTGCCTGGGCGTTGGCCGAACAGGAAAAAAAGAGTGGCAAAGAGATGATCGCGGCGGTTGTGGCCGGCTATGAAGTAGGCGCCCGGGTAGGCGAAGCGGTCAATCCCGAATCTTACCACTTCTGGCATACTACCGGTACGGCCGGTACATTTGGTGCGGCCGGGGCCGCCGGCAACATACTCGGCCTTGATGAAGACAAAATGCTACATTGCCTCGGCAGCGCCGGTACGCAAGCCGCCGGTCTGTGGGAGTTTCTCATCGACGGGGCGATGAGCAAGATACTGCATATAGGCAAAGCTAATTTTGCCGGGGTATTGTCAGCGCAACTGGCGCGGGAAGGCTTTACCGGCGCGAAAAAGATCCTTGAAGGTGAAAAAGCCTTTTGTCTGGCCGTAAGCAATACGCCGCACTGGGAGGCGTTAAAAAAAGACCTCGGAAAAGTATATAAAATAGATGAAAATTCTTTTAAACCTTATGCCTGCTGCAAACACTGCCATCCGACCAATTACGCGGTGCAACTTTTGCGCGAAAAAGGTCTGAAACTGGAAGATGTTGCGTCCGCCCATATCAAAACCAACAGTGTCGTACAGGGGCTGGTGGATAACAGCAAGCCGGAAAATCCCTACGGCGCCAAGTTTAGCATACAGTACTGTCTGGCCGCCATGTTCAAATTTGGTGTCCTCGGTGTGGATGAGTTTACAGAGAGCAATCTGGCCGACCAGGAAATACGCCGCGTGATGGATAAAGTCACGTTGGAAATAGACGGGAAACTTGACAGGGAATTTAAAGAGCGGCCGGAACGCTGGTCGGTGCTATTAACAGTGACAGATAAAAATGGCCGGGTACACGAGCAGTTTGTCGAGTATCCCAAGGGCGACCCGCCCAACCCGATGACCTGGCAGGACAGCGTGGCCAAGTTTATGGCACTGGTCAGTCCGGTATATGGCGACGATCGCGCGAAAAAGCTCTGTGACATGGTGTCCGGTCTGGAAAAGGAAAAAGATTTCGGTCTTGCGGTGGACAACTGCTTTAAATGAGGAGGAATAGAAAAATGGAAAAACCGATAAAAGTTTTAGTGGCCAAGCCGGGTCTCGACGGACATGACCGGGGGGCGAAAGTGGTGGCGCGGGCACTTCGGGACGCTGGCTTTGAAGTAATATATACGGGTATCCGGCTGACACCGGAACAAATCGCCGAGTCCGCTCTGCAAGAAGACGTTGCGGTGGTGGCGCTCAGCTTATTGTCCGGTGCGCACAACACTCTCTTTCCGAAAGTAATAGAACTGCTGCGGGATAAAGGGATGGACGACGTGTTGGCTATCGGCGGTGGCGTTATACCGGACGCAGACATACCTACCCTGAAAAAAGCCGGTGTGGCAGAGATTTTTACGCCAGGTACTCCGACCGGCAATATAGTCGAATTCATCAAGAAAAATGTAAAAAAATAACAAACAGGGGCACGCAGCGCGCGCCCCTGCATTTTATGACGGAGAGGGGAAATATCTTTTGCTTACGACTAAAGAGCGACTTGAAGAAATGCAGGAAAAAACCAGAATAATCAAAGAAGGTGGCGGGAAAAAACGCATAGAAAAACAGCACGCCAGCGGTAAATTGACCGCGCGTGAGCGCGTGGAACTCTTGTTTGACCCCAATACTTTTGTGGAGATGGATCGTTTCGTCGCCCATCGTTGCAGCAAGTTCGGCATGGAGAACGAACCGGCGCCGGGCGAAGGCGTAGTCACCGGGTACGGGCTGGTAGATGGCCGACTGGTCTATGTATATGCGCAGGACTTCACCGTATTGGGCGGTTCGCTGGGCGAGATGCACGCGAAAAAAATCTGCAAGGTGCAGGAAATGGCCCTCAAAACCGGCGCACCTATCGTCGGACTGAACGATTCGGGTGGTGCACGCATCCAGGAAGCGGTGGACGCCCTAGCCGGATACGGGCAGATATTTTACCGCAATACGCTCGCTTCCGGCGTTATACCGCAGATATCGGCCATCATGGGACCCTGCGCGGGTGGCGCGGTGTATTCACCGGCGCTGACTGACTTTATCTACATGGTGAAAAATACCAGCCAGATGTTCATCACCGGGCCGCAGGTCATTAAAACTGTAACCGGTGAAGATGTGGGCGTAGAGGCGCTGGGCGGCGCCATGACGCATAACACGGTGTCCGGTGTGGCACATTTTGCCGCCGAGAACGACGAGGACTGTCTACAGCAGATCCGTCGGCTGATCAGCTTCCTGCCGCTCAACAATATCGACAACCCGCCGAGGGTGGAAGCCGGAGACCAACCTGACCGGATAATACCTGAACTGAATGGTATCATACCCGACTCTTCCAACCAGCCGTATGATATGAAAGAAATAATCGAAAAACTGGTGGATAATGGCGACTACTACGAGTCGCAGGCCTATTACGCCACTAACATTATCACCGCTTTTGCCCGCATGGATGGGCGCAGTATTGGTATCATAGCCAACCAGCCGCGCGTTATGGCTGGCTGCCTCGACATAAATGCCTCGGACAAAGCCAGCCGCTTTATCCGTTTTTGCGATGCTTTTGGCATACCAGTCCTTAATATCGTCGACGTACCGGGATTTTTGCCGGGAACAAACCAGGAATTTGGCGGCATCATCAGGCACGGCGCGAAAATGCTCTACGCCTACTCGGAGGCTACGGTTCCCAAAGTAACGCTGGTCACTCGTAAAGCCTACGGTGGATCTTATATCGCTATGTGTTCGCGCGACCTCGGCGCCGACCAGGTTATAGCCTGGCCGACCGGCGAGATAGCGGTCATGGGGGCTAGCGGCGCGGCCAATATTATTTTCCGCGGCGACCCGGAGATAAAGGAAAAGACTGAAGCTTATGTGGCGGAGTTTTCCACTCCCTATCAGGCGGCCGAGCGCGGCTTCGCCGACCAGGTGATAGAGCCCGCCCATTCGAGAGTAGCACTGGTAAACGCCTTTAACGTTCTTGAAACTAAACGCGAGACCAGGCCGGCTAAACGGCACGGGAATTTCCCGGTGTGAAATACAATTTGCAAAGGAAATTTAAAAGCGTCTTTCGCATTATGCGAAAGACGCTTTTTGTGTTTGAAGGTCAGCTTGTTTCTTCTTTAATAGCCTTGTTTTTTTTGCTGGAAACCATCTGATAACCTAAGCCTGCAGCCAGCATAAGGACGCCGACAAGGTCGGTCAAGAGGCCGGGATCGATCAGCAAGAGGCCGCCGATGGCAAACCAGATGCGCAGGAGCATGCTGAGGTTGCCCATAGCATAGCCGATCATGGCGGCACCCACGCCGAACATACCGAGTGTGGCTGTGGTGACGTTTAGGGCGATGCCTCCGGGTGTGGCGTTGATGAGCAGCATCTGTGGGTTAAAGACGAATATATAGGGTATGATGAAAGCGCCGATAGCCAGTTTGGTGGCTGTAACACCCGTCATGAAAGGATCCGAACGCGCGATGCCTGACCCGGCGTAGGCCGCTAGGGCGACCGGCGGAGTGATGTCGGCTACTATGCCGAAATAGAACACGAACATATGCGCGGCCAGCGCCGGAACGCCGAGCAAGAGCAGCGCCGGAGCGGCAATGGTCGAAGTTATGACATAGTTGGCAGTAGTAGGAGCGCCCATGCCAAGGATGAGCGAGGCGATCATGGTGAAAAAGAGGGTCAGGAGAAGATTTCCGCCAGCAACGGAAACAAGGCCGTTGGCCATTTTGAGGCCTACGCCGGTCAATGTTACCGAGCCTACTATGATGCCCGCGGTGGCACAGGCGATGGCCACGCCTACGGCGCCTCTGGCGCCGGCTTCCAGTGCCTGGAAAAACTCGGTAATGTTCATACGGGTCTCTTTCCTGATGGCGCCGGCCACTACGGAAAGGCCCAGGCCGACCAGGGCGGCGCGGATAGGAGTGGAACCTTCGGTAAGGACATAAATGATGGCGACTAGGGGGATGATGAGGTAACCCCTTTCCCTAAGTACATGCCACAAATTTGGCAGCTCGCTGCGGCTCATGCCCCTGAGTCCGGTTTTTTTCGCTTCGAGGTGGACTTCGATAAGTATGCCGAGGAAGTACAAAAAGGCCGGAATAGTAGCAGCCTTGGCAATCTCGATATACGGCATGCCAATAAATTCAGCCATCAGGAAAGCGGCGGCACCCATAATAGGCGGCATGATCTGCCCGCCGGTGGATGCGGATGCTTCGACGGCGGCGGCAAATTCCGGTTTATAACCAAGTTTTTTCATCATCGGGATGGTGAAGCTGCCTGAACCGACTGTGTTGGCGACCGAGCTGCCGGAAACAGTGCCTTCAAGGGCGCTGGTGATAACGGCAACCTTAGCCGGCCCGCCGGATGCCCAACCGGCTATGGCGTTAGCCAGGTCGATAAATAGTTTTGCTATGCCGGTACGTTCGAGGAAAGCGCCGAACAACAGGAAAAGGAAGATGAAGGTGGAGGAAACACCGAGCGGTATGCCCATGATGCCTTCGGTGGTAAAATACATGTGGCTGAGTATGCGCTCGATGGAATAACCGCGGTGCGAGAAAAAACCCGGAAAATAATCGCCGAAATAGCAGTAGGAGAGGAAAGTCAAGGCGATGCACAAGATAGGTAGACCCACTACCCGGCGGGCGGCCTCAAGGGTCAAAAGTATACCTATGCCGGCAGCGACGAGGTCTTTGGTAGTATACATGCCTGCGGATACCATCAGATGGTCATAGTTGAGTGGCATGTATAGGCCGATATAAACGGCGACGGCAGTAATTAGAAAGTCGATAGGCCCGATTTTATCACTGCCTTTGTTGGTAGCGGGGTATAAAAGATAAACCAGGGCAAAGGCAAAAGTCAAATGGATGGAGCGCTGCAGTTGCGCCGCTAGGACACCAAATATGCCCGTATAAAGATGAAATAGGGAGAAACTGACAGCCACGCAGAATATCAGTTTGGCCTGCCAACCCTCCGGTTTGCGAAAGCGCGATTCCTTATCTACTTTTTTTATCAAAGCTTCGATCTCTTCGGCAGAAACTTCTGGTTCATCGCTAGGTGTTTGGTTGGTCAAAATTTTCTCTTCATTATCACTCACAAATTTGTCCTCCTTTTTCAAAAGCCATAGTAAGAAACGCGACCTACTTTAAAAGCTAGGGTTTCTCCCGGCGGGGCAAGTGTGTTTAAAGGCATTCTGGATATATTTATTTCAATGGTATGTTCGGCTTTTTTTGGCCAAAATTGAAATATCAACCTTTACCCGCTTTATGTTGGCAAGTTATATCACCTCATATTCTTTCCTGTTCAAATGCAATACGCCGGTGGAAGCTGTTGACAGGCCGACGTAAAAGCAACATAGCGCGTTTTATATAGTCATATATTGCGTTTCTTTATAGGGTGGATAAAAACTCAGCATTATTTTTGCCGGACAAGCCGTTATACAATTGCTGATTTTGGTATTGGCGACAATCAGGACGCAAATTGTTACTTAATGAAGTAATAATAAAAATTTAAAAAATAACAATACCAAAAAAGAAAGTGACTTTAATTATTTTTTATATCAACTCGTGAAACAGCCGAACAGTTTTTCAACTGTTCGGCTGTCCACATTATTTTCTTAATTATCTACTTTACGGCGCCTTTTTTGAGCAATTTTTGAGCACCGGGGTTAGAGTGGCTATGTATTTTATTTCGGTCGGTCTAGACTTTATAGATATTGGCCGGGGTGGTGGTGCGCTGAGGAAGAAATATTTCTTATTGATCTTACCGATCACGTCAACACGGGGTGGCAGTCTTTCCCCTTTTATTGTTAAATATCTGATAACCTAAACCTGCAGCTAGGATGGAAACTCCGACAAGGTCTGTATAAAGCCCGGGATCGATCAGCAGGAGTCCGCCGATAATAAACCATATACGGCCAAGTATGTTGATGTTGCCTAGGACATAGCCGATCATACCGACACCCACGCCAAACATGCCAAGCGTTGCGGTGGTGATGTTTAGGGCGAGGCCGCCGATAGTGGCGTTGATGAGCAGCATTTGTGGATTAAGGACAAATATGTAAGGGATGATAAAAGCGCCGATAGCCAGCTTGGTTGCAATAACCCCCGACATAAATGGATCTGAACGTGCTATGCCTGATCCGGCATATGCCGCCAAAGCGACCGGCGGGGTAATGTCTGCTACTATGCCAAAATAGAATACGAACATGTGCGCAGCCAGCGGATGTACACTAAGTAACAGTAGCGCCGGGGCGGCAATTGTCGAAGTTATGACATAGTTGGCGGTCGTAGGTGCGCCCATACCGAGGATGAGCGAAGCGATCATGGTGAAAAAGAGGGTCAGGAGCAAGTTGCCGCCGGCGATGGAGACCAGGCCGTTGGCCATTTTAAGGCCTACGCCGGTCAAGGTTACTGCACCGACTATGATGCCGGCGGTGGCGCAGGCAATGGCTACGCCTACGGCGCCTCTGGCGCCGGCTTCCAGCGCCTGGAAAAACTCAGTGACGTTCATGCGGGTCTCTTTCTTGATGGCACCGGCAACTACAGAGAGACCGAGGCCGACCAAGGCAGCACGGATAGGAGTGGCGCCTTGGACAAGGACGTAAATTATGGCGATAAGAGGTATGATGAGGTAACCCCTTTCTCTAACCACTACCCATATTTTGGGTAGTTCGCTGCGTTTCATGCCTTCGAGGCCATTTTTTTTGGCTTCCAGGTGAACCTCTATAAGTATGCCCAGGAAATATAGGAATGCCGGTATAGCCGCAGCTTTGGCAATGTCAATATAGGGCATGCCAATAAATTCGGCCATAAGGAAAGCGGCGGCGCCCATGATGGGCGGCATGATCTGCCCGCCGGTAGATGCGGCGGCCTCAACCGCTGCGGCAAATTCTGGTTTGTAGCCTAATTTTTTCATCATCGGGATGGTAAAACTGCCCGACCCTACAGTATTGGCGACCGAACTGCCGGAGATGGTGCCTTGGAGCGCGCTGGTGATGACGGCTACTTTGGCTGGCCCGCCGGAAGCCCAGCCGGCCACGGCATTGGCCAGGTCGATAAACAGTTTGGCTATGCCTGTGCGTTCGAGGAAAGCGCCAAACAACAGAAAAAGAAAGATGAAAGTAGAGGAAACACCGAGCGGCGTACCCATGATGCCTTCAGTGGTAAAATACATGTGGCTGAGGATGCGTTCAAGGGAATAACCGCGGTGTGAGAGAAAGCCCGGAAAATAATCGCCGAAATAGCAATAACAAAGGAAAGTTGTTGCGATACAGAGGATAGGTATGCCGACCACGCGGCGGGCGGCCTCAAGAGTCAAAAGTATGCCTATACCGGCAAATATAAGGTCTTTGGTGGTATACATGCCGGCGGAGGTCATCAGATGGTCATAATTGAGTGGCATATACAGGCCGACGTAAACCGCGATAGCAGTCATAAGGAAATCGAAAGGGCCGATCTTGTCTGTACCTTTACTGGTAGCGGGGTATAAAAGATAAACCAGGGCAAAGGCAAAAGTCAAGTGGATGGAACGCTGCAGTTGCGCCGCCAGCACACCAAATATGCCGGTATAAAGGTGAAACAGGGAAAAGGCGACAGCCACATAAAATATCAGTTTGGCCTGCCAACCCTCCGGCTTGCGAAAGCGCGATTCTTTATCAACTTTTTTTATCAACGCTTCGATCTCTTCAGCGGAAACTTCTGGTTCATCGACAGGTGTTTGGCCGGTCAAGACTTTTTCTTCATTATCACTCACAAATTTATCCTCCTTTTCCAAAAGTCAAAATAAGAAACGCGGCCGACTTTAAAAGTCAGGGACTCCCCCGGCTTGGCAAGTGTGTCGAGCGAGATCCTGCTACCGTTGATTTCAATGACGTGTTCGGCTACCGTGCCGACAAAAATGGAAATATCATTTTTTATTCGGTTTATATTGGTAAGCTCGAGCACTCCATGTTCTTTCATAGCCAGATGCAATCCATCGGTGGAGGTTTCCGGCATGCCAGCGCCAAAAGCATCATAGCGAGCCTTATATATATTGAGCTGTTTCCCGGCTATTTTTATATACTCATATACCGGGCGCTTATTTATAGAGTGGATAAAAGATATGACAAATTCGTCATTATCTTTTACCGGGAAAGCTGTTATATAATTGCCGGTTTTGGTATTGTTGACTATCAGAGCGTTATGTATTGGAGCAATAATGCAAATTAAAACAACAACAATACCTATAAAAGAAATAACTTTAGTTACTTTTTTCATCAATTGACTAAACAGCCGAACAGTTTTGCAACTGATCGGCTGTTTGTATCCTTTTACTTAATTGCTTATTTTACAACGCCTTTTTCTTTGAAGTATTTTTCAGCACCGGGGTGGAAAGGAATAGCCATGCCTTTTACAGCAGTGTCGAGTTTTATTTCTTTGCCTTTGGCGTGTGCTGTGGCCAGATCGGGCAGATTATCAAACAGGGCCTTGGTTATGGCGTAAACGACATCATCTTTGACTTTTGCGTTAGCAACGAGAGTGGCCATGATGGCGATGGTTTTTACATTGCTTGTCTGCCCCTTATAGGTATTGGCCGGGATGGTGGTGGCACTGAGGAACGGATATTTTTTGTTGATATTGCCGATCATATCATCGCTGATAGGAAGGATTTTGATGTTGTGCTGGGTGGCAATATCCATGATAGCCGAATTGGGGATACCTGCTACTACTATGAACGCGTCCAGTTGGCCGTCTTTGAAACGGTCAGCGCATTCTGAGAAGGACAGATAGTTAGGTTGCATGTCTTTGTAAGTAAGGCCGAAAACGTCAATGATCTGGCGGAAGTTTGCTTCTGTTCCGCTGCCGGGGGCGCCAACACCGACTTTTTTACCTTTGAAATCGGCAACGGAATTTATACCGCCGTCAGCGCGGACGACCAGTTGGATGACTTCCGGATATAGATAGGCGATAGCGCGCACATCGGGAAGCTTTTCTTTGAATACTTCGATGCCTTTGTAGGCGTAGTCCATAGTGTCGCTCTGTACTATAGCAAGTTCAGCGTCGCCTTTGTTGATCAGGCGAAGGTTTTCGATAGCGGCTCCGGTTGCTTGTGCCGTAACGTTAACGATTTTGGCTTTGCTGTTCCATAGTTGAGCCATCGCGCCGCCCAGCGGATAGTATGTGCCGGATGTGCCGCCGGTGGCCAGGATCATTTTGGTGGGTTCAGCAGGTTTGGCTGCCGGTTGGGCCGGTTTGCTGTCGCCGCCGCAACCAGCGACTAACCCGATGATAAGCATTAAAGCAAGAAAGCAGACTAGACTTTTTTTCATTAATTCATCCCCCTTAGTAAAATTTTAGCCGAATAATATTTCCCACGTACTATACTTCGGCAAAAATACTAAAAATCCTGCCATAAGAAGCAAAGATATTGAAAAGTATACAAAAAAAATAAAATAACGATTATTTATCTGAAAATGCAGCAATTGTACATTTTAATGCACTGTTATATAAAAACATATAAAATAACATTTAAATGCATTACACAAATTTGGCTATTTAGGTTAAATAAACACAATTTTAGAATAACTATTTTAAAATGATAAGACAAATATATTTTTAAACATAAAAATACTTTATTTGTGTAAAATAATAGTCACATCATTTACATTGGTACCGGTGGGCCCGGTGATGATGAGGCCGTTTACCGACTGGAGGGCATGGTAAGAGTCATTGTTGGCTAATACGGAATGCGGATAGATGCCTTTCCCCCGCAGTTTTCCGGCTGTCCGACCGTCCACTACGCCGCCGGCCGCGTTGGTCGGCCCATCTGTGCCGTCTGAACTAAAAGAAAAGAGCAGCATATTGTCGAGTCCTTCTATACCTTCGGCGGCGGCCAGAGCTATTTCCTGGTTGCGCCCGCCTTTGCCCTCCCCGGTAATGTGTACGATCGTTTCGCCGCCCAAAATGAGGGCGCATGGTCCCTGATACACACCATGTCCGATTTGGTGCGCCAGAGAGGCGGCATATCTTCCCGCTTTCTGTGCATGGCAGTCCATAGAGGTGGAGAGGATGTAGGGGGTATAGCCGAGACTTGCGGCGGATTTTGCGGCACTCTGGCAGAGCAGCTCCACACTGCCAGCTAATACTGTTTCGACATTAGCGATGATTTTGGGCGTTTCCTGTTTGAGGTACCGGCAGGCCATATCGCTTAAATTTAGGGCGTATTTATCTACTATGGCCTCAGCGTCTTTGGCGGTAGAGATGTCGGGCGCAGCAGGGCCGGACGCGATAGAGTCGAGACGGTTGCCTAGTACGTCGGATAACACTACGGCAAATATCCTGGCCGGGGCAACGGCCTCGGCAAAACGCCCGCCCTTGATGGCAGACAGACGTTTTCGTATTATATTGATTTCGTTGATATTGGCGCCGCAAGAAAGCAGTTGCCGGTTAATCGCGGAAAGTTCTTCCAGGGAAAGACCGGGTAAAGGCAGCTCAAAGAGCGCTGAACCGCCGCCGGACACCAGGAAAATGAGTTGATCGTTCACGCCGAGGCTATTGGCCAGTTGGAGTGCTTTTTCTCCCGCTAAAAGGCTGTTCGCATCTGGAATGGGATGCCCGGCTTCCACTATCTCAAGACCGGGTAATTCGCCGAAAACGTGACCATATTTCGTGACTACAAGGCCACTTTTTATTTTACCGCTTAAAATGTGCTGGGCGCATTTGGCCATAGGCCAGGCAGCCTTGCCAATAGCAACAAGGTCAACATCCCCGCTGAAAGAACGGCCTTGTAAAGCCTTTCGCACGGCTTCGTGAGGGAGAGTATCTTTTATGGCCTGACTGATGATGGCATGGGCGTCGCGGTACAGTTTTTCCATAATAACGGCTCCTTGTGCATGATGCTATAAAAGCCCCGCTAGTTTGCGGGGCTTTTGCTTGTTTGTAAAATTATCAGAGGTAGCATAAGGGGTATTTCAATCGATGTTTTGCATTGCGAAAGTGAAAAAGTTATGGCGGAGAGGGGGAGATTCGAACCCACGGTACGTTGCCGTACACCTGATTTCGAGGGGCTTCGGGTCTTGTGGGCGTGACTATCTGTAATTGCTAAAACACTGGGTATAGCTAGTATATCTGTTTTTTAAACTGTCTGATACTATCCAGTTTTATCTATCACAAATTGACGAAAAAACGCCAGAAACTTGAGTATAAACTTGACTTTTTACTTGACCTAAATATCTGTTTTTTATTGATTATTACTGGGTAAATGGCTAAGGGGCATTTTAAAAAATGACAGTGGCAATTCCCTTTTGTCTCCCTTAGCAGCCCTGAGTTATGAAAGCGAGGTAAACAAGATGGAACAACGATTCTTAACCATAAAGGAAACATCAGAATACCTGCGTATTCCCAAAACTACAGTCTATGAGCTTGCCCGAAGCAAAGGCTTTCCCTCTCTTAAGTATGGCAAGGCGTGGCGCATAGACAGTTTAAAGCTGGATAAATGGATTGATGAACAAATAGAACTATCAACTCCCGGCTTACTTTGCCTTCCCTTAAAGCGTATCAAATAGTTTCCTAAAAGTCCAGCCCTCAGGGAATAACCTTGAGGGCCTTTTTTGTTGAAAAATTGTGAGAGGGTATTTACACAGTAGAGCCTCAGCCCTGCCTCCCCCGTGGCCCCCGGCCAAGCCTCAGGCCTCTCACTGTACGCCCAGCCGTTCCTTGAGTGCATTTTGCAGGGTATTAGAGAAGTTAATGTTCTTCGCTTGGGCTAGTGTGTCTAACCACTTAGGAATAGAGAGGGTTTTCTTTACGGCTCTCTTGTCGTAACGCTTGCGGTATTCCAAGGTATCAGCACTTACAAGGCTGGCAAAGGCCTTCTTGTCGGTATGTAGCTTCTTTATGTCGGTGGCCTTTGGTATATCCTTCTTTTCTTCCTCGAGGCGGCAGAGGGTGAGCGCCAGCACGTCTTCGGCCATCAAGAAAGCGTCCTCTGCGTTGTCGCCGTGGGTATAGCAGCTGTCAAAGTCGGGAAACTCCACCAGTACGCCTTCAGCGTCCATGGTAAATATAGAGGGACAAACATATCTCATATCTCTATCACTTCTTTAGACCTGCATCCTTGAGTATTTTTGACATTTTGAAAATGTTCTAAGGGCAGCTCATACATAAATCCTTTATGATGAAGGGCTAAATATGATTCAAGCCAAAAGAATTAGAAAGCATTGGCTAAAGACTGCTTCTCCCTTTCATCTCGCGTCGCTTTTAACTCCTTAAGTCTTTTGGCATCCTGGAAAAGAATCCATCCGGAACCTCTGCTATATCTATCTATGCGCTTGTCCAGCGGAGCTGAATACATGAATGTTATTTTTGTATTTTCTCCATACCAAGAGAAATGGGCTAGGCCTTCATATATTTCTGGATTATCCCCAAAACGTTCTTGTAACAGTTTAAGTAAATATCTGAAAGACTCGGCATTGTCGTCGGAAAAATCCAGAGAAACGCCGGATAATTTGTCTGAACTGAAAGAATAAGTGATTTTGTCAAAAGTGACACTACCTATTTGCAAGCTATCGTTTTTGCGATAATAGTGATTTATATCTGAATTATTAAGATGTTCTATAAACACCATCTGGTCTTTAACACTATCTATGTGTGTACCCCATGCGATACCGCGAAAGCCTGTGGGGTCATTGGTCATGGTGCCGGGCGGCGACTGATCAGGTGCGGCGGACAAGGATGGCATGTGGACAAACAGAAGCAAGAGAGTGAGCAGTAAAATCTTTTTCATGGTAACAACTCCTAACTTTTTAAAGCGTAGTCATTTACAAGAATTATACCATGAGCAGTTTTGTTATAAAACTATTAATTAAGAGGATTTTTTCTGCGAACTTTTGCATGCTACAATGCCACTTTGAACCATGCCCTAAATTTACACTCAAAAAGGCCCTAAAAGCTGTTAATATAGAATGTTTTTTGCCTTTGTTTAACTCTTTGTAGATAAATTTAAAATTCTATATTGACAAATATTGCCTCTTTCTGTTACTGTTTTACCAAGAGAAAAGACAGTTATGGAGAGGGGTATTTTTGTATGGTTAAGAAGACCAAAGCCTACCAGGGGAAAAACTTAGCTTACGTCCGGGTATCCACCATAGAACAAAATGAAGAACGCCAGCTAGAGGCTCTCAAGCCTTATTCTATCGAGAAGATATTCCTTGAGAAGACCAGCGGTAAAGCCATAGACCGCCCAAAACTCTTGGAACTTCTTGAGTTTGTCCGTGAGGGCGATAATGTCTATATAGAATCCTTCAGCCGCCTTGCGCGTGATACTAGAGACCTGCTCAATCTCCTTGAGGCCTTTTCTGGTAAGGGCGTAGGGGTTATTAGTCTTAAAGAGAATATCAATACAACGTCAGCCAGTGGTAAACTTATGGTTACTCTTATCGGCGCTGTGGCTACCTTTGAGCGGGATATTATGTTAGAGCGGCAACGAGAGGGTATAGCCTTGGCGAAGGCCCAAGGGAAGTACAAGGGGAGAGTTCCTAAGGTACTACCGGGGGACTTTGATAAAATCTATAGTCAATATATGTCTAGAGAAATCACTAAGTCTAAAATGGCTGAACTATGCGGTGTTTCAAGGCCTGTTATGGATAGGCTTTTGGGGGGATATAGGGAGAAAAGCAAGGTGTAGACTGGCTCACCCCAAAATTGGGGGCGGCCCTCTGTCGGTGTGTCGTGAAACTCGACATAGGTAAAAGCACGGTTTTAAACCGCTCACACACCCCAAAATTGGGGGCTGTGACTTTGCTATGGGGCCCTGAAACGGGGCCTAACCCTAAGGCAGGCGAGAGCTGAACTTTCAGCCGTCCTTTGGTAGAACAAGGAGAATCCACTTTTGGATTGTCCTCTGGAAGTGCCTG
>JAVBNN010000004.1:0-112720 GCA_031551525.1 Acidaminococcales bacterium
CAAAATGCAAAAAGAGAAATATTCCCACTAATACGACTATAACAAAAACACCGCTGCCCAAAATCACTTCCATGAATTATCACACTCCTCTTTGCTTTATAGCATCTATTTGTTATATAGGCTTTACAAATAATGTGCTGCCTTCAACTTTTACCACCGTTATCCTCGTTCCTGGCTGGACAAATTCGCCGGAAGCCAAAACATCCAGCTTTTCTCCAGCTATCTCCGCAGTGCCGCCTGGCCGCAGTTGGGTGAGTACTGTTCCTTCCTGCCCAAGGTATTTTTCATAGTCGGGGTTGCTGCTAAAGCCTTCTTCTTTCGTTGATGCATTTTTTAGAACGAATTTATTCCAAAGTTTGCTCTTAGGCAACTTTCGCATAACCAAGAGAAAACATACCAAGCCGATCAATATGCTCAGAGCCAGCCACATGATAGCTGAGGCATTTCCGCCCAAAACCAAGAAGAAACTTGCTACGATGGAACTTATGCCGGCTATGCCAAAGATGCCGAAACCCGGCACAAAAATCTCTATAATGAGTAGCGCTATACCCACAAAAAACAATAACGGTTCTATCCATCCGCTCAGTCCAACGAGAAAACTACTGGCAAAAAACAGTGCGGCGGCTATCACTGCTATACCCGCGCCTATGCCTGTTCCAGCCATTTTTACTTCGGCGATTATCGCAAAAATTATTATCCCCAACAGCAGCGCTTTTATCGCCGGTTTAGAGAGAATAACCGCCAGCCATTCGCGCCAGTTTTTGTTGGTCACGATCTGCTCGGCATCGGAGAGCCCCAGTTGGGACAGCATTTCATCCCGATCTTTAGCGATAAAATCAGCATAGCCTGCTTCTTTAGCCTGATAGTCCGTCAGGGCCAGTATTTGACCCGGTTTGGCAATGTCTTTATAGCCAAGTGTCTTGTCGACCATAGCTTCCGCAGCCTTGGGATCACGCCCCGTACGGGTCGCGGTGGCGGCAAATTCAGCGCGCACGGCCGCGATAGTCTTTTCTGTGGTAGGTATGGGTTCCGCCGCACCAATACTGCCGCCTGGCGCTATTACAATCTTCTGGTGCGCCAGAGCGATCAGCGCTCCTGCCGACCAGGCACGATTTTTTATATAACATATGGTAGGTATCTTGCTCTCGATTATCCGGTCGCGCATAGTGGTCGCGGAAAAAACCAACCCGCCAAAAGTATCCATCTGCAAGATAAACGCCCTGGCGTTTATCTTCTCCGCTTCGTCAAGGCCGCGCAGGACTAATACGGCCTGCCCCGGATCTATCTCGCCGCTCATCTCCACTATCACGACTTTGTTGGACGGCGGTGTAGCAGACACGTCAAAAGGGAAGCATCCCGCAACAAAAATGGCCAGGAAAAAAACTTTTACCATCTTTTTCATATTCTGACCCCCTCCAGTGTCATATGCAAGCAAAAGGGGAAAGGCATAAAACACCCTCCCCCGATACATCAATTACTGATACTGAGCAACTCTTTTACTAGCGCGCTGACTTCTTTCCCATCCGCACGACCTTTTGTCTTTGGCGTAACGACCGACATGACTTTACCCATGTCTTTCGGTCCAGCAGCGCCGGTTTCTTTTATAGCTTCCGTCACCAGTTCTCTTATTTCGGCGCCAGTTAAGGGCGCCGGTAAGTAATCAGCCAATATTTCTATTTCCTGTTGTGCCTGGTCAGCGAGATCTTTTCGCCCGGCTTTGCTGAATTCTTCAAAAGAGTCCCGGCGCATCTTGACTTCTTTAGCCAAAATGCCGAAAACTTCCTCCTCCGTCAATTCCCGACGTTCGCTTATCTCTGCGTTCTTGATACTGGCTCGCACCATACGAATGACCGACAAGCGAAACTTGCCGCTTTCCCGTTCACGCATGGCATTTTTCATATCTGCTTCCAGGCGTGCTTGCGTAGACATAACATCAACCCCGATTATTTCGTTTTACGTTTTCTCGCCGCCTCGGATTTCTTCTTGCGCTTTACGCTAGGTTTTTCATAATGTTCGCGTTTGCGGACCTCAGAAAGTACCCCCGCCTTTTGGGTTGCGCGTTTAAAGCGACGAAGGGCGCTATCGAGTGTTTCGTTTTTACCGACTTTTACTTCAGCCATCTGCCATCCCTCCCTCCATATTCAACCTGCCAAGGGGAGTGTAATTGTTAGATACACTTTATGATTATACCTCAAAAAACCCCTCGCTGTCAATATCAGCCGGGAGGCCAGGCCAGGCTCCGCCCGCCCAAAAGGTGAACATGCAAATGGTTCACAGTCTGTCCGCCATCCGCCCCCGTATTGATGACCAGTCGAAAACCGGCTTCGTCTATACCGAGTTTTTTGGCTATTTCCGGCACTTTTTCTGCCATATGGCCAACGATCGCACCACCTGAATCCAAGAGACTGCCTGAGTGTTGTTTGGGCAAAAACAGGACATGGCAGGGGGCCGCCGGATTAACATCCTTTATTACCAATATGCGCTCATCTTCGTACACTTTTTCCGTCGGTATCTCACCTGCCGCTATACGACAGAAGATACAATCCTTATCCATTTTTACCACCTGCTATAAATTATTTGACTCTGCTGAAAAACAATTTAATTATATCTATATTTTATTCGCTGGAATAATTAAAAATTCCTGCTAGTTTTCGCACCTAACAAACCATCTTTATACAAAGAATCAATTCTTGCGTCCACTATTTCACCTAAAAGGTTTTCTTCGGCTTTTAGAAAAACTTTCTGATAATTAGTTGTCAAGCCGCTCAACAGCCCAGTCGACCTATCTTTTTGCTCCAGCAGCACCTGGACATTTTCATTTATCAGGCCGGACAGGAAGTTTACCCGGCCTTTTTCAGCAACTTCAGCCAGCCGCGCCGCCCGTTCGTGTTTCACTGTTTCCGGGAGTTGTCCAGAGAAATGCTCCGCAGGAGTACCTTTTCTTACTGAAAACGGAAAAATATGCACTTTTGCAAAATCCAGCATCCTGACAAAATCGAGGGTTTTCTCAAACATTTCCTCGGTTTCGCCGGGAAAACCTACGATGACATCGGTCGTCAGAGCCAGCCCCGGCAACCGGCTACGCAGGCTGTCCGCAAGAGCGGCAAACTGCCCGGCGGTGTATGGCCGGTTCATGTTTTTTAATATGAAATCACAACCGGATTGAAGCGGTAAATGTAAATGCCGGCACAGGCGCTCGTCTGCCTCCATGAGAGCAAACAGTCTGTCATCCAGTTCGACAGACTCTATGGAACCCAAGCGTACCCGTTTTACCCCGGGCAAGGCCAGCACGCTTTTTACCGCTTCGACAAGAGTTGCTCTACTCCCGGGCTCGCAGCCATACGCCCCCAGATGTATGCCAATCAGTACGATTTCCCGATACCCAAGCTCCACCAGTTGCGCAGCCTCCCGCCTGATACCGCCAGGCGAGCGTGAACGCAAAGGGCCCCGGGCATAGGGGATGATACAATATGTGCAAAACTGGTTGCAGCCTTCCTGTATCTTCAAAAAAGCGCGGGTTCGGTCTTCCGCCTGGCCGCTTGGCAGTTCTTCGAACGGCATGTGGGTGGGTAAATCTTTAACCGCATCCACAGAGTTGCCCAAACGCGCCTCTTCCACCAGCCGCACTATCCCGGCCCGCTGATCGTTACCGATCACCAGGCGCACACCGGGTATGTTTTTTACTTCTTCAGCGGCGGTCTGCGGATAACATCCAGCCACCGCGACTAGTGCGCCGGGGTTGTTGCGCACTGCCCGCCTGATCAGTTGACGGGACTTTCTTTGGCCTTCGTTGGTGACCACGCAAGTGTTTATAATATAAACGTCGGCCGCCTCTAAAAAATCCACCACCCGGTAACCGCTCCGCCGAAACAGTTCCGCCATAGCGGCTCCGTCCGCCTGGTTGACCTTGCAGCCCAGAGTATATATGGCAATGCTAGGCATTTTTCCCTCCCAGATCGGACAATTCATACATGATGATCGCCAGTGTGGCGACTGCGGCAGTCTCGGTGCGCAGGATGCGCGGCCCCAGGCTGACCGTCGAAAAACCGGCCTGCCGAGCGGCATCCACCTCTTCATCTGAAAAACCGCCCTCCGGCCCGATCAGTAAAAATAACGAGTCGACCGCCTTGGCATCATCTAATGCCGCACCCAGTGAATATTCCTGTTCGTCTTCGTAACACAGCAATTTTGCTCCGGCGGCAAAATCCGCTAGCGCCTCATTTAGCGTTTGCACAGGATGGACCACGGGAAGGATGCTTCTTTGGCACTGTTTGGCCGCTTCTTCGGCTATTTTCTGCCAGCGTTCCCGTTTGGCCGTTTTTTTGCCGTCTTCATACACCGTTACGCTGCGTGATAGTTCCAGCGGCACTATATCGGACACACCCAATTCCACGGCTTTTTGCACGACAAAATCCATTTTGTCGCCTTTCCCGAGGCCCTGCCCCAATATCAGGCGCAGCCGTGGCGGTTCCTCTGACGGTAAAAATTCCACGATTTTTACCTGAACGTCGTTTCCCGCCAGAGCGGTTATCTCGGCTATAGCCGAAGCACCCCGCCCGTCGGAGACAATTATCCGTCCGCCTTTTTTCATGCGCAGAACTCTTGCGATGTGCCTCGAGTCTTCTGTTTTAATATTGAGTTCAGCGCTCAAAGCCCCGGCGATAAAAAATCTATGCATAGCTTTCCGCCCGGCGCATAGAAACCAACGCCCAGTTCGCCCTTTCATCGATGCTTTCCACTGCCATCCCGGATGCTTGGGCCGCCGCGCGCACTTCGCCCAGCCTCTCGGCTATTATTCCGCCGTCGATGAACACGCCGCCCGGCGCCAGTTTGGCTGGTATATCCGGTAGCAGGTCGCAAATAACGCTGGCGATGATATTGGCTACGATCAGATCGGCCTGTCCTTCCACCGCCGACAGAAGGTCGCCCTCCCGCACGGTTATCAGGTCGTCAAGGCCGTTCAAGGCCACATTTTCTCCGGCGACCTTGACCGCTACGCCGTCAAGGTCTATGGCCAGCACTTTACCTGCGCCCAGCTGGGCCGCCGCGATGGCCAGTATGCCGGAACCCGTGCCCACATCGAATACCGTTTGACCTGATTTTACAGTTTCCTCCAACTTTTCCAAGCACAGGCAGGTAGTATGATGTGTGCCGGTACCAAAAGCCATCCCCGGATCAAGTTCCAGTACCAGGTCGCCCTCTTGTTCTTCATATTTTTCCCAGGTGGGTTTTACCACTATACTGCGGCCCACCCGCACCGGATGAAAATATTGCTTCCAGGCGCTGTTCCAGTCTGCTTCGTCCATATCGCGAAAAATCATACTGCTTATGATACTGCCCGGGCTACGGCTTTCCACCTGTGCCAATTCCTGCTCGATACTGGACAAAACCCTGTCCAGTCTTTCATCTCTTGGTAGATAAGCCTTGAGAACAGCCCAACCTTTGTCTTCTTCCTCGGTCAGGTCCGTACAATCCCATATGCCCGCGCGCAAATAAGCGTTCAACACGCGCGGGTCTTCGATGACTACCCCGCCGCTGCCCGCCGACTGAAAAATATCAGCCACCGTTTCGGTGGCTGCGTGTTTTACCTGCAACAATATTTCTATCCAAAGCATATTATTCTCCAAATTTCATTTAACTACCAAAAAGATTCTTCAATATTTTTGAAAATCCTTTTTCTTCCGGGTTTATATTTTCCCCAGTAGCGTCGGCAAATACTTTCAAGAGGTCTTTTTGCTTGTCGGTCAAACTTTTCGGCACCACTACCTTGACTTTGACCAGTTGGTCGCCGCGCTGGCCACCTGCCGCGCCCTGCAGGCGCGGTATGCCTTTTCCCTTCAGCCGAAAAGTGGTGCCAGGCTGGGTACCTTCGGGTATTTTGAAAGTCGTCCGCCCGTCCAGGGTGGGCACTTCTATGTCTGCTCCCAGTGTAGCCTGGATAATGCTTATCGGCACTTCACAAAACACCGTCTGTCCCTCACGGGCAAACAGTTTATGTGGTTTTATGGTCAAGTAAACATACAAATCACCACTCGGCGCTCCGCGCATTCCCGCGTCGCCCGAACCGCTCACCCGGAGGCGGGTGCCGTCATCCACACCAGCCGGCACGCGCACGGTAACACTGGCTGTTTTGCGTGTTTTTCCGCTGCCACCACAAGGCTTGCAGGGTTCTTTTATTATTTTACCTTCACCGCGGCACTTCGGGCAGGGACGAACGTTCACCATCCGGCCAAACATCGTGTTTTGCGTCACCTTCACTTGTCCGCTGCCGCCGCACTCCGTGCAGGTCTCAGCCTGAGATCCTTCGGCCGCACCGCTGCCGTTGCAAGTATCGCAGGTTTCGTTGCGTTTTATCTTTACTTCTTTTTCCACGCCGAAAGCCGCTTCTTCAAAGCTTATCTCCATATCGAGGCGCAGATCCGCCCCCCGCTCCGGACCGGCGGAACGGCGTGTGCCGCCAGCTCCGCCGCGCGCACCGCCAAAAAACATATCGAATATATCTTCAACGCCCCCGCCGCCGCCAAACCCGCCAAAGTTGCTGAAGTCAAATCCACCGGCTCCACCAGCGCCTTCAAAGGCGCTGTGGCCAAACTGGTCGTATTTTTGGCGTTTCTCCGCGTCCGACAGTATTGCGTAAGCTTCGGCCGCTTCCTTGAATTTTGCTTCGGCGTCCGGGTTGTCTTTGTTCACGTCGGGATGATACTTACGAGCCAGTTTCCGGTAGGCTTTTTTCAGATCATCCTCAGTCGCGGCGCGGGGCACGCCAAGTACTTCATAGTAGTCTTTCTTACTCACCTATTGCACCGCCCCATTTTATTTCTTATCATCGTCGACTACTTCGGCGTCCACTATGTTGTCGTCCTCTTTAGCCGCACTGCCGTCAGTTTCTCCTGCTCCCTGCTGTGCTTCCGTCTGTTTGTAGAGGGCGGCGGACAGTTCATAAAGCGGTTTGGTCAAGGCTTCGGTGTCGGCCTTGATTTTTTCCAGGTCGTCGCCTTTGAGCGTTTCTTTGAGGGTTTCCGTGGCGGCTGTTACTTTGCCGATCAAATCGTCCTCGCCCTTTCCTTCCATATCCTTTACGGCTTTTTCCGCCTGGTAGACGAGAGAGTCGGCCTGGTTGCGCGTTTCTACCATTTCTTTGCGTTTTTGGTCTTCGGCAGAGTGCGCCTCGGCATCTTTGACCATACGGTCTATTTCATCTTTATTCAGACCACCGGAAGAAGTGATGGTGATTTTTTGTTCTTTACCTGTACCAAGGTCTTTAGCTTTTACATTGACAATGCCGTTAGCATCGATATCGAACTCAACTTCGATCTTTGGCACGCCGCGCGGCGCTGGAGGTATGCCGGACAATTCAAAACGGCCAAGTGTTTTATTGTCCGCGGCAAATTCGCGTTCACCCTGTAACACGTGGATATCGACCGATGGCTGGCTGTCTGATGCTGTGGAATACACTTGTTTATGCGAAGTCGGGATGGTTGTGTTGCGGTCTATCATCTTGCTGAACACGCCGCCCAATACTTCGATGCCGAGAGACAGAGGGGTAACATCAAGGAGGAGTACATCCTTCACTTCACCGGCCAGCACGCCAGCCTGTATAGCGGCGCCGAGAGCCACGCATTCGTCCGGGTTTACACCACGGTGCGGTTCCTTGCCAATAAAACTCTTGATGGCTTCCTGTACTGCCGGGATTCTGGTCGACCCACCCACCAGTATCACCCGGTTGATATCGGCCGGTTTGAAGCCAGCGTCCGACATAGCCTGCTTGAGCGGCCCCATGGTCTTTTCTCCCAGATCGGCGGTCATTTCATCAAATTTGGCCCTCGACAGATTCATGTCGAGATGCTTGGGCCCGCTGGCGTCTGCCGTAACAAACGGCAGATTGATATTGGTTGTCAAAACACCGGACAGTTCTATCTTGGCTTTTTCGGCTGCTTCACGCAGGCGTTGCATGGCCATTTTATCATTGCTCAGGTCGATACCACTGTCTTTTTTAAACTCAGCGGTCATCCAGTTCATGATGCGTTCGTCAAAATCATCGCCACCCAAACGGTTGTTGCCACTGGTCGCCTTGACTTCGAATACGCCGTCGCCCAATTCCAGGATAGATACATCGAAAGTACCGCCACCCAAGTCAAAGACCAGGATGGTATGGTCGTCCGTCTTGTCTATGCCGTAGGCCAGCGCAGCAGCGGTCGGCTCGTTGATGATCCTGAGAACGTCGAGGCCAGCGATGCGCCCTGCGTCCTTGGTAGCCTGCCTCTGGCTGTCGCTGAAATAAGCAGGTGTCGTGATGACCGCCTGAGTGACTTTCTCGCCCAGATACTTTTCCGCATCCTCTTTTAGTTTACCGAGGATCATCGCAGAAATCTCCTGCGGAGTGTATTCTTTATCGTCTATCTTCACCTTATAATCTGTGCCCATGTGCCGCTTGATAGAACTTATAGTACGCTCGGGATTGGACACAGCCTGGCGTTTGGCCAGTTGTCCGACCAGACGCTCGCCGTTTTTGGAAAAACCTACCACAGAAGGAGTCAGACGACTGCCCTCGGGATTTGGTATGACGGTGGGTTCACCGCCTTCAATAACAGATACTACGGAGTTTGTGGTGCCCAGGTCGATGCCTATTACTTTTGCCATTATTTCATTCCTCCTAGAAACATTTAATAGTTAGTGTTGATTTATCACCCGTATACAGATGGGCAAGAAGGTAGCAGAGGCCGTGGCGCGCGGAGTATTTTAGCGGAGGCGTACTATGCGTACGTCGAGCGTAAAATACGACAAGCAACTCGGTATATGCTGCCTTATCGCCAATCTGCTAATTTGAGTTATTTACTACTCGAACCTTGCTATGTCTTATAACCTTGTCCTTTAGTTTATACCCCTCTTCCAGCACCATGTCGATCTGTCCGTCCGGCAGATCTGCGTTTTCGCAGCGCATGACCGCTTCGTGCAAATTGGGGTCGAATTGGACGCCCAGCGCCGTTACCTCTTCCACGCCCGCATCCCGCATGGCTTTTTCAAACTGGCGGAAGATCAGGTCTATACCTTTTTGCAGACTCTCTGCGTCCTGTCCGGCACCGCTGGCAATAGCCCGTTTGAAATTGTCCAGCACCGGCAGGAATTTACTCAGGAGTTCGACCGATACAAATATCGACAGTTGCTGCATGTCTTCCCTCGAACGGCGGCGAAAATTATCATAATCAGCCTGTAAACGCAGCAATCTATTCTTAAGTTCGCTTATTTCTGCCTCTTGCAGGTTCGCTTCATTTCCAGTTGCTTCTGCGGCATTTTCTGCCACGTCTCCCGGCGGAGCCTCTTGTACCGGTTCTTTTTCCCGTTCTGGCGCCTCCTGTTCCCAATGTTCGTTTTCGGTCATAACGTCACCCTTCTCTTCAGTCTAGTTTCTATCCTGAGTTCCGGCCAGCACTGCCTGCAAATACTGTTGCAGGTAGTCCATGACCGAAATGACTTTGGCGTATTTCATGCGGGTCGGCCCGAGAACGGCGAAAGTGCCGACGATCTGGCCGTTCAGGCGATAAGTGGCCTGCACCATGCTACAGTTTTGTATGCCGCTGAACTTGTTCTCCGAGCCGATGGTTATCTGTACACCAGACTCTTCGCCCACCTTTATCATATCCTTAACCAGGCCCTCTTCTTCCAGCATGGACAGGAGTTCACGTACCCGGTCTACATCCTTGAACTCCGGCTGGCTAAACAGATGGGCTGTGCCGCCTAGAAACAGTTTGTCCGAACGGCCTTGCAACTGCACGTCGGCTATTATATCCAAAAGGTAGGAGGTCATAAAGTCGCCGGTGAATATTTCCCGGCACACTTCATCCAGCGTCTCTTTTTTTACCGCGCTGATCGGTTGACCGGACAGCTTGTT
This sequence comes from Acidaminococcales bacterium, assembly GCA_031551525.1. Classification (GTDB taxonomy): domain Bacteria; phylum Bacillota; class Negativicutes; order Acidaminococcales; family JAISLQ01; genus JAVBNN01. The sequence goes on from JAVBNN010000004.1 coordinate 9,890, forward strand.
GTTTATCCGCTCACCCATGCGCTCCATGTCTTCTATATAAACTTCTTCAGGCAAATTTATTATGCAGTTTTCTGTGATACCGGTCTCAGTCACCAGTACCATGATGACCCGACCCGCCTCTAGTGGCAGGAATTTTACGTATTTGAACTGGCAGGGCGCCTCCCGCTGCGTGCGTACGATGGAAATATTCCTGCTCATATTCGACAATATCTTGGCCGTAGTGCGGAACACTTCGTCCAGCCGGCCGGCTTTGGCCTGAAACCAGTTTTGGATGAGCTCCTCTTCATTTTCAGTAACCTTTTCCGGCGCGAGCAGCGAATCCACATACAACCGGTAACCCAGCGCAGACGGCACACGGCCGGCCGAAGTATGCGGCTGCTCCAGGTAGCCCATGACTTCAAGGTCGGACATCTCGTTTCTGATAGTGGCCGGGCTAAGGCCCAGTTCATGCCGCCTGGATATCGCCCGCGAGCCGATCGGCTCAGCGGTAGAAATATAGTCCTCAATAATCAATTGTAGTATTTTCTTTTTCCTATCATTTAACATGTGCAAATCACCCTGCTTTTCGTTAGCACTCTTGTTGCCAGAGTGCTAACCCTGCTAAAAAAATACCATTAATATCGTAGGTTGTCAATAGGTTGGACGAAATTAAGGTAAAAAAGTCAAAAAAATTTTATTACCTATTTTCATGCCAGCCGGAGTCAACTTTATTCGCCTGTCTGCCTCTATATATCCGGTTTGTTCATGCGCTTTCAATTGTCGCCCAAAAATTTCATATACATCTTTATTGAACAAAAGGTAGAACTTTTGCGGAGAAATCCCTTCGGTCATCCTGAGTCCCATAAATATGAATTCTGCCATGCGCTGCGCCTCACTCAGCAGTTCCTCATCGCTTTCCAGCGGATTTTGTATGTAGTTTTTTATATCCTCATTATTGTTATGGCGCTTTTCACCGTCAAAGGAACAGGCCGCCGCGCCAAATCCCTTATAGGGAAGATATTGCCAATATTGGCTGTTGTGCAGGGAGCAAAAACCCGGCTGGGCAAAATTCGACACCTCATAGCGCGCGTAACCAGAGGGCGGCAAATATGCCATCAGCCAGTCATACATAGCGTTCTCCTCGGTCTCTTCCGGTAGGAACAACCGGCCGCTTTCCAGCATGTCCGCCAGTGGAGTCGCTTCCTCCACGATCAGCGAATAGGCCGATATATGCTGTACACCCAGGCGGACTGCCTCCCCGATGCTTTCCCGGAGGTCAGCCAGGCTTTGCCCGGGCAGGCCGTACATCAGGTCAATGCTGATATTATCAAAACCGGCCTCCTTGGCCATAACCAGCGCAGCGCGCGCCTCTTCTGCCGTATGTATACGGCCTATAGAGGCCAATAGCCGGTTGGAAAAACTTTGCACACCAAAACTCAAACGGTTGAACCCCATCTCCCGCACGGCCAAAAGTTTGTCCATATCTACCGTACCGGGGTTGGCCTCGATCGTCCGCTCCTGTTCTCCCTGCCAGTAGTTTTGTCGTTGCAGTGTGTCCACTATTTCCCGCAATTCTCCGGTCGAAAATAGGGTTGGCGTACCGCCGCCGAAATATATGCTTTTAGGAACAAAAAGACTGGATGCACAGGCGCTTATTTCGGCGCACAGCGCATCCACATAGTCACGAGACAGTTCCAGCAACCCGGCTTGGGAGGGGAAGTCGCAATAATAACACTTTTTTCGGCAAAAGGGTATGTGTACATATATGCCGTGATAGTCAGCCATATCAGTCCATTTTCAAAATAGCCATGAACGCTTCCTGCGGCAGTTCCACGCTGCCCACCTGTTTCATGCGCTTTTTACCTTCTTTTTGCTTTTCCAGCAGTTTGCGTTTACGCGAAATATCGCCGCCGTAACACTTGGCCAGTACGTCTTTTCTCATGGCGCTGACCGTCTCGCGTGCGATGACCTTGTTGCCGATGGCCGCCTGAATGGGTATCTCAAACATGTGACGTGGTATCAGTTTTCGCAGTTTTTCCGCCAGTTGGCGCCCGCGAGTCTGTGCTTTGTCGCGGTGTACGATGGCCGAGAGGGCGTCGACCGGTTCCGTGTTGAGCAGTATATCCAATTTTACCAGGCTGGAAGTGCGATAGCCGGACAATTCGTAGTCCAGCGAAGCATAGCCTTTAGTGGACGACTTGAGTTTATCAAAATAGTCGTAGATTATCTCGCTAAGCGGTATATTATAAGTAAGCATGACCCTTGTGGTATCTAAATAGGTCATGGTATCGTATTCACCACGCTTGTCCTGGGACAGCTCCATAACCGCCCCAACATAGTCTTTGGGCACTATGACGGTCGCTTTTACATAAGGCTCCTCTATGCGGTCAACAGTCGTGGCTTCCGGCAGTTTAGAGGGATTGTCCACCTCCTCCATCTCGCCATTAGTCTTATAGACATGATAAACGACGTTGGGCGCGGTGGTAAGGAGCGTTAAACCATATTCCCGCTCCAAACGTTCTTTTATGACGTCCATGTGCAGAAGACCGAGAAATCCACAGCGAAAACCAAAACCCAGCGCTACTGACGTCTCCGGTTCGAACAAAAGGGAGGCGTCGTTGAGCTGAAGTTTCTCGAGCGATTCGCGCAAATTTTCGTATTCCGACGTATCGACAGGATAGAGGCCGCAGAAAACCATCGGCGTGGCCTTGCGATAACCAGGTAGCATTTCGGTTGCCGGGTCGGCTTCGCCCGTTACCGTGTCGCCCACTTGCACGTCGCGCACGTTTTTGATGCTGGCGGCGAAAAACCCTACTTCACCGGCCGACAGTCTATCAACATTCAAGAGGAAGGGCCGGAAAACGCCCACTTCGGTAACTTCAAAACATTTGTCGGTTGCCATAAATTTCACGCGCATGCCTTTTTCTATCGCGCCTTCCATAATGCGCAGATAAAGGATGACGCCTTTATAAGGGTCAAAATGCGAGTCATAGACCAGCGCGCGCAGTTGACTGTCCGCCTTGCCCTCAGGGGGCGGCACTTTTTTAACCACTGCTTCCAGCACCTTATCTATACCAACGCCGGTCTTGGCACTGACCAGGATAGCTTCCGAAGCGTCTATGCCGATGACGTTTTCTATCTCTTCCTTTACCCGCTCCGGGTCAGCGCTCGGCAGGTCAATTTTGTTGATGACGGGTATTATCTCAAGGTCGTGTTCGAGAGCCAAATATACGTTGGCCAGCGTCTGGGCCTCTATGCCCTGGGTAGCATCGATAACGAGAAGCGCTCCTTCGCAGGCCGCCAAAGAACGCGATACTTCGTAAGTAAAGTCGACGTGGCCCGGCGTGTCAATGAGGTTCAAGACATAGTCCTCTCCGTCCGCTGCCTTATAATCTATACGCACCGACTGGGCCTTTATCGTAATACCGCGCTCACGTTCAAGTTCCATGTTATCGAGCACCTGCTGCTCCATGTCCCGGCTCGCAAGCGTACCGGTCATCTCGATAAGCCGATCGGCCAAAGTGGATTTGCCGTGGTCGATATGCGCGATGATGGAAAAATTTCTTATATGTGAATTCACTTATTTTCTCCTTGTATTTTTGATGACACTAAATTATACCATCTAGCTTGTGTGCTCTTCAAGAATTTTTCTTTTACTCTTGCATAATATAATAAATCGTGCTAATATGTCTTATGCAACGCTTATTATACAGAGGAGGTGAAGAACTTGCCGAATATTAAATCTTCCATTCGCAGCGTTAAAACTGATGCCGAACGCCGTGCCCGCAATTTTCCCGTAAAAAGCGCCCTGAGAACTTCCGCGCGCAAAGTTATGGAAAGCGCACAAACTGGCGATAAGGAAGCGGCTACTACCCTGTTGGGCAAAGCCTCCAGTTTGATTGATAAAGCAGCAGGCAAAGGCGTTATCCATAGAAATACTGCCGCCCGCAAAAAATCACGCCTGGCTAAACGCGTGAACAAAATGGCCGCCGAATAATCAAAAACAAAAACCTCTCTTTCGAAAAAGAGAGGTTTTTTATTTTTCTATCAAACTTGCCCGTCTTCTTTCTTTGCAGTTTTCGGCGCCGTTTCAGTTGCGGCTTCATTACCCTCCGTCTTGTCGGACAGTTTCGCCACAGCGCTTTTATACATGCGCGCCACTTCATCTGCTACCGCGTTAAAATCGATAGACTGAATCAATGTTTTACCCGCCGCGTCTTCGCCGTGTTCTCTTATAAAACCTTTTTCACGGGCGTGGTCTTCCAATTCCTGCCTATACCCTTCCACTACTTTTTGCGCCTCGGTCGTGCTCTCGCCAAGCTTTGTCATGGCGTTTTCTTTCAAGGCACCAGCTTTTCCCTGGATGTCCTGCAATTTTTTACGGACTTCCGGGTTGTTGTCCAAAAATTTTTCCATTTCTTTCATAAAGTCAAAGTCTTTAATGTCACTCATTTTTGCCTCCATAAGTTTATTTTTGCAGCATAGTTGCGTAAAATCCTTAAAAATGCGCCATCCTTGTTACAGGTCGTCTCGCTACCATATATGCATAAATATTATAGCAGAAAAATCCTTCATCGGCAAAAATCAGCTACCACTTCTTCGAGATGCGCCATCCCGCGCCCACCCAGATGTATTTCCCGGCTTATGTCAGACAGCCCTTTCAGGGCTTTTTTTAGTTTTTCTTCCGGTATCCGCCTGGCCTGCCGGGCGATATTGCCGGCTATAAAGGCTGGTATAGAGAGTTTGGCCGCTATCTCATCTTGGCCGCCGCCCTTGGCAAGTATATCTCTGGCCTGCCACAGTTGTCTGACCTGGCGCGCTATGAGGCCGACCAGTTGCAGCACATACACACCTCTGGCCGCAGCTTCTCGCATTATCGACAGTGCCTTGGCCGCGTCGCCGACCGTCATGGCGTCCGTCAGCGCAAAACCGCTTAACTCGGTCAGGCTGGAAAACATGCTGTTCACATCGTCCACCGTCCAGAGCTTTCTTTCTCCAGCGTACAAAGATATTTTTTCTACTTCCTGATCCAAAAGATAAAGCGAAATATTCTCCGCCAAAGATGCATATCCGGCCGCCAGTTCCAGTGCCGCCGCATCCCAGCGGCAGCCCCGTTCCCGCGCCGCCTGGGCCAGCCAGTTTTTTACCAGCCAAGGCTTTATTTTTTCACACTCCACCACCTGCCCAAGGCTGGAAAAAGCCTTGAAGAGCTTTGTCCGCTTGTCCGGCTTGGCACACTGGAAAATCACCCGGCAGTGCTCTGCCGTTTTTTCCAGCGCTTTTACATAGGCCTCTTTGTCTTTCGGCGTATCACCCTGTTTACCAGCCGACAGGAGTTTGCTGTTTTTTATTATTATGAGCGACTTTGGGCAAAAAAACGGCAGCTCGGTGACCATTTCCAGCAAAGCACCCGCCGTAGGATCGGCGTCGAGAACGCTCACCGAACCATCCTCCGCCGCGGCACCGCACCAGAGGAGCTTGGCCGCGGCAAGCACTTTGTCTATATGGTAATCTTCCTCACCAGTCAATAAAAGCAGCGGCGGGAGAGTCTTATCTTTAGCAAGCTGCTGTAAAAATTTTTCCGCTTCCATCGCGTCTATCTCCTTTACCTGAAAGCCGCCGGAGTTTGCCGGTAGCCGTACCAAACTAGTTTTTCCTCGGCCGTTTTTATCATTATAGCGCCCTCGAGGTCAGTGCGCAGTACTTTGCTGCCCTGTTTGGCAAGCGTTTCCAGTGTAACAGACGAGGGATGCCGGTAACTGTTGTCCGTCCCGACCGATATCACCGCGATATCCGGGTCTGTCCTCGCAATAAACAGCGGATCGCTGGAAGTAGCCGCGCCGTGATGAGAAACTTTCAGCACATTTACTTTATCGAGCAGCGGCAAAGCCGCCAGTTCTCCGGCTTTGTCGGCGTCGCCCATAAAGAGAAATGTTTTATCGTTAAAAGTTATTTTTATGACCGAAGAATCATCCCGAGTTTTTTTAACAGGCGTCTCTCCTACGCCCGGTACTTTAAGCACTTCTATCTTAACACCGCCCAACTCCGCGTTCAAGCCCTCGTACATTGTCACGGCATTGCTGTCTTTGGCCTGCAAAAGCAAACGGTCTGTGTCGTCAGAAGATTGCCCTCCCGGCAGCCAGATGGTTTCGACCGGGACCTGCCGCGCCACGGCGGCCGCGCCTCCGGCGTGGTCGCTGTGGCCGTGTGACAAAACCATCAGATTTACTTTTTTTACGCCATAATAACGCAAGTACGGCGCCACCACCCGTTCACCGGCATCAAAGTCGCCGGTATAGCTACGCACGCCCGCATCAATAAGTATGGTCCGCCCGTCAGGAACGAACAACAAGCAGGCATCGCCCTGCCCCACGTCGATAAAATGCGCACTGAATTCCTTCGGAGCGGCGCTAGTGGCTAAAGCAAAAATACCCATACACAATACTCCTGTTGCTGCGATATACCGCCCTTGTGCGCTTATTTTTAACGGCAAAAAATCAAAGACCAAAAAAACTATGATGTAGTAGCACACCCACCACCATTCTGGCAGTACAGGCAACGGCAATACTGCGCTAGGCCAAGCAGCCAGCCAGCTGTTCAGACGTAAAGCCAGTCCCAGCAGCAGGCTGACAGCCATAAAAACCGACCCGCCAAGCAGTGGCAGAAACATATTTATCGCCACACCCGCGAGAGCTAGCAAAAGACAGGCTTCTGCAAGGGGCAGAATGATGATATTGGCTAAAAAAGCAACTAATGATACTTGGTAAAAATAATGGGCCAAAAAAGGCAGCACTGCTATCTGCACAGCCAAAGTCAAAGCCAGGGCAGCGGCCAGAAAATCCGGCAAACGCGCCAGGCGTTCTTTTATTGGCTGGTAGAGAAACACTATGCCGGCGGTGGCCGCAAAGGAAAGTTGGAAACTTATTTCCAGCAGCCAGCGCGGTTGAAAAATGAGCATAACCAACAGCACTATGCCAAGTATGCTGGCAGTATGGGCCCGCCGTCCAGCGGCCAAACCGGCCAGCACCGCTATACCCATGGCCGTCGATCGCACGACCGGAATGGCAAAACCACTCAGGGCACTGTAAACCAACACTCCGGCCATAGACAAGAGGGCGGCCTTACGCCCGTCCAACCTTAGCCGCCTGGCCAGCCAAAATATCGCTCCAGCTACCATGGCGACATGCGTACCGGATACCGAAAGTATATGCACTATGCCAGTCGTGGAAAAATCCCGCACCACCTCTGGCGACAGTTCGTCATAGCCGCCAAACAACATGCCCATTATTACTGCCTGATCCTCTTTGGGCATGCGTTTTTGCATGTCCGTCTTGACGGAGGACAGGAATTTTTCCGTTTTATCCCGCCAGCTCTCTTCTATTTCACCGGACAGCGCCACCATGTTAAATTTCGCCGTCAAACGCCCGTAAATATCCTTCCGGTGTTCGCGGGCGGCAAAGTCATAACCGCCGGGATTGGCAAAACTGCGCAGGGGTTTTAGCTCACCGGGCAAACTAACTATTGCCCCGGAAGTCAGACGCTCGCCTTCCGGCACAGCGCTCAGCGTTATGCGCAGGCGTCCACTGACAACGGTCGTTTTACCGTCCACGGTGAAATACCTGGTTTCCAACAGGCAGGAGGCATAACCGGCATTGCGCTACCGCCAGCTGCCCGGGGCCACCTTGCCGGTGACCACACCATTTTTACCTACTTGATAATAGATGCTGTCCGCCGCCATTTTGTTGCCCTGCCCTCCTGCCAATAACCCGGCGGCAAACAAAAAAAGGGGCAATGCGCCATACCAAAGCACACGCTCATGTTTTGTCCAGTAGCAGGCAATAAGCGGCGAGGCCATAGCGGCAACGAAGAGCGGCCAAGCCCAACGCTCAGGCGCAAAATCCCGTAACGCCAGAAAAACTCCGCCAGTAAATAAACACATAGCATAAAAGAAAGCCTGCCGCAATGTCATAAACTAAGGCTCTCCTTTATCTCGTCGAACTTGGCGTCGCCTATGCCGTTCACCTTTTTAATATCTTCTTTGCTTTTAAAAAGTCCGTTTTTATCGCGGTAATCCACGATCCTTTTAGCCAGCGCCGGCCCCACGCCGGGCAGTTCCTCAAAAGCTACGGCATCCGCGCTGTTTATATCCACCATACTGTTATCCGGTGTTTTCACCCGTGGCGGCGCCGCCTGCCGCAGCTTCGGCGTCCGCACGACCGGTACTCTCTTTTCTTTCACCTGTATATGCAAGCCATCATAGCAACGGCGGGCAATATTCACCTTGTCACTGTCCGCCTCCGGCAAAAAACCTCCGGCCAATGCGACCACGTCTTCCACCCGTTTGTCGGGCGCTACTTTATAGATGCCGGGCTTGGCCACCGCACCGCTGATGCTGACCGCCACTTTTTGCCTCTCCAGCGCGTCCACCACCGAAGCTGGCGTACTGGCCACCGCCTCACCAGCCGGACGACGGCTTTCACTCCAATAAACGCTGGCGGCCACAAACAACGCGACTAGCAGCATTATGCCTATTATTTTGCGTTTTTCCGTTGTTTCCATAGCGTTCTCCCCAAAGACAACATAACACAACAAAAAGTTTATTCCGTAACATTACCGTTACGCGCATTTTCATACTCTCCCGGAATAGGAAGATCAAATTTTTTGCACAGCAATAGCACATCATGGACATCATTTTCGTCATGGTCGTATCCTTGATGATAGAGCAATTGCGCTTGAGCAGTCAGACAGTTCACCTTTATCCCGCCAATAATCCCTCTGCCGTTTAAAATATATGAAGGGTAGACCTCATTATCAAAGCTCAGTGTTTCGGCGTCTCTAAACTCGAATAAATGCAGGTCTATGATGCGGTCATGATGATCACACCAGACAGTATGATTTGCGGTCGTATATTCCATTTTTCTTTCGCTATATCCCTCATCAGACAGCATTTTTAGAAATATTTTGCTGTTCTTCTTTTCGATAAAAATATCTAGATCATTATGAGAGCGCGTCTGATAGCCCAAAAGCGCATCTACGCCCCAGCCACCGTCAAGCCACACGTCAACGCCAATATCTTCAAACATTTTCAGCAAACTCGCTGCGTCCTGTTCAGTCATCATAAGCAAATTCTCCTAGTATAAGTTTTTTACCATATATAATGTCAACTCATAAGACTATATTAACACAAAAAGACAACCTGTTACACAGGTTGTCTTTTTGTGTTTTATGTCATTTCACCACTATATTTACCAGTTTATTAGGTACACAGATAACCTTTACGACTTGCGAATCACCGATAAACTCTTTTATGCGCTCGGACGCAAGCGCGGTTTCTTCCAGTTCCTTAGCCGACAAACCAGCCGGAACCACCAGTTTGTCTTTTATCTTGCCGTTTATCTGGAAGACCAGTTCTACTTCTTCGGCTTTGGCAGCTTCCGCGTCGTATTTGGGCCAAGCGGCCTGGTGTATGCTGCCCGTTTCGTCCAACTGCCACCACAACTCTTCCGTTATGTGCGGCACAAAAGGCGCCAAAAGAAGTAACAGTGTCCTGATACTTTCCTCTACCAGTCCAGCGTTCGGCTGTTCCACCTTCTCCCGGTAGAGGTAGAGGGCGTTGACCAGTTCCATGATGGCGCTGATCGCGGTGTTGAAGTTGAAACGCTGTACTATGTCGTCGGTCACCCGCTTGGTGGTCACGTTGAGTATGCGGCGCAGTTCCTTGTCGTCACGCGACAGAGCGGCGGCATCATATCCGGCCTGCCGTCCGAACAGCGAAGCATAGTGCTGGACGATACGCCACAGGCGGCTGAGAAAGCGGAAAGAGCCTTCCACGCCCTGCTCGCTCCAGTCAAGGTCGCGCTCGGGCGGCGCGGCAAATAGGATAAACAGGCGCGCCGTGTCCGCGCCGTATTTGGCGACGATATCCTCCGGGGAAACCACATTGCCTTTGGATTTCGACATCTTGGCGCCGTCTTTTATTACCATGCCCTGAGTCAAAAGATTGTCGAAAGGCTCGCTGGACTTTATCAATTCTGCGTCTTTGAGTACCTTGGTGACAAAACGCGAATATAAAAGATGCAGTATGGCATGTTCTATCCCGCCGATGTAAAGGTCGACCGGCGACCAGTAGGCGGCTTCTTCACGGCCAAAAATAGCTTGGTCGTTGTGCGGATCGGTGTAACGGAAATAGTACCAGGACGAACAGATAAAGGTATCCATGGTGTCGGTTTCCCGGCGGGCCGGGCCGCCGCAGGCCGGACAAGTACAACTCAGAAATTCTTCCGACGTGGCCAGCGGAGATACTTTATGGTTGCCAAAATCTACTACTTCCGGCAGCTTGACCGGCAGCTGGTCTTCCGGCACCGGTACCGTACCGCATTTTTTACAGTACACAATAGGTATCGGCGCGCCCCAATAGCGTTGGCGGCTGATCAGCCAGTCGCGCAAGCGGTAGTTGACCTTGCGTGTCCCGACGCCTTTTTCTTCCATATAATCGGCGATGGCTTTTTTACCCTCTTCATTGCCGAGGCCGTTGAACTGGCCGGAGCTGACCATCTTCCCTTCGTCTTCATAAGCCCCGTCCATAGCGACAAGATCAAGCGGCGCCCCGGCCGGCTGGATGACGATGATCTTTTCCAAGCCGTATTTGCCGGCAAACAGCCAGTCGCGCTGGTCGTGGCTGGGAACGCCCATAACCGCGCCCGTGCCGTATTCATACAGCACATAGTTGGCTACCCATATCGGCACTTGTTTGCCGTTCATAGGGTTTACCGCGTACGCGCCGGTAAAGATACCTTCTTTTTCCGACTCTGCCGAGGTGCGTTCTATATCGCTCTGTCCGCGCACCCGGGCGACAAAATCCTTTACCTCCTGCGCTTTGTCGTAGCCAGAGATGAGTTTTTCCACCAGCGGGTGCTCAGCGGCCAATACAACGTAGGTAATGCCGAAGATAGTATCCTGCCGGGTGGTGTATACGGGTATTTTCTCGCCCAGCGACGGCACGTCCAAGGAGAACTCCAGGCCTTCACTACGGCCGATCCAGTTCTGCTGCATGGTCTTGACGCGGTCCGGCCAGCCTTTGAGCAGTTCTATATCAGCCAGCAACCGGTCGGCATAATCTGTTATACGCAAAAACCACTGTTCGAGGCTTTTTTTGCCCACCACCGAGTCGCAACGCCAACACTTGCCGTCCACTACCTGCTCGTTGGCGAGAACCGTATTGCAGTCATCGCACCAGTTGACAGCAGCTTTTTTCTTGTAAGCTAGCCCGCGCTCATAAAACAGTAGGAACAGCCACTGCGACCAGCGGTAATAATCTTCATTGCAAGTGGTCACTTCCCTGTCCCAGTCATAGGAAAACCCGAGCTGTTTTTGTTGCTCGCGCATACTAGCGATATTGGAACGCGTCCACTGGGCGGGCGGTATATTGTTGGCGATAGCGGCGTTTTCCGCCGGCATGCCGAAAGCATCCCAACCCATGGGGTGGAGGACATTGTACCCGTTCATCTTCCTGAAACGGGCGATAACGTCGCCGATGGAGTAGTTTCTGACATGCCCCATGTGAAGCTTGCCGGAAGGATAGGGAAACATCTCCAATACATAATATTTTTCTTTGTTTTTATTCATAACAGTGGCGAACGCCTTTTCGGCGTCCCACTTTTTCTGCCATTTTTCTTCGATATCATGCGGGGAGTATTTTTCTCTGCTCACTTGCATAAGGACAACCCTCCTGAAATTTTGCTTGTATTAATATATAAAAAAACGCCCGTGGCAAAATTGCCAGGGACGAGAATACTCGCGGTACCACCCTGTTTGGCAGGAAGACCTGCCCACTCTGTGATTGTTAACGCAACCATGCGTCGACTGCTTGTCACAGCCGCTCCTTCACAGCGAGTTCGATTTTCTTATGGATTGGCTTGCATCTGCCGCCAATTTTCTGTACCATGAAGAAAGACCTACTACTCTGTTTCACAGGATTTACAAATCAAATTATAACCGCCTCCCCAGTAAAAGTCAACGCAAAGAGGAGAAAACATGAATATCTACGCCATTGGCGACCTGCACCTGTCCGGGCAGCCGCCAAAGAAACCCATGTCCATGTTTGGCGCCCAGTGGGAAAACCACTGGCAGAAAATAAAAATCAGCTGGCTGGAGTCGGTAAGAGAAGGTGACCTGGTCATCCTCTGCGGCGATACATCATGGGCCATGAAGTTTGGCGAAGCGCTGTCCGACCTACAAGAAATCGCCACCCTACCGGGGAAAAAAGTATTCGTCCGCGGCAACCACGATTACTGGTGGACAAGCGTTAGTAAAATGAACACCACCGCCCTAGACGGCTGCTTTTTTTTACACAATAACTATTACCTTTTCGGCAGTACTGCCATCTGCGGCAGCCGGGGCTGGCTGATACCCGGAGAGGAAGAATTCTCGCCGGAAGATGAAAAAATATACCTGCACGAAGTGCAAAGGGCGGAAAATTCGCTAGCCGCAGCCAAAAATGCCGGACAAAGCGATATAATACTTGCCCTGCACTACCCGCCGCTTTACAGCGGGAGCGAAGCGAGCGGCTTTAGCCTGTTATGCGATAAGTATCAGGTAAAAGACTGCTTATACGGCCACCTGCACGGCGAAAGCACGGCATTAGCGAGAGAAGGTAAGTACAACGCCACAAATTACCATCTGGTATCGGCCGACAGTCTGAATTTTAGTTTGGCCAAAATCAGATGATCATGGTTATCAGCCTGGTCAGCCAGTCGAAATACAGCATGACGCCAATAACGACCAGTATCAATCCGGACATTGTCTGTATTTTCGCAAGAGCAGGCAAGAGTGTGGATCGAAACTGCCCGGCCAGCGTTTCCGTGGCCACAGCCATTGCGATGAGCGGCACACCAAACCCCGCCGAATAGGCCAAGAGTAACCAAAACCCTTTGTGGAGACTCGCCTCCACCCCGGCATACATGAGTATGGCCGACAATACCGGCCCGGTACAAGGTATCCACCCAAAAACAAATGCCATGCCTAAAACAAATGTACCACCGTTGCTGTTGCCGGCTTTGGTCAAAAATGGCCGCCAGTCCCGTGCGAGTGTCGGAAGTGTAAAAACACCCAGTTGCAAGAGCCCCATGAGCACCATGAATATGCCACCGGCCTTTCTCAAGGCGTCCTGGTATTCAAACAACAGGCTGCCCAAAGCCGAAGCCGTAAGGCCCATCAGCACAAATACCAAGGTAAACCCGCTGACAAAAAAGAGCGCCGAGCGCAAACTCTCGCCCTTTTTCTGGCCTTTGGGCGCGATGACCGACATATAAAGCGGCAACAGCGGGAAAACACACGGGGAAATAAAGGAAGCCAAACCGGCTAAAAAAGCCGTCAAGGATGCTGCTTCGCTATTCATTTTATACTATTTACAGCCGTTTCCAGTTCCTGTGCAGTAACTGCCCCTGGCATCCTGAAAACCACCACTCCTTTACGGTCAAGCACTACAGTAGTAGGTATACCCATGGTCCTCAACATTTTTCCACCTGCGCCATTTTTATCAAGCAAGACCGGTAAAGAATACTTGTGCGCAGTCATAAATTCTTCTATTTTGCCAGTTGTTTCTCCACTATTGATCGCGTAAAACTTCACTTTGTCTTTATTATTCTGGTAAAATGTTTCCAGCTCCGGCATTTCATCCCGGCAGGGCGGACACCAGGTCGCCCAGAGATTTATTACCGTGATATTCCCGTCGGAAAGCGGCAAGGTAACTTCTCCGCCGCCCAATGCGGTGAAAGTATTCGTTACCGGCCTCTGCCCTACATTAGCCCCGCTGGCCGGTTCCTCGGCCCCGGCAAGAGAAGTGAAACCCAATACTAACAGCGCTGCCAATATGAGGAAAAACATTTTTTTAACCATGATATTTTTCTCCTTTGCGAAAATAAGTTATACTTAAACAACAAGTCTTGCCATTTTATGACCCCGGAGGTAGGTAAATGCACCAGTATTTATTTCATATAGGCGATTTTCCCATCCGTACTTACGGCCTCATCCTCTGTCTGAGCATCATACTGGCTACAGGTGTGGCCTACTTTCTCGCTAAACAAGATGGCCGCTGGCATCAGCACGTACCCGACATGGGTATATACTGCGGCCTGGCCGGGCTTATCGGCGCCCGTTTGTGGGACGTTTTTTTCTTTGACTGGGATTATTACAGCCAGCACCTTGGGGAGATTCCCTTCGTCTGGCAGGGTGGTATGGCCATACAGGGCGGAGTGGTATTTGGTGTACTGGCCGGAGTGGTCTACACCAAAATACACAAAATCGATACCTGGACTTTTGCCGACATCGTAGCGCCGGCCATTATCATCGGACAAGCCATCGGGCGCATAGCCAACCTCTTGAACGGAGACGCTTTCGGCAGTCCGTCAGGAGGAGACTTCGGCATCATATACCCGGAAGGCACTCTGGCCCGCCAGACCTACGGTATTCAACCCTTGTGGCCGGCCGAGGTGTGGGAGGGACAGATCGATGTCATTATTTTTGCCCTGCTGCTTATTTTTCGCACAACTAGTCATGCTAAAGGGCAAGTATTTTTACTGTACGCCACACTTTATTCCATCGCCAGGTTTTTTCTCGAGTACCTGCGCGGCGACTATGTTGAAGCACTGGCTTTCGGCCTCAAGTCCGCCCAAGTCACCAGCCTGATCGTTGCCCTCATCGGTGTAGCGCTTTTTATCTGGTGCGGTCGCAAGGCCCCGCAAAGTAAAAATAAGCCTGGCTAAACGGCCAGGCTGGATTTTACATAGGATAAACTGCGATCAACTCTATTTCCACGCCCGCGTCGCGCGGCAATTTTGCTACCTGCACGCAGGAACGGGCCGGTTTGTCTTCTTTAAAGTATTCACCGTAAACTTCGTTCATCGCCTGGAAATCTTTCATATCATTCAAAAATACCGTGCATTTCACCACATCTTTGAACGAAAGCATCTCAGCGGCTAAAATAGCCTTCAGGTTGGCAAATACCTGGTGAGTCTGCACGACTATACCGCCGTAAACCATTTCCCCGGTAATGGCATCCATCGGTATCTGTCCGGAGACAAACAAAAAACCGTTAGCCCGGACCGCTTGTGAATAAGGCCCTACTGCCTTTGGTGCGCCTGAACTCATTATAATTTTTTTCATGGATTTTCCCTCCAGATTTTTTATTCCAGCGGCAGCGAACGATGCGCCACCCCGATGCCTATCTCATTTAGATTGAGTACCCCGACCCCCAGATAAACGGCCACACAAACATGCTCGCCAAACCTCGAAACTCCTATCTTGCCGCCTACATTGAACCCGACCGCTTTAGGCACGATCTGTTCAAGCGCGGCATGTGTGGCCCCGGCCACCGCGCCGGCTCCAACGTGACTGGTACTTACCAGCCCCTGGCGCTGGGAAGCCACTACCGCCCGCTCCACTATCTTGACCAGTGAACCGACGAATTCGCCGCCGAAATCTACGGCCACCGTCTTTATACCCTTGGCGAGATACTCTTCGCGCAACTCATATTCTTCCTTGCGATCCGCCGTGACCGCCATCTTGATCGCGGCCCGCCCTACATCCACACTACTGTACTGCTGCTCTACATTCATATTTCGGCCTTTCTTTAACGGCCAGAGCCTTTTAAAGCTACCGTTGTATATTATGTTAACAAAAAAACTCCCTTATCGCAACACTAAGTAATAATGGCTATCACCCAATAAATTTTTGCTTGATGTAAACAAGGAGTTTGCCTTTCGTATGTCGAATATTTAATTGTTAATTTCGATACAAAAAAGGAGTTGCCATGCCCGAATATATTTTGCATGATGTCTGCGCGAGCAGTGTTCAGTTAGAAATACAGGACGGCATCATAAAAAGTATTCATTTTACCGGTGGCTGCCCGGGTAATCTTGAAGCCTTGGCCATACTGCTAAACGGCTTGCCGACTCAAATTGTGATAAAAAAACTGTCCGGCATCCACTGTGGCAATAAACCCACGTCCTGTGCCGACCAGCTTGCCAGAATCCTCTCAACGCTCACATAACAAAGATCCGCCGCACCGGAAAGGAAAAGCCGGGCGTCATCTTTTTACACTGTGAAAAGCAATCCTGATTTTTGTCTGTTTGCCCGCTTCTATTACTTGAAAAAACGAAAGGAGGTGTCCCGGTGCTTAAAGTATATAAAACAACCAACGCCACTCTGAACGAAATAGAATTTGAACAATTGGAAAAAGGTTGCTGGATAGATCTTTCCAGCCCGTCCAGCGAAGAACTTGAACAGGTAGCCGCCAGTACCGGAGTCCTCCTCGACTTTCTCACTGCGGCCACTGACGAAGAAGAAAGCGCGCGCCTTGAGGCGGAGGCCGACCAGGTGCTGGTACTTATCGACATACCGCTTTTGCGGAGTAACAAGGACTACGAGACCCTGCCTCTCGGTATTGTGGTAACACACGACTATCTCATTACCGTTTGCCTCGAAGTAAATGCCGTTGTAACCGATATGGTCACTTCCCCCCCCGGTCTCTTTGACACAGCCAAACGTACCCGTTTCCTCTTCCAACTGCTCTTTAAATCGGCTACCCTTTATCTGAAATACATCAGAAACATCAACCGGCGCACCGACGAATTGGAACGCCATCTCAGGCAGTCCATGGAAAATGACGAGCTGTTCAAACTGCTTGACCTCGAAAAAAGCTTGACCTATTTTTCCGGTTCTTTGCGCAGTAATTATATCCTGACTGAAAAACTCATGCGCCTCAGGGCAACCAAGCAAATCCAGCAGGTCATCCGCATGTTTGAGGAGGATGAAGATTTTCTTGAAGACGTCATCATAGAGTATAAACAGGCGATCGACATGGTCGAGATGTATACCCGCATATTGAGCAGTATGCTGGAAATATTCTCTAATATCATCTCCAATAACCTCAACCGGGTAATGAAATTTTTGGCCGGCGTCACCATAGTCATGTCTGTACCGACCATGATATCCGGCTTATGGGGTATGAATGTACCAGTGCCTTTTGCGGAAAATGAGTTCGGGTTTGTTGTTGTCGCGAGTTTTGCATTCATCATAGCTTTTTCCATGGCCTACATGTTGTGGAAAAAACGCATGTTTTAGGGAGGATAAATGAAAAACGCCATAAATAAAGAAAAACTTGCCGCCGGAATCATCTTTGGCGACCCCGGCAACGAGGAGTATGTTTATATGCCGGGCGCGGAAATCGGCAGCCCGTTTCCCGTATGTATCTTCCAGCAGCAAGCCCTTACGGAAGATGTCGCTCTTGAGGAAGCAGCGGAAATCATCAACCGCCTACAGTTAAAAATACTTGACATACCGCCTTTCAGCAAAATATAAAGCCCGCGCTTTTAAAGCGCGGGCAATTTCATTCGTATCTCTACTGCTTCATTTCTTCTCTTTGACTTCACTTTTTACTATCAAGACCGGAATTTTCGCATATTGAGCAATATTTGAGCTTACGCTGCCCAATACAAATTCCGCTATGCCGGACAGTCCCCGGCAGCCTATAACTATGGCATCACAATTATTGTCCGCAGCCAGAGCGAGTATGCGCTCAGACGGGTGCCCGTTCTCTACTTTTATATCTATCTTGCCCGGATATTGCCCAATCTTTTCACTGGCTGTATGAAGTATATTCTCAGCGTTTTTATTCATATCAGCGACCTGGGCTGCCAGGAAATTACTATCCACCGGAATAGCCAAAAAACCAGCATTATAAAATGGCTGGATGACATGGGCGACGATCAGGTCACTGTTAAATTTCCTGCCAACCTCTGCAGCATACTCAAGCGCTTTCCACGACGGCTCGGAACCGTCTACTGGTACAAGTATTTTTGTAAACATGGCATTAAACCCTCCTTAATTTTTTCTGTTTCAAACACCATTCCCTGGATTTTTATTTTTGATTCGTTTTTTACGGTCAAACTTCTTTGCCTGCACAGCCGACTGTTTAGATTCGTCATCCTTCTTGTCAAATATATAATATTTCCCTACTATGAAAGCAAGTATAACCACTGGTACCAGACCAGCATAATAGGCATACTCTATGGGCAAACGTCCTATAAAAATGATGAAACCAGCCACCACAAGCGGCACTGCGCCAAGTTGCAGATATTTGACATACTTTTTTTGCCCAAACAGGCGCATCACCAGAGCGTTCGCCAAAAAAGTGCAGGAAACGGCCACCATGACTATAAACGCAAAGTTTCCCATATGTGACAAAACACATACCTCCAACTCTTATTTCCGGGTGATATAATTATATACAATATATAGCTTTTATGACAAGGAGGTTTTTCATATGCCAAATATCAAAATAGCAACTTTCAATATAAACTCGGTACGCATCCGCCAGGACGACCTTATAGCCTGGCTGGAAAAGGACGGCATAGACATCGTCGCCCTACAGGAAACAAAGGCCCAGGACAAAGACTTCCCCTTGGCAGCATTTACCGGCGCCGGTTACCACGCAGTATTCAAGGGTGAAAAAGGGAAAAATGGAGTAGCTTTTGTGAGTCGCCAGCCGGCAACCGAGGTCAGTTTTGGCCTCACTGCTGTTGGCCTGCCGGACGAAGCACGCCTTATCAAGGCGCGGTTTGGCGATTTGACTCTTATCAATACCTATGTGCCGCAAGGTCGTGAAGTAGATACACCCTATTTTCAGTATAAGCTCGAGTGGCTACGCGGCATGCGGAATTATCTCGACAAAGGATTCTCTGTCGCCGAGCCTCTCCTCTGGTTGGGCGATCTCAATGTAGCGCCCGAGGCGATTGACGTCTATGACGCGAAAAAACTTTACGGTCAAGTCGGCTACCATCCAGCCGAACACGAAGCTTTTGCCTATACTAAGGCCTGGGGCCTTGAGGATCTGTTCCGCAAGCATATCCCGGACGGCGGCCACTACACATTCTGGGACTACCGGGTCGCCAACGCACTCGGGCGCGGCATAGGCTGGCGCATAGACCATATTCTGGCCTCTCCGTCGCTGGCCGCCAGGTCGGCAGACGCCTATGTCGCGGTAGAGCTCCGCCAAACTGAACGCCCTTCCGACCACGCTCCGCTGGTCGTGGAGTTCTCCCTGTAGTCTAGGATTATTCCAGTCTTTCCGCTATCACCCTCCCGGCATGAACACCGCTCGCGCTGGCCTGCGACAGGCCGCGGGTTATACCGGCGCCATCTCCTATGGCAAACATACGCTCGATCGGTGTCTGGAAATCATTGTCAAGTTGCAAACGCGAGCTGTAAAACTTGACTTCCACTCCGTACAGCAGTGTATCGTCGTTTTTCATGCCCGGTGCGATATTATCGAGGGCATAGATCATTTCTATGATATTGTCCATATGCCTTTTAGGCAATACCAGGCTAAGGTCGCCTGGTGTAGCTTTGAGCGTGGGCTGGATAAAACTTTTGGCCATGCGCCGTTCACTGGTACGCCGCCCTTTTACCAAATCGCCGAAACGCTGCATGAGAATACCTCCGCCCAGCATGTTAGAAAAAGAGGCTATGCGTTTACCGTATTGGTGCGGCTCTTTAAACGGCTCGGTAAATTTATTGCTGACCAGCAAGGCAAAATTCGTATTTTTGCTGCGCCGTTTGGGATTGTGGTAGCTGTGTCCGTTGACGGTTATTATGCCGTCGGTATTTTCTGTTACGACATACCCATAAGGATTCATGCAGAAAGTGCGCACAAAATCCCCGTACTGCTTGGTAAGATAGACAAGCTTTGCCTCGTATACCTCGTCCGTTATATGGCTGAATACTTCCGCCGGCACTTCCACCCGCACACCTACGTCTACCTGGTTGTTCGAAAGCGGTATGCCCAGTTTTTCACACTGTTGGCTGAACCACTCCGCACCGACTCGCCCGGGCGCAGCAATAAGCCAGTTGCATTCTATGTTTTCCCCGCCATTTTCTGTTTCCAGTAAAAAATTTTTCCCACAAACAATATTGGCCACTTTGGTATTGCACTTGATTTCAACCTTTTCTCTCAGTGTGTCATACAGCTTTTTTAAAATGTTAATATTGTTTTCTGTACCCAGATGCCTCACGCGCGCTTCAAGAAGATGCAGGTCATACTCCAGGGCCTTTTTGCCAATAGAACATTGATCCGTGCTGAACACCTCGCTGGGAGCGCCAAATTGGCAATTTACATTATCGACATATTCTATGAGCCCCATCACTTCGCCGGGCGACAGATAGTCGGTCAACCAACCGCCAAAACTGGTAGTAAGATTGTATTTACCGTCGGAAAAAGCTCCTGCGCCGCCAAAACCACGCATGACGTCGCGCGGCTTTTTAGGTTGTCCGGCTGCGGTCGGTTGGCTGCGCGCATATATATCTTCACCCGCTTCCAGCATGACGACCTTTGCGCCAGGCTGCAGCCTGATAACCTCATATGCTGCAAATATCGCTGCCGGACCGGCGCCGATGATGCCTAGATCGTATCTTGTCGTCATCTTCAACCACCTACCTTTCTATTGGTAAATATTAGTTAAAATATCCAATAATCCTCTTTCAGGAGTCGCAAGTAAAAAATAAACCCCGGAAAACATAGTTTTCCGGGGTTTTGCTCATTTTGCCGGAGCAGGCGCCGCCGCAGGAACTACGGCCGGTTTAGCCGCCGGAGCCGCAGTAGAATTATTTATTTCTTTTACCACATCGGCAGTTATATCAGTCCCCTGGACATTTACCGTGTAGACCGACAGTACCGTCGTGAGTTTTTTGTCTTTGGCGATTTTTTCGACAGCTGCCGTTATCTTGTCTTCCAGTTTTTTCAAAAGATCGTCCAGTTCTTTTTGCTTTACATTAAGATTCTTCTGATCGTCACCCAAAAGATTTTCCACATACTGGCGGCCTTTTTCCTGTTCGGCTTTCATCAAATCTTCACGCAGCCGTTCACCGAAGGTATCCAGTTCCTGTCCCGCAGCCTGCCCATCTTCAGACATTTTGGCGTCTATTTCTTTTTGTATCTCCGCCTTTTTAACGGCGAGTTTGCCTTTGGCCTCATTTTCAAGGGCGGTTATTTCTTTATTGATCGCGATAACACGTTCAGAAGCCGTTGCCGGCTGTCTGGCTTCATCTTCAAGGACTTTGGCCTTCGCCATAAAATCTGCTTCCACGCTATCGACATATTTGCCCATTTCTTCATTCTTGCTATCAATAAAACCTTTATTTTTACTCATTATCTGATCGTTCAGCTGGTTTTGCCGTTCTCTCATTTGAGCCGACCATGCGCCCTGCATACGGTCATTGGCCTCTTGTTCCATAGTTTGCAGCTGCTCTGCCACTGCCATTCTCTTGTCGGACAGACTGGCATTCAGTTTGGCTATATCATCTTTCAAAGCTGTCAGGCTGGCGTATTCCTTGCTTTCTTTCAGCGCCTTTTCCTTGTCAAACACGCCGATCGGCGGTTTGCTGGAAAAACAGCCGCCCAGGGACAGCATAAATAACACAAGCAAAAGTATAGAAAAACCCTTGTTTTTGGACAAAATAAGTTCCCCTTCCCACTATGTCGGTATTCCGCTACAGCCAAATACAGACTTTACTTTATAGCAAATATCATACATAGAATAATACCACAGGTTATACTCATTGCCAACATTTACGGATACCACAAAGGGGCCGATTGGATGGCATATCATCGGTCGGCGCCTGAACAACGCCTGTTGTGACATAAATAAAAAAGACCCGATAAATCGAATCTTTACAACCTGTCTGGTGCGGTTGGTGGGATTTGAACCCACACGAGTCTCCCCGCCACCCCCTCAAGATGGTGCGTCTGCCAGTTCCGCCACAACCGCATATGTAAATGGTGTTATTGATTTGTTGGTGCGGTCGAGTGGATTTGAACCACCACGAGGTTGCCCCCACTAGCTCCTGAGGCTAGCGCGTCTGCCGTTCCGCCACGACCGCATTGCGCCGGTTACATCACCGGCAACGTGAATATAATAGCATATAGCATAGTACTCGTCAAGTTTTTTATTGCCCTTTTTGCCATGTTCCAGGATAGAGCTTTTGATACTTTTCTTTGTCAGCTAGTACCCTGGCTACATATTTGCGTGTTTCTTCAAAGGGTATCATGCTGACGGTCACTCCGTCCCATTTGTTTTCTTGCAACCAGGCCTCGACCGTCCCTCGTCCGGCATTGTAGGCGGCTACTGCTTTGACTTCGCTTTTGAACTGGTAAAGTAACTGGTTGAGATACCAACAGCCCAGCCTGATGTTTATATCCGGTTCTTTAAGATCTTTACACGCAAAGCCTGCTACACCCATTTCCCGAGCTATCCACTCTCCTGTATCAGGCATTATCTGCATTATCCCAATCGCGCCCCTCGTGGACACGGCCGTTGGCTTGAAATGGCTTTCATTATGGATTATCGCCGCCACCAGCGCGGGATCAAGATTGTTCCGGCCTGAGTAACAAAGTATATCTTTTTCATAAAACAACGGGTAGAAAAACTTTTTCTGTATGATTTCACTGTTGAAAGCCAGCGCGCCCAAAACCAATGCTACAGCAAGGCAAAACAGACGGCGCGCGTTCACCGCACACCTGCCGCACTTAACACCGCCTGCCAGTGTTTTGTCACCTGTTGGCGGGTTTCGTCCATGCTACCAGAGTTATCAATAACCGCATCGGCAAACGGCAGCTTGTCCACGAGCGGCATCTGGGCTGACATACGCGCATCCGCATCATCAAAAGAACTGTGATCGCGAGCCATCAGGCGCTGCCGCTGGGTCTGTTTATCCACATAGACCAGCCAGACCTCGTCGACTTTTTGATATATGTTTTTTTCTATCAACAGTGGGATATCCAGTATGGCCGCCGCCACACCAGCTTTGGCAGCTTCTTTCACAAACGCGGCTCTTTTTTCTTCCACATGCCCGTGAGTGACGCTTTCCAGCCACTTAAGTTGCTCTTTGTCGCGAAACACTATTTCACCCAGTTTTTTTCTGTCTATATCACCGTTTTCAGCCAATATTCCTTCACCGAAACGGTCCTTTATCTCTTGCCAGGCCGCGCCACCTTTTTGCAGCAAAAGATGCGCTTCCCGGTCGGCGTCAAAGACCGGTGCGCCAAACTCTGCCAGCATGGCGCTGACCGTGCTTTTACCCGATGCGATCCCACCGGTCAACCCTATCGCCTTCAAATTATCCCTCCACAGAGAAAGTGTTTTTTTACGCCTGGCAGGCCGGGCAATATGCCGTGCCCCGTCCTGCTACGCGGCTATTTTCTATAACGGCGCCGCATTTTTTGCAGGGCTGTTTTCCCCGCCCGTATACCAGGAGGTACTCCTGGTTGGAGCCTTTTTTCCCTTCCCCGTCTTTATAGTCGCGAAAGGTCGTGCCACGGTTCTCTATCCCCTGGGCGATCACCGCCAGTACTGCCGAGTAGAGTTTTTTCATTTCTGCTGCGGACAGGCTGTTAGCCTTTCTATCCGGCCTTATCCCGGCCAGGAAAAGCGCCTCGTCTGCGTATATGTTGCCAATGCCGGCAATCGCCGACTGGTCGAGCAGCACACCTTTGACCGGCCCTTTTCTTTTTTGCAGTACCGTTGAAAAGTATCCAATATCAAGCTGTCCGGTCAATGGTTCCGGCCCCAGCGACGACAGGCCCTTGATGAGTGTGTCACCTTTATTGATAAGATACAGTGTGCCGAGTGTCCTGACATCCGTATACCATAAATGGCTGCCGTCCGACAGCACAAAGTCTATACGCCCATAATCGGGCGTTTCCGTTCCGGATACGGCAATAAGCGCGCCGGTCATCCTCAGATGCACTACCAGGAGCTTGTCTCCGTCAAGATCAAACAAAAGGTATTTTCCACGCCGCAGGAGATTGTTTATCACCCGTCCTTTAAGGCCGGAGGTGAACTCTTCCACTCCCGGGTGCTTTATCATCCTGTCCACGTATATCTTGATGTCGGCTATGCGCCGCCCCAGCAAGTGCGGCGACAGCGTACGCCTGACGCTTTCCACTTCCGGCAATTCCGGCATTCTGTATCCTCCCTCAGTTTTTCGTCTGGGCCCAATTGGCGCCCTTTGATACATCCACCACCAGTGGCACGTTCAACTTAGCAGCGTTTTGCATACTATCCTGCACCAGCTTGATAAGTGTTTCCACTTCTTCATCTACCGCCTCAAAGACCAATTCATCGTGTACCTGCAAGAGCAGACGGCTTTTAAAAGCACCTTTTTGTAAGAGTGCCGCCACATCTACCATGGCTTTTTTTATCAGGTCGGCCGCAGTGCCCTGGATGGGTGTATTTATCGCCGTGCGTTCGGCGAAGGAGCGCCGGTTGAAGTTGCTGTTGTTTATATCTGGCAGATAGCGCCGCCTCCCCCACATAGTCGTAGCATAACCCGTTTGCCTTGCTTCAGCGATCGCGTTATCCATAAAGGCTTTTACTCCTGTGTAGCGGGCAAAATAGCTACTTATGTACGTGGCGGCTTCGGTGCGTGAAATACACTGGTCGCGCGCTAGTCCGTAGTCGCTGATGCCGTAGACTTTGCCAAAATTGACCGCTTTGGCCCGCGTCCTCAGCATGGGCGTCACTTCATCGAGCGGCACACCGAAAACTTCAGATGCCGTACGGGTATGGATATCCTGCCCCTCTATAAACGCCTCGGTAAAGAGCGGATCGCCCGACATATGGGCAAGCACCCTGAGTTCTACCTGCGAGTAGTCAAACGCTAATAGACAATCATAACCCTCACCGGGCACGAAAAACTCCCTGATGCGTTTACCAAGTTCAGTTCTGACCGGTATATTCTGCAAATTTGGCTCGGTGCTCGAAAGCCGCCCTGTTGTGGTGACTAATTGTTGAAAGTGCGAATATATACGCCCGGCTTCCCGGTCAATGAGGGGGCGCATGCCTTCAAGGTAAGTAGACTGGAGTTTGGCCAGCATACGGTATTCGAGTATAGCATCCACTACCGGGTGGAGACCGCTCAGGTTTTCCAGCACTTCGGCGTCGGTCGAGTAGCCGGTCTTGGTCTTTTTCATGAAGGGCAGACCCAAACGCTCAAAGAGTATTACGCCTAGTTGCTTGGGCGAGTTGATATTGAACTCTTCGCCTGCCATTTCGACTATCTTGGCGGTCAGACCGTTTATCTTGACTTTAAGTTCTTTCGACATGGACACGAGCTGTTTTTCGTCCACCGCTATCCCGGCCATTTCCATATCAGCCAGCACTCCGGCTAGCGGCATCTCTATAGTACGGTAGAGTTCTTCCAACTGCATTTCCCGAAGTTTTGCCTGCAAAACAGCAAAAAGCTTTGACAATATTGCGCTATCCGGCAAACCGCGCACCGAAAGGTCAAACCGCTCCGCCAAATCTTTGGGAGTGTATTTACTGGTCGATGGATCAATAAGGTAGGCCGCTATGGCGCAATCATCGTCCAGCCCCAGCGCTTGCACGCCTTCTACACGGGCAGCCTCGATAAACGGCTTGATATCGCAGCCTATTTTAATGGCCTTTCCGTCTGCCAGCCACTCTTTGACTACCGGCCAGGCGGCAGGTTCCGGGTGGAATAGCGCTGTTTTGCCGTTTTTGGTCACTTCGAGTGCGCCCAGCCGCACCTGCGGCAGTTTGTCTTTCACCACAGCCGTTGTAAAAGCTTCGCCCGGAGCAAACAGCCAGGAGCGCGCTTCATCGGCGGTTGTTAGCTCCGTGCGTTCTATGGCAACCGGCGGTTCTTCCTCTACCAGAGCGTCCGCCGTCCCGCCCAAAGCGCGCAATATATCGAGTTTGGACTGCATGTTCCTAAATCCCAGCCCGGCGATCAGCGCCTCCAGTTTAGGCATATCCGGTTTTACCGTGAAATCTTCTTCTTTGAAATCCACCGGCACAGTGGTGCAAATGGTCGCCAGTTTCTTGGACAAAACGGCCATATCCCGGTTTTGCAGCAGTTTTTCACCCAGTTTGCCTTTTATCGCGGACAAGTTTTCCAAAAGGTTTTCCACACTGCCGTATTCATAAAGCAGCTTGAGAGCGGTCTTTTCACCCACCCCCGGCACGCCCGGTATATTGTCGGAAGCGTCGCCCATCAGGCCTTTAAGGTCGACGATCTGCGGCGGAGCTAGTTTATATTCCTTAGCCAGTTCCGCTGTGTCCATCAGCTGCATCTCGGAGATGCCCTTTTTGGTCAAAAGCACATGCGTATGCTCATCAATGAGCTGCAAAACATCCTTGTCACCGGTGACGATGACGCTCTTCACACCCTCGGCGCCCGCTTTAACGCACAGAGTACCGATGATGTCATCCGCCTCGTAGTCGTCGAGTTCGATAGTATTTATGCCCATCGCCTCGAGCAGCTCTATCATCAGGGGGAACTGCTCTTTGAGCTCGTCCGGCGCGGGTTTTCTCTGAGCCTTGTAGTCTTCGTAGAGGGCGCTGCGGAAGGTCTTTCGCGACTTGTCGAAAGCGACCGCCACCCAGCTCGGGGATTTTTCGCCGAGCAGTCTTAACAGCATACTAGTAAAACCATACACCGCACCGGTATTTACTCCCTTGCTGCTCAAAAGCGGCGGCAAAGCGTAAAAAGCGCGGTATAAAAGGCTGCTGCCATCTATCACCAGGAATTTACCATTCATCTATGCACCGTCCAGTTTACTCTTTTTTGCCTTAATATCTTATTATAACACAGTATGGGAATATTAAAAGGACGCTCGCGCGTCCTTTTTAGCCGTAGACAGAACAGGCGCTTTACGCAATACGCAGAGTGCCTATTCTGTCTTTAAATAAAAACCACAATTTTATCTGTTCGCCACTTTTATCGGTTTTGTCTAAAATCTGTAGATAAAATTCATATTAAAATCCTGACTAGTTCCTTTTTGTCCAAACAACGCGCTGTAAGCGACCCCCAATTCACAGTTTTTACCTATTGCCCAGCCCGTTTGCAGGGTAAGTCCCAGGCTGTTTTTGTCCAAGGGTGCGGCGTAACTGTTAAAAGGGTTGAGCGGATCAGCGGTAAAGAAGGCTGTGGTACTAGCAGTGCGGTCGCCATATTGTCCAAGATAGAACAGGCCGGCAGACCAATAACTTGTTTCTCCAACCTCTTTTCTGTAGTCCGCGCCCAGGCGTAGACGCGATATTTTTTGCGACTGCCCGGCAAAGCTGAGAGCCGTAATCCCTCCGCTTTCACTGAATTCCTCTGTGTTCATTTTTATATATTCATAACTGATATAAGGTTTTACGCTGGCGCCTTTTGTCAGGCTGATTTTTCTGCTTACACCGAAACCTAGGTTCAAACTATTCGCGTTGTAAGCGCCCTCGTTTCTATCTGCCAAGACATAACGGCTCTGATTCAGGCTGGCCCAGCCATAACTGGCAAAGGCTCCCGCCTGCCAGGCCCCCGGCAGCTTTACCCCGCCATATACGCCCAGCCGCACGTCTGTGCCATCGACCTTGACTCCGCCGCCGTTATAATTCGGCCAAGCCGCAGTTACAACTCCGCCTATAAAAATTTTTTCTCCCGCCTTAATATCATAACCAAATGCAAAACCCGGCGTTTTCACACTGTAGCCTAGCATTTCACCGTTTTGCCCCATACGGTTGAAGCTGTAAAAGGGCAACGCCCACAAACGCTCTGAGCCGTCCGCGTTTCCTCCTCCGCTAAACTGCTGTACTCCGGCGAGCGAAGCATTGCCTTCAAGTTGTTCAAATACGCTTCCCATATGGCTAAATAACGTACTGCCAGTTGGGTTGTGTAGCATAATAGCTGCAGGCGCTCCAGTAGCATAAGCGCCACCGGTCAGCGGATTAAAGGTTTTTCCGGGAACTGGCGGTGGATCGGTTGGATCGGTCGGATCGGTTGGATCGGTTGGATCGGTCGGATCGGTTGGATCGGTTGGATCGGTCGGATCGGTCGGATCGGTCGGATCGGTCGGATCGGTCGGATCGGTCGGATCGGTCGGATCGGTCGGATCGGTCGGATCGGTCGGATCGGTCGGGTCGGTCGGATCGGTCGGATCGGTCGGATCGGTCGGATCGGTCGGATCGGTCGGATCGGTCGGATCGGTTGTTCCGTCTTTTATTTTCAGGCTAAGTATTTTCTTGTCGGCGCTCCAAGAAAGGTTTTCATACTGATAGTCAAAAGCGCCCATGGTAACAGTACCGGTTGGGCTAAGCACCGCGCTCTGGTTATCCACCGCCGCCGAATCAAGATAAAGTATATCCAGACTATCGCCCGCATTAAGACTGCCGAAGTAAAAGGGGGCAACGCCTACCTTGCTACCATCAGCCAGGGTAATACTATTTGCTATTATGCTACTTCCCCGCCCTGGTACCATATTCAGTGTCGCGCCAGATTGCAGTGTGAAAGTCCCGGCATGCAAGTCGGAATGGTTGAGCGTGAAACTGCCGCCTCCGATATTAACGTTGCCACTAAAAGCCATCGGGGAGGTAAAAAGCACCAGGCCGCCGGTCTGAGTGTAATTCACTCCCCAAACCGGCCCTCTTGTAAAAGTATAGTCACCGGCTACAGACATGCTGCCTGCCGTAACGCCTACGGCCTCCACATCCACAATAGATGGCGTATCTGCGCCAAATACAACGTCATCCAAAGTTTTGAAAACTAAAAGCGGCGAACCGGACAGCGACCAGTTCGACGAGGTCTGGTTCCACAATTCGTCGCCTGACTGGTTTGTCCATGTGGCCGTCCGGACGCTATCCGTAGCTGTCACTATCAATTTTAGTTTGCCCGCTTCAGCCGTATCCAGCGTACCCACGCCATAGCGACTATTGGGTCCGGCCTGGGTTTTGCCGGTGTACATGTTGGTAAAATCGTAACTGTTGGAAGCAGACAGCAGAGTATATGCTCCGTCTGCCGGCGGCGTATCCAAAGCCGGAAGCGATATCTGTCCGTTGACACCGACGGTACCGTTTAGCGCCAGCAATACATCGCCCGGACGGGCAGCGCTTATATCAAAACCAAACCTGCCAAGATTGTTAAGAGTGATAGTTCCGGCATTTATTTTATTGTCTTTGCCTTTTATATCCATTTCCGCCCCGCCATTGAGCGTGAACGAACCAATATTGCCGTCGGCGCCGTACACTGCGCCGTTATGCAGCGCGAAAGTTCCATTATGTACCGTAGAATTACCGTATACTTCCGACTGTTTACCCGAAAGCTCCCGGCCATCCAAGAGCACCGTTCCGCTATAAGTTGCTCCGGGGTTGACCGGATCGGCATTCGGACTGTTTATGTGTATGGTGAGGTTGGGGTTGCCACTGTTGCTTTTTATCGGGTCATAAAACATTACCCCTTTACCGGCGGCAGCTGCCAAATGAAGGGAACTATTGTTGAGTTCGTTATCTATATATAGCGCGTTGGGCCGGCCGGCCGCCGTATTTCCCCGAAAGACAATATCTCCATCTTTAGCGATTATCGTCATTCCCATGATAGAGGCGATGCCGCCGCCGCTCTCAACCGCCGTATTATTGGTAAATGAATGTATTCCGCCTGTTATAGATACCTTACCGGCACGAATTGCGCCGCCGAAACGCCCAGCCGTATTATTAGTAAAATAGTGTGTCCCGCCAGTTATGGATAACTCATTAGCAAAAATCGCGCCGCCGATCTGCGAAGTGTTGCCCTCAAAAGTGTTGGTGCCGCCGCTGATCAGAATATTTGCGGGAGTTATCAGGGCCCCGCCCCAAAGCAGAGTCGCATTATCGCGAAAGAAATTTGTGCCGCCGGCAATAGTCATACCGGCATTGGCATAAACTGCCCCGCCGGAACCGGCCACACCTCCGGTTCTATTGTCTTCGAAGGTATTAGTACCGCCGTTGATGAAAACTTTGCCCTTGGTACTGTGAAAGGCATACACAGCACCACCGGAACCGGTCGTAGTATTGTCCCGAAAAGTATTAACGCCGCCGTCAATAGTTACGGTTTCTTCAGCGTGGATGGCCGCCCCGCCTTTGGGGTAGTAGTTGCTGCTGTCAGCCCGGTTGCCAGTAAATTCATGCACTCCGCCGACGATGAAGATATTCTTGCCGTCAAGCGCGCTTTGAGTAAAATTCTTAAATGAAAGATTTTCCGTCAACGTTACCCTATAGGAGCTGATATTAAGCCCGTTCGCAGGCATATTGGGACCGGTGAGCACGCCTGTGCCGCCGAGAGTGACATCAGCATAACGAAAATCCAATGGCAACCTGAGGCTGGCATCATCACCCAACAGGGTTATGGTATAAGGAGCAAAGTCAGTCCAGTCGGCAATATTGGGTTTGGCCAACCGCAACTCGTCCAGTGTGGCGTAATCTCCACCCGCACCGATCGTATAGTCGGCGGCAAATGAGTCGGAAACTGGCCCTAGCGCCAATAAACTGCTAAGGCAGGCTGCTGTTAAAAAATGCCTATAAATTATTTTTTTGTTTTTCTGATGTTTTACCATTTACCTCTCCCCCTTTTAGCTCTTTAGCACGTAAGCCGGGTATCACAATGGCTTTTGTGATTTCTGATTGGCCTTTAGGCGCTTTTTCCCTGCTGTTATTCCCGGGGGAGGCGTTGGTTTTTGCGTTGGTTTTTGCGTTGGTTTTGTGTTTGTTTTACCAGCACCGGCCAAATATGGCATAAATATTTGACAAACAGAAAATATATACGTATTGCCTGTTCAACAAATGTTTGGCAATCCATCAGCGCCGCTTTATCTTGCCCTATCAATCCGCCTGTTTATTTATTCGCGCCGCCCGGCCAGGTTCTTTTTTCACGTCAGCCTTCCTCTGTATCAAAGGACATGGATGTATAGTATAATTTAAAAAAGCGTCCATACGAAAGGAGGAACTAAAGGGAGTGCCTCAAATCAAAGTCTTTTTGTCGGAACGGCCTATAAAATCCTTCTTATTTTTGTCCCTGTTATGGTTGATCTGGTTTCATGGCGTATACAGCATATCCGATTGTTTGCAGTTCACTCAATTGCCCCTATTTATCTTGCGTAGTAACTCTTTTTATTTTAATGACACCTTGCTTCTGCATATTTGTGCTACAATCGGCCTGCTGCTCGGAGGCCTAAGTTGCGATGGCAAATTAAAAATCAAACTAGCCCCGCATAAATTATGGAGCTTTTTGATGTTTGCAGCCGGCCTTTTAACTGCGGCCAGATACTTTTCCATATTTTTAACCGGTAGCCCGGAACTTGTCTATAACATTTACCTGCTATTATCAGCCCTGTCCATCCTGTGCGCTTTTGCCGCCTACGCTTTTTTATTTTACTATCTGCTGCGTCAAATAAAACCAGAACACCGCGCGCCAGTATATGGACTATCCTTAAGCCTTATTTATTTTTGGCGCATGCTGCCGGATACTTATACTTCAATAACAATGTTTGCCTCTCCCTCTCTGGAAATATTTGCTGCCTGCTCTGTGCTTGGCGCTCTGTCAGCCGGATTTTATACCATATTTTATCCATCCGTTTTGGTGTTTCCAGGTGTGGCAGAAACTCCAGATACCCCTCTTTCGCCACAGACACGCGGTTCGCTGCTTTTGCTCGGCTTGTTATGTGTTTTGGTTAACAGCATTTTTTACCAACTATATAACATGTTTACGATTGCTAATGAACAATTAGAAAGATATATCCTTTTTTTCCGCCTGGCACAAGCCCTGTCGGCACTGGCAGCCGCCTGGTTGTCTCTGCGCTATGGCCGTCATGTCACTTTACTGGCTGGAGTTCCTTTTTTAGGCCTTGGAGTGCTGGCCCACTGGTTTTCTTACAGTGGCGCCACTATGTTGATTTTCCCCACTATGACCCTTTTCGGTCTGCATTTTTTTTATATAGCGGCGCGCACCTTATTCACCGATATATCTTTTTATAGCAAATATCCGGGAGTAGTCAGTTCGCTCGGTTTGTCAGCCCATCACTTTTTCCAGGCGCCAGGGTTATTTGCCTACCGTTTTCTAGCTGCCCATGACAAGGAAACTGCTTTTTTGCTCTATATAGGTCTTTTTATACTGTATGTGCCGCTGCCGGCGCTCTTTTTCACCTTCCTGCGCAACGCTCATGCGCAACGAAAAGAAATACTTATCTTAAGCTCCGAGCCGGCTACAGAGACCGCATTCACTCAAACGAAAGAAACATTCCACACTTTGCTGGAAAACATAGGTTTGACCAAACGCGAAAAAGAAATATTTCCTCTGTTGCTCAACCAGCTATCTACCTACGAAATAGCGCAAAGCCTTTTCATCAGCGAATCTACTGCCCGCTGGCATGTGGCGAATATCTTCAAAAAAGCCGGCGTAGAAAGCCGAATCAAACTGATAGATGAATACCGTCGAAAAATGTCCGGCAATCACTAAAAAACTACCACTGGGCTTTCGCCCAGTGGTAGTTTTTTCAGTCACCTATTTCCACACCGGCCAGACTATTTCAGTCAGGTAGTCTTCAGGTTTGGTGGTCATCGGGTCATTGAGGTATATCTCCCGCATGGGGTAGTCGGTCAGCCATTTGTAGCCTTCTCCGTCCGCCCAGGCCATCATGTCTTCATAGACTTTTTTGAGCCCTTCATAGGGTCCTTTGTGGGTATGCTGGGCCATCAGGTTGGTTTCGCCATCGAGGGCGCGGCCTTTTACCCGGCCCGCTTCCTCGACCAGTTCGGCAACCGGCAGGCAGCACTCTATGTCTAGCGCCTCCATACTGGCGCCTTCGGCGTGGTAGAGTGCGACCGGGTCGCCCGCCACCTGGCAGCCTTTCTTTTGGCAATAGGTACAGAGTTCTTCAAACATCCCGCCCATAGCGCCGGATATTTGGCTGAACGGCACTACGGCGCGTATCGACATGATCTTGTAAGAGGGAAATGTTCGTTTTTCTACTTTGTAATCCATGTTTTCACCGCTTTCTTGTATTATTGCTGTTTTTTAGTATAGCACAGTTATGCATTTTCAGCAAACATTAGTTCGCGATTTGCTTGTGTATTTATAATTTAAGGACGGCTTTCGCCGTCCTCTTATTCACACCGCTATATTGCATTTTTCGCAGTATTCTTTCAGTACTTGGCCGAGGCGTTTGATGCCCTCTTCTATCCGGTCGGGCGGCATGTTGGAGAAGTTGAGGCGCATGGTATTGACCTTTTTGTTGTTCGGATAAAAGGGCGCGCCCGGCACGAAGGCTACATTGTTCTCGACGCTCTTGACGAGTATTTCTCCGGCATCAACGCCTTCCGGCAAGGTGACCCAGAGGAAAAGTCCTCCTTCCGGGTGGGTAAACGCTACTCCCGGTGGGAAATATTTCTCCATGGCCTTTATTAGGGTTGCACAGCGTTCTTTGTAGAGGGCGACAATTTTTTCGATGTGGTTGTTTATATCGCAGGACTGCATGTAATCATATACGATGCGCTGGGTAAATTCGCTGGTATGGAGGTCGCTCGACTGTTTGACCGTGATGAATTTCTCAAGAAAGCGCTTGTCGGCGGCTACCCATCCCAAACGCAGGCCGGGGGCAAATATTTTGGAGAAAGTGCCGTGGAAGATGACTAAGCCTTTTTTGTCCAGCGACATCAAGGATGGCGGTATTTCGCCGTCAAAACGCAGTTCTCCGTACGGATTGTCTTCGATGACCGGCAGGTCGTATTTTTCCACGATGGTCATGATAGCTTTCCGGCGCGCAAGCGACCAGGTACGGCCGGTCGGATTCTGGAAATCCGGTATGGCGTAGAGCAACTTCACCCGCTCGGTCGTCGCCAACACCCGCTCGAGGTCTTCCGGGATGAGCCCGTCGTCGTCGGTAGCTATCTGTATGTATTTCGGCCCATAGGCGTTAAAAGCGTTTATCGCACCCATATAAGACGGGCTTTCGAGAAGGACTATGTCGCCTTCGTCGATAAATATCTTGCCGGCAAAATCCAGCGCCTGCTGTGAGCCGCTGACGATGGTCACTTCATCTTCCGTGACTCTTGTCTGAAATTTGGAATTCATATGTTTGGCGATAGCCGCCCTGAAAGGCTGATAGCCTTCGGTCGTCGAATATTGTAGTACCTGTTTCCCGGCTTCGTCCAAGAGGCCGGTCGTTACTTTCTTGATGTCTTCGATCGGAAAAAGTTCGGGCGCCGGCAGTCCTCCGGCAAAAGAAATGATCTCCGGCCGGGCCGTTATCTTCAAAATCTCCCTGATCTCCGAACGGTTCAGGTGTTGCATGCGCTGGGCAAATTTGTCCGCCATTTTTTACCTCCAAGATTCACTGTAACAAGTTTTATTATATCTTTCATATAATAATGCAAATTGTAACACGAAGTTTATTCTTTGGTCAATAATATATTGCAAAAGTTATGCTTAAACGCGAAAAACCCCGTTCCCATAAGGGCACGGGGTTTTAGTTGATGCATCAGGGGAATATGCCGCGGGCTTTGTCCGCTTTTACTACGCGGTCGAGCGCGACCATGTAAGATGCCATGCGTAGGGAAACTTTTTTCTCTTTGTGTATTTTCCACACGTCTTCAAAAGCGTGGTGCATGATCTTTTTCAAATTTTCGTTGATGTATTGCTCGTCCCACCTGAAAGCCATGTTGTTCTGTACCCATTCAAAGTAGGATACTGTCACGCCGCCGGCATTAGCCAAAATATCCGGCACAACGATGATTTTTTTCTTTTCGAGGATTTTGTCGCCTTCGGTCGTGGTCGGTCCATTGGCGCCTTCAAGAACTATCTTGGCTTTTATCGAAGCGGCGTTTCCTTCATGTATCTGGTTTTCCATAGCGGCCGGAAAGAGTACGTCTACATCGAGTTTAAAGAGATCGGCATCCGGGATGACTTTCAACCCGGTTTCTTTATAGCCTTTGAGTGAGCGGTTATTTTTGGCCGCATACTCCTGAGCGGCAGCTACATTGATGCCTTTGGGGTTGTAGATGGTGGTGAAGGCGTCACCGATAGCTACGACTTTGCATCCTTCATCATGCATCAGGCGGGCGCCGACGCTGCCGACGTTGCCAAAACCTTGTACGGCTACGGTCAAGCCTTTGGGGCTCTTTTTCATTTTGGCGAGAAGATTTAAAAGAGTGTAGGTCGCGCCGCGGCCGGTAGCTTCAGGACGCCCCAAAGAGCCGCCCAGTTCGAGCGGTTTACCGGTGACGACGCCGGGCACGAAGTGGCCTTTTATCATGCTATATGTATCGACTATCCAGCCCATGACCTGTGCGTTGGTATTAACGTCCGGTGCAGGTATATCCTGCTTAGGGCCAAGAATAGGTTCTATCATGGCCGTGTAGCGCCGTGTCAGCCTTCTCAGCTCGGTAGTGCTCAGTTTAGACGGGTCTACCTTGACGCCGCCTTTGGCGCCGCCGTAGGGAATATTCACCAGGGCGCATTTCCAGGTCATCCAGGCAGCCAGGGCGCGTACTTCGTCGAGGTTTGCCTCGGGATGGAAACGGATGCCGCCTTTGCTGGGACCAAGAGTGGT
This sequence comes from Acidaminococcales bacterium, assembly GCA_031551525.1. Classification (GTDB taxonomy): domain Bacteria; phylum Bacillota; class Negativicutes; order Acidaminococcales; family JAISLQ01; genus JAVBNN01. The sequence continues at coordinate 45,276 of JAVBNN010000004.1, forward strand.
GTTGTGCTGTACGCGGTAGCCTTCAAAAACTGCTCTTTTGCCGTTATCCAGTTCGATCGGCACAGAAACCATCAGTTCGCGTTCCGCATAACGCAAGGTAACATAGTCGTCATAGCTGAGCCCAAGTTTTGTCGCTGCTTCATCCAATACGGCCAGCATGTTCTCATAGGGATTGTACTCGTGTTTTTTCATAATGTGTCCTCCTGTTTTTGCTTTTCCCCCTCGTCAAAATAACCAAAAATCCTGCCGAAATCGATACCTGCCACAATCTTGTCTTTATACATTTTACCTATATTTTCAATACCCATCTGAAGGTGACGAGAAGTTATGCCGTGTTGGATAGACAGTTTAGCCTCCAGCAAAGCAGCCAGATTGTCGCAGCATTTTAAAACGGCCCCGTCTACCGGACGGTATTTTTTTTCGTTGTATTTTTGGGAAATCTCGTCCGGATCCTCTAAAACTACTATTTCGCCATTTACCACCACCCGTGTTTCAAATTCGCGTTCGGTAAAGTATTTTAGTTCTTCATGCCAACTGGCAGGCACTAAAGGCAATATTTTTTCTCTTACATATTGACCCTCTATTTCTTTGATAAGGCGATCGAGGTCTTCCACTGAGCGTTTGACCGGCGAAATGATGTCCCGCGTCAAAACTTCGGGAAGATCGTGCAAAAGACCGCACAAATAGTCGTTTACCAGCCTTCCGTCACAGGCCTTCAGTTCTCTCGCGCAAAAATAGGCAAAAATAGCTACGATCAGCATATGCCCCATGACTGATGTTTCCGGTACCCTCGGCGACTGCGCCCAGCGTTTCTGGAAGCGGAGCTGCCCTACCAGATCTATGAACTTTTTGGTTTTGCCATTGAGGCTGATTTTTTGTACGCCGATGAGATCAAAATATTCTTCGATCTGGCTGGCAATATCCATCCGGGTGTCTTCTATGCCGACAACCACTTCCTTATTCATCTGGTAGACTATTTTGAACTCCCAATCGGTAGCCAGATAATGGGCGGCTTTCAGTATGCGTTTTTCCAGCACTGAATACTTGTCGTCACACAGATAGCTGGCAAAATCGTCGAAAAAACCTTCTCCTAACGGTTGTAAAACATCCCGAAGCTTCTCCAGCACCCATCTATTTATCTTGTCACCATTTTCCCGCATCAGTTCATAATACACAGGCGGCTTTATATCCGTTATAATCAACCGGTGCAAAAATTCAAACAGGCCGCCTTCTATGAGTTTTCGCCAGTTTATATCGGCTTTCCGGTCCTGTTCTTCATATTTGGCCAAGACGTAGGCTATCAGCATCTTGTGCGCCTGCTTATCAAGTTCCGTAAAACCCTGGTGCGGCCGCAGATGATCGTTCCAACGTTGGGCGTTGGCCGCGTCGTAACACAGTTCTATAAGTTCTTTTGTTATCATGCTTTCCCTCGTTATTATTTATACAGAAGATACGGCTGGGCCATTTGGCCGAAGGCACTGCACTCTTCGCGCCACCGGGCGATGAGCTCTTCTACCGGTTCGTTGTCCCACATGGCGTTCTCACCCATGTTTTTATCTATGCGATCCTTGCTGTAAACATTTATTTTGTCTATTCCGGCCATCTTTCTCAGTATATAAAATACCTGCGCGCCGCTTTCTACCAAGCTGGGAGCCTTTTTGTCGACAAAATGCACCTGTACTCCATAGCAGCTCTTGCCGGAATGTCCGCCAAAGCGCGGCAAAAAAGCCGCCGGACGGAAATACAACCCCGGTATTTTAAGGTTATTGGCCTGCCAGGCTAGTTTGTAGGCATCCACCCAAGGCGCTCCGGTAAATTCGAATGGTCGGGTCGTCCCAACGCCGTTCGTCACGCCTATACCTCCGAAAAAGCCGGTCATGGCATATCCTCTGGCGCTGTCTGGAGTCGGGATGTTTGGCGAAGTAGGCACCCACGGCAGTCCCGTTTCTTCAAAAGTCATATCATGCGTCCAGCCAGTCATGGGGATAACGGTCAGTTTGGCGTTTATGCCAAACTCCTTGTTGAACAGGCGGGCGGCTTCACCTACCGTGAGACCGTGCCGGTAGGGTATCGGATATACGCCGACAAAAGACTCAAAACCTTTTTTCAATACCGGGCCTTCCATTTTCCCGCCCAGTGGATTGGGCCGGTCAAAAACCACAAACTCCTTGCCCTGTTCGGCGCAGGCTTGCATGGCGTAAGCCATGGTGGAGATATAGGTGTAACTGCGCACCCCGATATCCTGAATATCAAAAGCCAAAATATCAATGTTCTTGAGCATATCGGCGGTAGGTTTTTTTGTTGGCCCATACAGACTGTAGACGGACACGCCCAAGCGCTGGTCGGTATAGGTGTCTATGTCTTCTCCTGCGGTTACCTGCCCAAGGTAACCGTGCTCTGGTGAAAATACCGCCGCCAGTTTTACTTTTTGCGCCAAGATAAACGCAGTATCGTTAAAATGTCGGTCAATGCCGGTAGCGTTTGTAATGATGCCCACACGTTTTCCCGTGAATACACCGGCAAACTCGTCTAGTCGCTCTATGCCCAGCCGAACTTCTGCTTTTGCCGACTTTTGTTCTTCTGCCTTGTCCTTTTCCTTTTTCGCCGCGCAGGCAAGCGACGAAAAAGCAAAGAGCAACACCAGCGCTATAGATATTATCCTTGTGGGCATCAGTATTCCTCCATATCTATACAACCATAAATAGCCAGCCAAACACAAGGCGGTTTGCTGGATGCGTACGACACCCGGTGTTTTTCATGCGCCGGTATAAATACGCTGTCACCAGGATGCAACAGTTTTTTACTGCCGTCCGACCATTCTATTTCACCTTCACCGGCTAAGACGAGTACCCACTCGTCTTCTGTCTGGTCATACCAATAACCGTCTATGGAAGCGGTTCCCGGTGAATTAATGGCGACTGCACGGCCTTTTTGCACAGCAAAAAGTAATTTTTCCGTTTCTGCGCACCGTTCTTCGCTACCAACAGAAAAAATGTTTTGCAAAAGCCTGCCCTTCCTCCAGTTGATTTTGTAAAGAATATTATATGGGTTAAGTTCGTCTGTCACAATCAAAACTCCTTCTTTTGCATACAAAATACACATAAGGAAAATAAAAATATCCTGATAAGCCGTACAAATACTCTAAAATTATTTGCTATATTTCAATTCAGACAAACCATGCTATAATATAAGGGTATATTTAGTTTGCAGGTAATGTTTACCGTTACTACAATAAAAGTATTACTATACTTCCCCGGCTGGAGGGTAAATCTTTGACCAACAAAGAAACCATGATATCCATAAAAAGCGTGCAAAAAAGCTTTGCCAGCACGGTGGTCATCCCCAATTTGGATCTCACGATAAACGACGGGGAATTCCTCACTCTGCTTGGCCCGTCCGGTTGCGGCAAAACCACCCTCCTACGCATGATCGCCGGTTTTGACACACCGACGAGCGGCAGGATATTTATCGACGGACAGGATGTCACAACTTTGCCACCCTATAAACGGGATGTAAATATGGTTTTTCAGCATTATGCCCTGTTCCCACATATGACGGTGGAAGAAAATATCCGTTTTGGCCTCACCATGAAAAAAATCCCCCCTGACGAACAAACCAGGCTGGTAGACCAGGTGGTTTATCTCACCCAACTCGATGAGTTTCGTTCAAGGCGACCCCAGCAGTTAAGCGGCGGCCAGCAGCAGCGGGTTGCTATCGCCCGCGCGCTGGTCAATAGCCCCAAAGTTCTTTTGCTGGACGAACCGCTGGGAGCGCTAGACTACCAACTGAGAAAAAACCTTCAGTTGGAACTGAAAAACTTGCAAAAAGGCCTCGGCATAACTTTTGTCTATGTAACTCATGACCAGGAAGAAGCCCTCACTATGTCCGACCGCATTGTAGTTATGAATAAAGGCATTATAGAACAAGATTCTAGCCCGGAGCTCTTATACCACCGGCCGGAATCAGAATTTGTGGCCAATTTTATTGGCGAATGCAACATTTTCCTTGAACGCGGCGCCAAAATAGCCATGCGCCCGGAAAAACTCAACTTATGCGAAATAAACGCCGACTGGGCAGCGGCCAGTCCGGACTTTGCCCCCCATCCCCCGCCACGTCTCTTTGGCACTATCATGGATATAGTTTTTTATGGAAACATCGACAAGATATTCATCCTTCTCGATAACAGCACGCAAATGATCACCGCCTACCAGTATTTTGACGACAAGAGAAAATGGCAGGTCGAAGAACGAGTCGGCCTGTGGTGGTATCCTGAAGACGAAGTGAGGCTGGCTCGATGAACCGGGGCAAGCTGCTCGTAGCCCCTACTATTGCCTGGCTGTCCTTCTTTTTCATCGTCCCGCTCCTCATCGTGGTGGTCATATCGTTTATTGGCCGTACGCCTTATGGCCAGTTGGTTTTTGAGTTCACCCTGGAAAATTACCGGCGCTTTTTTGAGCCGTTATACCTCAATATCCTCATCTACACCTTTGTCATGGCCTTTTTGGTCACCGCCCTAACTTTTCTTCTTAGTTACCCCCTGGCATATGCCATCGCCCGCTCCAGCAGAAAATGGCAGAAACTAGGGCTTTTGCTGGTGATGATACCTTTTTGGATAAATTTTCTTATCCGCTCTTATGCCTGGGTCATCATACTGCGCTCACAGGGTGTGGTAAATTCACTGTTACTGGCTACAGGGCTTATCGAACAGCCGCTCGCCCTTCTCTATAACGATGGCGCGGTCTTTCTTGGCATGGTATATGCCATGCTGCCTTTTATGGTACTGCCTATCTATGTGTCCATAGAGCAACTGGACGACCGGTTGCTGGAAGCGGCCTCCGACCTCGGAGCCACACCGGCCCGCACCTTCTGGAAAGTTACCCTGCCGCTCACTATGCCAGGTATTGCCGCTGGCTCCATACTTGTTTTTATTTCTTCCCTCGGTATGTTCGTCGTGCCCGACATCATGGGCGGCGCCAAGTCTTCGCTCATCGGCAACCTTATCCAGAACCAGTTCCTGGGCGCGCGCAACTGGCCCTTCGGCTCTGCGCTCTCCATACTCCTGGCCGTCCTTTCCATGCTGCTCATCTACCTCTATTACCGGGCACTCGGCCTGAAAAAGGAGGGGGCCGCCGCATGAATACTTGGCGTTATAAACTTCTTTTAGGTTATTCATTCAGCGTAATAGCTTTTCTTTACCTCCCGATGCTGCTCCTGGCTGTCTATTCTTTCAACTCTTCACGCATCAACGCGGTTTGGACCGGCTTTACCCTAAACTGGTATGTGTCTCTTTTTAAAAACGACCGGGTGCTCGATGCCCTTATCAACAGTCTCTCGATAGCCGCTGTGACTACGGTCGTCTGTACCATGCTTGGAACGATGGCTGCGCTCAGCCTTAACAGATACCGTTTCAAATACCGCGGTGCGCTAAACGGCCTTCTTTACCTGCCCATGCTGATACCCGAAATAGTCATGGGCCTGTCGCTACTCGTAATGTTCTCTCAACTGGGAATACCTTTGGGGAAAATCACCCTGGCGGCGGCCCACATAACATTTTGCATATCTTTTGTCATCATAACAGTGAGCGCCCGACTCGAAGGCATGCGCACAGACCTTGAAGAAGCGGCACAGGACCTTTACGCCACTCCCTGGCAAACTTTTCGCCATGTGACTTTTCCGCTGGCCCTGCCGGGCATAGTGGCCGGCGCCCTGATGGCTTTTACGCTTTCCATCGACGACTTTGTCATCAGCTTTTTTGTGGCCGGTCCGGATTCCACCACCCTGCCCCTTTATATTTACGCCATGGTCAAACGTGGCATCAGCCCGGAGATAAACGCGCTCTCAACCATCATGATCGCGGCCACCATAACACTCGTTCTTCTGGGACAGTGGCTGCAAACACGATCTGACGATAAAAAACAACAAACGGAAGGATGATGTATCAAATGAAAAAAACCGGTATCATTTTTACGATCCTCTTGCTCACCCTCTCGCTGCTAGCTGGCTGTGGCGGCAACAAAAGCGCTGAAAAACCCAAGGAACAGCCCCCCGCTAAAAGCGGCGCCCAGCAAACTCTCAATCTTTTCAGTTGGGCAGATAATTTTGACGCCGATGTTCTAAAAGAGTTTGAGAAAAAATATAACTGCAAAATAAACTATGATGTTTTTGCAAATAACGAAGAACTGTTGGCTAAAATGCAGGCTGGCGGCAGTCAGTATGACCTCATTCAGCCGTCTGACTATATGGTCGCCACCATGATAAAACTCAACATGCTGGAAAAGCTCAACATGAAAAACTTGCCCAACGTGGCCAGTATGGCTACCAACTTCAAGAGCCCTCCCTTTGATCCGAAAGGTGAGTATTCAGTCATTTATTCCTGGGGCATCACCGGCATCGCCTACAATAAAAAACATGTCAAAAATCCCCCCACGAGTTGGTCCGACCTCTGGAAACCAGAATACAAAGGCCGTGTGGTGCTTTTGAATGATAGCAGAGAAATCATCGGGATGGCACTGAAGAAAAACGGCCTCTCCAACAGTTCCACCAAACCGCAGGAGCTGGAAACAGCCTTTAACGACCTAAAAAAACTGGCGCCGAGTGTCCTTGCCTATGATACGGACAATATAAAACAAAAATTCATCGCCGAAGAAGCCTGGATAGGCACCATGTGGTCGGGTGACGCGGTCTTTACCCAAGCGGAAAATAAAGATATCGCCTATGTTATACCAAAAGAAAACGGCACCATCTGGGCAGATACCTTCGCCATCCCGAAAAACGCCAAAAACAAGGAACTGGCGGAAAAGTTTATCAACTACCTGTATGATATAAAGGTCAGCGTTAAAAACTATGAGGCGATCGGCTATATGAATCCCAACCAGAAAGCCTACGCACAGCATTCGGAAGAATACAAAAACAACCCCATATTTAAAATCGCCACTGCCGCTATCGATAAAAGCGAATGGCTGGTAGATGTGGGTAATACACTGAACACTTATGACAAATACTGGACAGAACTGAAAACGGTAAAATAGTCTACAAACATAGCCATTGAAAAAATAGATTCCGTTACAAACAAAATGTATTGTTTTGCAACTTTGCTTTGTGAGAAAAAACTTCAGAACTTCACCGTGCGCGACATGAAAAACCGCATGGTCTGGCCGCAAGAGAAAACCTAATTTCATCGCACAAGACAAAGCATCCGCCGGTCAATATAGTTGGCGGACACACTACAGCATATCCTCCACTTTCTTCATCTCTTGCTTCAATTGCCTGCGCACTATGCACAAGCGAAGTAGCAAATGATAGAGGGGGATATCTGCAATGGAATTTTCTCAGCTTAAATATTTCAAGGCGTTGGCGGAAACAGGAAACCTCACGCGCACCAGTGAAAAACTGCACCTTTCCGCGCCGGCTTTGAGTACAGCCATCGGAAAGCTGGAAAGCGAACTGGGTTGCACTCTGTTTGACCGGGTAAGCGGAAAATCATTGGTGCTAAACGACCGGGGACGGCTGTTACTCGCCGCCTACAATGAAGTAGCCGATACTTTGCATAACGCGACTCGCGCCATACAGGAAATGAGCTGCTCGGACACGGGGCGTCTGGCTGTCGCTACCGCCTCGCCCATGCTTTACCAGGATTGTTTTATAAGTTTTCGGCAGCATTTTCCCGCGGTATGCTTATTCCACACCCATCTTGATCTGCAGCATTTACACGATCTGGAGATGGTAAAACGCTACGATTTTATCATAGCGACGCCCCAGGATATGTCGCCGATCGCCGCTGATTTGCAGCATGAGGTTTTGTACTCTAAAGACCCGCCTATGCTGATGGTCTATCCAGAACATAAATTTGCCAACCAAAAAAGCGTGAAAGTTGCCGAACTGGATGGCGAGCCCTTTATAGCCCTTAATAATAACCTTTCCTCGCGCTGGATGTTTGATGAACTATTCCGTATCGCCGGAATAAAACCGAAAATCATTTTTGAAACAGACCATTTTGTACGGGAAAGAATGATCCTCGAATGCCAGGGGATAGGCCTTTCCACCAATCAGGTCCGGCTTGCCAATCTGCAATCACGCCTTGTATTTGTAGCGCTTGAAGACCCTAACCTGCTCAGAAGGCAGGATCTATGGTGGTACAAACGGCGGACGCTCTCTACTATTGCGGAAGCATTCCTGAAATTTGCACCAAAATACTATCAGCGCATCAACCTGGCTCAAGATAAAACAACATCTCTCAAATTATAGTAAAATCCTATTGTTCAGTGCGTAGCCTGACCATACCCGTAATTTGATAGCTTTTTATATGCAGCACAGCCTCCGGCCAAGCCGGTGGCTGATTTTTTTATGCGTAAAGCAAACAGCCGTTATTACCGCCCGCATTTCTACCCCTTAAACACCACTTATAAGGGGCATAAAGAAAAAGGTAATTCCCAAATTTTCTTTAGCGGGCCACACTATAAATAAGGGAAAATACCCGTATTAAAAAAAGAAGGGATGTGAAGGTATGAAAATCAAGAAAATCAACCACATAGCCATAGCCGTCCGCAATATGGAACAATCCATCGCCTTTCACCGGGATGTTCTCAAACTGCATTATGAAGGTTACGAGGAATTGCCCGAAATAGGCTGTGCCGTGGCATTTTTTTCCTGCGGCGAAGTGGAGGTGGAACTGGTCACGCCTATTGGTCCGCAAGCCTTTGTAAACAAGCATCTGGAAACTTTTGGCGAAGGCTTGTATCATATCGCCTACGAAGTAGACTCTATCCAGGAGTCGCTTGATTATTTAGCCGCCAATAATATCCCGCTGCGCAGCCCCTTCGCCAAACCAGGCTCGAGGAACACTCTAGTCGGGTACCTGAATGCAGAAGGCGCATGTGGCGTAGTAACCGAACTGGTGGAATTACCCAAATAAACAATTCCCTTACCCGATACCCCACCTTATCACACAGGTAGGCGGCACCGCCAAATATGTCCGTTATCAAAAAAACATAGACGGGAGTGCATGAAATGAACCATGAAGTAATCAGTCTTATTGGTATATTTTTCTCCTTGTGTCTTATCATGTGGTTGGCCTATAAAGGCATGAACCTTTTACTCGTCGGTCCCTTGTGTTCTCTGGTATGTCTATTTTTTGCCTTTGGCAGCGTTGATATAGTCAAAGGTATGTTAACTTCATATTCTGCCGGCTTTGGCAATTACGCTAAAAACTTCTTTCTCATGTTCGCGCTCGGCGCGGTCTTCGGCCGCCTCACCAGCGATACCGGTACCGGCAAGACCATAGCACTCAAGCTGGCTACAGTACTCGGCAAGGTAAATGTTAAAACCCGGGCGTCCCGCATTTCCATAACCATCCTGCTAATCTCGCTCATAACAACCATCCTCTGTCTGGGCGGAGTAAGTTCCTTTGTCGTCATCTTTACCATGGTCGGCATAATGAAGCCTCTGTTTGAGGCGCAGGATATCCCCTGGCACACTTCTTTATGCGGCATAACCATCGGTTCGCAGGTGTTTACCGCCACCATGATACCCGGTTCCCCGGCCATCCAAAATCTTATTCCCATCAAATATCTGGGCACCACCGCTAAAGCGGCCCCGATGCTGGCCCTGGCATCTGCCGCTGTCTCCATCATTTTTTGTATATTCTACGTCCTTTATGTCGCCAAAAAAGCAGAGAAGGAAAACGAACGTTTCATGCCAACAGGCGAAATAATCAGCACTACACTCAAGAGCGACATTGATATAAAAGAAGGCGAGAGCATAACCTGGTGGCAATTCAGCATGGCTCTTTTACCATCCATTACCCTGTTGACGGCGCTCAACGCCTTTAACATAGCTCCAGAGGTCGCCTTGTTCATAGGTATAGTCATGAACATCATACTTTTTTGGGGGCAAATCAAAGATTTGGGCGTGTCGCTGGGCGAAGGCGCTTTCGCCGGCGCCCGGACGCTACTCGGCATCTGCGCGGTCGTCGGTTTTGGCAGTGTAGTCAACATCGTACCCGGCTACAACTTCGTAGTCCGCATGCTCGATACCATCCCCGGCCCACCGGTAGTGCAACTGGTTATCGCAACAAACCTAATAGCCGGCATCACAGGCTCGGCTTCGGGCGGCCTGGCTATAGCGCTCGATACCTTTGCCAAACGCTACATAGCGATGGGCATAGCACCAGAAGTCATTCATCGTGTGTCGGCCATGGCCTGCTATGGTTTGGATTCTCTGCCGCACAACGGTTCTGTTATCAATATGATAAACACTGCCGGTTTGACACATAAAAACGCTTATAAACATTTTTGGTGGTGTACGGTAGTCATACCAGTATTCGTTTCCGTATTCAGCATCATTTTCGTACAGATGGGTATTATTTGATAAAATTCAACAAATTTTAAGGAGGATAAAGCTATGAAAAAAGTAATAATAACAGCCGCCCTTACTGGCTCCGTCCCCAGCAAAGACAAATTCCCTGACCTTCCCATCACAGTAGATGAAATTGTGACAGACGCCATCAGGTGCCATGATGCCGGCGCAGCCGTGGTACATATTCATGTCCGCAATAAAGAGACCGGGAAAAACTGCCACGATGAAGGCCAGTTCCGCACGATCAAAGAACAGCTTACAGCTAGATGTCCCGACCTTATAGTGCAACTTTCCACCGGCGGTCGCTATGAAGTGGACGACCACACCCGCAACAGTGGCCTCAGGTGCCACCCGGAAATGGCCAGTTGGTGTCCCGGTTCGGTGGGCTTTCCCACCGGCGCTTATGTTAATACCACGGAATTTTACACCGACCAGGCTAAATATATGCTTGAACACAACATCAAACCGGAAATAGAATGTTTTGATACACACATGGTACAAAACGCCCTGGATTTTTACAAAGAAGGTCTTTTGACCGGGCCGTTGTACTTTGATTTTGTAATGGGCGTGCAGCGTGCCCAGCCTGCCACCCTGTCACAGCTGGGTTATTTGCTGAGCATGATCCCTAAAGACGCCGAATGGAACCTGGCCGGAGTCGGCAATCACCAACTCAGTACTATCCTTTGGGCTCTGGGCGGCGGCGGACACGTCCGCGTGGGTTTGGAAGATAACCAGTACCTTTCAAAAGGAGTAAAAGCCACTAATGCCCAACAGGTGGAACGCGTAGTACGCATAGCAAAAGAGATCGGCCGCGAAATAGCAAATGGCGCCGAAACGCGCGCCATGTTCGGCATCAGCAGATAACGCGCAGACAATTTGAAAGGCAGGGATAACAATGAAAATAAGTTTTGTGGGCTTAGGACAGATGGGCAAAGGCATGGCCATAAACCTGGCCAAATGCGGCTGCGACTATCTAGTCAACGATGTCAGCGATAAAATGTTTTCAGAGTTTCAAGCAAAAGGTATCCGCACCAGTCAGAATATCAGCGATACTTATGATTCAGATATTATTTTCCTATGTTTACCAGACACAAAGGTAGTCGAAAAAGTGACCATAGCACCCGGCGGACTGGTCGAACATCTTGGCCCCGGGCAGATAGTGGTTGACTGCTCTACTATAGCGTACCTGCCTACTTTAAAGATAGGCGAGGCCTTCATATCCAAAGGCATCGAATTTCTCGACTGCCCCATCTCCGGTCGCCAAGCCAGGGCAGAAGACGGCACGCTCACCATCATGTGCGCGGGCAAGGAAGCAATCTTCCAAAAAATCAAACCATATATCGACCTTATGGGAACCGAAATAATGTATATGGGTAAAATAGGCAACGGACAACTGACTAAAATGATCAACAACTGCATCTACGATATCAATATAGCCGCTTTCTGCGAACTTTTGACCGTAGCCGTCAAACTCGGTTTGGAACCGGAAAAAATTGGTACAGTCATAAATACCGGCAGCGCCAAAAGCGACGCGTCTGCCTTCTTTGTTCCGCAAATCCTGGAAGGCTACTTTGACTATGGTTTTACCATGGACGACGCCTATAAAGACGTCACCAGTTGCGTAGAAATAGCCTCCCTGCACGGTCTGCCCGTGCCCATGCTGGATTCTATGAATTCCATTTATAAAATGACCATGGCCAAAGGTTATGGTAAAAAGTATAAAGGCGCCATGATCCGCGTCTACGAAGACATCATGGGCGTCAAGGTACGCAAACAGGGTTTTGAAAACACCTAAAAACAAATTAACCAGTATTGCATGTGTATTACCTGGCAGCGCCCGCAAAGGCGCTGGCTTTCACCAGATACACAACCCCTGTCTTTTCAAAAAAGGCAGGGGTTTTACTTTACTTTTAAATGTTCCTTTTTTCTTCCGAGGCTCTCTTTAGCCAACTTCGGGCCGCCTCGCGCAGAACTTCTCCTTCATTTTTAAGGTTGCCGTCCTGTACCCGCACAAGCGCCAATTTCAAGAACTCGCCCACAGATTTTTTATCCAATAAAATAACGCCTATTTCATCGCCGCCCACGGCCAGATCGCTGGTGTGCACCGGCATATCTTCCGCCGCCTTTATCAGCCGCTCCGCATAATAGCGGCTATACTCCAACTGCCGCTCTTGTGCGGTCGTCGCATTAAGGTCGGCCAGACATACTTCTTTTAACTGCCACAGCGCCTCCACCAGTTGTCTGTTTGTTCGAAATTCGCCGCTGCGCGCCAGTTTGCGCAGCCAGTGGCGCAAACCTTTTTCGCTGCTGTTTTGGTGGAAGCCGAAATTCATATGCTGGGCGACCAGCCATGCTACCCTGCCCACAAAAGCCGGTGGATAGCCAAACCTCTGCAATATTTCCTGCGCCAGCAATCCCCCGGCTATATCATGCCCATGGTCGCTCGGCACGCCATCTTCGTCCACCGCGCGCACGCCCGGGGTGCCCTTCGCCACATCATGCAAGAGAACAGCCCAGCGGACTATCAGCTCAGCCTTTGACACGGCTACTGCGTTCACCGTATGTTCCCATACATCATACTGGTGGAAACGCTCATTTTGCAGTACACCAGAAAGCGCGGCTAATTCTGGCAATATCGGAGCCTGTAATGCCCGCCCGGCCTCTCTCACCTGAAAGCGCTCTCCGGCCAGGCCGCTGTCCACCAATAGCCGCAAGCCTGCCGCCACGTGAAGTGACAGCAATAGCAGCTCCAGCTCTTTTCTCACCCGTTCCCGCGACAGGCCCCGCACACACGGCAATGCAGCGCGTATAGCGGGCAATATGGCGTCGTCCGCCCTAAAACCTAGTTGTGCGCAAAATCGACAGGCGCGGAACATGCGCAAAGCATCTTCGGAAAAACGGTTACTGGCCAAACCTACTGTGCGCAGTATCTTATTGGTCAGATCGACTTGCCCGTCGAATAAGTCGGTCAACACACCGTCACTTGTGAGCGCCATAGCGTTGACCGTAAAATCTCGCCTCGACAGATCTTCCCTTAAATCAACGGCAAATTCAACTTCATGTGGCCGGTGAGCGTCCGTGCCGTATATTTCCCGGCGGAAGGTTGCCACTTCTACTCCCTGCCCATCTGCCACGACCACTACGACACCAAAATTTTGTCCTAGTTTTTCTACTACCGGCCAGCCTTGCCTGTCCGCCAAAGAGGCCACCTCTTCCGGGCGGGCATCCGTCGCTATGTCATAGTCCTTGGGCTCCGCGCCCAGCAAAATGTCCCGAACCGCGCCACCCACAATGTATGCCTGATAGCCCCCGCCGGATAATGCTGCCAGTATTTTTTCTATATAATCAGGTATTTTTATTTTCATACTATCCTCCGTTACCAGGCTTGCAGAAAAAAACTGACAGGAGCAGGGACGCCGCCCCACGCACTATCAGTCATTTACTGGATTTTTCTTCTTTGGCCGGTTTTTCCGGCGCAAGATCATTATATGCCTCCAACCCCAGCCCTGTCCATACTTGTCGATCTTTAGCAGGCTTAAACTGTTCACTCGTTATGTTATATTGTGGGCGTTTGTCAAAATAGTCTATCTGGGCCAACGACAGGTAGGTTTCTAAAAAATATTCCTGCGTAATGGGCTTTGTCCTGTTAGCTTTAAGCGTACCGATGACTTCGTCGTCCGTCCTGTGCCACCAGGCATCATTGGCCGTAAGAAAAAAAGCTATATGGTAGCCGCCTTTGGCCCTTCCTACATATTTTGATGTACCGTCATCAAACAACGTCGTGCCGTGGTCAGACATGAAGGACATGAAAACCGGCTCTTTTTGGGCATATACCCAGGAAGCCAGCGTATCTACAAAGTTGGCGCTGTACATGACCGCATTGCGGTAAGAGTTTTTAAGATACAGAGGATTGTTGGCCGCTTCGCCAAAATCACGCACCGTTTTAAAAGACGGCTGGCAGATGTCGAATTTTTCCGGGTAACGGTCTTCATAAAGATAATGCGCACCGATCATTTTTATAACGACGAGTTTCTTTTTCACCGAGGTATCGTCAAGTATTTTTCGGATATGAGGAAGCATGCCTACATCGTCAAAAGAGCCGGATTTGTCGACGTGATTGATATATTGGTCGGCCTCGAGGAAGATCATGTTCATAGCGTCATCTTCCGGCTGGGTTTTTTTCTCGTAGGACAGGCTGTAGGTCTTGTAGCCCGCTTCCTTAAAGGCGCTGATGATGGATTTTTCTTCATAAAACCGGTTTTCATAATCTACCGGTTTCCTGGTCATGATGAGCGGCACCGCGCCAGTCGTATAGCCATAGCCGCTCACCAGGTCGGAAAAAGGGATGAGCGTGCCTTTCTTGCGCGCTTGTAAAAGATGCGGCGAATATTCTGGCGTATAACCATATTCTTCAAAATAATCCTGGCGGTGGGTCTCGCCGATTACGATTATGTACGTCGAACGATCCTGGTTGGACAGGTCTTTAGCTTGAAAACTGAATTTCTTGTACCGGTCGATGATAGCCGCGCTTTCGCTCATTTCCTGCCGGTAGGCGTAAACTGGTGCCCCCAGGTCATTCCACAAACCAAAGCCCAAAAACGTCAGCGCCAACAAGGCTGGGTAGCGCTTTTCCGTCTGGTACGGGCCAAAACGGTAAGTAAGATAGCAAAAAGCAACCAATCCCAAGAACATACTGTATTCCTGCCAGGTGATCAGCTGCAAATAAGTAAAAAATTCCAGCCAGTTGGTTTCCGAGGTGATGACCAGTATCTCCCTGCCAATACGCGCAAAGGGATAACTGTAGTTCGTCACGATATGATTTTGGAACAGCACGGAAAAACCGATGATAAACAGGTACGAAGCGCGTAAAAAACCGCCGCCGAAAAAGAAAAGCAGCACGGTGGCAGCCGTCAGCATTAATGCCTGGGCCTCTTTCATGTAAAAATCCGTCGCCCAACTGATAAATATATAGGCGCACACAAAATAGGCCACCGCCATAAATGCCCTGCGCCAGCCCGAAAAACGCTTTTTGAGTTCATCCTTGCTAAAATGTAGCATCTTTATTCCCTGCATGTTTTTTGCACTGACACTATTTTAACACTTTGCCGTAAAAAATAAAGAGGCGGAAAAAAATTTTCCGCCTGGCAAAACTTTTATTTTATCCATTCTTTGAGCAGTGGGTATCTGCGCAGAAGTTCTCCGTACAGTTCACCACAAGCGCTGTCAGGCACTCCGCCCCACTCCTGGCGCTCTTTTACCGCCTGCCAGAAGGACAGCCCCGTTAAAAGTTCTTCCTGACTGTCAAATGACAGTGCGGCAAAACGCCTGTTTAGTTCGTTATATTCTTTTTTTGTCCTGGCCATACGGCATAGCACACGTTTAGCTGTTAGTTGAGAGCCGCGCGTCCAATAACATTCGTTGGCCAAAGTTTGCGCTACCGCCTGTTTTACCGCTTGCGCCAGCAAAAAACCAGTCTCGGAATGAGTGCCGATATCCCTGTATTCGCGGCCGGCGTCATCCATAACTATCACCGCGCCATCGGTACCAGTGCCGGTAGCGGTATAGCCGCCGCAAATGCTGTGCACGCCCAATTCGGCCAGTACAGCGCTTTTCGCCTCGGTCACGGTGATCAGCGCGCGAGCCAGCGTTCCGGGCGACAAGGCAAAAGATAGAAAAGCAAAAATATTGATGGTTCCGCCGATGGGCTGAAATCCGCCGTCCACCTCCCGGTACTGCGGCTCTTCCCCGGCGCGGGCGGCGTTTCCTTCCACTCCGCCGGTGGCAAAAACCTCGACCGATAAACCGTCGGCAAACACAACCGCATGTCCATAACACTCCATGCGCGCGCTGGTCAAAAGACCGCTGGCGCCAGGGCAAGCTAGCCGCAACGCCACCCCCGCCATATAGGCCTCTACGCTGCCGCCCGGCAGATCGCTTTCCATTACTATGCCTTTAGGCAGGCGCTGGTTAAAAAGACCGGAGTACTTCCCCAGCCCTCCCCCAGCGCCGGTACTCAATGCGGTACGCGGCGCAGGGAAAGAAAAAAACATATTGTCCGGCGTCACCTTACATAAACCGCCGCCAGTCAGCCGACATTCCTTGATGACCATCAGAAAACTCCTTTGGTGTTGCCGGTTCACCGGCAACTATGTTAGAACTTCATTTCCCAACCGGCCATGAAGCTTATCCCGTTGGCCGGATAGTATTTAACAGTGTCGTATTTATGGTCGAACAGGTTATAAATATTTAAATAGATTTTTTGATCTTTGCTTATATTATACTGAGTCGAGGTGTTGAATACCGCGTAGCCGTTTATGGCATTGTTCGTTACCTGGTCCTGCTTAGAGACCGCATCCATGGTCAGCGACTGGCGGAACCGTTTATTTTCATAGTGGATGCCCATATGCCCCTGATGTTGCGGTTCGTTAACCGGCTCGCTGGTCTTGCTGTCAAGATAGGTGTAGTTGGCATCCATACTGATATAGCTGGTGAGTTTGCCGTTCCAGGCCAGCACTATGCCCTGGGTGCGATAAGAGTCGATATTTTCGACTGTCCATGGATCCATCCAGGTCGCCCCCGGCATCCATTTCATGGCGTCTTTCATATCACGGTTGAAGTAAGTCAGAGTGACCGAGTGATTGTCGCCAAAGTTCTTTTTGACGCCGGTCTCCACCGACCAGCCTTTTTCAGGGGTCAGGTTAGGGTTGCCCTGCATATAAGCGTCTACATAGTAAAGATCGTCAAAGCTGGGCGCACGGAACACCTTGCCCCAGTTAGCAAAAAAGCTAAAATCACTGCTGGCTGACCACACCGCACCGATTTTAGGCAGCCACTGGTCGCCAAAGTCGCTGTTGTCTTCATAACGGAGGCCCGGCGTCAAAATAAGCTTGCCTAGTGTTAGCTCGTCCTGCAGGAAGTAAGCCTGCGTCCGGCGTTTTTTATGCGCGGAATATTTGGTGCTTTCCACTTTGTCTTCCCGCAGATCTACGCCCCAGGACAACAGGTTGCTGTCACTCAATTTGCTATTGCCGTCGTACAGTATGCCGTTCAAAGTCTCATCATAACGGTAACTGCCCCAGTTTTCACCGTTTTGTTTTTTGTGGTTCTGGTATATCTGCAAATTGAAGCCTTCTTTATTATACCCGAGGTTGTAGGTCTGGCGCAGCACTTTGCCATAATCGCCCGGCGTGGGGCTGATCGTGTAACCAGGCAAACCGTATTTTTCCCAATGGTAGTCATAGGTAAAAAACAGATCGCCGCCCGCGGTATCACGGTCGAGACGCAGGCTGATGTCACCGTCCCGGCCAAAACCGTTTTCCCGAAAGCCGTCTGTCGTGTAATAGCTGCCGTTGAGCCGCCAGCGATATTTGCCATCAGCGCCGGAAGTGCCAATTTGATACTGTTGTTGCTGATCGTCGCCGAAGGCCAGGCCGATGTAGCTTTTGCCGTCTTTGGAGCCTTTTTTGGTGAATATCTGGATGACGCCGCCGACCGCGTCAGCGCCGTAGAGAGCCGAACCGCCGCCGCGCACTACTTCTATGCGGTCGATGCTGTTGGCGTCTATGTTGAAATTGTTCAGATCAATGCCGCCTTTGCCGCTCGATATACCTTGGGCGGCATTCATGCGTACGCCATCTATAAGTACGACCACCCGGTCGCTGCCGTTTATATAGGGTATGGCAACACCGCTGCGCCCGTTATAGCGGCTGACCGCCACGCCGGGAGTACCCTCGAGTGCGTCCGCCATGGTCACAGCGCCTTTGTCTTCCCAGTCTTTGGCAGTGAGTACGGTCACATCGGCTGGAACTTTCATGGTGTTTTGCCCCACGCGGGTAGCGGTCACCACCACCGGGTCAAGTTCAAAGGTCTCTTCTTTTGCCTCCTCGGCATAGACCGGCCCGGCAAAACTGCTTACCCCCATGGCCAATCCCAATAGCAATGCCTTTTTACTGTTTGTCATTTTCTGCGTCCTTTCTTCTGTAACATATACGTGCCCAATAAGCTCCGTCTGCGTCTTTATCAAGTTCAAAAGGTATTTCGTACAGACTGCCCAGTTTCTCTTCGTCCAGTATCTCTTCCTTGCGTCCTTGGTGCTCTATCCTGCCCTGCCTGAGAAGTATCAGGTGGCTGCTGAAGGCCATGGCCAGGTTTATGTCGTGCAAGATGGCGATCACCGCCAGTTTTTCCTCCCGGCACAATTTTTCCAGCAAAAGAAAAACTTCACTCTGGCTTTTTACGTCAAGATGGGAAGTGGGTTCGTCAAGCAGCAGGAGTTCGACTTCCTGCGCCAAGGCTCTCGCTACCCATACTTTTTGCCGCTCGCCCTGGCTCAGATGAGTAAGAAGGCAGTTCCTCTTGTGCAATATGCCGACAGCCTCCATGGCTGACTGTACTTTTTCTTCATCTTCCGGGTGCGCCTGGCCGAAACGTCCGAAGCGGGCGAACCTGCCCATCAGCACAGTTTCCTCCACGGTGAAGGAATTGTTGCCCTCTTCTACCGCCACCATGCCTATTTTTTGCGCCACTAGCTTGCGCGGCAATTTATTGAGGTCTTTCCCGTCCAGCAACACTTGCCCCTCTAGTGGCTGCAACCAGCCGCCCAAAGTACGGAGAAAAGTAGTCTTGCCGCTGCCGTTCGGCCCTAAAAGGCACCAAAACTCGCCTTTTTTTACGGAAAAATCCAGCTCCTTCAGTATCGTCCGCTTGCCCAACCGGACGGAAATATTTTTTACCTCGAGATACCTGTCCATCAGTGCCGCCCCCTCGTCCACAGAATATAGAGAAAGAAGGGCGCTCCAAACAGTGCCGTCACAACGCCGATCGGCAAAGTGGAAAACCATGGTGTCAGGCGGATAAGCCCGTCCGCCCACATCAGCAGCACGCCGCCCAATACGGCGGACAGGGGAAGCAACAGAGTGTGCGAAGCCCCCACCCAATTACGCAAAAGATGCGGTACGATCAAGCCTACAAAACCGATAGCCCCGCTCATGGACACAGCAAGGCTGGTAATCATAGCCGACAGTAAAAGGATGATATTTCTCACCTTTTTTACTTCCACTCCGAGAAAAAAGGCCTGTTCGTCACCGAGGCTAATGAGGTCAAGCTCCCTGGCGTAACTCATAAGAAAAATCATACCTATAAATATAAATAAACAGATCATGGGAAAATTGTCCGGCGGCATGGCTACGCTGCCCATTACCCAAAAAAAGATGACCTGCATCTGCTGGGCGTACATCGACATGACCGCGCTCAGACAAGCGTTGGCGAGCGCCGATATGGCCACGCCAGCCAACAGCAAATGAGTGACGTTACGGGTCGTGGAAAACCGCCCGTCCAGCCCTTTGACCAGAAATATGGTCAGTACGCCTCCCAAAAAGGCTGCCATACTTATCTGGTGAGGATTTCCTGACACAATGGCCAGCGCGGCCCCCAAAGCTGCGCCGCTCGATATGCCGAGAATAAATGGTTCAGCCAGCGGGTTTTTAAATATCGCCTGTTGGCAGGCGCCCGCCGTAGCCAAAGCTGCTCCCACCGTCAAAGCCAGCATGATACGCGGCCAGCGCAACTGCCACACTATGACCGCTTCCTGCGGGGTGAAATTTTCTATCCCCAGTAAGGATTTGGTAAAATGCGCGAAACCTATCGCCTGGGAACCAGACCAAAGAAGGATGAATATACTGGCGGCGAGCACGGCAGCCGCTGCAGCCAGCTGTTTTTTGTGCTTCATCGCGCCCCTCCTTCAGGATAGATGGCCCGGAATATCTCCGGCAGCGCTTCAAAACTGCGCGGCCCCGGCCTTACTATCCAGTCGCCGAATACCGTGACCACCGCGTTTTCCTTTACCGCCCCGAGGCTGGTCAGTTTGCCCGGCAGTTTATCCGCCTTGCTGCCCATATCGTTGCCCCTAAGACGCAGGTATACATCCGGGTCAGCGGTATATATCTCCTCCATATCCCAGGAGAAGTAGTCCCGGTCCGCCCTGGCGGCCACATTGATCCCGCCCGCCTGGCGAACGAGATCATTCAGGTAGGATTTATTGCCCACGGTCAATAGCGGATGGTCCCAGACTTCTATAAAAACGCGCTTTTGGCGCGGTATATCTTTTAACTGATCACTGGCGCCGCTACGCAGCTTATCGAGCTTTTCCGTCAGCACGGCCCCTTCTTCTTTACGTCCGATCAAAGCCGCAATATTTTCTATACTCGTTAAAACTTGCGCAAGATTCTCATTTTTCACCGGCACTACCCACATCCCGGCTCGTCTAAGCTGGCGTACCGTCTCTGCCTGCAAACTGCCGTCGGCCAGTACAATATCTGGTCTGAGGGATATTATTTTTTCTATGTCGCAGTTATAAAAATTGCCGATCTTTTCTTTTTTCGTCGCTTCCGGCGGATAATCGCAATAGGTGGTCACTCCTACCACTTCGTTTTGTGCCCCCAGAGCGAACAGAACCTCAGTGTTCGACGGCGACAGGGATACTATTCTCTTTACTTCACCTCGCGCCTCTGCCGTACGATCTTCCACGCGTCCACCGATGACTACCAGATAGAGCGCCGCTATGAAAAAAAAGCACCATACCAGTTTTTCCCTCATGCAAATCCTCTTTCTTAGAAAATATAAAAGGCCTCTCCGTGAAAGAGAGGCCGTCAAAGCAGTTCTACAGCACAAAACAGTGCCAAGAATACCAGTGGCTAATCCCCTTCCCCATCGCTCGTGGGTGCAAACGGTGATTGTCAAACAGGCAGTTCTCCTGGCTCCGGTTCATCGCTCGCCCGCCCCTTCCCAGGAATACTCCCAGTGGTTTATTGCGGACTTGCTCACCTTTACAGTGACGAGATCGCGCCGGATTTTCACCGGACTTCTCTATTCAGCCATCGCTGGCCTACACCTTATAAGGTACCTGTTTCGCTCATTATTGAATTTAACTATTTTAGTATAGCATTTTATTATTTGGGTGGCAAGGGGAATTTTACATACGAATTCAAACCGCCGGCGACATTGACCATAGGTTTTACCATATCGGCCGGATTTATCGTAACTTCGATAAACCGCGCCTCATTGGCTGCCAGTGCTTCGTGCAGCACGGCATCAAATGCATCTGGCGTATTTACCCGTACCCCTTTTATGCCAAAGGATCCGGCGTAAGCTATGAAATCCAGCACCGGCGGCTGTTCGCAGGCCACAAAACGGCTTTCGCAAAACACCTGCTGGAGTTGTCTGATCATTCCAAGGCCTTCGTTGTTGAAAACTATGCTGATGATGGGCAGTTTGTTCCTCACAATGGTATATAATTCATTGCCGGTCATCTTGAAACCGCCGTCCCCGGATATTGAGATCACCCTTGCCTGTGGACGGGAAAACTGTGCGCCGATGGCCGCCGGCAAACCAAAACCCATCGTGCCGAGTCCGCCGGAAGTGATCCAATTGCGCGGCTTTTCTATCCTGAGGTGCTGGGCGGCCCACATCTGGTGCTGACCCACATCGGTAACAAAAATTACGTCTTTGCCAGCCGCCGCATCCGCCATCATTTTTACATAAAGCGGCGCGCTGGTACCTTTTATCGCCTCATCCTGATCCGGCCAGTCGTTTATGGTATTCCACCAGACGGATGGTGTACGGCCGCTGAGTTTTTCAGACAAGCGTTCCAGACAGTATTTCATGTCCCCGGCCAGTCCGATGCCTGCGTAAACATTTTTATCTATTTCCGCCGGGTCGACGTCTACATGTATCACCGTTTTCTTGTCGGTGTAGGCTTTGCGGTCGCCGGTCACCCGGTCGTTGAATCGGCTGCCCACGGCCAGCAGCACATCTGCCGCCTGTACCGCATTATTTGCCCGCTCGAGACCATGCAGTCCAGTCATACCCAAAAACAGCTTATGATTACCGGGGAAAGCGCCAAGACCCATCAGGGTACTGCATACCGGCATGTTTATCTTTTCCGCCAGCTTGACTACTTCACTCCGAACATCCGCGCCGACCGCGCCCCCGCCTACCAGCATGACCGGGCGACGGGCATTTTTCAACGCCTCCACAGCGGCGTCTATAGCACCGTTCTGACAGCAGGCCGGTTTATCGTACTTGTGTGGCGCAAAATCTTCTTCCGTACAGTCTATCAGCATGGTCTGTATGTCACGCGGCACGTCGACCAGCACGGGGCCAGGACGCCCAGACGCGGCAATTTCGAATGCCATGCGCAATATACCTGCGAGCTGATTGGGATTTTTTACCAAAAAATTATGTTTGGTTATCGGCATGGTTATGCCGGTAATGTCAACCTCCTGAAAAGCGTCGCGCCCGATGAGGGTTCTTGCTACCTGCCCAGTGATCGCCACCAACGGCACCGAGTCGAGAAAAGCGGCAGCCAGTCCGGTCACCAGATTGGTCGCGCCGGGGCCGGAAGTAGCAATACACACGCCCACCCTGCCGCTGGCCCGTGCATAGCCGTCGGCGGCATGCGCCGCCCCCTGTTCGTGCACGGTCAAGATATGTTCGATGTTTTTTGACGCGCACAATATGTCGTAAAACGGCACTATCGCTCCGCCAGGATAGCCAAACACAGTGGTAACGCCCTGTTCTTCCAAACAGCGCAGCATTATCTGGGCGCCGGTCATCTGCATAAAGCCCACTCCCTTCTAATCAAGTTCCGCCTCTACCAGTTTACCCATTTCCTCT
Source organism: Acidaminococcales bacterium (assembly GCA_031551525.1). Classification (GTDB taxonomy): domain Bacteria; phylum Bacillota; class Negativicutes; order Acidaminococcales; family JAISLQ01; genus JAVBNN01. The sequence continues at coordinate 68,301 of JAVBNN010000004.1, forward strand.
GTGGATACCTTGGTGCAACCTTCCCGGTAAAGATCGCCCGTCCGGTAACCTTTTGCGAGCACCCGATCGACCGCCGACTCCACTTCTGAGGCTGCCGCTTCCTGTCCGAGCGAAAAACGCAATAACATAGCCGTGGACAATATCGTGCCCAGCGGATTGGCCTGGTTTTTCCCGGCTATATCCGGCGCCGAGCCGTGGATCGGCTCAAACAGGCCCGGCCCGTCGCCCACGCTGGCCGACGGCAGAAGACCGATGGAGCCGGTGATGACAGCCGCTTCGTCGCTCAAAATATCACCGAAAATATTGTTCGTCACTATAACGTCAAAAGCCGAGGGCGCCAAAATAAGCTGCATGGCGCAGTTGTCTACGTAAAGGTTTTCGAGCGTCACATCGGGGAATTGCGCGGCCACCTTAGCAGCAGTTTTTTTCCACATGCGCGAAGAAGCCAGCACGTTGGATTTTTCCACCGAAGTCACTTTCTTTTTGCGCATTTGCGCGGCTTTCATGGCGTAAGCCACTATGCGCTCAACTTCCGGCACGCTGTATTCTTCCACGTCCCAAGCGCGTTCCACGCCCTCTTCGTCAATATAAGCCTCTTTTTTCCTGCCGAAATAAATGCCGCCGGTCAGCTCACGCACGATCAAAAGATCGGTACCGGCCACCTTTTCCGGCCGGAGCGGTGAAAATTCCAAAAGATGCGGCGAGAGTTTTATCGGGCGCAGGTTTACATAAAGGCCCATCTCTTTTCTGAGTCCGAGTATGGCTTTTTCCGCCCGGAGTTCGGGGGCGACATTGTCCCACTTGGGTCCGCCCACCGCACCGAGCAGCGTAGCATCGGCCGCCTTGCAGGCTTTTACCGTGTCTTCCGGCAAAGGCAGCCCAAATTTGTCGAGGGCTGCCCCACCGGCGTATTTTTCTTCCATTTCCACATTCAGTTTCTGTTTAGCTACTACTTTCCCGAGCACCCGCCGCGCGGCGGATACTATCTCCGGCCCGATGCCGTCGCCCGGTATCAGTATTACCTTCATCTGGCAGCCCCCTTAACCTATTTTAAAGTTCTTCCGGCCGGGCTATCCGCCCCAGTACCGCGCTGGCAGCCGCCACATAAGCGCCGGCCAGATATATTTCGCTGTCTACATGACCCATGCGGCCGCGGAAGTTTCGGTTGGTCGTCGACACCGCTTTTTCCCCGGCGGCGAGTATGCCCATATGCCCGCCAAAACACGGCCCACAGGTCGGCGTCGATACTACCGCACCTGCGTCAACAAATGTCTTGAGATAGCCTTTTTCCATAGCCGCGAGATATATCTCCTGCGTAGCTGGAATGACTATCGCCCTTACCCTGTCGTGTACCCTGCGTCCGGACAGTATTTCCGCAGCCTGCGCCAGGTCGTCCAGACGCCCGTTTGTACAGGAGCCGATGACCACCTGGTCTATCACCGTTTCCAGCATATCGGAGACCTTTTTCACATTCTCCGGCAGGTGTGGGCAGGCTACCACCGGTTCAAGCGCCGATAGGTCGATTTTTACAATTTTATCATAAAGAGCGCCCTCGTCGGCAGACACTATTTCGTAATCCCTTGTTACACGCTCTTTGAGGTATTCTTTCGTAGTTTCGTCCACCGGAAATATCCCGTTTTTCGCGCCCGCTTCGATCGCCATATTACAGATGGTAAAGCGGTCTGCCATGGACAGCGCCGCTACGCCGTCACCGCCGTATTCAAGCGACATATAGCGCGCCCCGTCTACCCCGATCAGCCCGATCAGCGTCAGTATAACGTCCTTGCCCCGCACATGACGCGGTAAAGTACCGGTCAGTTCCACCTTGATGGCCGATGGTACCTTGAACCAGGTCGTACCGGTCGCCAAAGAAGCCCCCAGGTCGGTCAAGCCGACCCCGGTGGCGAAAGCGCCCACTGCCCCATAGGTACAGGTGTGTGAATCCGCGCCGATAATCACTTCACCCGGCGCCACCAATCCTGAGTCCGGCAAGAGTGCGTGTTCTATCCCCATGCGCCCAAGTTCGAAGTAATGCTCGATAGCGTACTTTTTCGCATTTTCGCGCAAAGATTTGGCCAGAGCGGCCGACTTCATATCATTCGCGGGAACGAAATGATCTGGTACCAACACCACTTTTTCTTTATCAAATACCTCAGTTTTGCCGATTTTTTCAAACTCGGCAAAAGTCTGGGGCCCCATAATGTCATTGGTCAAAGCAAGGTCGATATTGCTTATGATGAGGTCACCCGCCGTCACACTGTCTAAGCCAGCGTGTTGGGCTAAAATCTTTTGTGTCATGGTCATTGTCATAAGGTTATCCCCTTACATTACTGGTTGGCGATAAGTGGGTATATGCCGCGTTGCAACTACGTTTCCTTGCGCGTATGTCGAACATAAAATGCAACGAACAACGGTGGTCAGGAGACCGAGTACCGCGATGCCAAGGATGGCATTGAGCGGCCACAGCATATGGCCATTTATCGCCGATTACTCCTGCGGGCAATTTTCATTGCCCGCTTTTCACATAGTTGATAAGTCCGCCCGCCTCGGCGATTTTTTGAATAAAGCCCGGTAGGGGTTTGGTAGTTAGTGTTATGCCCTTATTCACTATCTCGACCGTTCCTTTGGCCAGATCCACCTTGAGTTGGTCGCCCGCCTGGATTTTTTCCACATCGGCGCCCAGTTCCAGCACCGGCAGACCGATATTTATCGCGTTGCGATAAAAGATGCGGGCAAAGCTGTCGGCTATCACGCACGGCACGCCCTTTACTTTCAAAACGATGGGGGCATGCTCACGGCTCGAACCGCAGCCAAAGTTTTTGCCGGCGACCACGAAGTCGCCCGGCTGTACGCCTTTGGCAAAAGTCTTATCGATGTCTTCCATAGCGTGTTCGGCCAATTCCTTGTGCTCGGCGATATTCAAATACCTTGCCGGGATAATGACGTCCGTATCCACATGATCGCCATAGCGCCATACTTTTCCACTCATATCACACCTCCGCCGGGCTGGCTATCCTGCCCGTGATCGCGCTGGCCGCCGCTACATAAACGCCAGACAAATATACTTCACTATCCACGTGGCCCATGCGTCCTTTAAAATTGCGGTTGGTCGTGGCCACCGCCTTTTCGCCCGCCGCCAGTATGCCCATATGCCCGCCCAGGCAGGGGCCGCAGGTCGGCGTCGACACGGCGGCTCCAGCATCGATAAACGCCTTTATGTAGCCGCGCCGCATTGCTTCAAGATATATCTCCTGCGTACCAGGAATGATGATCGTTCGCACCCGGTCGTGTATCTTCCGCCCGGTCAGTATCTCGGCGGCCTGCGCGAGGTCGGAAATGCGGCCATTGGTGCAGGAGCCTATAATCACCTGATCAATGGCTACATCGCCAAAAGCACTGGCCGGTTTTACATTTTCCGGCAGGTGGGGATAAGCTACCACTGGCACCAGTTTATTGAGTTCAATGACCACTGTGCGTTCGTACACAGCGTCCGCGTCCGGTGACACCTCTTCATAGGCGCGTGTGACACGGCCTTTTAAATATTCCCTGGTAATATCGTCGACCGGGAATATGCCGTTTTTCGCGCCCGCTTCGATCGCCATATTGCAGATGGTGAAGCGGTCGTCGATAGACAGGGCGCCGATGTTGCCGGCAAATTCCAGCGCCTGATAGCGCGCGCCATCGACGCCGATCATGCCGATCAGCGTTAATATAACGTCTTTTCCTCTTACATAAGGCGGCAGTTCACCCGCAAGTTCCACTTTTATGGTCGATGGAACGCGAAACCAAGTATCACCGCTGGCCATAGCCGCGCCGATGTCCGTCTGCCCGACGCCGGTAGAAAATGCGCCCAGCGCGCCGTAAGTACAGGTGTGCGAGTCGCCGCCGATAATCACTTCTCCCGGAGCGACTAACCCCTTTTCCGGTAAAAGCGCGTGTTCTATGCCCATACGCCCCACTTCAAAGTAGTTATCAAGCTCCTGTTGGTGGGAAAAATCACGCACCACTTTGCACATCTCGGCGGATTTTATATCCTTGTTGGGGGTAAAGTGGTCCGGCACAAATACCACCTTGCTTTTATCAAAGACCTTATTCTGTCCGATCTTTTCAAATTCCCAGATAGCCGGTGGCGCGGTAATGTCGTTGGCCAGCACCAGATCGACTTTTCCTGCGAGGAGGTCCCCCGGTTCCACTCGCTCAAAACCGGCATGCCGTGCCAATATTTTTTCTGTCATTGTCATACCCATGACGTTTTCACCCTTCCCCGTCTGCTTTACCGCCTGGAAATCCGCAGGATGCTATCATGCTGTTGATGGCGTTAACATACGCCCGTACACTGGCTTCAATGATATTGGTCGATAGACCGCGGCCGTAGAACTTTTTGCCGTCGCGTTCCACCAGAACGGTGGATTCACCCAGTGCGTCCACGCCGCCGGTCACCGCCTTGATCTGGAAGTCGGTCAGGTTGATGTCAAAGCCCACGGCTTTATCTACCGCGTTATAAACGGCATCTACCGGGCCTTCTCCGAAACATACTTCCTCGGTCTGACCGGAACTCGACTCCAGCACTACCGAACCAATGGCCCGGCCACCGCTTGAAGAGTGTTCCTGATGGGACAAGAGGCGAAACCATTCCGGACGGTAGGCGGCTTTTTCCGAGACCAGCGCTTCGATGTCGCGATCGGAAATGTTTTTCTTGTGATCGGCCAGTTCCTTGAAACGCACAAACAGTTTTTCCACCTTTTCTTGGTCAAACTCATAACCCATATCCGCCAGCCGCGCGGTAAAGGCGTGCCGTCCGGAGTGTTTACCCAAAACGATAGAATTTGAACCAATGCCCACCGTTTCCGGGGTCATGATCTCAGACGTAAGCGGGTTGTTCAGCACGCCGTGCTGGTGTATGCCAGACTCATGGGCGAAAGCGTTCTCGCCGACAATCGCCTTGGTCGGATGAATATTGACGCCGGTCAGCGAACTGACCAAACGGCTGGTACGGTATATCTGCTGGGTTTCGATATTGGTTCCCGCCTTGAAATGGTTGCCGCGGGTAGCTAGCGCCATAACTATCTCTTCCATGGCGGCGTTGCCCGCACGCTCCCCGAGGCCATTCACCGTGCATTCCACTTGTCCGGCGCCTGCTTCGATGGCAGCCAGTGAATTGGCAACCGCCAACCCCAGATCGTCATGGCAGTGCACGCTGATGACCGCTTTGTCGATATCTTTTACCCGTTCCCTGAGGTAACGGATGAGCGCGGCATATTCGCTCGGCGTAGTATAGCCGACAGTGTCGGGCACATTGAGGATGGTCGCGCCGGCAGAGATGGCCTTTTCATAAATCTGGCACAAAAAGTCCCAATCCGAACGGGTAGCGTCTTCTGCGGAAAACTCCACCTCGCCACAGTATTTCCTGGCCAGAGCCACGCCTTTTTCCGCTGCCTCCAATACTTGCTGCCGGTTCATTTTGAGTTTGTACTGCAAATGTATGTCGCTGGTAGCGATAAAAACATGAATGCGGGAACTTTCGGCCGCTTTCAGCGCTTCACGGGCACATTCTATATCCTCAATGGCCGGACGGGCCAAAGCGCAGATGGTCGGTCCTTTGACACGCTCGGAAACGACCTTTACCGCGTCAAAGTCACCGTTCGAGGTAATAGGGAAACCGGCTTCTATGACGTCTACCTTTAAACGCGCCAGCGCTTGGGCGATCTCAAGTTTTTCCGGTGTGCCGAGCGCTATGCCCGGCGTCTGTTCGCCGTCACGCATGGTGGTATCGAATATTTTAATGATACGGTTGTCCATGAAACAACCTCCTTTACTTAGGATATATAGCGACAGGCGATAAAGCGGCATATACTGTGTTGTTCATCGTATTTTATGCTCAAAGTACACACATGTACGTTTCCGCTAAAATACTCCTCACGCCTTGTCTATGCCACTTTCTCACCAGCCTTTACGATCAGCAAAATCTAAGAACTGCGCAAAAAGTGTTCGAGACAGCGGCGCAGTGATGCGCACTTAACTCCATGTAGTAAGGGCTGGCAAGAAAGGCTAAGATGCTAGGCGCGAGAAATTTATGCCGCGAAGGCGTACTAACTGGTACGTCGAGCAAATAAATTTTGAGCAACAACGCAGATTGGCCTTTACCGCCTGCCCGTATTATTGTTTCTTGATCCAGCTCATCATCGAGCGCAGATCCTTACCCACAGTCTCGATCTGGTGCTCCGCCTCTTTTCTTCTGAAGGCATTGAAACAGGGACGGTTGAGGCGATTTTCGAGCAGCCAGCGGCTGGCGAATTCGCCGCTCTGTATCTCTTTGAGGACTTTTCTCATTTCATTTTTAGTGTCTTCGGTTATGATGCGCGGTCCGGTGACATAGTCGCCGTACTCGGCGGTATCGCTGACCGAGTGGCGCATTTTTCCCATACCGCCTTCATAGAGAAGGTCGACGATGAGTTTCATTTCATGCATACATTCAAAATAAGCGCTTTCCGGTTTGTATCCTGCTTCTACCAACACTTCGAAGCCGGCTTTGATAAGAGCGGTGACTCCGCCGCACAAGACGGCCTGTTCGCCAAAAAGGTCGGTCTCGGTCTCTTCCTTGAAAGTGGTCTCGAGAACACCGGCGCGGGTACCGCCTACGCCGCGGGCATAGGCCAGACCTATGTCGTGAGCGTGCCCGGAAGCGTCCTGATGCACGGCCAGGAGGCAGGGAACGCCCTGACCCTCGACAAATACGCGGCGCACCAGATGGCCGGGACCTTTAGGCGCTACCATGAATACGTCGATGCCGACCGGAGGAATGATCTGTCCGAAGTGGATATTGAAGCCGTGGGCAAAAGCCAGCGCAGCGTTAGGTTTAAGGTTGGGTTTTACGTCACTGTTGTATGTATCGGCCTGTTTTTCATCCGGGATGAGCATCATCACTACATCGGCGTTTTTCACCGCATCGGCGGTATTCATCACTTTAAGACCGGCTTTTTCGGCCTTTTCCTTTGATTTGCTTCCTTCATAAAGTCCGACTATCACATTGACGCCGCTCTCATGAAGATTCAGGGAATGAGCGTGGCCCTGGCTGCCATAGCCGATGACCGCCACCGTCTTGTCTTTGAGAAACTCCATGTTTGCATCTTTGTCATAATACATTCTTGCCATTGTTTACCTCTCCCTTTTTTATCAATATTTATATGTGGCTGTTTATAATGGCTGACGAAAGCCGTCAGATGACCATACAGGAATTTTTGCAAACCGCCGCCTCCGGCCAGTGGTACTTGCAGTTCTGCCCGACCGTCATGGAGGCAGTTCCCCTCTCCAGGGCAATAACGCCGGTCTGGACCATCTCTATTATACCGTATGGCGCCATTACGTCTATGAAAGCGCGCAATTTACTTTCTGCGCCGGTTATTTCAAAAATGACTACCGCGTCGCTAACGTCGATGACACTGGCCCGGAACACCTCGGCCAGCTTGAGTATATCCATGCGCTTTTCTCCGGCGGATACCTTGATAAGCGCCATACCGCGTGATATTTTGCTTTCCACCGGCAGCAGTTTGACGTCTTCCACTTCGATTAGTTTAGCCAGTTGTTTCATGATCTGCTCGACCATCGCATCGTCGCCCGCCACCGTCACCGTCATGCGGGAAAACTCCGGATCGTTGGTCATGCCGACAGCCAGGCTGTCTATATTGAAACCCCGACGGGAAAACATGCCGGCTACCCGCATCAGCACGCCCGGCTGGTTCCTCACGACTATAGATAAAATATGCTTCATGGCTTCAGCCTCCCCAGATAAAAATAATAACCCCCAGCTACAAATCTATGTAACTAGGGGCGAAAATCGCGGTACCACCCTATTTTTCACTCTTACACCGGACTATCATCCAGCCGCGGGTAACGTCCGCCGACGCCTTTTCCTAAAAAGTATTCAGAAAAGGTGCTCCCAGGCGAAGTATTCACTTACAGGCACCGCCCTGGCTCGCACCGTCCGCCAGCTCTCTTTACCGGTATCCCCGCAGCTTTTCTCCTGTTCATCGCATTTCAAGCAACTATATTGTATTTTGAATTAATTTACATTATGACAGTTTTTAAAATGCTTGTCAACATTTTTTTGTAATAAATTTGTTTAGGTCTTATAAATTTGAATACTATTGCCCTTAATCCCCCAGTTTCATATGCAGCAAAGGAAAAGACCTGCCCTGGCTGTCCACCGGCGAACGCGCAAAAAACCTAAACCCCATGTGTTCATAAAAATCTCGCGCCTGTGGATTTTGCTCGTTCACGTCGACATAGCACGCCCCCAGTATATCAATGGCATACAGCAAAAGTTTTTTCCCCACGCCTTTGCCTCTGGCTTTATCATCGACAAACAACATTTCTATTTTATCTTTATCTATGCCGATAAAACCACGTAGTTCGCCATCATTATAACAGTACAGGCTTTCTATCTCCTGTACAGCCTGCCTGCCCAGCGGCTTTAACCCCTCGATATCCTCCTCGGACAAAAAGGTATGCGTCACCCGAACAGAACTCTCCCATACGGCCAGCAGTTCTTCGACCAGAAGATCGTCCGGCCCGGTTATACAATATATTTTACTCATTTGTCCTCCACTAAGCCTGTTTAAACGCAAAACGCCCGTTTTCCGGGCGTTTCAGTAGTTTCATAGTTTTACGAAATTCACTTTCTTGATACCGTCCACGCCGCCAATCATATTGAGCGTTTCCTTGTTGACCACAGTATCCACCGTCATGAACATCATGGCCTCGCCAGCTTTGTTGCGGCTGACCTGCATGGTGGCGATGTTTACCTTGCTCACGCCAAGGAGTGTGCCTATTTGCCCGATCATGCCGGGTTTGTCGTCGTTCATGGCCACCAGCATGTAAGGACTGGGCGCCAGATCGAAACCAAACTCATTCACCCTGAGGATCTTCACTTCATTCTTGCCAAATACCGAGCCGGCTACCGAAAACTGTTTTCCCTTGCTACTGACCACCACTTTTATCATATTGGAAAAGTCGCCGGTCACGGTGCCTTTGCTCTCCACTACCTCCACACCGCGGTTTTGCGCAGTTACGGTCGCGTTTACATAGTTTACCCGCTCTTTCATTATCGGTTCAAACAGGCCTTTCAATACCGCCCGCGTTAGCATCGAGGTCTCCAAAGCGCTCACCGCGCCCTGGTAAATCACTTCCACTTTGTCAACAGGGTCTTTTTCCAGTTGATGGTAGAGTTTGCCCAGCACTTCGGCCAGGGTCAGGTAGCCTTTGGCCTCGCCCATATCCGGCATGCTCGGCAGGTTGACCGCGTTGGCGACCATTTCGCCCCTGAGGGCGCTCAGCACCTCTTCGGCGATGGTCTTGCCCACATTGGCCTGGGCCTCGAAGGTATCGGCACCGGCGTGCGGAGTGATAGTGATGTTTTCATAGCCAATAAGCGGCGAGACAGCTTTAGGCTCGCCTTCCAAAACGTCTATGCCGGCGGCGAACACCCGACCATCCTTCAGTGCCGCACCAAGCGCTTTCTCATCGATAATCCCGGCCCGTGCGCAGTTGACGATGATAACGTCTTTTTTCACCAGACCCAGCTCTTTTTCGCCGATGATACCGATCGTTTCCTCCGTCTTAGGAGTATGCACAGTAAGAAAATCCACCCGCGGCAACATGTCTTCCAATTTTTCACATTTTTCCACGCCAAATTTTGCAAACCGGCTGTCGCTTATATACGGATCGTAAGACAACACTTTCATGCCGAAAGATTGCAGGCGCGTGCAGACTAGGGCGCCAATACGGCCGAGGCCGATAATGCCGACCGTCTTGCCCAAAAGCTCGTGCCCCATCAAACCGCTACGACTCCACACTTTGTCCTCGAGGCGTTTTTGGTGGCGGACGATGTTGCGTGCCGCCGACAAAAGCAACGTCACACTCAGCTCCGCCGCAGACACACTGTTGGATTCTGGCGTATTTACCACGATGATACCGCGGTTGGTCGCCCCGTCCATCTCGATATTATCGACACCGTTACCGGCGCGGCCCACCACTTTCAATTTGACGGCTTTTTTATAAAGTTCTTCGTTTACCATAGTATTGCTGCGTACGATCATGGCGTCATAATCGCCGATTATTTTAAGAAGCTCCTCGCGCGGTATATCAAATTTCAGATCCACCTGTACCCCGGTGGCCTGCTGTAAAACCTCCACGCCACTTTCGGCAAGTTTCTCCGTGACAATAATTTTCATGATACAGTTCCTCCCTAATTTTTCTTGCAATAAATAAAAAAACCGTCCAGCCTTAGGCCAAGGACGGAGGACATGCCACGTGGTGCCACCTTGTTTCGCCGCCGATAAACACAGACAGCCTTTATACACGGTAACGGGTGTAAGTCGCGCCGGTTTCTAACCCCGGACAAACTCGGAAACGGATTCGGCTTTATCCTGCACCGGTTTACAGCGCCACCGGCTCTCTTTGCCAGGAAAGCAGCCTACTGCTTTTCTTCATAGCCCTGCCAGCTTATCGCCAGCCAATATTTATATTATATATGTTTTACATTTTATCGGCAAAAAAACATATTGTCAAGCGCGTTTTGTAAAACACCAGTAAAATATTTAGGTTATTTGTATTGACCACCTCTGCCTGATTGTTTAAAATAACACTAGAAACATTATGAAATCATTGAGGTGCAATATGGTCGACACTGAACAAAAAATTCTCGCCATCGTTTCACATATAGGTTATTTGGTTGGTGGCATACCATTTGTTTTCCTGCCCCTGATTATATATTTATGGAAAAAAAGCGACCCGTTTGTCGCCTACCACGCCAAACAGGCCCTGGTGGCCCAGTCGCTGGTCGGCATACTATGCATCGTCACCTCGGCGCTCACTTCTATACTTATAGGCGTCCTGCTCTGGCCCGTTCTCGGACTTATCGGAATAATGTTTTTTGTGTTGTCTTTCATCGCCGCCTGGGCCGCCTTCAACAGCAGATATTTTGAGTACCCGTTCATTCAGAATATAGTCGACCGTTTCTGAACATACGAAAATCCCGCCCGGTTTATCGCCGGGCCTTTTTTATTGCAACAATACCTTCTTGGTAGCAATATTTTGCACAAACGCCCCGTCATGTTCGACAAACAGCAGGGTAGGCCGATAGGCCAGCAGCAACTCTTCTAACTGGATGCGCGACAGTACGTCGATATAGTTGAGCGGCTCGTCCCATATGTAAAGATGCGCTTTTTCGCACAGGCTTCTTGCTATCAGCACTTTTTTCTTTTGTCCGCCGCTAAAATCCGCCATATCTTTTTCAAATTGCAGCCGTGAAAGATCCAGTTTGCGCAGAATCGTTTTAAATAAACTCCCATCTATCTGGCATGCCTCGGCATACCCAGACAGGCTGCCCCGCAAAAAAGAAGTGTCCTGCGGCACATAGGATACGATCATACCGCCGGCCTTGTGAAAATACCCGCTCGTTGCCATACTTTCACCACGCACCAATTTAAGGAGGCTGCTTTTTCCGCTGCCGTTCTTACCGCATAGCGCCACTCGGTCGCCTTCTTTTATCGTAAACGACACTTCCGGACTAGCCGGTTTGCCTGCGTAATAGACCTGCACTTTTTCCAGTTTCGCCAGACAACGGGCGTGGTGGGAGAGCGGTGACAGCTTGAGTTCGTCTGCCCGTTCGATATTTTTCAACAGCTTTTCCTTGTCTTGCAGAACTGCTTTCTGCCTACTTTCTATGTTTTTGGCGCGTTTCATCATCTTGGCCGCTTTATGCCCGACATAGCCCCGGTCGCCTACATGTTCGCCTATCTTGGAACTTTCTGCCCTGTCCGACCAGCGCGCGCTGCGACGCGCCGAGCATTCCAGGCGTTTTATGTCTTTTTGCAAGCGGTCGTTTTCCGCCTGCTCAAAAGAATCCTGCAACTCTTTATTATGCCACCATGATGAAAAATTTCCTTTTTGCACCTCGATATTGGTTTTATTGATAGATAAGATATGGTCGATACATGAGTCCAGAAACGACCGATCGTGCGAAATCAGGATAAAGCCGCGCTTGCTGTCGAGATAGCGCCCCACCGTTGCACGCGCTTCGCTATCGAGGTGATTGGTCGGTTCATCGATAAGCAAGAAATTGTTTGCTTTTAAAAACAATGCCGCCAGTAGCACTTTAGTCTGCTCGCCGCTCGACAACGTTTCGAACGGACGAAACAGCACATCTTCAACTACTTCCAGCCGGTTAAGTTCGCGCAGCACTTCCCACGCCGCGGCCTCTGAAGCGATGCCTGAAAGTATATCTATGGTATTGAACGTCTTATCGGCTACCGGAAAAGGGAAATAGTCACAGTGAACGTTTTTTTCTATGCAGCCGCGGTGTTCATATTTCCCCAGCAAAAGCTTTAAAAAAGTAGTCTTGCCTCGACCGTTGCGCCCTGTAAAACCCAGTTTCCAGTCAGTATCTATCTGGAATGATACATTTTCGAAGATATTGTCATAACTGCCATCATAGCAGAATGTAAGATTTTTAATATTGATAAGGGACATAAAACCACCTCCGGACAAATTAAAAAACCAGGCAAGAAATTGCTCCTTGCCTGGCCCAAATAACAAAATAAGTACGCCAAAACGTACCGGCCTTATGTAAATAGCAACTTTCTCGCAGAGGCAACAGAATCAAAGGCTTAAAAGCCCCTTCCGTCATACCTTATTCACTTTCGTGTCAGCAAGAAAAATTGCGCATCTTTCCACCTCGCCCATATAAGCTAACTATATTATAACAAAAAAACACTGCCTTGTTCAAGCCCCCGTAAAAATACAGGCGGCCATCAAGGCCGCCGCTTTCATGCCATATAGTCTTTAAACTGCTTGAAGTCACGCATGCCGAGATTTATAAACTCCCCGTCTTCGGCCTGCAGCACCATATCTTCTATGGACTGGGTCCCTACAAATATGATGGTCGCCTTGCGTCCGTCCTCAAGCACCACATGCCGCCCGACCAGAGTGTTTTTGATCTGGGAGAGCATCGGGAGGCAAATATGCGAATCCATCCTGAGAAACATCTCTTCCTGGAATATGGCCATTACCGCAAAGGGCGAGGCTGCCGTCTGAAAGACCCGGTTACTCGTGACGGCATCGTAAGTATCGGCCACAGCAACTATTTTGGCAAAGTCGCCAATTTTTTCCTCTTTGAGATGAAACGGGTAACCCGTCCCGTCGTTGCGCTCATGGTGCTGAAGTACGGCTAGCTTCACTTCGTCAGGCACAGAAGGTACATTTTTCAACATTTCATAGCCAAATACCGTGTGACGCTGCATAACAGACATTTCTTCATTAGTCAGGGGGCCCGGTTTGTTCAGTATATCAAGCGGCACACGCGCTTTACCCACGTCATGCAAAAGCCCGCTTAGTACCAGCATAAATATAGTATCGTCGTCATATTTAAGCCACCTGCCCAATACCCCACACAATACGCCCACATTGATCGAGTGAAAATAAGTATATTCGTCCGCGCTGCGCAACCCCTTGAGCGTCTCCAGAACAAAATTTTCCTTGAGCAGAGTCTCAAAAGTCGTACTGGTCAGTTCTACTATGCTGTTAATAGGTATTTCCTTACTCTCTCGCACCTGGTCAAAAACATTTTTTACATCTTCAATGGTTTTTTCGTATTTTTCCTGCACGACCAGCTCGCGCCGGTTGAGCTTCCGTCCCGGACGATCGGCCTCTACCAATACGGTCAATATTTCGGCATGGTTTTTCAGTTGGCCGATCAGCCTATCTGTAATAACTGTATTTTCATCAGCCACTATTTGATTTTTCAACATTACAGGAGCCGACAGCCGCATACCCGGTTGCAGTTCATCAACCCATAGTCTTTTACTTGCCAAAATTTTCACATCCCAATTCAAAATATTTTACTGATGTAAAAAATCCCTTATTAAAATATTTCGAATGATTCACTCAAATACTTTAATATTTATTATAGTTTCTGCGCAAGAAAAACACAAATTATAAATATATAATGAAATTTGTGAAAGTAAATAAATACATGATGACAAATATTTTATCCGGTGATAAATTATTATATATCTGTAAAAAGGAGTTCTGCCATGACCACCAGCTTACCCATTGCCTCTCTCGGCCCGCGCGGCACCCACAGCGAAGCGGCGGCCCGTCGGCTTTTTCCAGATGCCGAACATATCCTTTGCCCCACCATACTGGCCGCCCTCAATGCCATTGATACCGGTGAGGCTGCTTTTTGCGTAGTTCCGATAGAGAATTCCATTGAAGGGTCTATAAATATCACTCTCGACACGCTTTCTGGGGGACGAGATTTTTGCATAGTGAAAGAGCTTGTTTGGCCAATCCGCCATCACCTCATGGCTAAAGGCGCCGGTGAATGCATAAGCGTGATACTTTCACACCCACAGGCGCTTGCCCAATGCCGGGAAAAAATAAAAAAACTTTATCCCCACGCCAAAATTGAAGAAACAGCCAGTACAGCCGAAGCCGCCCGTCTGGCCTCCGAACGGCCCGGGTGCGCCGCGATCGGTACCGAAGACGCCGCTCGGCTTTATGGTTTGTCTATATATAAAAATGACTTGCAGGATTTTTCAGTTAACTGCACACGGTTCGTGGTAATAGCCGCCAAACCGTTCACCGGCGCCGAAGAAGGCGCCGCTAAAACCTCTCTCGTGTGTGAATTGCCCGGCGAAAAAGCCGGCACACTATACCAACTTTTGCAGGAATTCGCGTTAAGGGATATAAATCTGGTGCGTATAGAATCCCGCCCTGCCCGCACTGCTCTTGGCCGTTATATATTCTTTTTTGACCTCGAGGGGGCGTCTGATGCCAGCAAGGTCAAAGAAGCCCTCGAAGCTATACAGCCACAAGCCCTGTGGCTCAAAGTGCTGGGCAGTTATCCTGTGCTCAAGGCGTAGCCACCTTTCATGTATACATACAAAAAGTCTGTCATTCTTGACCGGACTTGGTTATACTTTTATTGTGATTCCCTATTTTTTATTATGAGAGGTATGTTGATGGACAAAAAAATACGTATAGGTATAGTTGGCTACGGCAACATCGGCCGCGGGGTCGAGCAGGCGATAACCAAAATGCCTGACATGGAATTGGCCGCTATATTTTCCCGCCGCGAACTTTTACCCACCCCCTCCGGCGTTCCCTGCGTACCCATCGCCCATGCCACCGAATGGAAAAATAAAATAGACGTACTCGTCCTGTGCGGCGGCAGCGCTACCGATCTTCGAGAGCAGTCTCCAGTTTTTGTAAAACATTTTAACATCGTCGATAGTTTCGATACACACGCCGTCATCCCTGAGCATTTTACTGCCGTAGACGTTGCGGGGCAAGCCTCCGACAAAGTAGGCGTGATATCAGTCGGCTGGGATCCGGGCCTCTTTTCTCTCACTCGGCTTTTAATGCAGAGTGTTTTGCCGGACGGCGACGACTATACTTTCTGGGGACCCGGCGTCAGTCAGGGCCATTCGGATGCCCTGCGCCATGTTCCGGGAGTACTTGACGGCAAGCAATACACCATGCCGGTCCAACTGGCCCTCGACCAGATACGTTCTGGCAAACGCCCTCACCTCGCCCCCCGTCAGATGCATACCCGCGACTGTTATGTGGTGGCTGCCCTGGGCGCCGATAAAGACTCGATAGAGAAGAACATCAAGGCAATGCCAAACTATTTTGACGGCTATGATACCACCGTCACTTTCATGGACGAAACATCCTTTAAGGCCAAACATTCTGCCATGCCGCACGGTGGCTTTGTCCTGCGCGCCGGAAGCACCTCGAAAAACTGCGACCACGTGATGGAACTTACGCTCAAAATGGACAGTAACCCCGAATTCACTTCCAGCATACTCCTAGCCTACGCGAGAGCCGCCGCCCGCCTGTCACGGGAGGGCCAAAAAGGCGCTTTCACCGCATTTGACATAGCGCCCGCCTACCTGTCGCCATTCAGCGGCGAACAAATGCGAAAAAACCTTTTGTAACAAAAAAACCGGCTCAGCCGGTTTTTTTAATATCCGTAAACGCTACGGTGCTTCTTTACAAAGTACCAAGAGACGCCTAATGTAGCCAATTCGGCGATCGGCACAGCCAGCCAGATGCCTCTTATTCCAAACAACATAGGCAAAACTATGATGCCGGCGGTAAAAAACACGAAGGAGTGCATTATGGATATGACCGCCGATACCCGCCCGTTGGAAAAGGCCGTAAACATGGCAGATGCGAAAATATTAAACCCAATAAACAAAAACGTCAGAGAGTAAAAACGCATCCCGCTGGTGGCTATATCAAATACTGCAGTAGCGCGCCCGACAAATGCTTCCACTATATACGGCGCGAAAATGAGTGAACTCAAGAAGATAACCGCCGACGAAACCAAAAGAAAGTTGTTGCTGTAGTGCATGGTTTTCTTCAGCTGATCCCGGTCACGGGCGCCGTAGTTATAGCTGATAAGAGGCGCGCTGCCAAAAGAAAAGCCCAGGTAAACCGATATCATGAGAAACTGGGCGTACAGGATAATGCTGATGGCGGCAACTCCCGCCTCTCCCAGGTATTTCATAGTCATGATATTGAACAAAAGCGTCGTGAATGCAGTAGAAAAGCGTATGACCATCTCGGCAAAACCATTTGTACAGGTCTTTAAAAGCACCGCGCTTTTTAAGACCGGCCGGGTAAAACGCAATACGTTGCTTTTTCTGGCAAAATAAAACGCCGCAAAAAAAGACGGCATGATGAAACTTATGGCCGTGCCCCAGGCCGCACCTTTTATACCAAAGCCGTACTCCACGATCAAAATGTAGTCGAGGATGATATTCAAAATGCCGCCGAATAGCGCAAGGCCCAGGCTCACTCCCGCGCTGCCGTCCGTACGCATGAATATTTCCATGATATCGTTGACAATAATAAACGGCGCGGCCAGTGCTATGACAAAAGCATAGTCATAGCAGTCCCGGTAGAGCGCCTCGCTGGCGCCAAGAAATATAACCACGGGTTTTAAAAAAACAATGAACAGTGTGGCAAGCGCAAGGCCTGCGGCCAGTCCGGCCAAGAGTATCATGCTAAAGTTCTCTTTGGCTTCCTGCGGTTTGTTCATACCTAAAAGTGCCCCGACTATGGCACTGCCTCCGCTGCCCAGCATGACGGAAAAACCAAAAATAACGCTCAATACCGGAAAAGCTATATTTACGGCGGCCAGGGCGTTCTCGCCGACGAAGCGTCCGACAAACAAGCCGTCTACTACCGTATAAAAAGATATGAACAACATGGATACGGTAGTCGGCGCTATTATCTTCAAAAAAGAGCGGCCGGTCAGGCTGCGGGAGAAAATGTCCATAAAAGCCCCTCGTAAATAGTCAGTAGTGCTATTATATACCGCCTCAACCAAAAAAAACACCCCCGCTGCCAGAAGAAGCGACGGGGGTGTTTTTACTCGGTTTTACAGTACCATTACCTGTAAGAATAATTGAAATTTACGGTGACTTTGACATAATTCTTATTATAGTCGGCCGGCGGACGGAATTTGTACCAGCCGGTCGTGGATTTCAGCGGTGGCACCACTTTATCCACAGGAGTATTGTATTTGACCGTGTAAGTTTTTTGCACACCGGCAGCCGTCTTGTAGACCAGGGTCAGGGTAGCGTTGTTTATCCTGGTGACCGTACGGTTGTTAAAATTATTTACATACTGCCCGTGTACTGTCCTGGTGCCGTCGCTGTTGCCGACAACCTTGGTAGTTTTCCAGGCTACACTGCCTTTGGCGGCCGGTTTGGCAGCCGGTTTGGCAGCCGGTTTGGGAGCGGAGGCCTTGCCGGCAGCCATGCCTTTTTCATAGGCAGCCTTTTCGGCGGCGGACTGTTTTTGCTTTTCAGCAGCCAGACGGGCGGCATCGGCCTTTTTCTTATCATTTTCCGCCTCGGCCTTAGCCGCTTCTTCCATATCTTGTATATAACTTTCATATTCCGGTGGATCCATGAAAACATCTTCCGCTACCTCGGCAGCGCGGTTCTCCTGCCCGGAGAAGGCTTTCCAGAAAGCGCCTTCTTTGTCTATAAATTTGTCCAAATCACCATACGGTATGCCAAAACCAGGCACAAAACAGGCATCATCACTGGAGACGGTGTATACCCAAAAATAATCGTCGCACAGCGCGAACTGCTGTCCTTTGGTCTTGGGATCCCAAAAAGTCTTGAAGGCGGAAAACTGCCAGCCTTCACTAGCGCTCGGGTCATACAGGCGGTAGTCCGTCTGGTCTTTAGCTATTTTCAGTATTTCTTCCTCATATTTACTGCCTTTTTTGAACAGATCGGCCATAGTGTATATCTTGCCGGTAGTCAGATCGATATGTACCATCTGCTCCACATATTCGACCCCATTGGCCGCAGGCAGTTCATTCAAGCCGGAAAAACACACTATCAAAAGGCGGTCGTTCAGGAAAAGCACCCGGTAATCCCCACTCAATCCTCCGTCTTTTCCTTTGTTTTCCAGGGAAAGTACTGCATTTTTTATATTTTCATTTATCTTTTTTTGCAGCGACGTGTTCTTCATTTCCCTTACTTCCGGCAAAACAACGTCGACACTCTCTTTGCTGTATTCCACTGCTTTTATTGCTATCTTTGCTGCGTTCTCATCAACCTTTCCCTCCGAATCATCACACCCGGCTGTTATCAGTAAAAATGCCAGCATGGCGGCCACACAAAGTAACCTGTAAAATCTTGAACAATTACTGCCTTTTGCCATATACTCGCCCCTCCCGCTCTACTTTCCCTATAAATAAAATGATCTTTATTGCTGTTAATACGACTTTACAAGATTTTTTCCTCTTTTACAATGAAAAAATATACGAACGTATATCTGTTTGGTACTAATTATTAACAAAGTGCAAATAACCGGGAAAACTGTTATAATATATAAGTCAAAATATGTTTTCCGCATAGTTGCGGAAGGAGAGAATACCTTGACTATTATGAAAGGCGCCGAGCCTTATTTATTGCCATCGGGTGGCAAAGGAGTATTGTTGATACACGGTTTTACCGGTTCGCCCGCTGAAATGAAGCTTTTGGGCGAGTACCTGCACGAACGCAATTTTACTGTGCTGGCTGTACGGTTGCCTGGACACGGTACCTGCGTGGAAGATCTTGCGCGTACCGTTTGGACGGAATGGTACCAAGCGGTGGAAGACGGATACCACATCCTGCGTAAACTGTGCTCGGAAGTATCGGTAGTCGGCACATCGTTGGGCGCTCTTTTGGCGTTGCATCTGTCTGCACGCTATTCCGTCGAAAGAGTCGTGGCCATATCGACGCCTATTTTCGTCTACGACAAACGGGCGCCCCTTTTGCCCTTCTATCGTTTGTTCAGAAAATATCTGCCCAAACGTAAACGCCGTTACACGATCGAGCAAGCGCATAATGTTTCTTATGATAAATACCCACTTGCACCACTCGCGAGCCTATTTAAGCTGCGCGACCTGGTCAAAGAAGAACTTTCCGATATCACTGAACCGGTGCTCATCGTCCAGTCAAGGGTGGAACATACCGCAACTCCCGACAGCGCAAGCTATATCTACAAGCACTTGGCCAGCGAAAAAAAAGAACTTATGTGGCTTGACGCTTCCGGCCACATGGTAATACTTGATGAAGAACGGGAAAAAGTATATGAACGCATAAATGCTTTTTTAAAGGAGGAAGAAGATGAGTGACCAATACAGCTGGTGCTTTGCTTGCGGCAAAGACAACCCTATCGGCCTCAAACTGGAGTTTGAACTGACAGAAGCCCAATACAGCACGGTTTTTATCCCCGGCCCGGAGCATCAAAGTTATGATGGACGCGTGCACGGCGGCATCATCACAACCCTCTTGGATGAAGTAATAGCCGGTTTTGTGCATAAAAGCACTGGCAAAGACGCGTTTACCGCCCGCCTTGAAGTGCGCTATCGACAGCCGGTGCCTATAGGCCAGCCGCTCCGCGCCGTAGCACGCCCCATAAAACAAAAAGGACGCATGTATGAGATGCAGGGGGAACTCTTCCTGGCAGACGGCCAACTGGCCGCCGAAGCCACCGGCAAGATCCTCCTGGCTACCTGACCATGGGCAAAAAACAACTGCAAGAAAAAATCATCGCCCTCATGAAGTCCGACTCCTATAAACCTTTATCTGAAGAAGATATACTGCAAAAACTCGCTTTTGAAGGCAGCCAGGTAAAAGATTTTTGGGCCATAGTCAAAGAACTTGAAGAAGCGGGCGCTATCATTTGTACGCGCTTCAATACTTACGGACTGCCGGGAAAAATGAACCTCATCACCGGCACGGTTAGTATGACCGGCAAGGGTTTTGGCTTTCTCGTGCCGGAAAACAAATCCGGTGAAGACATATTTATCCCGCCGGACAGTTTGCTGGGCGCTATGAACGGCGATCGGGCCATCGCCCGCATCAACAGCCGTCCTGAAGGCAAACAACCGGAAGGCGCGATCGTGCGCATCTTAAAGCGCGCCAACCCTACAGTAGTCGGCAATTTTAACCGCCGCGGCGATTACGGGTTTGTAACACCAGATGACAAAAAATTGCAGCAGGATATTTTTATTGCCAAAAAGAACTTTAACGGCGCCAGAGACGGACAAAAAGTCGTAGCCGCAGTCACCTCCTGGCCGGAGCGCAATAAAAACGCCGAAGGACGCATCACGGAAATACTGGGCTTTGCCGGTGACAGCGGCCTTGAGGTATTGTCCATCATAAAGCAGCATGGCCTCGCCACCGAGTTTTCACCCAAAGTGCTGGCCGCCGCCAAAAAAATAAATAAAACCGTAACAGCTGACGAACTATCCGGTCGCCGCGACCTAAGGGAGCGCTTTATCGTCACTATAGACTCTGACGACGCCAAAGACCTCGACGACGCTGTATACGCGGAGCATCTCTCCGGCGGCGATTGGCTGCTCGGCGTATATATAGCCGATGTCAGCCATTATGTAGTGGAAAACTCCGCGCTCGACGAAGAGGCCAAAGAACGCGGCACCAGCGTCTATCTGGTGGACCGCGTACTGCCCATGCTGCCCGAGCGCCTGAGTAACGGCATTTGCAGCTTGAATGCCGGAGAAGACCGCTTGGTCATGGCCTGCGAGATGCAGATAAACCCCGCGGGTAAAGTAGTCAAACACGAAATATTTCCGGCAGTAATCAACGTCGGACTGCGTCTTAGCTACGCGCGGGTCAAGAGTTTACTCGAAGACGACGTTCTGCCGGCTGATACATCCATCCAGTTGGTCAGCCTTCTAAAAACCATGGTCGGCCTCCGGGGCGCACTGCGCAACAAACGCCTGGCGCGCGGCGCTATCGATTTTGATTTTCCCGAGCAAAAAGCCATACTGGACGCCAAAGGAAAACCGCTCGAAATAATACAGAAAAGACGCTCGGTCGCCGAATCCATCATCGAAGAATTCATGCTGGCCGCCAACGAGACCGTGGCGGAAGAACTCTCCCGCCGCGGCATGCCCGCGATCTTCCGTGTGCATGAACCGCCGGCAGACGATAAAATCACCGCTTTGACCGGACTCCTTAATACCTTTAACCTGAAACTGCCCCCGGCCAAAAACATAACGCCGGGCGCGCTACAGGAACTGCTGGCTAAAATAGTCGGGCAGCCGGAGGAAAAACTCATCTCCAAGGTAGTGCTACGTTCACTTAAACAGGCAGAATACAAAGCGGAAAATCTCGGCCATTTCGGCCTGGCCGCCGAATATTACACCCATTTTACGTCGCCCATCCGCCGCTATCCCGACCTAGTGGTACACCGGCGCCTGAAGGCCGGAGGGAAAACCTCTAAAAGCAATCAGGAAGCGCTTAAAACATACCTGGCCGCTACTGCCGAACACTCCTCCCGCCAGGAAAGAGCCGCCGAGCAGGCCGAGCGCGATACCCTCGACCTGAAAAAAGCCGAATACATGCTGGGCTTTGTCGGCGAACAATTTGACGGCGTCATCAGCAGCGTTACCGCCTTCGGTCTCTTTGTGGAGCTCGCGAACGGCGTCGAGGGGTTGCTGCATATGTCAGCCCTGGCCGATGATTATTACGTATATGTAGAAGAAAAATACTGCCTGATCGGTGAGATGACCAAAAAAGTATACCGTATCGGCGATACGGTAACTATCGAAGTACTGTCTGCCAATATAACCAACCGCACGGTAGACTTCATCCTGCCCGGACAAACGGTCGGCGTCAAAAAAACGCTAACGAAAAAATCACCGGAGCACAGCCAGACCCGTGGGCCAAAGTCCCGCAAACCGGCTAAAAGTATCGTAAACAAAAAAAATAAAAACTTGGCTAAAAACAAAAAAAGTCGCTGAGCGGAGGAATACCGAACATGGAAGAGCGCCGCATAAAAATCGTCGCAGACAACCGAAAAGCGCGGCATGACTACTTTATACACGAAACGTACGAAGCCGGCCTCGCCCTCACCGGCACAGAGGTAAAGTCCCTGCGCGCCGGCAAGGCCAACCTCAAAGACAGTTACGCCCAAATAGACAAAAACGCAGAAGTGTACTTGAACAATCTTCACATAAGTCCTTACGAACAGGGTAACAGGTTTAACCACGACCCGCTGCGCCCGAGAAAACTACTTTTGCATAAAGCGGAAATCAGTAAACTCATTGGCAAAGTAAAAGAAAAAGGCTACACGCTGATTCCGCTTAAAATATACTTTTCCCGTGGCCGGGCCAAGATCGAGTTGGCGCTCGCCACCGGCAAAAAACTTTACGACAAGCGGCAGGATATCGCCGAAAAAGACGCCAAGCGTGAAATCGCGCGCATCGCCAAAGACCGGCAGCACGAATGACTTTAAGGGGGATTTACCATGAAAAAGCTCTTGATCACCGCCCTATCCAGCGTCATCCTGCTCACCGGGCTATGCCCCGGCGGCGCAGCCGCCGCGCCTGTGCATCCAGCCACGGCCATTTTGAAGGTATATGAAAAAGAACTGCCCTATATTGACTTTTTCTCACCTTACATTGTCAGCATACTTGCCCTTAATGAACTCGAACACCAGCGGCACATCACGGAGGTCAGGGCTTTTCTCCAGTGGTATCTTGACAATCTAAATTACCCCGATAAGCACGGCATGAACGGCACTATTTACGACTTTCACATAAAAAACGGCCAGCAGGAAGCCAATCAAAACTACGACTCAGTCGACGGTTATTCCGGCCTTTTTCTCCACCTGCTTTATAAGTACGTCCTTTTGACCGGTGACCACAGTATTTTGGCTGGCAACTGGACCAGGATAGACGACATAGCCTACACCCTGCCCTCTCTCCAGGATGCCAAAGACGGTTTGACCGTGGTAATGCCCGGCCGCGATACCAAATACCTGATGGACAACTGCGAATCCTACGCCGGCGTCACCGCCTATATCGAACTGCGCCGCCTGGCCTCCTTGCCGGACGATCCCTTTTACGGCCCCGTGCAGAAAAACATAAAAGATGGTATTTTACACCATCTTTTTGACAAACAAAACAACAACTTTTTCTGGGCGCTCGACAGCGTAAACCAGCACCGCTCTGGCTGGGTGGTATTTTACCCGGACGGATTTGCCCAGATATTTCCACTTTATTACGACATCCTGCCGGAAGGCTCCCCCCTCAAACGCCAGCTCTGGGAAAAATTCAACCGGGCTTTCGCCGGCCAGATGCCGACTTACCCGGTCGAACAACGAATCATATACGGTTTGACCAAAGAAAAACTGGCTCAACAAGGGATCGAATAAAACCGCCTACCTTTGCAGTATAAGGATGCTTCCCAATACCATCGCCACACCAAGAAGCTGCACCGGCACAAAAGTTTCATTGAACAGTATCACCGCCAGGATTATCGTAATCACCGGCTCGATCGTACTGATGATGGACACCTTGCTCGGCCCGATCAGCCTTATCCCTTCGAATAAAAACATAATGGAAAAGAACGTGCAAAAGATCGCGCAGCCCACTATCGCCAGCCAGGCGGTCATACTGATCCCCGTCGTGTAGTCCCCGCTCACCAGCGCGCTCACGATATAAAGTATGGCAGCCCCGCTAACGATAAGCGCCGTACTGACCAGCGGCTCTACATTTTTAGTAAAGTGCGCCCCGGCAGTTATGTAAAAAGTATAAAACACCGCGCACAAAACGCCAAACAGCACACCCATATAGTCGAGTTCCGCCGCATTACCGCCCAGCACTATGACCATGCCGGAAAAAGACAATATAAGCGCCAGCAGCTTGTTGCGGCTGAACAGCTCCATCCCCAACGCGATAGTGAGCACAGTGACCATCGCTGGATAGAGGTAAAGCAAGAGCGCCGCCATTCCCGCGCCGGTACGATGTACCGCCTGTACCAGAAAAGCCGACGTCACGCCGTAGCCCAACGCCCCTACCAGCATGATAGCCACTGCCGTTGAGAGCGGCGCCAGCGGCAGCTTCCTATATATGACCATCCCCCATAGAGCCACCGCTGCCACAGGAAACCGCGTCGCCATGATAGTGACCGTATTGGCGCCTCCAGCGAGGGCGTATGGGATAAAAATAGCCAGCACGGCGAAACAGCAGGCTGACAGGATACTGTAAACAGTACCCCTCAAAGTGTCTGACATAACTTTTGCTCCTCGTATAAATATGACTAGATTATAGCACGCGGTCTGTTGTTTGTCCCACTCATGCAGGAAAAGAGCTGTTGCCTTGCTGGCAGCAGCTCTTTGTAAAATATCCGATTATCAACTTTTAACAGGCATATTCTTCATCATAGCGCCAAGATCAGTCACCGGCACCCCTTCCGGCAGCGCAAACACACTATCCGGCACGGCTTCTACCTTCATGTTCTTAAATTCCATCACCTGTTTATCGCCGCTGGCGCTGGTCATCTCCACCCGCATTGGCATACCGTAGTCCTCGCGCACCCACAGTTTTTGCGTTGCGTTGCCCGCGTCTTCCAGGAGCAGCACCTTGCACTTTACCCCCTCATACGTCGTGCTTTCCAACACCTTGAACTTGGCTGGATCTACCTCTTTGCTGTACTTATCCGGCATGGCCGGTATCTTAGCCGGGTCGAGCGCCATTTTAGTCGCTAGTTTCTGATCCGGCAGATAATTATACATGACGCTGGCTGAGCCGTCTATGATAGTGATCACCTTCTGATTGGCCACCGTAGTTTCAAACTTTATCTTCTTGCCGCTGGCCCAGAACTTTCCGGTCAGCTGCATTTCCTTAGCAGACAGAACATAATCATAAGTAAGGCCGGAAATATTTTTGCCCTTGCCTAAAAGATCGCCCACCGAAACCTCTTTAGCCGCCGGGGCGGGCTGGGCTGGCTGGCTGGGCTTGGCCGCGGGCGTCTGCTTTTCCCCTCCGCAGCCGGTAAAAACAAAACAAAAAAACATAGCGGCGATGATTGCCAATATACCTTTTTTCATAATTATACCCCCAGTTTATAAAATACTTGCTACAAGTATCTTATTTTAATCCACATTACCCCGTCAACGTATTTTTATTCTATTCCTTTCTTGTAAAGCCACAGCAGTTATGCTATAATATTTATCAGGCTATGATGCCTTGAAGCCGGGGGCGTACTGGTTTCGACAGGGGCAGGTGTGGCAAGATAAGCGAGCCGGTGTCCCAACAGACCGCTAAACGTTGGACCTCTTTACAAACGCAGAAGATAATTTTGCTCTGGCGGCTTAACGCCAGCATCCTACCAGTCTAAGCCTGCGGGGCTGGACCAGGGTGTCACTTTAGCGGGCTTACCTCCGGCAATTGGCGCTGAGAGCCGGAAGGGAAATCTTTGAGAGCTAGCAAGAAGATAGCTTGCCGCCAGGCGATCTTCAAGCGAAACACAAACTAGCGGCTGCGCTCGGAGAAGGTCTTGTAGCAATGCTTTTGGACAGGGGTTCGACTCCCCTCGCCTCCACCAAAATATCGCCCAGCTATTTTTACCCGCTATCAGGCGGGTATTTTGCTTTTCATAAATTACTTTTATTTCCATCTGTTTTTTTACCGCGATAAATATTACAATAACAGTAACGAAAACACTTTGGAGGTACCATATGGCTATCACCGCGCCACACACCTGGGGAAAATATGCCCCGGACAAAATTTTTGCAGTAGTCGCCGAAGCGAACAAGGCAAAAGAAACCTATGGTAAAGAACAGGTCATCAACGGCGCGCCGGGGACTTTTCTCGACGAAAACGAGAATATTTTCTGCCTGCCGACCGTAGAGGCGGTATACCGCACCATACCGATGAGCGAGGTGGTGTCATATTCACCGCTCGAAGGCCTGCCAGACTTTCTAAAAGCCGCTATGGAGCATGTTTTTCGCGAGCAGCGCCCCGACGCCCACATCAGGGCGGTGGCCACACCTGGCGGCACAGGGGCTCTACACAATATCGTGGCCAACTACACTTCCCCGGGCGATGCCATCCTGACCAGCGAGTGGTGCTGGGGCCCGTACCGATCGATCGCCGAAGACGCGGAAAGAAAGTTTGAAACCTTCCCTCTGTTTGCCGGAGAAAGCTTCAACCTAGCCGATTTTGAAGAGAAAACCGCCGCACTCCTCGCCAAACAGGAACGCCTGGTCATTATACTCAATACCCCGGCGCACAATCCTACCGGTTACAGCATGACGCTTTTCGACTGGGAAGGCGTCCTCGCCATACTCAAAAAACTCGCCGACAAACACCATTCTATCATCCTGTCCATTGACGCCGCCTATAT
Organism: Acidaminococcales bacterium; assembly: GCA_031551525.1. Taxonomy (GTDB): domain Bacteria; phylum Bacillota; class Negativicutes; order Acidaminococcales; family JAISLQ01; genus JAVBNN01. The sequence goes on from JAVBNN010000004.1 coordinate 95,039, forward strand.
AGACTATACGGACGACAGTGCCGCCAGTCGCGCTTTTTTCCCGCTCCTGTCCAGACTGCCGGAAAATATCCTGCCGGTAGTGTGTTTTAGCATGTCCAAAAGTTTCACCATGTACGGCCAGCGTGTCGGCGCGATGATCGGCATATCTTCCAGCGAAGCTGTAGCCCAGGAATTTTTTGAGACCAACCAGTATACCGCGCGGGCCAGTTGGTCGAGCATCAACCGCGGTGGGTCGAGGCTGCTCTCCGCCATTTACGCCGATCCCGCCCTGGTCACCCGGGTAGACGACGAACGTGCCGCCGCTTTACGCATCATCAAGGGGCGGGCCGACCTCTTCTCCCGCGAAGCTCAAACGGCCGGGCTGGCCATGCTGCCCTACCGGGCCGGTTTTTTTCTGACCATCCCCTGCAACAAAGCCGAAGCGGTGTGCCTGGAACTGAAAAAGGAGCATATTTTCCTGGTGCCGCTGGCCAAAGGCGTACGTATCTCCATTTGCGCCGTACCTACCCCAAAAGTGGCAGGCCTGGCCGCCAAGGTGAAAAGAGCCGTAGATCTGGTAAATAAGGGCTAAATCTTCTTGTGTCCATCAGATCATAACGGTAATAGGTAACATCTATGTTGACATAGACAGTTATTTTTCTTATTATTGTTATTGTATTATTATAAATAAACAGGAAAAGGACTGATATGATGGATTCTGGTAAAAAGTACACCGCCGAGTTTATTGGCACTCTGGTATTGACTTTCATGGGCTGCGGCAGCGCCGTATTCCTGGGTTGCGACGTGCCGGGCGGTCATTTGGCGGTAGCGCTGGCCTTTGGCCTCTCTATCGTGGCCATGGCTTATGTCATCGGCGGCATTTCTGGCTGCCACATAAACCCGGCTGTTTCCCTTGCCATGCTGGTCAGCAAAAAACTTTCTTTGTCCGACTTTTTAGGTTATGCCGCAGCGCAAATAATGGGCGCCACTGCCGGCGCCGCTCTTCTCAAACTTATCGTTGGGCTGGGTGTCGCCGATAAAACCGGCGGCCTTGGCACTAATGGCGTGGCCGCTGTCGGCGGCGCGGGCGGCGCTTTTCTGGTCGAAGTCGTCCTTACTTTCATTTTTATCTTCACCATTTTAGGCGTTACTTCCGACGAGAGCAAAGGCAGCGTGGCCGGCCTTGTTATCGGCTTCACCCTTACTTTTGTACACATTGTCGGCATACCGCTGACCGGTACGTCTGTAAACCCGGCGCGCAGTATTGGCCCGGCCCTCCTGGTCGGCGGCGATGCCCTGGCAAGTCTTTGGGTATTTATCCTCGCTCCGCTAGCAGGCGCGGCATTGGCCGCGCTGCTATTCAACTGCCTGAAAAGCGAAAACTAAAGGCAAACATTAAAACACCCCTGCAGGTTTGTCTTTAGGCAGGGGTGTTTATTTTTGGGACAAGGAGATTTAGCCATGGCTATTAGCGGAAGTATACTGGCCATCTTTGTTTTCGGGTATCTGGCTTTTTCCCTGATGTTTTTATTAATGTATCATAAAGCAAAAGAATCTGACGATCTGATATTTTTTGCCACGGTCGTCAATTATACGATTTTTTTGTTTTTAGCTACAATGGCCTTGTTTTCTGAAAGGTTTGACCTTTTGTACAACGAGCAATACCTGTTTTCCTTGATCGCGGTCATCGCGGCTCTACCTTTTATCCTCTGGTATCCTGGCTTTTTCGCCGCCAAACTGGCGCAAAATTTGCCTCTTTTCCTGCAAAACCCCCTACGGTCCGCCGCGCCCTTCTTATTTATTGCTTTTTGTGTATTCATGGCCGCTTTCTGGCTATATTATTATCGGCTAACCGGCAGGTTCATCTTCGTGCCATGCCTCCTGCTCATCATCGGTTATATTGGCTACAGCACTATCCACAGACGGGAACTTCACCGGCGCAAGTGGGATGACAAATAACCTAAAACTATTTTTCAAATAGTTTTAGGTAACTGGCGTAGCCTTCCTGCGCCAGTTTGTCTTTTGCTATAAATCGCAAAGCCGCCGAATTTATGCAGTACCGCAAACCACCTGATTCCTTGGGGCCGTCTTCAAATACATGCCCCAAATGCGAGTCGCTGGTCAAACTGCGCACTTCCGTTCTTTGCATGCCGAGAGTGCTGTCTGGTTGCTCCGTCACGGCGGCTTTTTCCAGCGGACGGCTGAAGCTCGGCCAACCGCAACCCGGGTCGAATTTGTCCCGCGAGGAAAATAGTGCTTCACCACTTGCTACATCTACATAAATTCCTTCTTCTTTGCTGCCCTGGTAGCGCCCGGTAAACGGGGCCTCGGTGGCATTTTTTTGTGTCACTTGGTATTCTTCACGGTTTAACTTGCGCCGCAACACCTCATCATCCTTGGCCTTTGACCAGTTATCGGCTATAAAGCCTGCCCGCCCTGACGCCTGTTCGTAAAAAGAAAAGCGTTCCGGGTTGTCCCTGGTATAGGTCTGGTGGTAATCTTCCGCCGGGTAGAAGTTTTTCAGCGGCAATACTTCTACTGCAATGCTTTCAGCAAATCGCCCGCTATCGCCCAACTCTTTTAAAACACGCTCTGCCGTTTCCTTTTGCGCCGCATCCGCGTAAAAAACCGCCGTGCGGTAGCTCTCCGCCCGGTCGGCAAACTGTCCGCCGGAATCAGTCGGGTCGATCGTACGCAAAAAAGTATCGAGCAGTTTATCATAAGTGACCTTGTCCATGTCATAGGCCACCTCTATCGCCTCGCGGTGGCCAGTAGTACCGGTCAATACCAGGTCATAGCTGGGATTTTCCACATGTCCGCCTGTATAGCCCGCTGTAACCGAGATTACCCCGGGAAGTCCCTGGAAAGGCGGCATACTGCACCAAAAACATCCTCCGGCAAATACTGCTTTTTCCATACACCAATCCCTCCCGCCATTATATTAAAAAATTCTTTTCTAATTATTATTATTGTTCGCTAGAGAGGAAAAAAAACCTCCATGTAGAAAGTATTAATAACGAATAACCGTTAACAATAATTTTACGGGAGGATTTTATTATGACCGATTTTCGCGAAGTATCTAAAGAAAGCATTGGCTACCTTTTCAAATGCCACACCAGCCTTGACAAATCTCCTCTGGACAAAAAATACATCACCCTGGTACAGCTCAGAGCTTCGCAGATCAACGGCTGCGCCTACTGCTGCGGAGTACACAGCGAAGCCGCCCGCAAAACCGGACACGAACAGGCAAAACTTGACAAACTCCCTGGTTGGGCTTTATCCCATCTGTTTGATGAAAAAGAAAAACTCGCCCTTGAGTGGTGCGAATCCCTAACTCTGGTCAAAAACGACAAAGCAGAACTCATAGCTTTAAAACACAAACTGGGAAAAGTGTTCCCGGAACGCGAGCTGGTAGACCTCACCATCGCTATTGGCGTGATAAACGCTTTTAACCGCATAGTTTTGCCGCTTGAGAACAATCACTGATAACGACAGGCAGGTCACGCACCTGCCTGTATACCTTTTAGAAGGCACATTTGTTGTTATTTTTTTCCGGTGGTTATATTATAATAAAACCAGCGAAAAATTCTCTATGGAGGCCTAATATGAAAATAGCCATAGTTTACTTTAGTCAAACAGGAAAAACCCGGGCCATGGCGGAAGAAATCATGCGCGGTATAAATAGCGTCGGGGATATCGAAGTAAAGGCATTTGAGCTTGATGGTGCAGACAAAGAGTTTATCAATGAGAGCTCTGCTATCATCTTCGGAACCCCTACCTACCTGGCCAGTATGTCCTGGCAGATGAAAAAATGGCTGGACGAATCTACCTCGCGTGGCTTTGCTTTTTCCGGGAAGCTGGGCGCCGCATTCTCTACCGCCCAGTATATCCAGGGCGGTGCGGATAATGCAATAATCGGCATAATACCACATCTTTTGGTAAAAGGCATGCTGGTTTATTCCGGCGGCGCAGCGCTCGGGCAGCCCTTCATTCATCTGGGTCCCGTCGCTACCAGCGCCAACTTTGACCAGGCAAAAGATCTTTTCTATATATTTGGCCAGCGCATCGCACATAAAACCAGTGAGCTGTTCGGTCAAAAACCGGAGGAAAAATGAAGCCCATTTATGTGATCGGCCACAGAAACCCCGATACGGATTCCATCTGCTCGGCTATAGCTTACGCCCACCTGAAAAACCAACTGGGTGAATACGCCAAACCGGCCCGTGCCGGTAGCTTGAACGCCGAAACTCAATATGTACTCAATTATTTTCAACAGCCCTGGCCTGAGCTAGTAGATGATTTTTATCCACGCGCCCGCGATGTTATGATTCAGTTTCCGGCCATCGTAGACCCTGACGATACCTTATGGAAACTCGGCCAAACCCTCTCTGCCAGCAAAATGAAATCCACCCCGGTCATCTCCGGGGAAGGTCGCTTTTTAGGCATAGTATCGATCGGTGACTTGGCCAAACGTTTTCTAACAGACATGTCATCTCTTAACTTTGCTGAAACCGGCGCTACTTTCCGCGCGGTAGCCGAAGTAGTACAAGGTGAGGTTCTTTGCGGCAGTGAAATACTGCAAAACACCCTGGAAGGCCGTCTGAAAGTTGCCGGCTCCAGCATTGGCACTATCAAAAATAGCTTCTGGCCTGGCGATATCGTGCTGGTCGGTGACCGTGACGATGTACACGAACTGTGCATCGGTATAAAAGTCAGCGCCATCATCCTGACCGGCTCAGGCGAGGGCATATCCGATAAAAACCTTGCCCGAGCACGCAGTACCGGCATTATAGTCATGCGTTGCCCCTACGACACATATACCGCAGCCCGCCTCTTGACCCAGAGCATACCGGTCAAAGCCATCATGCAAACACATATAGTATCTTTTGCGCCAAACGATCTTTTGCAGGAAGTAAAAACCCAGATACTGGAAACAAATTTCCGCAACTACCCTGTCTTGGAAAAAGACCGCCTGGCCGGTATCATTAACCGCAGCAGTCTTATAATGTCCGAACACCAACCAGTCATACTGGTCGACCACAACGAACGCAGCCAGGCTGTTGAAGGCATCGAACACACCAAGATACTTGAGATCATCGACCATCACCGTTTGGGCGGACTGTCAACCAATGAACCTATCTTTATCCAGCAAGAGCCGGTCGGCTGTACAGCAACCATCATCGCCGGCATGTACTGGAGTAAAAACATTTATATCCCCACCAAAATAGCCGGCCTTCTCCTGTCGGCCATTCTCTCGGATACAATACTTTTCAAGTCACCCACCACTACTGCCAAAGACAAAACTGTTGCCCAAAAACTCGCCCTGCTCGCCAAACTCGATATAAACGAACACGGCATGAACCTCCTGAAAGAAGGCGCCGACCTCAACAAACAAACCCCGCACGACATTATTAGGCAAGACATGAAAGAGTTTCAGTTGGGCAGTTACCGCATAGCGGCCAGCCAGGTATATGTCATGGACAGTAGCCAGCTCCCGCCACTCGTCGATACGCTCAGCAAAGAACTCGAAGCCCTGCGCCTTCAGGAAAATGTCGACCTGGCTCTTTTGATGGTGACCAATATCATGGAAGAACACACCGACCTTCTGGCCGCCGGCCAAGCCCAGCGCATTATCCAGCACGCATTTGACCTGGAGCAATCCAGCAAAAATATCTATCACCTAAAAGGCATGCTCAGCCGCAAAAAACAGCTCATTCCGCCACTGGGCCTGGCTGTACAGGAACTGTCTATGTAACGAAAGCCCTTCATAAAAAAATCTGTCCTTTATAGGACAGATTTTTTGCTTACCTACTTACCCAGGCATATCCGCGCAATAGTGTCCATCATACTTGTTAAATCTATGGGCTTGGCTATATGTCCGTCCATACCGGACTCCAACGCCAGTTCCACATCTTCTTTCATAACGTTGGCAGTCATCGCTATGACAGCGACTTTCTTTGCATCCGCACGGTTCATGGTCCGTATCTCCCTGGTGGCACTGCAACCGTCCAGCACAGGCATTTGCATATCCATCAATATCAGGTCAAAATAATCGGTAGGCGAATTGCCGAATATATTTACCGCTTCCCGCCCGTCAGCCGCTTCTTCTATCTGTATCCCGGTTTCAGAAAGCAGTTCGGTAATGATGATACGGTTGACATCCACATCATCGACAACCAGCGCGCGCAAGTTAGAAAAGTCAGGCGCCGCCTCTTCGGTAACAGCTCCATTGCCGCCATTTATCTTTTTACCGGAAGTCCGCTCCTGGATCGTCTTTAAACGCACGGTGAAACTAAATTTGCTACCCCGGCCCTCTTCGCTCTCCACCCAAATACGCCCGTTCATCATTTCCACTATGCTCTTTGATATGGAAAGCCCGAGGCCCGTCCCGCCAAAACGCTTGGCAGTACTGACGTCGGCCTGCTCGAAAGATTTGAACAGCCGCCCGACCTGCTCCTCGTTCATACCTATACCGTGGTCTTCTATCGAAAACTGATAAACCGACCAGCCATCCTGATGTTCCAACTCAAGCACCGCAACGTCTATATTGCTATTATCAGACGAAAACTTTATCGCATTTGACAAAAGGTTGATCAATACCTGGTTCAGCCTGAGCGTATCCACACTGACGACGTCGTTTTGTATGTCGACTTCGCTCTTAATGGCAATACCATGCTCGTTGGCCCGCGATTTCATCATGGAAATTACAAACGGCAAGTTTTCGGAAAGAACTGTTTCCTCTTCGGAAAAAGACAGTTTTCCCGCCTCTATTTTTGACATATCCAAAACATCGTTCAAAACACCTAAAAGATGGTGGGAAGAACTTTCTATCTTGTTTATGCAGTCCCTTATCTTGTCTGGATTCCCGGAACGGCGCGCGATCTGCGTCATACCGATTATAGCGTTCATCGGCGTCCTTATCTCATGGCTCATATGCGAAAGAAATTCTGTTTTGGCACGGCTGGCTCTTTCGGCGGTGCTTTTGGCCTTCATGGCCTCAGTAACATCCACCATGGTTAGCATAACGCAATCCAGTTTTCTCATACTGCTGTTATATACACGGTTGAGTGACAATCCATACAAACATGTTTCTTCTTTTGCCAGTTTTGCCGCCACTAGCGCGGAAAAACTTCCACCATCCTCCGTGTTTGTGAAAAGTTCTGCCACTTTCTGCGGCAGAGCATACGCTTCGCCCGATGTAACTATTTTGGTCAGCAACTCCGGATCTTTTTCGTCCAGCGAGCATAAATTCAGATAATCTTTCATCACTTTATTGCCATAGACAAAATGCCCTGTGGTATCAAAAAAAGCGATCACTTGCGGTACGATATCCAAATGCCTACAAAAAGTTCCCAAAGTTCTATTCGCGCTTTGGGCGATTTTCTTGAAATCCCCCTCATATCCGCATTCATTTACACGGCGGTCGAGCTGGCCGCTCTGAACTTCAGTAAAAACCTTATTATTTTCCCCTATAAGCGCATCTATCTTATTGGCCGCGCTCTTGAGCGCGCAGCCGATCTGCCCCATTTCTTCACCGGAAAGCCCTCTTAAATCTATCTGCGTATCCCCTTTTTCAAATCGTTCCGCCTCTTTCACGATATGTTTCACCGGCCCCGTAATGGAGCGAGTGATCCATATGCCAAACAATATCAACAGGGACACCACGGCGACAAACAAGGCGCCCATCATCCAGATAGAACTATTGTACGTTTCCTCTGCCTCAACACGGCTATCCGCCATCTGCGTTTCATTTTCGACAACTATACTGTTCAACAGGGTATTAATTTCAAGTCCTTTGGGAATGACTGTATTGTAAAGATGCGCAAGGGCCTCCTCCTGTTTCCCGCCATTTGACAGGCGCGCCACCTCCTGCATATCCCCGGCCCACTCGAAAATATCGTTCTTCAATTTCGCTACCAGTTCATACTCACGTGTATTGTGGTAATCCCTCTCCCGTAACGTGCCCAGATAAACATCTACATTTTCCTGAATATCTTTAAAATATGACCGCATCTCAGTAAATTGCTTTTCCCGTTCAGCAGGAATATTTGTCAGCACACTATCGCGCACCGCTACCCGTATTTGCCCCACATCGAATGTTATGTGATTTAAATGCACCAGAGGCTGCACTACAGTATGTTGGTTATATTCAACTATCCTGTTTATCCTGCCTATATTGAAATATCCGGAAAAACCGATCAACAGAGCTCCAACGCTGGCCAACACAAACGAAACGATCAGTTTATTTCGTATTTTCATATCTTTCATCATTTTCACCAACTCCTAAAAAACAGCATTTAGCATGTCGTTTTCTTAATCACAATACCAGCAGATTTTCATGTTTTTGTACGCATATGTTGTTTTTATTTTAAAATAAGCCCTCGGGATTTCCCGATGGCTTATTTTGTTAATATTATACCATAAATATTGCTATCGCCAAATAAAAAAGCCTTTGAGGCCAAAACCTCAAAGGCTTGCATTTACTTGGTGGGGTTTAGCCCGTCAAGCCCGAACGGAGATATTTTTCACCAAAAATAGCTTCGGTGTGATTGTTTATTTTAGGGCGGCATAAATCCGCAAGCGCTTGCGGGTTTGTAACCCCGTCACCCAACTACCTTTTTTTAATAACTCTATATTTGCACTATATTAAAATGGTTTTTAACTTTAGTTTCCCATACTTAATCAATAATTGAATCAAAAACTTTTTTAACACAGGCACCTACAACTATCGCCGCCACCGCACCGATAACGACTGGAGCAGCAGTGGCAGCAATGCCGGCCCCCACCCCCATTGACGTGAGGCCAGTAGCGGCAGCTCCAGTCGCAACCGATCCTGCAGTAGTAGCTGCTGCGGCCGAGAGTCCACCACCCGCACCTTCCTTCGCAACTTTACATGCAAATTCACCTGTTGTAATTTCACCATCAAGCCAGTCACTACCAGAAGAAACAACCTCTATACCAACTGAAATTGCTGCCCCCATTGCGCCAGCGCCTTTCGCAGATGCCACAAGAACATCGGCCTTTGGTATTTTACCTAAAGCCTTAGCCCCTGCTCGCGCCGTAGTAGCAGACGAAATGCCACTACTCTTCATTTTTTGCGTAGCTTTACCGGCTTTTACACAAACATCATAAGCTTGCTTTGTTTCCTTTGTTCCAATGAGATTTGTACCGGCATACTTTTTTGATGAAACCTGTTTTACCGTTTTTCCTATTGATTTCGCGGTATCTTTTAACTGCATCCGCCCCACAACTTTACCTGCCTGCTTTACAACAAGATCATCTCTACAAGCATTTGTTGCCTTAGTCAGTACGCACTTTTTACCCTTAATTATGTTCAATGGATTAACATTAAAAGAGTCTTTATACATTACTTCATGTACTACACCCTTAATATTTACATTTTTGCCGACCCTCTCTACTGCCTCAAGCGCGACTTTGCCTTCATAGACCTCTTTTGCTGCATTTGTGACTGTGCTAGCATTAATCTTGCTTGTATCCTTACTGTCTTCATCCATAATGTCATCTCCGTCGACAATATTTTATAAAGACAATTTCTATATCAAAGGGAAAAAGCCTGCCAATTAAAAATAATTTTGTTCAGTTATCATACAAAATAAAAAAAGAGGCGACCGAAGCCGCCCCCATGATAAACACTAAAGCATTTACTTTGCCGCCGCAAGAACAAGCACCCCACCGACAACTACCCAAGCTGTGTTACGCTGCCGTTTAATACGGTGCATTGTTTTCTTCGTGTCTTTCGCGTATTCCTCGAAGGATCTGTTTGCCGCGTCCAATAAACTCCTGGCTTCGACCAGTTCTATCCCTTTCAACCGCAATTTGTTCTCCAGCAGAGTTAACCGCTCCCGTAGCGTCTCTAAGTCCTGCCGATATTTCCCCAGCAGTATTTGCGCTGTCTTTAAGTCCGTCTGCGACTTCTCCAATCCCATCAATAACTGATTGTTGTTTTGCTCGAGCGCCGAAAAGATAGTGTCTAACTCGGTCAATTCCGCTTCCGTCACCGTGTAGAACTGGGCTGAGCAGGGCCCAGCCCAAAGCAAGCAAAACAACGCCAGCAATAATAATATACTTCGTTTCAATTTGCTTTCCTCCTATCTGCATATCAGCACCACTCCGCCCAATAGCCGCGCACGTCCACATGGACAAAGCCCTGTTCCGGATACTCCTGCAGGCCGCCTTCGATACCCTGGCGTATCATGGCGGCTTTTATTACGGCTTTCAGACTGTAAACGTCCATATCGTCGCTATACACGTCGGCCGCCATGCCGCGCATGTGGAAGCTTTGCGAGGCCCCGCCGCATTCGGCGTTATGTTTCGGGCAGCGGTAGCCGCTGGTTACATGAATAGGACTACCGGCATCTTCTCTGGCCGCTTCCAGTACACCCAATAACTTCGGGCTGATCAGATCGGTGCCACCATCACAGCAGCCGGAACCTTTGCATGTAAATTCGTCAATTTTAAAATACTTCATGCTCTTTTACCTCCCCGCTTTATCTTTACCAGATCGAGCAGATCTCCCGCCTGTTCCACTCCCGCCTCCTGCATGTTTTCTAGTATGCTCATAGCCTCGGACGCACCCATATACGCGACAAACAGTTTTACAAAGTATTGCGGCTCGCCCATGGTGGCAAGGTTTATATCCAGCGTGGCCGCAACAAGGCACATCAGTGAATACCAAATAAACTTGCCGGCAAAGCGGTGTTTCATCGGTCCGCTCTGTATGTAGCCTGCCGCCCTTGCCTTGCGCATGTTGAGCACGCAAGCGTGCAGCCCTTTTTCTTCGGCGTTACAATCGTCAAGGTGCTTACGGCTTAAAGCGATCCAGCGGGTAATAAGGTCAAACACTACCAGCAGTACAAACAGCAAAAGCAGTTTGGTCGGCTTAGACGCCAGGAGCGCAACTAAAAAGGACGCCGCCAGTTTGACTGGCCAGGCGTCCGCTAGGGTGTACATCACTTTCAGCATTGAAGTATAAAGTTCTTGGGCGTTCAATTTTATCAAGTCCCTTCTCATATAATTTTACAGCTGTTCTCCCTTCACAGCCTGCGCACAGCGCTGCCGGGCAATTTCACAAAAAACCGCGTCCAGTTCTATACCGAGATAGTCTCGGCCAGTATTTATGGCGGCCAAGCAGGTCGAACCGCTGCCGCAGGTGTTATCGAGCACCAGGTCGCCGGGATTGGAATATGAAATGCCCCCGTTTTTAGGTCCAGTTTTAAAGTTAGGAAATACCAAATCTTGGCAGAAAATATATGCTCTCGTCAGGCGCTCAACGGGATTATTGCCTGCGGAGCAGGTGGGCTACCGCCCAAGCTCGAGTGCGGTCTGACTTCGTTGTAATACCTGACCCAACAGGTCGACAACACCTGTGCTTCGTACATATTTCCAAACAACTCTCCGTTTAAGAATTCGTCACGCATTCGCGCGTTGAAACTCTCGCAATGCCCGTTTTCCCAGGGGCTGCCGGGTTCTATATATGCCGTGATAACGCCTGTCTCTGAAAGCCATTTACGAATCTTTTTTGCTGTGAATTCGCTCCCGTTGTCACTCCTAAGATATTCAGGCGTTCCACGCAACAGCATCAGGTCGGCCAATACCTCAATTACGTCGTTGTTCTTCCAACTGCGGCGAGGAATGGACGCCAGGCACTCACGTGTGTATTCGTCCAATATGTTAAGAAAGCGCAGCTTTCGACCGTTAACTGTTTTGTCCTCTACAAAGTCATAGCTCCAAACGTGGTTGTTGTGCTCGGCACGAAGCCTTACACAGCTGCCGTCATTCAACCAGAGCCGCCGTTTTTTTGTTTGCTTTTCCGGTAACTTCAAGCCTTCTTCCCGCCATATCCGCTCCACACGCTTGTGGTTGATTTGACGGCCACGGTTGCGCATCAGATGAGTTACCATACGGTATCCAACACGGCCATAATTACAGACTAATTCGATGATTTCAGAGCGCACTTCGTCTGCATCCGGCAGACGCACAGGTTCATACCGATAAGCGGTTCGGTTAACTGACAAGACCCGGCAAGCCCGTCGCTCTGTTACTTTGTGTTCTTTTACAACATGTGCGACGGCCGCTTTGCGCTTTACCGGGCTCAGAAGTTTTTTGAATTGACGTCTTTTAGTATCGATATATCCAAAGCCTGTTCGGCTACCAGCTTCTTCAGGCGTATGTTTTCCTTCTCCAGCGCTTTCATCCGCTTGGCGTATGAGGTGTTCATGCCGCCGTATTCCTTGCGCCAGCGGTAATATGTTTGTTCGCTTACTCCGATCTGCCGCACCGCCTCCGCGATTGTTTTTCCCTGGTTGCAGCTAAGCTCAACTTCTCGAAGTTTTACGATTATCTGCTCCACCGTGTAATTTGCCTTGCCCATTGTAACAGCTCCTTTTTGTTAGTTTAGCATATTTCTACTAACTTGATCACTGGTACAAGGATTGGGGGGCAAGACCAAGATCATTATATCGACTTTTATTAATTCAAAAAAATTTAGAAACATAATTGTTTCATACAATGGTGCTTATTCCCTTAAAACAAATTTTGATTCTCTTATGTTAAATAACCGTAAGAAAATTATAGCTATACCCAAACAAGAATCCGATGTTTTTTTAACTAAAGCATTTTCGAGTTTTAAAAATAGATTGATTGACCTAGATTTAAAAATATCTGTTGGTCCTATAGTACAATTTAGGCAGAAAAAATATATATCGGCCTGCCTGCAGTCAAAAGAACAAGTTCCTCTATTAATATCTCGAGATATCCAAAACTCTAACAATGTTATTTTCGGTGAAAGAGAAAATCATCCGAAAAGGTCAACACATAATAAAGCTATAAATCTTGAATGTTCACTATTAATACCAAACTCTAAATATATTTTAATTAGAAAAATACTTGCTTTGGATGACAAGGAGTACCTTGTTTCTGCCATTTATGACAATTCAAAGTTTAATTATTCTAAAATAGGACTAGATAATAATCTATTATATATTCACAAAATTAACAAATATGAAAATATACCAGAACCGCTTTGTAGTGGTTTATATTGCTACATTAATTCCAACCAATTTGCTAATTTCTATTCATTAATAAACGGAACACACACAATAAATATTAGTGATTTTGAAACAATTGGGTTTCCTTCTCGAGTCGCTCTAGATACAATTGGAAAACTGCTTTTGAAAAAAAACAATTTTAATAAAACAACTTGTTCTGACATAGTGAAAAAAATATTAAAATTATAAAAGGTCTTAATCAGCCTCTAATTAACAAGTCTGTTATTTACACTAGATATTTTTTCGACAACCAGCACAAAAAATAATACTCTATTAAGGCAAGTGATATAATGGCAAGCAAGCCAAATAAAAAAGCCATCATCTACGCCCGCTATTCCAGCGAGCGACAAAATGAACAATCTATTGAAGGCCAGGTGCGCGAGTGTCGGGCCTTTGCTGACCGTGAGGAAATAACGGTCGTCGACACCTATATCGACCGAGTCCTGTCCGGCAAGACCGACGCCCGGCCATCTTTCCAGCAGATGATCAAGGACAGCGACAAAAAAGCCTGGGACTATGTCATAGTCTACCGGCTGGATCGCTTTGCCCGTAACCGTTACGACGCTGCCACCTACAAGCACAAACTAAAGCGTAACGGTATCAAAGTCCTCTCCGCCATGGAGCGCATCACCGACACACCTGAAGGCATCCTGATGGAAGGCCTGCTCGAAAGTATGGCCGAATACTACAGCGAAGAACTGTCCATGAAGGTGCGCCGCGGCATGACTGACAATATCCTGAAAGGCCTGGTCGTGGGCGGCAAGACACCCCTCGGCTACAAAATCGAAAACAAAAAATACGTTATAGACCCCAAAACAGCGCCCATAGTACAGGAAGTTTTTAACCTCTACGCTGAAGGGCAAACAATCGCGCAAATCCTTGAGCACCTAAACCAGCAGAGGTACAAAACCGTCCACGGCAGTGAGTTCAAAAAATCCAGTCTCGAGAGAATGTTAGTCAATAAAAAATACATCGGTATCTACGAACACTCCGGCCAGGTCGTGGCTGGCGGAACACCGGTAATTATAGAAAAATCCGTATGGGAGAAGGTGCAGGCTATGATGGAGAAAAACAAAAAAGCCCCGGCACGTAGCCGGGGAGCAGTTGAATTTTTACTGACGACAAAACTGCATTGCCAGTGTGGCGGCTCCATGGCCGGCACCAGCGGCAACGGAACGCATAAGACCTATTACTATTACCAGTGCCCGAAAAAATGCGGCATGAAGAATGTACCAAAGGACAAGCTGGAAGATCTTGTGATCGATGCTGCCCTGGAAGTCGTCTCCGATCAGAAAACCATAAACCACATCGCCCAAACTATGACCGAAATCGCTGCCGAGGAACGCGCCAGCGACGTCAAGCTGCAGCAACTGGGAAAGTGTATCAAAGACACCGAAAAACAGATCCAGAACATCACCAAGGCCGTAAAAAGCGGTATGCACAGCGAAACCCTGGCCAATGAGCTGACCACCTTGGAAAAAGACCTGAAAACCTATAAAGAAGATTACCACCATATAGATCTGTCTTACCCGAAACTGGACAAAGAGGCCGTGGCCTTTTGGCTCTCGAGCTTCCAGGACTTTGACAAAGCCGTCCTGTCCGACCGCCGCAAGCTGGTCGACTATCTGATCCGCGATGTCCTCATAGAAAACGAAAAGGCCACCATTACCTTTAACTACAGTAATGATGACCTTTCTATAAAACCCGCGACCCGTGAGCCTCACAAAGTCGTTCGGGTTTGGACGGCTTGGTGGAGATAAGCGGGATCGAACCGCTGACCTCTTGAATGCCATACGCTCCATGTCCCTATCCCTGTACTATCTGTTTTTTGGCTTAAATACTACATAACCGCTTGCATAGCCGTTTTTACCCCTCTACCGTTAACACCGTTTTTATGGTCGTCACCGTTCTGAACAAGTAATGGCTATACCAAAAGCTATACCAAAAATCTGTTTTTAAAAAGTAATTTTTATTGAAAATATCTGAGAGAGTATTATTAAACGTTAAGACAGTGACAATTCCCTCTACCCTTTCAGTAACCCTTTATGGAAGCGAGGAACTAACATGGAACAAAGATTTTTTACAGTCTCTGAAACCGCTAACTATCTGTGTATTCCTAGAACTAAAGTCTATGAACTAGTTAAAAGCAAGGATTTTCCCTCTATCAGATATGGCAAAACTTGGCGTGTAGACAGTTCAAAGCTGGAAAAGTGGATTGATGAACAAATAGAACTATCAACCCCCGGCTTACTCTGCACTACCTTAAAGCGCATCAAATAGTTTCTCAATAGTCCAGCCCTCAGGGATTAACCTTGAGGGCTTTTTTTGTTGAAAAATTGTGAGAGGGGATTTATAGATTTAAACTTCAGACTGTTTCCCCCGTGGCCCCCGGTCAAGCCTCAGGCCTGCTCACTGTACTCCCAGCCGCTCCGTGAGCGCATGTTGCAGGGTATTAGAGAAGTTTATGTTCTTCTCTTGGGCTAGTGTGTCTAACCACTTAGGTATTGAGAGGGTTTTCTTCACGGCCCTCTTATCGTAACGCTTGCGGTATTCCAAAGTATCAGCGCTTACGAGGCTGGCAAAGGCCTTCTTGTCGGCGTGTATCTTCTTTATGTCAGTGGCCTTTGGTATATCCTTCTTCTCTTCCTCAAGGCGGCAGAGGGTAACAGCCAGCACGTCTTCAGCCATCAAGAAAGCGTCCTCTGCATTGTCGCCGTGGGTGTAACAACTCTCAAAGTCGGGGAACTCCACCAGTACGCCTTCAGCGTCCGGGGTAAATATAGCAGGATAAACATATTTCATATCTTTGTATCACTCCTTTAGACCTGCGTCCTTATGTTTGACTATGGGTAGTGCTCTTTATTGGTTAAGGTCTTTGGAAAAAGTAATAGTTTGAGTTTTTACCTATATGTTACAGTTAGCATTGCATGCAAAGCACAGAATAATTGTATAACGTCTATTTCTCGCCATAGTTCACTATTATCCCGACCGTGCTGTATCCAGTGCCTATTTAAGGAGTTTGGCCTTTCTTCACTAAATTTTTTGTACTTATATAAATTATCAAAATATTTTCCTATTGATGTCCAAATAATTCTTGTAAAAGAACCATCGAAGCCTTGTTTTTGGCAATAAGTATTAATTTTATTTTTATAGTCATTATTAATGTTGCAGGGTTCTGCAATGATACCTTCAATAATAGAAACTAGTGATGGAACTATAGGCTTGAAAAACTTGTTTTCATAACACAATAAGCAATCTGCAATAAGGCTATTCCACTTGGTGTTATTTTTACTGATAATCTCTTTTATTTCATCGAATATTTGATTTAAGTTAGCATTATTATCTGTTTTATAGTAGTCTAAAAGAATTTTTTCTCCATCTTTCTTGCTAGAGATAGGAAACTCTTTAATTTCCCCTGGCTGCCAGTTCATTGGCACTATAAAACCAGTCTGTTCTGTAAATCTGCAAAAATGTTGTTCAGTATCCTTGTATGCCTGCTCCCAATCAATAGTTTCAGCATATTTTCGCCATTTTTCTAAAAAATTACGTAGTTCAATAAGTTCTTCATGTTCAATATGGTATTCTTTCATATCTAATAAATTATTACCCATCATGTTGTCCTTTGCTTTTTATAAAAATAATAACAGCGAATTAATAACAATTCAATATTATCTTTTTGCCGTAATAACAGAAAAAGGGTAATTGCAGTCAATCTGAACCATGCCCTAAATTTACACTGAAAAAGGCCCAAAAAGCTGTTAATTTAGAATGATTTTTGCCTTTGTTTAACTCTTTGCAGATAAATTAAAGATTCTATATTGACAAATATTACCCCTTTCTGTTACTGTTTTACTAAAAGAAAAGACAGTTATAGAGAGGGGTATTTGTATGGTTAAGAAAACCAAAGCATACAAGGGGAAAAACATAGGCTACGTCCGGGTATCCACCATAGAGCAAAATGAAGAACGCCAGATAGAGGCCCTCAAGCCGTACTCTATTGAGAAGACCTTCCTTGAGAAGACTAGCGGTAAATCCATAGACCGCCCTAAGCTCCAAGAGCTTCTTGAGTTTGTCCGTGAGGGTGATAATGTATATATAGAATCCTTCAGCCGCCTTGCGCGTGATACTAGAGACCTGCTCAATCTCCTTGAGGCCTTCTCTGGTAAAGGCGTCGGTGTTATCAGCCTTAAAGAGAATATCAATACAACAAGTGCCAGCGGGAAACTTATGGTAACTCTCATAGGCGCTGTGGCTACCTTTGAGCGAGATATTATGCTTGAGAGGCAACGAGAGGGCATAGCCTTAGCGAAGGCCCATGGGAAGTACAAAGGGAGAGTTCCTAAGGTGCTACCGGGGGATTTTGATAGAATCTATAATCAATATATGACGAGAGAGATAACTAAGTCTAAAATGGCTGAACTGTGTGGTGTCTCAAGGCCGGTTATGGATAGGCTCTTGGGGGAATATAGGGAGAAAAGCAAGGTGTAGACTGGCTCACCCCAAAATTGGGGGCTGTGACTTTGCTATGGGGCCCTGAAACGGGGCCTAACCCTAAGGCAGGCGAGAGCTGAACTTTCAGCCGTCCTTTGGTAGAACAAGGAGAATCCACTTTTGGATTGTCCTCTGGAAGTGCCTG
>JAVBNN010000018.1:0-28991 GCA_031551525.1 Acidaminococcales bacterium
ATCCAGACGGGTATGGGAGTCAAGCTGTAATCCATGAGGGTTGACTCAAAAGAGTATAAGACCCCTTCTTCAGCTATGGCTTTTCCGCTTATTCTTGACCCGCGTGATAAATGTATGGGAATACTATTGCGCATAGGCATAGCTATAACCATGTCTTCACCACGAAAATCTTCTATGCGGCTGGGAAAAAATTCTAAAGATTCACCAGGGGCAATTTCCAATCTTTGATTGATGTTGAATGGTTGTTTAACTGAACTCACACTACTCCCACTTTCTTACTTGACATGTTTACTTGAAAAATCGCTTGAAAAATCCGGAAATACCGGTTTTTTCCACTTTGACTGACCCAAAAAGCAGTTTGTAGGCAATATAGTCTACGCATTTACTGGCCTGGGAGTCGGGAAACTGCAAGACAAAAGGATTTTGTGAACGGATAGAGCGTGCTACCGCCTGGTCTTCAAGTATGTATCCTATCGGTTCAAGTTCGATGTCTAGAAAACGTTCGGTGACCCTGCGCATTTTATCGGCA
The DNA here is from genome assembly GCA_031551525.1 of Acidaminococcales bacterium. Taxonomy (GTDB): domain Bacteria; phylum Bacillota; class Negativicutes; order Acidaminococcales; family JAISLQ01; genus JAVBNN01. The sequence goes on from JAVBNN010000018.1 coordinate 530, forward strand.
ACAATATTGCTTTCTTTTACGCTGCCTGCTCTGTTGACGATAAGTCTAAGCGGAGCGGCGCCGTTATTGTTGGCATATGCTTTGACTACAGCATAGGCATCGGTAAGAGAGGTCGGTTCCGGTGTAGTAACTAAAAATACATCGTCCGCCGCCATGACGAAGCTCATGACATTGGAACCCATGCCCGCGCCAGTGTCGAATATGATAAAATCGGTATCGTTTTCATATTGGATTATCTGATTGATAACTCTTTGCAGTTCCAGTTTGCTAAGTTCGGCCAACGCCTTTATACCAGAACCACCCGGCAAAAACTTAACATTTCTCGGACCGGTGACGATCACCTCTTCTAAAGAATGCGCGCCGGTGATGATGTCAAGCAAACTGTAATTTGATATGCAGCCCATTATCACGTCTATGTTGGCCATGCCGAGGTCGGCGTCAATAATAAGCACACGTTTGCCATAGTTGGCCAAAGTCAAGGCAAGGTTGACGGTAAAACTGCTTTTACCGACTCCGCCTTTCCCGCTGGTCACCGCTATAACATGGGCGGGTGATTTTTTTACATCCTGTATATAGTTTTCTTCGGCTACATAAAGATTGCGAGATAGTTCTCTCAGTTTTTCAGCTTGATCTGCCATTTCAATCCCTCAGTAACATCTCGGCCAGTTTGGTTGCATTTGCTGGCTCAAGGTCATCCGGCACATCCTGCCCGTTGGTTATATATGAAATGCTCAATCCCGGGAATTGATACATTATGTTAAATAAAGTACCAATATTGCGAGCTTCATCTATTTTTGTGAAAATAATATTTTCTGCGTCACATACGGCAAATCGGTCGACAATATCGGCTGCGTCCTGATGTTTGGTGGTAGCGCTCATGACGAGATGCGATTCTATCTTGTCGTCCGCCGCCAAAAGATTTTTCAGTTCCTGCATTTGTGTGTCATTATACTGGCTGCGCCCGGCAGTATCTATGAGTATGAGCTGCCTGTCTGCAAAATCACTGATGGCGGCGCGCATTTCGGCTGGAGAATATACTACTTCGAGGGGTATGTCAAGAAGGTTGGCGTAGGTCTTTAATTGTTCCACCGCGGCTATACGATAGGTATCTGCGGTTATGAACGCCACTCTGAGTCCTCGCTCCATTTTGAAACGGGCGGCCAATTTGGCCAAGGTGGTGGTCTTTCCCACTCCCGTTGGTCCAATGAGTGCTATTTTTTTACAACCAAAATCCAGCGTCTGTATGCCGCCTGTGTTTTTAAAATATCCCAACAGTCTTTCATACAGGAGTTTTTTGGATGCTTCCGGATTTTTGCTGAGCATGGAAAGCGAATATGGTAAACCTTGTAAAAGTTGCTCAGCATAGGCCGGAAGTATTTCTCTTTTTATAAGATAATCATACCATGGATTAGATGGTACGGTCTTGCTTTTTGTTAAAAGTTGTTCGAGCATCTGTTTCATGCCCGTTATTTCATTGCGTAAGTCATCGCTAACTAGATGATCCGGTTTTTCCGCTATGATGTGCGGTACCGTCAACGGCTCCAAAGCCGCGGGTATTTTTATTTCTGGTCTTCCTGTCAGCGGTTTTGTTTCCTGCGGTGGTTTTTCGGCAGAAAATGTCTCCGATAGTTTTGGTTTTTCGCGTATCAGTGATTTTACCGGTAAACCACTGTTTTTTGGGGCAGCCGGTTTGACCGGTGGCGGTATATTGTCCACAGCAGCCATCACTTCGACCATTTCATGGCCAAAAAAACCACCTATACCGCCTTTGCGGAATTTTCTCGTATGCAATATGATAGCGTCGCGCCCCAAGGAGTTTTTTACCTGGTTCATCGCTTCCTGGATCGTCAGGGCACTGAATATTCTTACTTTCACTTTAAATCCTCACCATCCCCAAGGCTTGCACTTCAGTCTTTGGATCGAGTTCCGCATAAGATATGACAGCCAGTCCGGGCGCCGCGCGCTCGGTCAGCTTTCTAACGAACATACGTACTGCCGGGCTGGTCAAAATGATTGGCTGATAGCCCATATTGGTAAGTTTCATCAGTTCCTGGTTGAGTGCCTGGATAAAGTTTTGCATGGTTTTAGGATCGAGGTTCACATAGGAACCTTGTTCCGTTTTTTGCGCGGATTGTAAGATAAGGTTTTCCAGTTCAACATCTAATGTTATACAGGGCAGGCTGTTGCCTTGCACAAACTGCCTGGTTATTTGTCGCGCCAGTGAATGCCGCACATATTCGGTCAGCATCTCTGTGTCTTTGGTCATGTTGGCATAATCGGCGAGCGTTTCAAAAATAGTAACCAGGTCGCGTATGGAAATGCGCTCACGCAAGAGGTTTGCTAAAACTTTTTGCAAGTCACCCAAAGATAGCAGGTGCGGTATGAGTTCCTCCACCACAGCCGGATAGTTTCCACGTACGGAATCCACCAGTGTCTGCACGTCCTGCCGGCCGAGTATTTCGGCTGCGTGCGCTTTTATCAACTCTGTTATGTGTGTTGCCAGTACAGATATCGGATCTACTACTGTATAGCCAAACATTTCGGCGTTTTCACGTTCTTCCTCTTTTATCCAGATGGCAGGAAGGCCGAAGGCTGGCTCCACTGTTTCTATGCCTTCGATATCAAATCCCGGTTGGTCAGGGTTCATAGCCAGATAGTGGTCGAGCAAAAGTTCGCCTTTGGCTATTTCTACGCCTTTGAGTTTTATGATGTAGGCGTTGGGTTTAAGTTGTATGTTATCGCGAATGCGGATGGTGGGAACTACAAAACCCAGTTCTAAGGCGCATTGGCGTCTTATCATGATGATGCGGTCGAGAAGGTCTCCGCCCTGGCTGGTGTCTACCATCGGGATCAGGCTATAGCCGATCTCCAGTTCCATCGGATCAACTTGCAGCAGGGAAACAACATTTTCCGGTTTTTTGATTTCTTCTATTTCTTTTTCTTCCTGGCGAACTATCTCTTCTTCTACTTCTTTGACCAGTGTCTGGCTGAGAGTACGACCTACTACGCCCAGTATGGCGCCCAGCACCATGAAGGGTATGCCCGGCAAACCTGGAACTGATGCCAAAAGAAGGAGTACTACCGATGTTATATAAAACACTCTGGGTTTGGTCATGAGTTGGTTGACTACATCATGTCCGAGGTCAGAGTCGGAGGCTGCGCGGGTAACTATGATACCGGTAGCGGTAGAGATCAAAAGCGCCGGTATCTGATTTACAAGGCCTTCGCCCACTGTCAGGAGGGTATAGGTCTGTAAGGCCCCTGTTATGGTCATATCTTTTTGCAAGACGCCGATGATAAAACCACCGACGATGTTAATTATAACTATAATGATAGCGGCTATCGCGTCACCTTTTACGAACTTGCTTGCGCCGTCCATGGCGCCGTAAAAGTCGGCTTCGCGCTGTATTTTGATGCGCCGGTCTTTGGCTTCAGTCTCTGTTATGAGGCCTGAATTAAGGTCGGCGTCAATGCTCATCTGCTTGCCCGGCATGGCGTCGAGGGTAAATCTGGCTGTTACCTCCGAAACCCTTTCCGCGCCTTTGGTGATAACAAGGAACTGTATGATGATGAGTATGATAAACACTATAAAACCGACTACTGCGTTACCGCCGATAACAAACTCGCCGAAAGATTTTATGACTTCGCCCGCATAGCCCTCAAGGAGGATCAGGCGCGTGGATGAAACATTGAGCGCCAGACGGAACAGGGTCGTAACCAGCAGTAAAGACGGAAATACTGAAAATTGCAACGGTTCGGTGTTATATACCGATACCATCACGATCATTAGGCCAACAGTTATATTGGCGGCTAAAAACAGGTCAAGCAAAAACGGCGGCAAGGGTATTATCATCATTATGACAATGGTGACTATACCCATGGTCAGCAGGATGTCGCTGTATTTTGTTATCCTAGTCAGCCAGGAGGATGAATATTCCAATGTAGAGCGGCTCCTTTAACCGAAGGCCAAAAAGCCGGGATGAGGGAGGGCAAGATTGCCCTTTAGCCCTGTGTACTTTTTGCCAATTCTCGAAAATTTATTAAACGGTTTGTCAGGCCAGGCGGCGTTTTAGTTTGTAAACATATGCCAATACCTCGGCTACAGCCTGATAAAGTTCATATGGCACGTATTCTCCTATTTCCGCGGTCTGGAAAAGTGCCCTGGCCAGTGTCTTGTTTTCCACGATAGTGACTCTGTTTTCTGTGGCGACTTCCCTGATCCGCAAGGCGACCATGTCCTGGCCTTTAGCCACAACGACCGGCGCCGGCATACCGTCTTCGTATTTGAGCGCTATGGCAAAGTGGGTCGGGTTTGTGATAACTACGTCCGCTTTGGGAACTTCCTGCATCATGCGCCGCATAGCCATTTCACGCTGTTTTTGACGTATTTTGCCTTTGATTTGCGGATTTCCTTCGGTTTGTTTGAATTCTTCTTTTATTTCCTGTTTGGACATCATGATATTTTGTCTATGCGAATACCATTGGTAGTAGTAGTCGATGGCCGCTATCATTATCATGACCCCGCATACTCTAAAGCCAAGATCAATGATAAGATTGCCGAAAAACAATATGCTGCTTGAGAGGTCACCGCCTGCCAGACTGGGCAGTATGTATATCTGGCTTTCTATGAAGGTATACATGTAGTAGCCTATCACGATTACTTTCAGTAACGACTTGATAAGGTTTACCAGCGCGGTTTTGGAAAATATAACGCGGGACAGGCCGCTTAATGGGTTTATCCTTGTTATGTCCGGCATCAAAAGACCCGGGTTGAACATAAATCCTACCTGTGAATAATTTACTACCACGCCGACCAACGCTATCAGAAGCATGAGCGGCATTATCAACTTGAGGAAAACTATTATCAAAAGCATAGCCAAACTATGCATGCTTTCCACTGTAAAAACAACTTTACCGATTTCGCCGAACATGTGCCGCATAAGATTTTCCAGCTCTTCGAGCATATAGGCGCCACGATTGTTCAAAAAATAAAAGGCTGCCAGCATGATAAGCGCCGAGTTTATCTCTGTGCTTTTTACTACCTGGCCTTTGTCACGGGCTTCCTGTTGGCGCTTGGGGGTGGCTTCTTCGGTTTTTTCACCGGCAAAGCGCTGCAAATCAAAGTCAAAGACCGGATAGCCGCTTGTATCAAGCTGCAAATAAGGATATTGCTTTGTATATATTGATAAAGAGTTCACGACAGGCCGCCTTTAATATTAATATATACGTGGGCAAAACTACGCTCAGCATGAATATACCGACCGCCAGTTTCAGTGGTATGCCTACGACAAACACGTTCATCTGCGGCATGGTGCGGGCCAACATGCCCATAGCAATATCTACCAGAAGCGTGGTCATTACAACTGGCATGGCGATTTTCACTGCCATGAGAAACATATCTGCAACCAGTTTTAATATAAATAAGGCAAGAGAGCCTTCAATCACTACCTGATTTACAGGTACCATCTGGAAGCTGTCGATAAGCGCCATAATAAAAAGATGATGCATGTCTGTGGCTAAAAATACTATGATAAACACTACTTGGACAAAGTTGCCCAAAAGAGGTATCTGCGTACCGGACTGGGGATCGACGACATTGACTATGCCAAAGCCTATCTGTGTATCAAGCATTTGCCCGGCCACCTGGATGATCGCAAAAAATATCTCCATTACAAGGCCTATCGTTAAACCTACCAGAAGTTCACATATTACAGAAAATATGTAGGGAAACAGTGTATCCGGCACCGTTATGGCCTGTTTTTGCAAAAGTACCGGTGTAACTATCAGCGCGATCGCCATGGAAAAAAATATCTTTACTCTTGCCGGGATATTACGGCTGCTAAAAATAGGCGCCGTAAGAAATATACCGCTGATGCGGGTGCTGATCAGTATGAAAACTGCGAAATTTTGTTCGAAAAATTGTATCAGTTCCATGGGTTGTTGCTCATTTTATCATCATGGGTAGTTGTTTGAATATGGCTGAGGTAAAACTCATCAACATATTGAGCATGGTGGAGCCGAAAAAAACCACGGCGAAAAATACAGCGATTATTTTAGGTATGAAAACCAGTGTCTGTTCCTGTATCTGTGTGGTTGCCTGGAAAACGCTGACCAGGATGCCTACCAGCATACCCAGCCCCAGCATGGGAGCCGATACCAGCATGACCATCATCAGTGCGTCCCTGCCGATCTGCACGGCATAATCAGAGTTCATTGCCGGGCCTCCTTCAGACAAAACTGTCCATGAGCGATTTTACTATCAGATGCCAGCCGTCAACCAAAACAAAGAGTAGTATCTTGAACGGCAGCGATATCATGGCCGGCGGCAGCATCATCATACCCATTGACATGAGGGTACTCGCGACGACCATATCTATAACTATAAACGGCACGTAGATCAAAAAACCGATCTGAAAAGCCGTCTTCAATTCGCTGATGATAAAGGCAGGTATGAGAGTGAGTGTAGATATTTCGTCTTGGGTTTCAGGGCGTTTTTCTTCAGAAACATTTACAAAAAGAGCAAGGTCATTTTCCCTGGTCTGTTTGATCATAAAGGTACGAATAGGGACAACAGCAGCATTAAAGGCTGCTTCCTGGCTGATCCGCCCTGCAAGGTAAGGTTGCAGGGCTTTGTCATTAATTTCGGTCAAGTACGGGCTCATAGTAAAAAAAGTCAAAAAAAGCGCCAGGCTCATAAGTACTTGATTGGGCGGCATTTGCTGTGTACCAAGGGCATTTCTGACAAAGGAAAGCACTACCACTATCCTGGTAAAAGAAGTAACCATGATGAGTATGGCCGGTGCAATCGTCAACACCGTCAGGGCAAACAGTATTTGCAAACTGGTCGACAATTCGGTCGGGTTTTGTGCCTCTCCTATGTCGATGTTTATATTGGGAATAGGCAAAAGAGGCGCCGCAAATGCATTGTTGCAAAAAAAGGCAGCTAGTATGCCTATTAAAAAAAAGGCTTTATATTTTTTCATTTCGGGGCATCTCCTCTTGTGGCGCCCGGTAATTTTCTCAAAATAGGCCCTAGCTTATGCCGCACATCGTGCAAAGATTGGCTTTGAGAAGTAAAGAGGGATGTGTTCTGGCTTTTTTTCGTGAAATCATTTTTTATGCGTTCGATATCTTCTTCGTCGGATATTTCTTTTAGCAGGGTAATATTATGTTCGGTAACCCCAAGGACAAGTACCGTATCTAGGAGTTTGACAAATAACAGGCTTTTGTTTTGACCAAGCGGCATACCGCCTAAAATATTCGGTGCGCCAAACAAACCGCCTGTTCCCATTTTTCCGCCAAGATATTTTGATACAAAATAGGCTCCGGCCAGTACAAATAAAAATACCACCACTATGCTTAAAATATAAAAAAAAGTGGATAAAGTCGAAGAGCCCGCAGTAATAACAGGCTCTTTGTATTCCAGATAACCTGTTTCTTTTGCATCAGTGGCTGCGGCAAAAAGTTTATCCGGAAAAAATGTCATCAAACTAACTGACATTAAAAAAATTTTTAAGAGCATGGCTTTAACCTAGCGCTTTACGCATGGCCTCAACTACCCTGTCCGGCTGAAAAGGCTTTACTATGAAGTCTTTTGCCCCCGCCTGAATGGCTTCTATAACCATTGCCTGCTGTCCCATAGCGCTACACATGATGATTTTAGCCGCCGGGTCGGATTTTTTTATTTCTTTTACAGCAGTTATGCCGTCCATCTCCGGCATGGTTATGTCCATGGTAGTAAGTTCAGGTTTGAGTTCGCTGTATTTGGCAACTGCTTCCTGTCCATTGGCAGCTTCACCGACGACCTCAAAGCCGTTCTTGTTCAGAATGTCCTTAATCATCATACGCATGAAAGCAGCGTCATCAACAACTAATACCCTCGTAGCCATTCACATTTCTCCTTTTTCAAGTTAATTCAATATTTACTGAAGGCTTCCTATCCTATCGAGCGGGTTTACAATTTCCGTTATACGCACTCCGAAGTTTTCATCTATGACCACCACTTCGCCTTTGGCAACCAGTTTCGTATTGACAAAAACATCCACCGGTTCACCGGCCAGTTTATCGAGTTCCATAACGGAACCCGGTCCAAAATCAAGTATTTCTCGTATAAGTTTTTTGGTGCGGCCAAGTTCAACTGTTACTTGAAGCGGAACGTCCATCAAAAGGCCTATGTTACCATCTACCAGAGGTAACTGCTGTTGGTTGAGCGGCGCAAACTGCACTTGCTGTACCGGGATATTGGATGCAATATTGCCGGTAGGCGGCGGAGCATAGACTGGCTGCGCAAATCCCATCGCGGGTGGCGGCGCCGCTACCATAGGTGGTGCAGTCGAAACCACAGGGGCGGGTGGCGGTGGCGCTACTACCGGCGCACTTGGCTGAGGTGTTACGGCGGGGGCGGTCGCTTCCGGCTTCAAGAGGTTGTTCACCAGTTCCCTGGCCGCCCTGAGAGATATTATCTGCATGATTTCAGAGTCAATCAATGTGCCGACTTCCATGCGAAATGCTATCTTTACGACCGGATCGGTTGTAGCCTCTGCTACATCGGTAAGATTGCCGTCATTACCAAAGTCGACCAGAGAAACTTTCGGCGGAGCAATATCTATCTTCTTTTTGAACATGGTGGACATCGAGGTCGCGGTCGCGCCCATCATCTGGTTCATGGCCTCGGATACTGCGCTCATATATAACTCGGAAAGTTCGGTCGGCGGGGTGGTGCCATCGCCACCCATCATTAGATCCGCTATGATGAGTGCGTCTTTTTCTTTTATGGCTAGAATATTCACGCCGTCAAGTCCTGCCGTATAACCGACTTCAATGACCAGATACGGAAGAGGATATTCCTGTTTTATTTCGGCCAGGTTGGCCAGCTGCACTTTGGGGGTAGTTATATTGACCTTATTGCTCAAAAGTATGGAAAGTGTGGTGGCTGCGCTACCCATAGAGATATTTCCGATCTCACCGAGCGCGTCTATTTCCATGACAGTCAGTTCTTCTTGGGCATTTACCTGCTCCGCTGCCGGCGTTTCCGTGTCGGCATTCAACAAAGCATTGATTTCTTCCTGCGACAACAAGCCGTCATTCATTGCAGTCATCTCCTTTATTCGAGCATAACCCTGTTATCTGTATGGCTAGACGTTTTCCAGATAAACCCGGGCGGCATTTAAATTTTTCTCTTTGCCCAACCACTACTTTCAAATCCCCGGAGGATTTAGAGTCTAGCGGCAATACGTCACCGGGAACAAGATTCATCAGTTCGTGGACATTTATCGTAGTCTGTCCCAAGACAACGCTTATCGGTATAGGCGTCCTGATAAGGCGCCTTTGCAACGCGCTGTTTTCGACGAAGCCTTTTTTGGTGACTGACGAAGCCACCCAGAAAGTCGTAGTAAGCTTGCTCATGATGGGTTCAAGTACAAGATATGGTATACAAAGTGTTATCAGGCCTTCGATGTTCATTATTTTGGCCTGCAAGGTGATTATTACTACCATGTCGTTGGGAGGGACTACTTGCGTAAATTGCGGGTTGCTCTCGAGGCCCTCCAAGTGCGGTTCTATATCGATGACCTGTTTCCAGGCTTCTTTAAGTTGTTCAAGTGATTTATCTATAACCCGGCCGACGATTGATTCTTCTATATCCGTCAAAGAGCGCGTCTTGGTCGTAGCGCCGCCCACACCGCCGAACAGCCGGTCTATTATGGCAAAAACCAATGCCGGGTTGATTTCAAATACCGCATTTCCTTTCAGAGGCGGCATTTGGAATATGCTGATAACGCTCGGGCTGGGCAAAGAACGGATAAACTCTTCATAAGTCAGCTGATCGACCGACGCCACCTCGATATTCACCATTGTGCGAAGGTGGGCGGACAGGTACGTATTCAGCAACCGGGCAAAATTTTCGTGTATCATGTAGAGTGTGCGTATCTGATCTTTGGAAAATTTATCCGGACGCTTAAAATCATATATTTTTACTTTTTTCTGTTCTTGTTCTGTTTTTATTTCTTCCGCTGATACTGTGCCAGTAGAAAGTGCAGACAGCAGCTCGTCAATCTCGGATTGTGAAAGAACATCTCCCGCCAAACGTTGCTCCTCCTTTCCGCATCATGCTCAGATAGTTTATGCGCAATCATTGCAGTACCAGGTTGGTAATAAATACATCCATGACGCGATTGGCGCCCATGGCATCATTCACATTCTTTTTGATGGACTCTTTCAGAAAATCCTGTTTTTCGGGGGAAAATGCATCTATCTTTTGCGCGCGCAGGAATTTTATGACATTATCCTGTATCTTTATTTCATCCTGTGGTGTGATTACTGGGGTTTTGCTGCCCTCTGGCTGGGTGGGTTCCACCTCGAGGGTCATCACTATTTTTAGGTAGCGGCCCGTTGTACCGCCGACATTGACAATAACGCCCTCTTTGGGATCGCCTATCTTTAAAAATATGCCTGGTTCGCGCTTGGCCACAGCCGGATTCGATGTCCTGTCGCCAGCTATCTTGGCCGCGACAAAAAACGAAATAGCACCGGCCAATACTATGCCCAAAATGATAAGTCCTACAATCATGAGCATCTGCGATTTAGGCTTTGATTTTTTTTCTTCCGCAGTTTTTTCTTCCGCCAAAATTCACACCACCTTAAATACATCTGATAACAGTTAAAATTTGCAAAAGCAAAATTATACAATTCTATTATTAATTCTACAGATATAATACAAATTCCTGCTAAAGCTATGACATAATGAATATTTTCTTATATTGACATTTACTATCAGGGCACCCCAGCAGAGAATTTATCCTAGCGGGAGAATTTTCCCAGTTCACGCCTGTATTCCATGACTTTTTTGACTATTTCTTTGGAGTTTTCTTCGACAATTATCTTTTTCCCGTTGATCAAAGTTACAACGGTATCCGGCGTTTGTTCCACCGTTTCGATCAGTTCAGCGTTAAGGACAAATTCTTCTTTGGATTGAAATTTTTTTAAGGTTATCATGTCAAACTACCTCTCATTTCATATTGGCAAAGTAAAAGCCATATGGGGAGGCAGTTACGCCTCCCCTGTTACGCTCTCAAACTAACGTTTGAGGCTCATGAGTTCCTGGAGCATTTCGTCTGAAGTTGTGATGGTACGCGAGTTCGCCTGAAAGCCGCGTTGGGTGACGATCATGTTGGTAAATTCTTCGCCGAGGTCGACGTTCGACATTTCAAGTACGCCGGCTTGCATGACGCCGCGCCCGCCGCTTCCGGCTGTACCGATCTGCGGCGCGCCGGAGTTGTTGGACTCGCGGAAGGTTGTATTACCCGACCTTTCAAGGCCGGCCTGGTTGACGAAGATGGCGGTGGCCAGTTGACCGAGTGCCATTTGTTCTCCGTTGGAGAAGGTGCCGTAAATAACGCCTTTGTCGTCTACCCTCTGCCCGGTCAACACACCGGCCGCATAGCCGTCCGAGTCGAGTTTGAAGGTGTCTTCTCCTGCGTATTGCCTCAGTTCGTTGTAGTTTTGGTTGATAGTCATCAGCCCGGCGTTGCCTGTAGGCTGGAATATCAAAGGATTATTTGTTCCCGCCACGGTGGGCGGCACTTCATTCATGGCAGTAGCCGTAGCCACACCAGGAGGCAGGTTAACGGTAGTAGCAGGGTCAAAAGTATAGCTCGATCCGTCGCTGAGCGTTACCACGGGCAGTGCAGTGCTGCCGGTAGACGTATAGGTCTGGCTGCCTACCATTTTGCTGTTTTCATAGAATTCCAGTTTCCAAACCGCATCGTTAGTCCCGTCGTAGCCGGTGGTACAGGTGGCTTTCACGCCCAGAGCCTGCGCGGCACCTTTCTGGTCTAGGAAGGTGATGGCTGTTTCAATAGTAGTAGCGGTTTGCGCGTGGGCATCAAGGTCGATGGGGGCACTAAAACAGCCGCTGATAACGTACGGAGGTCCCGCGACGGTTCCGGCCGGAGTAGCATCCGCAACGCTGGAGAACATGCCGTTGGGATCAAACTGTACTACTTTAATATTGCCGGTAACTGCCGGAGTGGTTTCGGCGCCGGTGACTGTGGAGGAAGCCATCCATGTATTGTCGTCTATTTTGGTATACTTATAATACACTTCGTGCAGCACGCCCAGTGAGTCGAAAGCTTCGGCAGTGCCGGTAGTAGTGCGGCCCATGTTATAGTCGGCCGGCAATTGGCCTAAATGGTCGATATACGTAGTGACTTTAGCCGGCATTGATGCAGCCGTGGGTATCACTATCGCCCTGATCGGCGAGGCGGTGTTCACATTGCCGTTGGCGTCGGCGTTCCAGCCCATGACGCGCAGGCCTGAACCGGTTTGAAACATATTGCCCTGTTTGTCAAAGTCAAAGTTGCCGGCGCGAGTGTAAAACTGCTGCGCTCCGTCGCGCACGATGAAAAATCCGTTGTCGCTTATGGCAAGGTCGGTAGTTTTATTGGTAGTTTGAAAGCTGGTCGGGGTGAACATGATGTCGATAGCCGACACTTTCATGCCAAGGCCGATCTGTTTGGCGTTTGTACCGGCCAGGTTTGTGCTGGGGCCGGAAGCGCCCTGCATGGTCTGGCTGAGGGTGTCGGAAAATACTGTGCGGCTGCCTTTAAAGCCGATGGTGTTTACGTTGGCGATATTGTTGCTCAGTACGTCCATACGGGTTTGGTGGTTAGTCAGACCGGTCACACCGGTGTAGAGTGAACGCATCATAGTAGAAAAAACCTCCTAAATTTAGGCGCCTGGTTTTCTGGCCGCTGCATTCGGCAAACGGCCCGAGCTTCCTCGTCTGAGGTCCGGCTCATATAAATATGGCGCTGTCGATATTTGTAAATACGTTGTCTTTGATAGATGCGCCGTCCATGGCTGTGATCACGGTGCGATTCCTTACGCTGACGACAAATGCGAGATTTGTATCCATCAGTACCAGTGATTCGCGCGCTCCTTTTTGCGCCGCTTTTTCTACCGCATCCTGCAAGCGCTCTATTTGTGTGTCATCCAATTTGATATTGCGCTGTTCCAAGCGATCTTTGGCGTGCTGGGAAAATTTTACTTGATTTAGTTCCTGCCTCAGTATGCTTTGGAAAGGCACTTTTATCTGGTCAGGCTGTTTTGCGGTTGCGGGCTTATGAGTGTCGGCAGCGGGCTGAATCGGCTGTATGGGTTGGATGGGATAAAACATCCGTGGGTCACTCATAGCTTTAAAACCCTTTCATTATTTTATTTTGCGTCTTCTACCCGTTTGATTTCCGACATCGGAATGCTCAGTTCGTTGCCGTCGCTGTCTTTTATCACTGCAAAAGCTTCGCCGTTGTCAAATACAACGCCAGATACTGTACCGTAATAGAGTTTGTTGTTCATCGACCAGGTCACCTGCTTGCCGATAAGGGCCGCTGCCTGCGCCGGGTCAGTAGTGCCGCCGGAAGAAGATCCTTCGATAAGCTCTACGTCGGAGAGTTTCACTTCGGTAGTGTTGCCTTTGGCTATGTCGCCGATCACTACGTAAGGTACTCCGCCTTCGATCCTGACGCCGCTTACTTCACCGTAGTAACTTTGGCCGTTCTGCTGCCAGGTCACTTGTTTGCCGATCAGGGAGGCTGCCTGGGCAGATTCCATGGATTTGTTCATATTTTGCATTTGTTCGAGTGTCGAGAAGGTTGACAGTTGCGAGATGAACTCTGTGTCTTCCGACGGGTTCAAGGGATCCTGGTTTTGCAGCTGCGCTACCAAAAGTTGCAGGAAAGCGTCTTTGCCAAGTTCGTCGTTGCTCTTTTTGGTGGTGGTAGATTGGCTTGCCGTGGTGTTCCCCAAGCTGGATAAAGCGTCTACATAACTACTGGACATTTTTTTACCTCCTTTGGTCTCATACTTTGTAATCTACTCCGCCTTCGGTACTGAGGTTGCCGTCTACCGCCTGCAGTTCGTCAAGCAGTTTCAGGTCGTCGGCGCTTAGTTTGTTGCGGTTGCCGCCGGTTTGTTGGGTAAACTGGCCGCCATGTTGTTGTTGTTGGGCGAACGACTGGAAATCGCCAAGTCCGGCGTATACTCCTACATCGTTCACTTTAAAGCCGCTGTTGGAGAGTTCCTGCTTGATTGCCGGGAGAGATTCCTGGATCAGATTGCGAACTTCCGGGTTGTTGGAGTGGAAAGATGCTGTTATGGCGCCACCCGCTTCGGCGGTTATCTTGACTGTCATCTCGCCGAGATGGTCTGGCCTGAGACGGATAACCATCTCTGAAACGCCTGGTTTTTGTGTCAGTTTGGCCTGTTCGACCAAGTTGTCCACTATTTCCTGGATGTCGTTTGGTGCTACCGGTTGCTCGGCAAACTGAATCTTCTGCGGTTGTACTTCCCGGGTCATGTTTGCCACATTCAGTTCGACTGGCGCCGCAGGAGTATCTTTTGCTTTAGCGGTAAGCGGTTCGCTTTCCACTTTCATGGCTTTGCCGCTGTCTGGTTGCACCGGTATGCCGATATCGGTTTTTTCCGGTTTGGGCGTTACCATCTGCTCAAAGGCGTCGTCATTGGTGGCAGTAGTAGCTTGGGGTTGTTCTGGTTTGGCTACTGTTTGCACAGGTTTGATATCCAAGTGGTGCGCTCTCGCTTGATCGTCGGTTTTGGCGGTTTTCTCCTCGGTCCCGGTCTCTTTGGCTGCAGGCGCTTTTACCACCTGCTCTGCCAAAACCCCAGTCAATCCTTCCACGGCATCTGCCGCGGTTTCAACAGGCTGTGCGGTTTGCTGCCTGATGCTTGGAGTATTTTGGTGCAGGATTTGCAGCGTGTCTTGCTGGGCGTTTTGGGGTATGTTTTGGGGTATGTCTTGCTGCAAATTGTTTGGGTTGTTTACCTGCGGACGAAACGGTTGGGCTTCACGTGGGAAAGCAGCCTGCGTTTCTTCAAGTTTATCGCCAAACAGAGTTTTCAGGTCTTTCATCGCCGTTGCCCCGGATTCCGAAACAGGCGTTTTGGCTGAACTTGGTTCCAGCGGTTTTTTCTCTGCCGGCACGCCTTCCGCCACCGCGCTTTTGATGTTGGCGATAGCCGTCTGGATAGCGTTAGCCTTGCTGGTCAACGAGTCGATTATTTCCGGAACTTTTACCTGTTGTGCTTTCAAAAGCGGCTCCGGTGTTTTTTCTGGAGCGGCGCTTTCTTCTACGGTTTGCTCAGCCACTTGCTGCTGAACCTGCATAACTACCACCGCTGTCTGCATGGCTGCCAACGCTAGCGTTTCCGAGATTATGGCGTCCTGGCTGTCTTCGAGTGCTTCCGGTAAAACTGCCGGGGCGTTTTTCGTCGCTGTCTGTAAGGCTGCGGTAAAGGGCGCCGCCGAACCCGACAGGGATTTCCCTCCTGCATCCGATGCGGCAGATGGCGTTTTTACTGACAATACTTCACTGGCTGCTACCGCAAATAAAATATTCATGTCCATTGTTTTCACCTCCCTTCATGATAATTTGTCTATATGAATTTCAGTGATTAGCCAAGTTATAAAATGTTGTCAGAAGGAACTCCCGCCGAAATGTTTGCAGTCGCCGGAAGAGCAGGCGATGGTTGTTGGCTGGGCGGAAGTATGCCGAAGCTGGGCCGCAGTTTCAGTATGTTTTGCGATATGGTCGCGGCGCGCCCCGGATCAAAAAGTGCCAGTATCTTAGCCGCCGTAGCATCATCCATCCGATTGAGGATGGTGATAACTTCGTCATTTTCGAGGTTTTTCATTATATCGACTGCTTCCTGCGGTTTCATGCCCGCATAGTAAGTAGCCAGTTTACCCGCCCGTTTGTTAAGTTCCTTCTGTTGCTCTTCGGCTATTTTCTTCAGATCCAGTTGTTCCTGTTTTTTATCGGGCGTTTTGGGAGAAGCCGGAGCTGCCGGAGTTGGCGCTGTACTCTGCCCGCCGCTGTTCTTTTTGGCTGCGTCTCCTTGGGCTATTTGGGATTCCTGAGCTTTAAGTTCTTCTTCTTTCTTTTTGGCCGACGCTTCTTCCGCTTGTTTCCGGGCAGTTTCCGCACGCAATCGGATATCCGACTGCATCATTTCACCGGCTGCGTTGAGACTAGCCACTGTCCACTCCAGGAAAGGAAGGGCATTTTTCGCAAGAAAACTGTTTTCTTTTTTAGCAGTAGCGAGGGCACTGTCAAAATTCAACGCGTCCTGAACGCTAAAAAGTTTATAGTAGCCGCCTGCGTATGATCCGGCAAGAAACAGGAAAAATAGCAAAACAAAAGTCAGTACTGGTTTCCATAGGTTTGCGATAAAAAACCGCAAAATATTAAACGGATTCAGCAGACTCTTTATTTTTGCCAAAAACATTGCACTTTCTGAAGTTTCGTTTTCATCGAACTCGTCTACCTGGCTTTCGAAGTCGGGCTGGTTCGGATTTCGTTTTTCAGCCAAAATATTATTCACCTTTCAGTAAATAAAATCTTTATCTATTATTTATATCGTATAAAATATTTTTTACATAAGCCTGTGTTTCACTATACGGTGGAATTCCACCATATTTTTGTACGGCGCCCGGGCCGGCGTTGTAGGCGGCCAATGCTTTGGACTGGTCACCGCCGAACATTTCGAGCATTTGCTTTAGGTAACGTACTCCCCCGTCAATGTTTTGCTTTGGATCGAAACTATCTGCGACGCCCAAACCGCTGGCGGTCTCTGGCATGAGTTGCATAACGCCTACCGCGCCAACCGGCGATACTGCGTCCGCGCGGTAGCCTGATTCGGCATTGGCAAGCGCCAGCACGAGGTCGCTGTTGACGCCGTATTTTTGGGCCGTCTCGACCAGCATATTTTTTATGCTGCCTTTTTCATAAGTATTTTCAGTCCGGTTTTTTGCTTGATGCATCGGACGTTGTTTTATTTCTGGAGTCTGTTTGTTTTCTGCGGCCTGCAACATATTGGAGAATGCCTTGGGATCGGCCTTGGGTTGCGGGGAAAATCTTTCTTCGATATTGTTTATCCGCTCTACGATCCTGGTCATATTTTGTATCATGGCTTATGCGTCATCTCCTTCTGCCCTCTGATAACGGGTTATCGCTATTTCGTCAAGCATTATCTGCTCTTCTGCCTGAACAGCCAGCCTATATTGCTCAAGGCGTTTTTCTTTTAGTTTTTCTACCGCTTTTCTATTTTTCATCGCTGTTTCCATCTCTTTAAGGGCCAGCGCTACTTTCTCAGCTAGCTCCGTGACTACTTTTTCCTGTTTGGCAATCTCTTTTTTTAAAAAGGTCAGGAAATTATACCAAAGTTGGTAATCTGTAACAACCAGTTCTCCCTCTGCCTGTTTCCTGCGAAATTCTTCCCAGGACGCCAATTGTTGGGCATGTAGCTGCGCCAGTATTTCTTTAGCGGCATTGAGGTTATTGCGTGCCTCAGACAGCCGGACTTTGGCATCGTCTTCCTTGCGGCGGCGCATTTCAAGTACTGTTTCGAGTTTAAACACAAATGGTTTCATGCTTGTTGTTCACTTTTGCGTCTTTCGGGCGGTGCGAAACTGCAAAGTTGCTCTATACAGGTAGCAAAGTCTGTTTTTTCATAAACAGTTTGCTGCAAAAAACGCAACGTAGGTTCTATCAGATTTATCGCTTTGTCGATATTGGGGTTGCTGCCGGCAACATACGCTCCGATATTGATAAGGTCCTCGGCTTCTCGGTAAGTGGCCAACACTTTTCGCATTTCCTGGGCGGCATCCCAATGTCTTTTCTCAACTATTTCCAGCATGACCCTACTGATACTAGCCAGGATATCTATTGATGGATAATGGTTTTGCGCTGCCAGGGCGCGTGACAGGACTATATGCCCGTCCAGTATGCCGCGTACCGTATCAGCTATCGGTTCGTTCATATCGTCGCCTTCGACCAGCACAGTATAAATGCCTGTAATAGCGCCTTTATCCCCAGCGCCGGAACGTTCGAGGAGTTTAGGCAGTACAGAAAATACCGAGGGAGTGTACCCCCTGGTTGCCGGCGGCTCGCCAA
Organism: Acidaminococcales bacterium; assembly: GCA_031551525.1. Taxonomy (GTDB): domain Bacteria; phylum Bacillota; class Negativicutes; order Acidaminococcales; family JAISLQ01; genus JAVBNN01. The sequence goes on from JAVBNN010000018.1 coordinate 18,499, forward strand.
CGGTTAGTCCAACTTCACGCTGTGCCATAGCAAACCTGGTCACTGAGTCCATCATCAAAACTACATTTTTCCCCATATTGCGGAAATATTCGGCAATAGCCGTAGCGGTCATCGCGCCTTTCAGTCGGACAAGCGCCGGTTGGTCTGAAGTGGCGACTACCACCACAGAGCGTTTCAAACCTTCGTCGCCAAGATCGCGTTCGATAAATTCCCGTACTTCGCGGCCGCGTTCGCCAATAAGCGCGATAATATTGATATCTGCTTCAGTATTTCTGGCTATCATACCCAAGAGCGTGCTTTTGCCAACTCCACTACCGGCCATAATGCCGATACGCTGTCCCCGTCCCATGGTCAAGAGGCCGTCTATAGCCCTGACGCCCACTGACAATTTGTCTTTGATGCGGTCACGCGACAGTGGCGGTGGCGGCGGTGCGTCCAGCGGATAGTATATATTGGAGTCTATTTCCCCCTTGCCATCGATCGGAGCGCCCAGGCCATCTAAAATACGACCCAAGAGATTATCTCCGACTTTTACCGAAAGTGTCTGTTCCGATGCTACTACTTCACACCCCGGCCCTATGCCTACCATATTGCCAAGCGGCATCAAAAGCACCCTGTTCTCCCGAAAGCCTACCACTTCGGCCCGAAGGGGCGGAACTCCCATTGTTCGCGGGTAAACATAGCAACATTCGCCAATGATGACATTGGGGCCATCAGACTCAATAACAAGGCCAATGATCTGTGTCACTTTGCCGGTCAGCAGCATGGGGCGCGATGCAGATACTGCGCCAAGTATTTTGTTGCAATCGATCACTGACGCATCACCATTTCTATGGTTTTCTTTACTTCGTTGAGTTGTGTTTCCAGCCTGGCGTCCACATCGCCACTGCCGCCGGTACCGATGATGACATCGGCCGGACCCAGCGTCGCATCAGACACTATGGTAAATTCCTGTTTGCCGCCGAGCATTTTTTTGATATCGCCTTGGGCGGAGTTTACCAGGTCATAATTGCCAGGGCTAATGGTGATAAATAGCCTTGGCTGATCCGCTACTTTTTTCGCGGCTTCTTTCAGTATAGGCAGTATCATAAAAGGGTTTTCTTCTATTTCCCTGTTGAGTATTTTGCTGACTACCGCCATGATGATTTTTACTATTTGATCATCGGCGGAGCCGACAATTTTTTTGCGCTCTTTTTCAGCTTCTACCAGGATATCTTTCGCCCTTTGCGTAGAAGCGGTCAATTCTTTGACCATTTCCTCACGCACGGCCGTATATGCCGCAGCTTTGCCATTTTTCAGGCCTTCTGCGTTTCCTTCAGCAAAACCGTCGTCATATCCGCTTTTCCGGCCTTCGGCTAGCCCCTTGTCCATGCCATCTTTCCGGCCTTCGGTCAAACCGGCGTTGTAGCCTTTTTGGTAACCGTCGCTGGTAGATTCTTCAAACATGTGGGTAGACTGAGCGATAGCGTTTTCCGTAATCGAACGGGCTTTTTCATTAGCATCTTCGATTATTCCGGAAACAATTGTTTTGGCCAGTTCTTTTTTTACCTCTGCCTCGGATATTTCCGCGGCAAGCTTCATGCGGATAGTTTCCGCTTCTTTTCGGGCAGCGGTCAATATTTCTTGCGCTTGCTTTTCGGCTTTCTCCGCAGGCGTCATCTTGAAGTCGTCTTCCATCAACAGTTCTTTGATTTTCAGAGCGCTGTCATCTTCAGGTATAGAGTTTTCAATTTCTTTATGTTCTTCATTTTTTTCAGTGGGAGCACGGTAAAAATACTTGCTGTCTTCTTCGCCGCTTGTACGATAAGGATCTTCGCCAACACGAAAATATTTGCTGTAGGAGGTATCTCCTTCATCTTCAGCCAGATGTGCAAAATATTTGCCTAAATCATCGCTATCTTGATTTTTGTCCATTTTGGCCATGTCAAAAATACTTTTTAAAAAATCAGCTTCATCTTTTTCATCCCGACCGACAACAGTATCTATTTTGTTGGGGAGTTGCAGCACGTAGGGAGATTCTTTTTCCCTGAACACGCCGGACTTTATTACCTTAGGCAATTACCTCGTCTCCCTTACCCCTCGAGATTACGATATCACCATTATCTTCCAGGCGGCGGATAACATTTACCACTTTTTGCTGCGACTCTTCTACGTCGCGTATGCGTACGGGACCCATAAATTCGATTTCTTCTTTGAGCATTTCGGCTGCGCGCGAAGACATATTTTTGTAAACCTTGTTAGTGACTTCATCAGAAACGCCTTTGAGCGCCAGGCTGAGGTCTTTGGTTTCGATCTCACGCAGTACCATTTGCAGTGACCGGTCGTCAAGAAGAATGATGTCTTCAAATACAAACATCCGTTTTTTGATTTCTTCAGAAAGTTCGGGGTCCTGTATTTCGAGGTTCTCAATGATGGTTTTTTCTGTGCTGCGGTCGACGCGGTTGATGAGTTCAACCACCGTGTCTATACCGCCCGCAGTAGTAAAGTCCTGTGTCACCATCGAGGAAAGTTTGCGCTCCAGTATCCTTTCTACATCGCGTATAACGTCAGGAGATGTTCTGTCCATCGTAGCGATCCGCTTTACGACATCCGATTGGACTTCAGGAGGCAAAGATGAAAGTATGATAGATGCTTTTTCCGGTTGCAGATAGGCCATGATAAGCGCCAAGGTCTGAGGGTGTTCATTTTGGATAAAGTTTAAAAGCTGCGTCGGATCTGTGTTTCTTATACAATCAAAAGGTCGTATTTGTAAGCTAGAGGTCAAACGGTTGATAATATTTAGCGCTTTTTCCGCACCCAGCGCCTTTTCCAAAACTTCCTTGGCATAGTCGAGGCCGCCTGAAGAGATATAGTCCCTAGCCAAACAAAGATCATAAAAATCGTTTATGATCTGGTCTTTGAGTTCTTGCGGAACCTTGCGTTGGTTAGCTATTTCAAGAGTAAGTTTTTCTATTTCTTCTTCTTTTAGAGATTTCATTACATTGGATGACAAATCGGGGCCAAGTGCAATAAGCAGTATGGCCGCTTTTTTTTTTCCGCTAATATAGCGTTCTGAAGCACTCATTTGAACCCCCCCATAGGTACATAACATGTATTATTAATCAGAGGACAGCCACCTACGCAAAGTAGAGTTGAATTCTTCCGGTTGTTTGGCGGCCCATTCTTCAATAGCCGCTTTTTTGGCTAATACTTCACGTTCTTCAGGGGAAACTTCTCTGTCCATAGACAGCTCCAATTGCTGCTCGTCTTCATGCACACCGGCAGCGCTAGCAGAGACGCTGGCCAGATGCGCCAGATGGGCAGAACTTGCGTTTTCTTCTCTTTCCGCTCTGAGCAAAGCCTCTCGTTCAAGGGTAGCTTGCCGCTCCTCTTTTTTCTGTTTCTTGGAGAAGATAAACCAGCCTGCGCCTGCCAGTAGTAATAAAAGAAGCGGAGACGCATATGTAGCGTAGCGTATTACCTGTTGTTCGGTCGCCATGGGTTCTATTTCTTTTTGCCGGGCTATTTCAGCCGGTGAAATGCTAAAGGGTACACGTTCTACCGACAACATGTCTCCGCGCGCTTCATTAAACCCGGCGGCCGAAGCCACTACACGAGAGATGCCTTCCTGCTGCGCGGGAGTCAGTGTTTCGTCAATGAAAACAGCTACTGTAACGCGTTTGATAGATACTGGCTGTTGTATTATCTTTTCCTTGGTTTCAGTTATTTCGTAATTGCGGGTAGTTTCTTTGCGTTCGTAGTTGGATTGCCCTTGAGTGGTGTTTGCTGTGGGATAACCGGGGATATTGCTGGTGGTGCCAGGCGGCCCAATAGGCTGCGGCGGCGCCCCACCCTGATAATTTTCGGCAACTTCCTGACTGCTGCGTAAAATACCTTTGTCTTCAGTTGTCGGTTCAAAGGTCTGTTTGTCTATAAGGCGCCGGTCAAAATTCAATTCTACGGTGACGCGGGCCACCGCTTTTTTCTCACCCAACGAATTGTCCAAAAGTGTCTGAACGTTTTCCTGCATTTCTGACTGTATCTCACGGGTCAGATTGAAGTAAAACTTCGACATCTTACTTGTATCAACGTTGTTTTCTTTTTCAGCCGCCTCTTTGCTGTTTTCTTCTTCAGGAAGGTTTAGCACTTTGGCAAAACCGTCTATAAGTGTTATGTTTTCGGGTCGCAAGCCTTGAACGCTATGGGATACCAAGTTTACAATACCTTGCACCTGTTTTTTATTCAGGGCGGCATTAGATTTCATTTGCAGCATGACAGACGCACTGGCCGGTTTTTCGTTTTTCTTATACAGGCTGTCTTCCGGCATCACGATGTGCACACGCGCTGAGTCTATTTCCTGTATTTGTTCGATAGTTCTTGCAAGTTCGCCCTGCAATGCCTGCAGATAATTGACTTTATTCTGAAACTCGGTCGTTCCGAATTTATTTTCTTCAAACAGTTCAAAGCCCTTCTTGCCTTTCGGCAGACCTTGCGAAGCCAGATCCATACGCACCTGATAGACGTCTTTTGGCGAAACCATGATAGAAGAGCCGTTGTCGCCGATCTGGTATGCTATTTTGGCTTCCTTAAGCCTTGCTACTATATCTCCGGCATCTTTTGCTTCCAGCTTGGTGTAAAGCGGAACATAGTCCGCCTTGCCGCCCAGCCAGTAGCTCCAGCCGAGTATGGCCACAAATACGGCCACTATCCCTGCGCCCAGCAGCACTCGCTGGCGGCTGCTAAAATTGTTCCAGAGCTGCAGCATTTGTTCCTTGAATTCGGCCATCGTAAATATCCTTTCAGGCGTTCTTTGAATTAGCTATGTGCCCGTTACATCTGCATACGCATTATTTCTTGATATGCCTCAACTACCTTGTTGCGCACCTGAATAGTAAGCTGCAGGGCTATAGATGATTTTTCTGCCGCTATCATTACCTCTGAGATGTCTTCCACTTTACCAGCAGCCATATCTATATTTTTCTTCTCCGCTGCTTTTTGCAGGTTGTTTACACCATTGATCGCATCACCGAGCATCTCGCCAAAGCTTTTTTCTTCTTTGTCGCCGTCAAAACCTATCGGTTCGAGTATCCGGCCGCTGTCGAGCACCGGCATGCCCAGTCTATCTATTTTCATACATATGCCCCTTTCCCATCATCAATGTTACCGGCCTATTTCGAGGGCCTTCATTGCCATAGTCTTGGCGGACGCTACCGCAGCCACATTCGCTTCATAAGAGCGTGACGCCGTGATCATGTCGACCATCTCCGCCACTATGTTTATGTTGGGCATCTGTACGTAACCTTTAGCATCGGCATCCGGGTGATTGGGGTCGTAAATGACCGGATGCTGGGTGTTGTCTTCTACTATTCCGACTACCCGTACGCCTTTGCCGGCTTCCATTTTTTGCGCCAGCATGCGTCCAAAATCATTATATTCGTCGCGCGGCGTGTAAATAACCACTTGCCTTTTGTATGCTCCGCCTTTTGCGGTACGCGTAGTGTTGGCATTGGCAAGGTTGTTGGAAATAACATCCAGCCGCAGCCGCTCTGCCGTCATACCGGATGCGGCGGCGTCTATAGCACCAAACATACTCATAGTTCAAACACTCCCGTCATCTATTTTCTATAACACTGCGCAATGTACTGAAATAACCGTTTATACGCTGGGAAACAGCCTGGTAATAGATAGTGTTTTTGGCCATATTGGCCATTTCTTCATCAATGTCGACATTATTTCCGTCCGTGCGCATGGTCCATTCATCTACCGTCCGCACGGTAGCGCCCAAAAAAGGTTTGCCATCTTCCACTCCGAGCATGCCAATATGCCGCTTGTTAGTCAATGCAAGCGGCATGTTTTGGTCGAGTGATATAACTCCACGTTTTTCAATATGTTCAAGGTAATTTTTTAGATGTTCTTCAAAAACGACTTCGCTGCGCTTGAAATTCGGTGTATCAATATTCGCTATATTATTACTTATGACTTTATGCCGTAAGCTAGATACATTAAGCGCATTTTCCAAGACTTTGAAATGTTGCTGATTTGTCAAAAAATCCAACAAATACGAAGCACCTCCGAACACTATATAGTGGTTTAAATGAAATAGGCATACTACATATATACTACATTATAATAATTTTTACGAAATAAAACAACACATTTCAGTTATATTTCGTCATTTTTAACATTTTTTTTAAATATCTGCCTAATTTATTTCATTCATCCATGAATAGTTTTCGGTAAAATAGCTTTCCTCCTGAAATAATAATCCCGAAGGTCAATCCTTTTTATGATGCCAGTCGCCACATTCCATTTCTGACGGCTGCTGTTACTGCCGTATTTTTTTCAGTTCGTCCAAGACATAGCTGTTGAGGATCTTTATGTAAGTACCTTTCATGCCGAGTGATTTCGACTCAATGACGCCTGCGCTCTCAAATTTGCGCAGGGCATTGACTATTACCGAGCGGGTTATACCTACGCGGTCGGCAATTTTGCTGGCCACTAAAAGGCCTTCATCGCCGTCTAGTTCTGTCAATATATGCGTCATAGCTTCAAGTTCCGAATATGAGAGCGTCGATAAAGCCACTTGTATGGTAGCTTTTTTGCGGGCATTTTCTTCTACCTTTTCATTGCGTTCACGCAATATCTCTATGCCGACCACCGTAGCGCCGTATTCTGCTACCAGTAAATCATCGTCGGTGTATTGTTTATCAAATTTTCCTATGACCAGAGTACCTATACGCTCACCGTTGCCATATACGGGAACGATGGTGGTATATTTTTCGCCAAACAGGCACTCCGTACCCTGGCTAAACGCGCACATATGCTTTTTCAAAGCTATATTGGCCGTGGTATCCGTCATTTTCATCAGCCATTCGATATAGTATTCCGGAAATTGACCCACAGATATAACTTTATCGAGCATTATGCTGCATTCGAACTCATCAAGCAATGTATGTCCCAGTATAGCCCCGTCGCGGGAAGATATGTAGACGTTGGAAACCAATGTTTCACTAAGGACGGAAACCATATCTGCGTAGTTTACATTGTCAGATTTTTGCAAAAGGCGGTTGATTTTCCGGGTTTTCTCCAACACGCTTGCTTCTGTCATCTGGTAGCCCTACCTTCTAATGTTTTTATTATTATGCGCGGGGATGCGCTTTTTTGTAAGCCGCCGTCATTCGGTCAGCAGTTATATGCGTATATATCTGGGTAGTAGACAAACTCGAGTGGCCGAGCATTTCCTGCACACTTCTAAGGTCGGCCCCGTTATCCAGCAAGTGTGTGGCAAAAGTATGCCGGATGCTGTGCGGGCTTATCTTTTTTTGTGTGGCCATTAGGTTTATATATTTTTCCACTATACGGCGCACGCTACGGTCTGTAAGCTGCCCTCCGCGGTTGTTGACGAACATTTTGCCATGGTCTTTCACCTTGTAGCGTTTCATCAAGAGAAGGCGGGTCCTCCTCATGTAGTCAAGAAGCGCGGTCACCGCCTTGTTGCCAATGGGAACTATGCGTTCTTTGTCGCCTTTCCCGAGGAGCAGAACATATCTGTTGGCAAAATCCACATTCACTACCGGCACCCAGACCAATTCGGAAACACGACACCCGGTTGCATAAAGCAACTCCAAAACTGCACGGTCGCGCCTTCCTAATTCATCGTCCGTTGGCAGGGAGAACATTTCTTCTATTTCGACCATCTCGAGAAAAACCGGTAGTTTCTTTTCCAGTTTGGGTGTCTTTATTTTGTCAAAAGGGTTTTTCTCCAGTTTCCCTTCACGCATCAGAAATTTGCCAAAAGACCGCAACGCCGAAATTTTTCTGGCAATAGTCCTTCTGGCGTAATTGTTTTCATTAAGATATGCAAGGTATGAGCGTATATCGAGGGGCGTCAAATTGGCAAAAGAAAAATCCAGAGGAAAATTGTCCTGGGCAAAAGAAAAAAAACTCTCCAAATCGCTCAGGTAACTTTTTAAGGTATGCTCAGCCGCATTTTTTTCCACCTGCAAAAACAACTCAAACTGCTTTATTTCTTTGAAGAAAATATTCTTGTTTTCTTGCATTCTATCACTGCTCTATAAAATTTTCCACTCGTAATAGCTAATTTTAGCATAATAAGTTTATTTCGACAAGATTATCTATGTAGGCTTTCTTTAAACTTTGCCAAGGAAAATAACGCGCGAGCAGAGATTTGTGCGTTTTTATTTTTTTTATCTTTTATTTTCTCTGTAAGTTTTGGCATTATACCAAAATTAATATTCATGGGTTGAAACTTTTTTAAGGCTGGCGAGCTTATATATAAGGCCAATGCACCCATAGCCGTATCTGCCGGAAACACCGGCATGTCTTCACCATTAAAAAAAGCGGCGGCACTTATACCAGCCACCAGACCGGAAGCGGCGGACTCTACATAGCCCTCTACACCGGTCAGTTGCCCGGCGAAAAATGTACCGGGACGATTTTTAAGTTCAAAATTGCTATTGAGTAATTTTGGCGAATTTATAAATGTATTGCGGTGCATAACACCGTAGCGCAAAAATTCAGCTTGTCCAAGTCCTGGGATCATGCCAAAGACCCGCTTTTGCTCCGCCCATTTGAGGTGCGTCTGAAAACCGACTATATTATATATCGACGCCGCCGCGTCATCCTGTCGCAGTTGTACCACGGCATAAGGCTCTTCCCCGGTACGCGGGTCCGTGAGGCCGACCGGTTTTAACGGACCAAAGCGCATGGTGTCTTCACCGCGCCTGGCCATTTCTTCTATCGGCATACAGCCTTCGAAATATATTTCTTTTTCAAAATCTTTCACTGCCGCTACTTCAGCGCCCAGCAGCGCATCACGAAAAACCAGGTATTCTTCCTTGTTCATCGGGCAATTTATATAATCAGCATCGCCCTTATCATAACGCGAAGCAAAAAATATCTCGCTACCAACCAGCGAGTCCCTGCTAAGTAATGGGGCCGCCGCGTCAAAAAAGTACAGATATTCATGCCCGGTCAAGCCCCTTATGCTGCCGGAAAGAGCCTGTGACGTCAAAGGGCCGGTCGCAATTATTACAGTATCATCCACACTAGAAATATCAGTTATTTCTTCATTTATAAATTCTATCATTTCATGCTGCAATAAAGCATCCGTTATATAACGGGAAAAAGCCGTCCGGTCAACTGCCAAAGCCCCGCCTGCCGGCACTTGTGTAGAGAGCGCCGCCTGCACCACCAAAGAGTCAAAGGTCTGCATTTCTTTTTTTAAAAGACCCACCGCGTTTTCGAGATTAGCCGCGCGCAGAGAGTTGCTGCATACCAACTCGGCAAACAAAGCCGTCTTGTGTGCTGGCGTGGTCTTATCAGGGCGCATCTCATAAAGGCGCACCGGCACACCTCGTGACGCGAGTTGCCAGGCAGCCTCGCTGCCCGCCAGGCCGGCTCCGATGATATGGACGCTGCTATTTTCTTTTTTTAATGACGCGTTTTTTCTTTCCATTTACACAACTTTCATTTACACATTGCAGTACTATTTTGCCGTTTTTTTCCTGGTGTTCCACCAGTACGCCGGAGCATTTTTCACATTTTTTGTCTGTTGGTTTGTCCCATGTGACAAATTCACATTCGGGATATTTTTCACAGCCAAAAAACTTGCGGCCGCGCTTGCTTTTTCTTTCCACTGCCTCGGCTCCGCACAGCGGGCATTTAACCCCGATTTTTTTTAGTATAGGTTTGGCATTGCGGCATTCAGGAAAACCCGGGCAAGCCAGAAAATCGCCAAACCGGCCATGCTTTATGACCATCATGCGTCCACATTTTTCGCACTGGACATCAGATACTTCCGGCGGAATCTCCACTGTACCGATTTTTTCTTCGGCTACCGCCAGGGTTTGGGCAAACGGCTTGTAAAATTTGTCCAACACTTTTGTTTTGTCCGCTTCGCCTTCGGCTATGTCATCAAGACTTTTTTCCATATTAGCGGAAAATTCCACGTCAATGATGTCGGTAAAATATTCGCTGAGCATTTGAACGACCAGACAACCCAATTCTGTGGGCAGAAATTTTTTGTCCTCTTTTTCTACATAACCGCGCTCTTGTATGGTATTTATGGTAGGCGCATAAGTACTCGGACGCCCTATGCCGTTTTCTTCCAGTTTTTTGACCAGGCTGGCTTCTGTGTAGCGCGGAGAGGGTTCGGTAAAATGCTGCTGTGCGGGCAATACTTTATCCAGCAGCAGTTTTTGTCCTTTTTTGAGCAAAGGAACGCTTACTTCTTTTTCCTTTTCTTCGTCCTTCTTATCGTATACTGCCAAAAAGCCATCAAATTTCAGAACAGATCCATTAGCGCGCAGCCCCAGGTTGCCCGCCTTGATATCCACTGTAGTGGTGTCAAATACTGCAGGTGTCATCTGGCTGGCGACAAATCTGCGCCAAATCAGGGCATATAGCCTTAACTGGTCGCGTGACAGATATTCTTTGAGTGTATCCGGGTGTTTGAGAACATCAGACGGACGGATGGCTTCATGGGCATCCTG
>JAVBNN010000041.1:0-3892 GCA_031551525.1 Acidaminococcales bacterium
TCCTGAACAAGCCCGTTTAGATATTTTTAAATATATAGAAACTTACTACAATACCAAACGCATACATTCAACCCTAGGGCATTTATCACCAATAGAATTCGAAATTCAAAAAGCTTAACTTTATGTCTGCTTTTTCTTGACTACTTCAATGTGGGCGCTTTTATATTTTCCGTGTTAATGTTTTAAGCGCCGCTTTGGCGGCGAAGCCCGTGACGCAGCCGGCCGGGACAGCCAGCAAGAGCAACAGGGGCAGATAATAAAAGAGCGCCGTGCTGCCGATGATAAAGGCCGCCATGACGATTTGTCCCAGATTGTGGGTGGCCGCGCCGACAAGGCTCACGCCGAGCGGTGTAAGGCTCAAAAATTTGCGGGCGGCCAGCATAGAAAGCATACTGGCGCAGGCACCTGCCAAAGCGATCAAAAAAGATGGGGAGGCTAGTGTTCCGGTCATTACGGCGACCAGGAAGATGCGCAAAAAAAGTACGGCGGTGGTAAACCGAAGCGGCAGGGTATAAAGGCAAATGAGAGTAACGATATTGGCCAGGCCGAGCTTAGCTCCCGGCAAAGGTATGGGGAGGGGAAACTGGGCTTCGGCCAGATTGAGGCAGATGCCGGCGGTGGAGAGAAGGGCAGCCAGTATTAAACGGCGGGTGTGTTCAACGGAGGACGGCATCAGGTTCACCTCGTCTGGCTGGAGCTTCTACCGTGGCCAATATTTTACCGGGCAGGCAGGCGATGGTTTGTCCGAATTTGTTTATCGGCGCGCTATGAAGGCACAATTTATCGGGACAGGATGCGCTTTCCACGGATACCCCCTCTGTTGGGTCGAAAATAAAGGTAATGCCGCCCGTGGCGCTGGGGAAATGTTTGGTAAAGTGCCCGGTTTGGCGAAGTTCGGCAAGGCTTATGCCGTATATCTCTCCGCTTTGATCGGCTATGACTATTTGCCCGCCGCTTGCGCCTGTTTTAAGGAACAAAGCGCTTCCTGCCGCCAGAGTGCAGATGAACAGTAAAACATAAAAATCATTTTTGGACATATTGCCAGCCCCCTTTGCTATCCGGGGCAAATTTATCTTTTAGACCGGGGGAAATGAAAACAGTGCGGTTTTCCTGCACAAAAACCGCATGGAGTTCGGGTGTGTTTTGTAAAAGACGCAAGGAATCCCCCAGCGGCAGGATAAATAGCAGGGTGGAATAGTAGTCGGCTTCGAGCGCGCTCTTGGCTACTACGGTCACGCTGATATTCCCGCGGGCCGGATGGCCGGTAGTGGGAGAAAGTATGTGGTGGAAACGTCGGCCGCCCGCTTCAAAATAGCGCTGGTAGTCGCCGGAGGTAGCGATAGCTTGACCGGAGGAGAGCGTTATCACACCTAAAAGCGCATTTTCATCACGTGGGTCTTTTATGGCAACGCGCCAGGGCTGTTTGTCTGGTTTTTGCCCGACGACTCTGATATTACCGCCGCCATTGACCAACGCGCTGATGATATTTGGGTCTCTCGCCAAAAGGTCGGCCGCTTGGTCTACGGCATAGCCTTTAGCTACCGCGCCGAGATCCAAAGAGGCTCCCTTGGGATGGAGAAAGAGGGTTTGTTTTACGGGATCGGAATTGATCGAGGATGCGGCGACTAGCAACTGGGCTTTTTGGATAACGCTTGCATCGGGTGGCGCTTTTTGTTTGCCTACCGACCAGGCGTCGACCAAAGGCCCTATGGTCAAGGTGACTTCGGGGTGGTTTTGGGCGGCTACATACTCGACCAGTGTGAACAGATCACCTGAAACTTTGACCGATTGAATTCCAGCTGCTTTATTTACGGCGGAGCAGTCGGACGAGGCAGTATAGCGGTCGGTTTTGTCAGCCACTTCCCGCATGCGGGCAAACGCTGCATTGAGCGCTTTTTCCAAAGGCACGGAACTTTTTCCCGTGGCGTCTATTTGGATGAGCGTATCCATAAGAAAATGGGTGCTGCTTTTTTGCAATGTCTGGCTGTTGCAGCCGGACAAAAGAGAAGTAATAACAAACAAGAGCGCATACAGGTAAAAAACCGGCAGAATGCCAAAGAGCATAGCCGGCTTTTTCTTTGTGCTTTCTTGTATAGAAAAGCTGCACATCTAGTGTTCTCCGCACAGCCCGCAGGCTGCACAACCGGTGCTTTTATTTTGGTCGACGGTCGGTGGGGCGCCATTGACCGGCGGACAAATGAAAATGCATTTGCGGGGGCATTTTTCTACGCACAGTCCGCATTGCACGCATTTTACACCGTCTATTTTAGGCAGACTGCCGCCGTTTTTGTATGCTGTCATGCTGATCGCTTGCTCGGGGCAGGCTTTGACGCACAAACTACAGCTGATGCAGGCTTGGGGGCATACATCCATGGCCGCTTTTCCCCTGTCGAGGTTGTTGCAGCGGATATGTACCTCCTGGCTGGCGTTCTCAAGCGCCAGAATGAACTGCGGGCAGTCGTTCACACAAACGCCGCAGCCAGTGCACAAGGCATGGTCGATTTTCGGCAGTCCGTCGGTTCCGATCGTTATAGCATGAAAAGGGCAGGCTTTGGCGCAGGAGCCCAAGCCAAAACAACCGTAATTGCACAGACGGCTGCCGTTGAACATGGTGACGGCCAAGTGACAGTCTGCCACTCCTTGGTATTCGTACAACTTGCTCGCCTCGGTGAGAGGCTGGCAGCATTTAAGCTGCGCAACCTTGCGCGCGGCAACCGGCACGGCTACGTCCGACATGATATTGGCGATGAGCGAATAGGCGTGCGGTTGGGCTACCACACAGGCATTAATCGGTGCGCTGTTTTCAACGATGGCTTCGGCCAGAGCAGCGCAGCCGGGATAGCCGCAGGCGCCGCAGTTGGCGCCGGGCAATATGGCAAGTATGGTAGGGATGCGTTCATCCACCTGTATTTCAAATTTTTTGGCGGCTACAGCCAGTACAGCGCCAAATACCCCGCCCATCAGGGCGAGTACACCAACAGCTTCTATCATGGTAAAAAACTCCCTCCGGTCAAATAATGCCGCTAAAGCCCATGAAAGCTATGGCCATGGAACTGGCGACCAGTAAAAGTATAGGCAGGCCCTGCATAGCGTCCGGCAGGTCGGCGTCTTCGAGACGTTCGCGCAGGCCGGCGATGAGCACCATCGCGAGAGTATAGGCCAGAGCGTTTACCAGGCCGTTTAAAACAGAATAGATAAAGGAATAGTCTTTCTGGATGTTGAGTATGGCTATGCCGAGGATGGCGCAGTTGGTGGTGATGAGCGGCAGGTAGACGCCCATCGCTTTATACATGGCGTTCATGTTCTTTTTCATGAACATTTCGACCAGTTGCACCAAAGAGGCGATAGTGAGTATGAAGGCGATCGTGCGCATGTAGCCTATATCAAGCGGCACCAGCGCGTAGGTGTAGACCAGCCAGGTGATGGCCGAGGCCAGTATCATGACGAAGGTAACGGCGCCGCCCATGCCAAGGGACGACTTTATATCCTTGGATACGCCGAGGAAGGAGCAGATGCCGAGAAATTGCGTCAGCACGATATTTGAGACAAACATGGAACCTAGGATAACGATAAGCGTCTTGTCCATCAGGCGGCTCCTTTCCGGTTGCGTTTTTGCAGGAGATTGAGCGCGGCAAAGACAAAAGCCATGGTGATGAAAGCGCCGGGCGGCAGTACCATGATAAGGAGCGGTTGGAAGCTTTCGCCAAACAGCGGGATGTTAAAGAGGGTGCCGTTACCGAGGATTTCCCGGACGGAGGCGACGACGATGAGGGCGGCCGAGAAACCAAGTCCCATCCCGAGAGCATCGAGGAGAGAGGAGAGTATGTTGCTGCGGTTGGCGAAGGCTTCCGCCCGGCCGAGGATGATGCAGTTGACCACGATGAGCGGTATG
>JAVBNN010000043.1:0-35645 GCA_031551525.1 Acidaminococcales bacterium
GTAGTTTTATCGGCGATGTTGTTTGCGTCAGCTGTTTCGGCGGCTGAAGCGCCTGTGCAGGTGAAGCATAAAGAGGTGAAAGAGGGCCAAATTGATGCGTTTATTCCCATTATCAGCGGCTCTCCATCCAAGTCAGTGGAAAATAAAGTTAATGAAATGCTGGCCTCCAGCGTGCAAAAAACTATAGATGAGTTCAAACTGGCAACTAATGACAAGAGTGTGCCGGAAGAAAAACGGCTACAAAACATGTTTTTTTCTAACTATACGGTGAAATACAATAAATACAATCTTTTTAGTATAGTCACTTTTGGGGCGAACTATACCGGCGGCGCGCACGGTATGCGCTGGAAGCACAGCTGGACGCTGGATATGGCCAGCGGGAAAGTGTATACCTTACCCGAGCTGTTCAATCCGATCAGCAACTATAAGAATGTTATCAATGACGCTATAAACCGCCAGATAAAAGAAAACGACTGGGAGCGGGATGTAAAATTCCCAGGGATAGACGATAAAACCAATTTTTACATCACGGAAGAGATGCTGGTGGTGTACTACCCGCTTTACGAAATAGCGCCCTATTCTACGGGCCTGCCGGAATTTTATATCCCAGTCAGGATGTTGCAGGATATGTTTGCCAAGGGAATGAAAATACAGTCTTTATAAAAAGTAAAGCCGCTCGGAGAGCGGCTTTTTCTTTGACTAGTAGCCCAGTTCTTCGCCAACCAGGAGGATGGTAATATTCGACTGAGAAGGCTTTTTGTGCATGATCGAGGTAACGTTGCAAATGCGGCGCGGTGACTCGCAGTCCATGCATATTCCGGTGGTGGTACAAGGATTAGGCAGGCTTAGACGTTTATTATTAGCCGGAGCGGCTAAGAACTCCAGCCGTTCCATAGCTGCGTTTACATCAGCCGCTACTTTGTTGATGCCGGCGATAATGACTACCTGCTTGGGGCCAAATGTTATAGCCGCCACGCGATTACCCGTACCGTCGATATTGACCAGTTGCCCGTCCATCGTAAGTGCGTTGGTGCTGGTGATGAAAGCATCTGCCGTCAGCATGGCCCGCCGGTTAGAAAGGGCGATCTCCGGTGTTATGCCGGGGCCTTCCCGTAAGATCATTTTGTTGCCGCGTTTGGCCAGCTCTTCGACCAAGCCGATTTCTTCGAGTGTGACGGAACCCCCAACTCCGACCGACGCTCCGGTCGGTATGATCTCTAATGCCCGTTTGAGTGCCTCAGCGCCGGTCGCCAGATATTCCGCTTTGAAACGGTTTTTTTCGAGAGCGGCTACTGTCTTTTTGCCAATAGTTTCCTTATGCCAGGTTAATGTTGTGTCCATGAAAATACCTCCCCATAATCAAAAACAATCCCTGGATTTTTATATTTGACAAAATAAAAATAAATCCTGCCTGCTTTACGTGGACAGATAAGAAGCGGTATGCTATAATTCAAAAGTGTCAAAATCAATACGCGCCCGTAGCTCAGGGGATAGAGCACCGGCCTCCGGAGCCGGGAGCGCAGGTTCGATTCCTGCCGGGCGCACCATAGTATTTATGCGGCTTTTGGGCTTTTGCCCAAAGGCTGTTTTTTATATTTGCCGTTTATTTTTGTGAAAAATTTTTATGTGGTCATTTTTGGGCGGGGTCTATAGTAATTAGTTCGCCCATTTTTTGCGCGATTGCCTTGTTCTTGTTTTTAAGCTTGTTACCGTATATGCCGGTAGTGGTTGTCAGGTGGTTATGCTTTTTTTAACACTTGTCTAGCTGGTAGGCAGGTGTTTGTAGCGAGGACAGGTACTTTATGCTTGGTTATAAACATTCATTTATTAATTTTTTTGTGTTATAATCTAAGTTAATTGCATGCATTTTTAATTTATAATCGGTTATATAGGAAGGCTGATTTCAGGTGCGGATACAGGATACTTATGATCGTTTCAACAAATTGATGGAGAAGCTTTTCAACAAGTACGGATTAAATTTGCGGGCGCAGCTTATTATCATCTTTCTGTTTGTAAAGGTGCTGCCGCTTGTCTTGCTGGCGCTGATCGCCTGGCATCAGATCATGCATCTGGGCGGGGCTTTGATGACGCGCGCGGTAGACGATTCGACGGTGGCGCTCAATGACAGCGCGATCGAGAATATAGAGCGCATGACGACAGATACGGCGCAGCGTGTGGCGGGCTTTCTGTATGGCAGGGATAACGATGTGCTTTTTCTGTCGGGGATAGAGCCGAATGAGAAGAATTATCGCCAGTTTATCAGCAATAATATCGGTAAGCTGATCAAGAAGAACAAGTGGGAGTTGTCTGCGGATGGTATGCGCTGGGTTTCGGCCGAGCCTCAGCCGCAAAGGTCGATCGGCGAGATGTCGGCCAATCCTGAAAATAACGATACGGTGCTTGGCGCAAGTTTTCATTACCGCCATCCGGATACTTTCAGTTATGTAAATGTACCGCTTTATGATGAGGTAACTTTCGTAGGCCTCGATGGCCGGGAAATAATAAAGGTGGTAGCTGACGCTTCGCCCAAGGTTAGTTATCCGGTGAGTCGGCAGTTGAGGGATATATCTAAAAAGGAAAATACGTTTGCCGCCTCTGAAAGTTATTTTGATGAACTGAAAAAGCTCAAACCGGGCGAGATATATGTGTCTGATGTTATCGGCGCTTATGTATCATCGCATGTTATCGGCATGTATACGCCGAAGATGGTGATGATCGGTCAGGTCAACGCGGAGGTAACGGCGCTGAAGGGTTTGCCGAAGACCGCCGAAACGGGCGCATTGATAGAGAAATTGTCTTTGTTGAAAGACAATAAGATAAAAAGTATGGCGATCAGCGCCGGCAGCAACCAGGAGATAAACGCCCGGACTATTGCCGCGGTAAATGCGGAACTGGCGAATATCAAAAAGACTGTGGCGTCACCTGAACTGCTCAAGCGCATGGAAGATCTTGAAAAGAGAATAGGCGCGGTGCAGTTCGAGCCGGAAAAAGAGGCTTACGCGGGTGAGGAAAACCCGAACGGCAAGCGGTTTGAGGGTATTGTGCGCTGGGCGGCTCCGGTGACCAGCGATGGGACGAAGAACGGTCGGATCATCGGCTATGTGACGGTCGCGCTCAACCACGACCATATTATGGAGTTCAGCGATCACCTGACCCCGATGGCCGGGCGGTATACCGAGATATCGAACGCTTTTGACGGCAACTATGCTTTTATCTGGGATTATCAGTGCCGCAGTATTGCCCATCCGCGGCATCATTCTATCGTGGGTTTTGATCCGAAGACGGGTGTCCCGGAGATACCCTGGCTGGAAAATTCGCTTTACGAAAAGCTGTTGGCCCGAGCAGGGGTGAGTGATCTTAAGGGTTTGAAGGAAAAATGGCCCGAGTTGATCAATCATGGGCCAATGTTGGAACTGATAAAAGACCAAGGGACTTTTTCAGAGCAGTCGAGAACGAAAAAACCGGCTTTGCCGCTTACGCGCGCGGGGCTGGTTGGTTTGGACGGGCGTTATCTTAATACCGCGCCGCAGTGTACGGGGTGGATGGAGTTGACTAAAGACGGCGGTTCCGGGTCTTTTTATATCTTGTGGAGCGGACTTTATAAATTGACTACTGCGGCGGCCATACCTTACTATACGGGGCAGTACGCGCCGTCTTCTGCCAACAACTATTCCAAGCGCGGTTTTGCTTTTGTAGCTATCGGCGCAGGGCTCGAGGACTTCCAGCGGCCGGCTAAAGAGTCGGAAAAGGGACTGGAAGAGGTTATTGCCAATAATATTAAGAGCACTTCCGTGCAGCTTATCGGCACGACGGCCATGCTGGTCTTATTAACCGTGCTGGCTGCTATCTGGACGTCTTCTTTCCTGTCGAACAATATAAATAAGTTGATCACAGGTATATCACGTTTTCGGTCGGGCGAGCGGCAGTTCCGCTTCAATTCCGGTTTGAAAGACGAGTTTGGCCAACTGTCCGAGTCTTTTGACGATATGGCTGACAGTATAGTTTCGAGTGTTAACGGCTCTATGAGTATTACGGATATGGATTTGAAGATCAAGTATATGAACGAGCAGGGGCTGAGGTTTGTCAAAAAGACGCTGGATGAAGTTATCGGCACGTCTTATAAAGAGACCAGTGTGTATCCTTTTGGCTCGCAGTACTGTCCGATCACCGCTTTTGAGGAAGGACGGGAGCCGGAGATATATCATCTCGACAGCGGGGAATATATAAAGGGTGAGGCGCATTATCTCTGGGACAAGGATGGGGAGAAGGCCGGTTATATCATTGTGAGCAGTGATATTACCGAGATACAGGAAGCCAGGACGAAGGCCGAGCAGGCCAGCCATGCCAAGAGCGCTTTTCTTTCTAACATGAGCCATGAGATAAGGACGCCGATGAATGCGATCATAGGCATGACGTCTATCGGCAAAGTGGCCGGCAGTGTGGAGCGCAAAAACTACGCTTTCGACAAGATAGAGAATGCTTCTACCCATCTGTTGGGCGTTATCAACGATATCCTTGATATGTCAAAGATTGAGGCGGACAAGTTCGAGTTGTCGCCGGTAGAGTTCCATTATGAAAAGATGCTGCAAAATGTGCTCAATGTAATAAGTTTCCGTGTGGACGAAAAGGAGCAGAAACTTTTCGTCAATGTCGGCGATGGCATACCGCGTGTGCTGTTTGGAGACGATCAGCGTCTGGCGCAGGTCATTACCAATCTCTTATCGAACGCCGTGAAATTTACGCCGGAATACGGTAGTATTGGCGTCAACAGCCGCTTGGTGAGTGAAGAGGATGGGGTATGTACGCTGGAGATCGAGGTGACCGACACTGGCATAGGCGTCACGAAAGAGCAGCAGTCGCGCCTTTTTGCTTCGTTTGAACAGGCTGAGAGCAGTACGACGCGCAAGTTTGGCGGTACCGGGCTTGGGCTCGCTATCTCCAAGCGGATCATCGAGATGATGGGCGGTACTATTTGGGTAGAATCCGAGCCTGGCCGGGGGTCGAAATTTGTTTTTACTGTGAAGCTCAAACGCGCTATGGACGCAAACCGCGGCAGCCAGTTCAAACCGGGCGTGAACTGGAGCAATATCCGAATATTGGCGGTAGATGACGACAAGGATGTACGTGAATTTTTTGCCGAGATAATGAGAAGGTTGGGCGCGGCTTGCGATACGGCAGGCAGCGGTGAGGAGGCAGTCGCTCTTATCGAGGGTAAAGGCGCGTATGATCTGTATTTTGTCGACTGGAAGATGCCGGGCATGGACGGTGTGGAACTTTCCAAGCTGATCAAAGAGAATAAGGCTGACAAGTCAGTAGTTATCATGATATCCGCGACTGAGTGGAGTTTTATCGAAGAATCGGCAAAAAGCGCCGGTGTAGATAAATTTCTTCTAAAACCACTTTTGCCTTCTCTTATAGAGGAGTGTATCAACGAGTGCATCGGTGCAACGCAGCTGTCCGATGATGGCGCCGGGGCCGATGAGGCGAGCAATTTCGCCGGCAGGCATATACTTCTGGCGGAGGATGTTGATATCAACAGGGAGATAGTCATCGCCTGTCTCGAGCCTACGGAGTTGGAGATAGATTGTGCGGAAAACGGTGTTGAGGCGGTGAATATGTTCAAAGCTGCACCGGAAAAATACGATATGATTTTCATGGATATGCAGATGCCGGAGATGGACGGCCTCGAAGCGACCCGGCAAATCCGGGGGCTCGATCTGCCGCGAGCTAAAGAGATACCCATAGTGGCCATGACAGCCAATGTATTTAGGGAGGACATAGAAAAATGCCTGAATGCCGGTATGAACGACCATGTGGGAAAACCGCTCGATTTTGATGAAGTGGACAAGATATTGAAAAAGTATTTTAAATGAATGACTGTAGGGAAGGCCTTTCGCTTGCTGCGAAGGGCCTTTTTGTGATGTGTCGGCATTAACGGTTAATTGTCAAAAACAAAGCCGCGGCCGTGTGATAGGCGTGGACTTGATTTTGGATTTAGTCTGTTGGTGCATATCGGGTTTGTACATTTGCATGGAAGCATGTCCGAAAACGGCGAGAAAAATATGTTGTATATGTTATAATCAGTTCAACGGAAAGGACGGTGGCAAAAAGATTGATAGGTAGCGACAGCGGCTTATACGCAGCTTTTAAGGCGAAAGACGCGCGCTTTGACGGGCGTTTTTTTGTAGGTGTATCGTCTACTGGAATATATTGCCGCCCGGTATGCCGGGCGCGTCAGCCAAAAGCAGAAAACTGTACTTTTTATGCGACTGCGGCGGAAGCGGAACAAGCAGGTTACCGTCCGTGCCTTTTGTGCAGGCCGGAGCTTGCTCCCGGCAATGCGATCACTGATGCTACTGCTAATTTGGTTTACAGGTCGGCCAGAATGTTGGAAGAACGCTGTGGCAACGGGCAGGGATTGGAAGAAATAGCCGGCCAACTTGGTTGTACAGGCCGACATCTGCGGCGTGTTTTTACAGAAGAGTACAACGTTTCACCGGTTCAATATCTGCAAACATGCAGGTTGCTCCTCGCGAAAAATCTGCTTACAGATACAAATTTGCCGGTGCTGGAAGTAGCCATGGCGGCGGGGTTTGGCAGTTTGCGGCGCTTTAACGATCTTTTCAAAAAAAAATATAATCTGTCACCTACAGCTTTGCGCAAGCGGGTAGCAGAAGGAAAAAAGCATAATGGCGAGATTACTTTGGCGTTAGGTTACCGTCCGCCTTATCATTGGGAAAAAATGCTGGATTTTCTGGCTGGGCGTGCGATAACCGGTGTGGAAATTGTGAAAAACGGTGAATATATGCGTGCCGTACGTTTGAAAGACGCGAAAGGCAAGCATGCTACCGGTTGGATACGGGTAGGGCACAAGGAAAAAAGGCATGCCCTGAGCGTAACGGTGAGCGAAACTTTACTTCCCGTCCTCGCGCAGGTATTGGCGCGGGTACGCCACTTGTTTGATTTGTATTGCGATCCGGGTGCGGTGTATGAAACACTAAAGGGGATGAATGCTCTCCGGACTGGCTTGTGTGTTTTGGGAACCCGTGTGCCGGGGTGTTTTAACGCTTTTGAAATGGCGGCGCGGGCGGTGCTGGGACAGCAGATAACTGTGAAAGCGGCCAGCACACTGGCGAGCAGGGTAGTCGCAGTTTACGGTACGCCTGTTGAAACCGGGATCGAGGGCTTGACCCATGTTTTTCCATCACCCGAAGATATAATGCTTTTAGACGGAGCTATTGACGGTCATCTTGGCCCGTTAGGTATAATTTCGACTCGGGCAAAAACGATTTATGAGTTGGCGCGGTCATTGGCGCAAGGTGAGATTGCTCTTGACTTTTGCGCCCAACCGGAAGAAGAAATGAAGAAACTGATGAAAATTCGCGGTATCGGAAGCTGGACAGCGCAGTACATAGCTATGCGTGCGATGGAGTGGCCGGATGCTTTCCTTGAAACGGATGCGGGTGTGAAAAAGGCGCTTGAGCCTTATTCGTCAAAAGAGCTGCTGGATATGTCGGAGGCTTGGCGACCGTGGCGCAGCTATGCTACCGTTAACTTGTGGAATACGCTATAAAGCGGTGATAAGCACAAACGATACAGGCAAAACGAAGGGGGTACATGATGTATTGTTCGACAAGATACCGATCGGGCATGGGGGTGTTTACACTGGCCTGCGCTGGAGATAACCTGGTGGGAGTTTGGCTGGAGGGGCAAAAATATCATGGCGGGACTATAGCCGAAGCTATGATAGAAAAGAGCGATATGCCGGTATTCGATATTGCGAAAAAGTGGCTGGACAGATATTTTGCCGGCGAAAAACCCGCTATTGATGAATTGCCGTTAGCGCCTATAGGCGGCGAATTCCGTCAGGAAGTGTGGAAAATATTGTGTGAGATACCATATGGTAAAGTTGTCACTTATGGTGATATTGCCAAAAAAATATCCGGAAAAGCGAATAAAAAAAGCATGTCCAGTCAAGCAGTAGGCGGAGCAGTCGGGCACAATCCCATATCTATAATCATCCCCTGCCATCGCGTTGTTGGTGCAAACGGCAGTCTGACCGGCTATGCCGGAGGGATTGGCACAAAAGTAAAGTTGCTGGAACTGGAAGGGGCGGACTTGTCCGGCTTGTTTGTGCCGACAAGGGGGACAGCGCTTTAGGAGCATAAAGGGTGAGAATATGATTATCAGCGCAAGCCGCAGGACAGATATACCGGCGTTTTATTCGGAATGGTTTATCAACAGGCTGAAAGATGGATATGTCCTGATCCCCAATCCGCGCAACCCGAAGCGTTTGGGGCGTATTGATTTGTCGCCTGAAAATGTGGACTGTATTGCGTTTTGGACAAAAAATCCAGCTGCTATGCTGGATAAACTTGGTGATTTGGATTCAATGGGATATTCTTATTATATGCAATTTACCCTTACGCCATACGGCAAGGCTATTGAGCCGGGCTTGCCGCCAAAGGCGGAATTGCTGCGGACATTTGCACAAATGTCCGGGCATATCGGCGCTATTCGTTCGGTGTGGCGGTATGACCCGGTTATTGTTGATGATAGACATGGAGTGAAGTGGCATATAGAGCGCTTTTCCGAAATGTGCGCAAACCTGTGTGATTATACGGAGCGGTGTATTTTGAGTTTCGTTGATCCTTATCATAGTTTGAACGGTAGGTACCGGCCTTTGTCGCAGGGCGAAATGACCGGGATTGCGGCAGGATTTTCAGAAATTGCGAAGCGGTGCGGTATTGCGCTCTATACATGTGCGGAGGAAATTGATCTTTCACAATATGGTATTGGACACAGTGTCTGTGTCGGCCAGAGTCTTATAGAAAAAATAATTGGGCGCCGCATATCGGCAAAAAAGGATGCAAATCAGCGCGCTGCCTGCTGCTGCATAGAGAGCGCCGACATTGGAGTTTATGATACCTGTCCGCATGGCTGCACTTATTGCTATGCGACAGCAAACCCCAAGGCCGCGCTGCGCCGTGCGGCGGAACATGATCCGCGCACGCCCATGCTTACCGGATATCCTAATGGTGATGAAATTATTACGGAATGCCCGGGAGCAGCACGGAAAATTGTCCAGTATAGTCTGTTTTAAAGGGAAAAATATGCGTGGCAGGGAGCCTTATCGAATGTGGTCATACCGGAGAGCCGCTGCAATATATTTTGTCAGGCGGCTGATTATTGGCATACAGCGGCAGAACAGCGTGTAGAAAGCAGGCGATATTATGATATTTGTATTGTTTGAGGTCACGATCAAAAAAAATTACATTGACGCTTATCTTGCACTGGCTTCCAATTTGAAGAACGATCTGGTGAAAAGTGAAGGATTTATACGCTCAGAGCGTTTTTCCAGTCTGGCTAACGAGGGGAAGTTGCTTAGCCTGTCGGTTTGGGAGAGCGAGGAGGCAGTCTGCAAGTGGCGCAATCAAACGGAGCACCGTATGGGCCAGCAGCAGGGGCGTGATAACATATTTGATAGTTACACGATTACCGTCGCTTCCAAAATTCGCAGTTACGGCAAGGATGAACGGTTGGAGGCGCCCGGGGATGCCAACATATTCTTTGGCGGGATATGAAACAGTATCATTTGGTGGATAAAAACGCAAAGGTAGCGGTTCTGTAGCGTAAAGCGGTGGAACATGCTGTAAGGAGGAGTCAAATGTATTATTCGACAACATATCTCTCACCTCTCGGAAGTATCACGCTGGTGAGCGACGGACAAAATATCGTCGACCTCCGGTTTGCCACGCACAGGTTTTTTGCAGAAGCAGTAAAAGGCAGTGTCGAAGGAAAGGCCGATCTGCCGGTTTTTGCCATAACAAAGAGCTGGCTGGATGAGTATTTCGCTGGCCAGAATCCAACGATCTCAGGCTTGCCGCTGGCTCCGGTCGGCGGCGGGTTCAGGCAGATGGTCTGGGATATTTTGTGTGACATTCCCTATGGTCAATGCACGACATATGGTGAAATCGCCAAAAAACTAGCTGTCGCGCGGGGCAAAAAAAATATGTCCAGTCAGGCGGTCGGCGGGGCAGTAGGCCATAACCCTATTTCGATCATCATACCTTGCCACCGGGTGGTTGGTGCGGGAGGTAATTTGACGGGGTATGGCGGCGGCATCAAAAATAAAATAAAACTGTTGGAGTTGGAAGGCGTTGATATGTCTAAAATGTTTGTGCCTAAAAAAGGCACTGCGCTTTAAAGGAGTATCAATGGTGACTATCGGATATAGCGATAAGTTTTTGTAGAAACTAAACATGAAAGGAGCGGATAAAAATGGGCAGGGAGGATTTTTATATTGACGACCATGCAGCGTTATACGGGCTGATCGCTAAGCTTTGCGAAGAAGCGCTTGGCGAAAAAGGGCTTGATACCTGCGGACGGGGCGTGATCACTATGGCAAGGGAGCGCGGGCTTCGGTGCGCCAAAAGATGCGTTGCGGACGGGCTTTCCTTGACGCTGAAAAACTATCTTGGCTATGGGGAGTTTTTCGACAGCAAGGGGTGGGGCAAAGCGGACGTATACGCTCATTCGCCTATTTATCAAACCCATATAAAGCGTTGCGGCTGGTATGATACATGGGAAAAATACGGTTTTGTAAGATATGGAAAGATATATTGTGAATATATCGACAAAAACCTGGTATATGGTTTCAATCCGCAGCTGCGCTTTGCAGTTGATAAGGTTTTAGCCAACGGTGACGCTTACTGCGGCTTTAAATGGCTGGACTGCGCGTTCGAGGACAAGGGCGAACTTGAGATGATTTTGGCAAAACGAATGGACAATCTGCCGTCCCGGACAAAAGATTTTCTTTATCATAGCGGGCATTTGCTGTCGGCCATGCAGAGAACTTTATATGCGGAATATGGCCTTATTACCGGCGACAATATCATTAATAACAGTTTAGTGGAGTATGCCAAACTGTTTTCAGCGGAAAAGGCAAATTTGATCAGGGAAGAAGCAAAGACAAACTTTATGTTGGTATAATATTGCTGCGGTTGAATTGTTGAATAATGATTTTACTTACACCAAAGCAGAGGGTTACTTCAGGAGAAAAAGCAAGACTAGTGAATGGAATTTGTATTTTAACCATCAATAGATAGATTGGAGACGCCATTTATTTGTGGCACGCAAAAAGACCTCCGGGTAAAACCCCAGAGGTCGCTTGTTGTCTTGGTGCCGAAGGCCGGACTCGAACCGGCACGTGGGGTAACCACGCTTGATTTTGAGTCAAGTGCGTCTGCCAATTCCGCCACTTCGGCATATGGGTAGAGGCTCTTTTGGAGCGGCTACAAGTCAGAGTTTACAACATTGGAGGTTGTTTTGTCAATCTTTAATTTTCAGACGGGGCAGGATCGAAAAGGCAATAAATGCGCCGGCGGCGCCGGTCACCAGCTGCGGCCAGCCGAGGGCGAAGGACATGACTTTGGCGATAGCGGGAGATAGTTCAAATAGCTGGAGGCATAGCCACAGACCACCGGTAAGTGTAGCGGTTTTGGCAAGGGCCGCCAGGGCGGACACGAGGTAAGGGCAGCCATTTTTCATGGCGAAGAGGACAAGGCAATAGATCATGTTGCCGGCGGAGACGACCGGGATGAAGATGACTAGCGGAAGTTGGCCCTGCAAAAAAGCAATGAGCGGCGCGACGAAGGATATGAAGAGCGCAGGGCGCAGGCCGACGGAAAAGGTGGATATGGCGAGGATCGTGTTGACTAGGGTGCCGATGAGGAAAATGGCGGCCGGCGGCGGCACGGGCAGTATAAAACGCAGGGACTGAAAGACCAGTGCCAGTGCGAGGAGAAGGGCGCTTCTAACGAGAAGGGCGTTGTGGGGAGAAGGCATATATTACTCCTTTTTCTGTGCCAGTGCGAGGCTTTTTTTCTTGTTGAGGGAAAAGACGAGTGCCAGAAGGGCAAATACGGCGCCCAAGAGAAGGGCGGCCTGGTAGCCTTTCACAAAGGCGTGGCTTGCTGTCATGTTGGCGGTGTGGCCGGTATAGTGAAACTCGGAGACCATGTCGCAGGTGCGTACTGCTATGGCGGTGCCGACTACCGAGCCGAAGTTGCGCATGAGCGCTACGATGCTGCCTGCCATGCCGTGTTTTTCCGCTGGGATGACCGCGAGGGTGGTGGAGTTGTTGGGCGACTGAAACATGCCGTTGCCTGTGCCGAAAATGGCCATGGCGGTTACTATGGGCCATAAATTCGCCATGTGTGCGGTGAAGGCGAGTAGAGAAAGGGCGACGGCCATCAGGGCCGTGCCGGTGACGGCAAAACGCGGCGCGCCGTAGCGTTCCGAAAGGTAGCCGCTCAGGGGAGCGGTCGCTATTACCAGTAGGGGGAAGACGACCATGACCATGCCCATGACGCGTGGCGGTGCGTCAAGTACCCGATGGAGATAAAAGGGCAGTAACATGGTGTTTGAAGAAAGTGCAAAAAAAACACACATGCCGGCCAGGTTGCCATTGAGAAAGATTTTGTTTTTGAACATGGACAGGTCCACGAGTGGGGAAGAAATACTGGTTTCCCACTTATAAAAAGCGATCGAAAGGATCGCCGCTGTGGCGAGGAGAAAGAAGATTTCGCTGCTGGACCAGCCAGGGCGCCCTCCCTGGCTGAGGGCCAGGATAAGGCTGGAGATGGTCACGACCAGCATGGCGGAACCGGGAAAGTCAAAGTGATGGGATTTTTGTGTTTCCTGCCTGGGGATGTTGGCGAGCGACATCAGGCAGGCCGCTATGGCGAAGGGGATGACGGCGTAAAATATTGAGCGCCAGGTAAAGAGTTCCAGCAAAAAACCGCCGACTGCCGGCCCGCTGATGCCGCCAAGCGCTACGGCACTGCTCTGGATACCGAAAGCCCGTCCGCGTTGTGTAGGGGGGAAGGCGTTGGTGATGGCGGCAAAAGAGTTGGCCATGACCATGCTGGCTCCGAGGCCCTGAAACAGGCGGGCTGCTATCAGAGTGTATAATGACGAGGAAAGGGCGCAAAGGAAAGCGGCCAGGCCGAATATGGCAAAACCCGATGCAATGACGTATTTTCTTTGCGTCATATCGCCTGCCCAGCCGAAAATAGGCAGGATACTGGAGATGATGATCAAATATCCGGTGACTACCCACTGGATACCGGCCAGAGATGCGTTGAATTCCGCTTCGATGACCGGAAGGGCGACGTTTATGCTGGTGGCGCTCAACAGGGACATGAAGGTACCGGTGACTACGGTCAAAAGGATGATCCATTTTTTACTGTAGTCCGGTTGTTCGCGAGTTGACATGATAAACCCTCTGCAATACAAAGAATACAATATGCCCAGGTATGATTTATGTGGCTTGCGGCTGGAGTTTCAAAGGTGTGGAGTTATTTACAGGATTTTTCTTTGCGTCAGTGCATATTTTTTGAATTCGGCGCAGATTTTTTGGCCCAATTCGCCCGGCTTGCCGTCGCCGAGCTCCTGGCGGTCTATCTTGACTACCGGGATGACGGAAAAGCCCGAAGCGCTGCACAGGGCCTCGGCGGCTCCTTTGGCGAAATCCAGATTGAAGGCTTTTTCGATGATGGGTATGTCGAGTTTGGGGCAAATATGTTCAAAAATGATGCGCTTGGTTACGCCGGATAATACCAGGTTGTTATTGGGATGGGCCCAGATGGCGCCGTCTTTTATTGCCATAAAGTTGGCGGAGGAGCATTCGGTAACGTCGCCGTTGTCCCGGTATAGGAGAGCTTCAAAGGCGCCCTGATCCTGGGCTTTTTGCCGTGAGAGTATATTTCCCAACAGGTTGAGCGATTTTATATCGCAGCGCTGCCAGCGGATGTCCGGCGTTGATATGAGGCGCACGCCTTTTTCGCGTACTTTGTCGAGCGCGGCGAGGTCTTGCTGGCGGCCCACTAGTGAAACATTGGGGACGGTGCGTTCGGGGAAGAAATGTTGGCGCGGGTGGGTGCCGCGAGTGATTTGGATGTATATGTGGCCGTTTTCGATGCTGCCTTTCTGTGCCATATGTACATGCATTTCATAGAGTTCTTCCCAGGTGTATACTGCGGGTATCTGCATTTCCCGTAAAGAGCGGTCAAGGCGTTCCATGTGCATCTCAAAGCCGACCAGATGGCCTTCTATGATGGGGACGAATTCATATACGCCGTCGCCGAACTGGTGGCCACGGTCTTCGATATGTATGAGCGGTTCGTCGAGCCCGACAAATTCGCCGTTGAGCATAGCTACTGTTTGCATATTCAAAACCTCCGAAAATTAATGTATTTTAATCTCTTAATACATTATATAATATATCCAACGGGAAAAAAATCATAGTCTGTGAGGGGAATTTTTTGACCAGGAAAGGGTGGAGCGTTATGACGGAAGATGTTATAGCGAAGGCGGCGGCCAGGGGGAAAGCGCTAGGCATAAATCATCTGGTGGTGGCTTCCAGTACAGGTGAGACAGCGGGGAAAGCGGTGGGCGCGCTACCACATGTGGTATGGGTGACCTATGTGTTTGGCTACAGAAAGTCTAACGAGTTTTCCCACGATAGCGAGACTTACGAAAAACTTAAACAAAAGGGGCTTGATATACTTACTGCCACGCATGTGCTTTCGGGAGCCGAGCGGGGACTGAGCGCGCGGTTCAAAGGCTACGGGCCGGTGGAAGTCCTGGCTGAAACCTTACGGATGTTCGGCATGGGGACCAAGGTGGCGGTGGAAGTGGCCGTCATGGCACTTGACGCGGGTCTTGTGCCGGAAGGGGAAAAGATCATCGCCATAGGCGGGACGGGGCGCGGCGCCGATACTGCCCTGGTGATAACGCCGGGACATGCCGCCAAGATATTGGAGACCAAGATACATGAGATAATTATTAAACCAGATTTTTATTGAATGGGGGAGTATGGTATGGAGAAAAAACTGACTGTCTTGTGGACGAACGCCGATCCGAACACCGCGCACCATATGGTGTTCATGTACGCGATCAATTCACTAAAACACGAGTGGTGGGACAAGGTGACGGTGGTCATTTGGGGGTCTACGGCCAAGGTGGCGGCCGAGGATGAGGGTATCCGCGACAAGATAAAGATGGCCATGCACCAGGGCGTACATGTGTCGGCCTGCAAGGCTTGCGCCGACCAGTTCGGCGTGGCGCAAAACCTGAAAGACCTGGGGGTCGAGGTTATGTACTGGGGCAAACCCTTGACGGAGTTAATTCAAAACAGAGAATATATGCTGACGATTTGAGGTAAAAATCAAATGGCTTTATCTGCCGCTTTCGCTGAAAAGGAGCCAAAAGTTTTAAAAAAAATACTGATAATATCATTAAAACATTTAGGGGATATAATAACTACGACCTCGGTATTGCCTCTGTTGAAAAAATACTATCCACACGCTGCTGTTCACTATATGGTCAATCCGGAAGGAGTACAGTTAATAGAAAAACATCCGTTGGTGTCTGCCGTGCATGTGGCCTATCGGCACAAGAGGATAAAAGATACTATGGTTTTTTTGCAGGCTATACGGCGTGAAAAATTCGACCTGATACTGGACTATTCCGAGGGTGACAGGGGTGCTTTATGGGGGCTGCTCAGCGGAGCGCCCGAGCGGATTGGTTACCGTTCAAAACTATCGCATGTTTTCCGCAACTGGTCGCATACCGCTTTGTTGCCTGACCGGAGCAAGGTGTTTGACCGTCATGTTTGTGACTGCCATGTTGAGGCTTTAGAGCTTCTCGGGTTTCCGCCTGTTTCGTATCCGTTACCGACGATATTTTTTTCTGACACGGCTATAGCTAGTGCAGAAAAAATTATGGATAGCCATGGGGTAGATATTAACAGTCCATATTGTGTAGCGCATTTCACCGCATGTGACGCCATACGTTACTGGCCTGTGGAAAATTGCCTGGAGGCGATTGATTATTTGTCTGAAAGGGTAGGGCCGGTTCTTTTGGTGTCTGGCGATTATCCCGTGGAACGTGCATTTATGGCAGAAATAGTTTCCAAGACTGTGGGCAAGGCTGTCGATATGGCGGGAAGGTTTGATCTGGAAGCCTTGATGGCAGTTTTGGATAAATCACGGCTGTTTATTGGCTTGGACAGCATGGTAGGTCATATGGCGGGAGCCCTGCAAAGACCGGTAGTGTCTTTATTTGGCCCGGCTTCTGATGTGCACTGGGCGCCACGCGGGCAATATGTAAAAGTGGCGCATGCCGACAAGTCATGTCGTCCTTGTGTGCGCGGTGGATGTCTTGGCGACCAGCGTTCGGCCTGTATGGAGGAGTTGTCTTTTCATGGTATAGTGCGTCCGTTGGTGGAAGAATTGCTTTGCCTAAAAATTTGAAATATAGGCTAAATGATGGGGGGAAATGCTGTGGAAAAAATAAGATTGGGGCGTACCGGCCTTATGGTAACGCGCAGCAGTTTTGGGGCGCTGCCTATCCAGCGGCTGGACATGGAGGGCGCGAAAAAACTCTTGCGGGCCGCTTATGATGCGGGAATAAACTTTTTCGATACGGCGAGGGCCTATACAGACAGCGAGGAAAAGATCGGTGAGGCGTTGTCGGATGTGCGCAAAGACATAGTCATTTCGTCAAAGACCATGTCAAAGACTGCCGCCGGCCTCGATAAAGACCTCGAAACCAGTCTGCGCTATCTAAAGACAGATTATATCGATATATATCAGTTTCACAATCCGCAGTTTATCCCTGATGAAGGGCATGAACTTTACCAGGCGGCGAAGAAGGCGAAAGAGGCGGGCAAGATACGCTTCATATCAGTCACCAACCATGCTCTCAAAAGGGCTAAAGAGATGGTGCCGACCGGCCTTTTCGACACTATGCAGTTTCCGCTGTCCGCTCTGTCTGGTGAAGATGAGTTGGAACTGTCGGCGCTCTGCCGCCAGCATGATGTGGGCCTGATCGCCATGAAGGGCCTGTGCGGCGGTCTGATCACCGATCCGACGGCCAGCTTTGCCCTCCTGCGTTCTTACGGCAACATAGTGCCTATTTGGGGCATCCAGAAACTGGAAGAATTGGAGCAGTTTATCCAACTAGAAAAAAAGCCGCCCGTGTTGGACGACGTTATGCGTGAAGGCATAGAACGCGACCGGCGGGAACTGGGTTCGTCTTTTTGCCGGGGTTGCGGCTATTGCGTGCCGACCTGCCCGGCCAAGATAACGATAAATGTGGCGGCGCGTATGAGCCTTTTTCTCAAGCGGACCAACCCGGCGCTTATGACTACGCCGGAGCAGCGGGCTGGCATGGATAAGGTGAAAGACTGTATAGATTGTGGCATCTGCCGGACGCATTGCCCGTACAACCTTGATACACCAGTGCTTTTGCGTAGGGAATACGCCTATTACCAGCAATATCTAAAAGAAAATAATATTGGCTAAAAAAAGCGCTCTTTCCCGTGACACGGAAAAGAGCGCTTTTTTTAGCATCAAGAAGGCAGTTTGCCCGACTTCAGTTTCGTTATTGTACGGTAGGAAAGGGCTGGTTAAAAGGGGCGCATAAGTCATATGTTTTTCAGTTTGGACAGGTCGTAAGGCGTTTCTTGATATACGTAGTAGTTCAGCCAGTTGCTAAAGAGCAGGTGGGCGCTGGAGCGCCAGCGCACTACTGGAGGCTGGGCCGGGTCGTCGTCCGGGTAGTAGTTGTCCGGAATATTTATCGGTAGTCCGGCCGCCACGTCGCGGTCGTATTCGCCTTTTAGCGTCAGGGGGTCGTATTCCGAATGGCCGGTGATGAAAAACTGGCGCCCCGCACGGTCAGACACGGCATATACGCCGGAGTCGGGCGATTCGGAGAGTATCATGAGGCGTGATTCCTGTTCGATATCGGCGCGTTTGACCTCGGTGTGGCGGGAGTGCGGCACGTAGAAAATATCGTCGAAGCCCCGAAACAGCTTGTCGTCTTTGGTGTGGTATCTGTTGTGCGGAAAGACGCCGAACATCTTAGCGGCGAGGTCGTATTTTGGTATGCCGTAGTGGTGGTATAATCCGGCCTGGGCGCCCCAGCAGACGTGCATGGTGGAGTAGACGTGATTGTTCGCCCAGTCCATGATGCCACGTAGTTCCGGCCAGTAGGCCACCTCCTCGAAAGCCATCTTTTCCACCGGTGCGCCGGTTATGATCATACCATCGTAAAAGCGGTCTTTGACTTCGGTAAAAGTTTCGTAAAATTTGACCAGATGGTCTTGCGGGGTATTTACCGGCTCGTAGGTGGCCGTATACAGGAAGTCCACATCCACCTGGAGGGCGGAGTTGCTCAAGAGACGCAAAAACTGCGTTTCTGTTACTATTTTGGTCGGCATAAGGTTTAAGAGGAGAATCTTCAGCGGGCGTATGTCCTGGCGGTTGGCCCGCTCTTCGTTCATTATAAAAATATTTTCTTCTTCGAGGACGGAGACAGCGGGGAGGTTGTTGGGGATATTTATCGGCATGGTTGCTTATTCCTCACTTTGCAAAACTTTATAGATGCTTTAATTTATTATCGTTGACAGGTATACGCTCTGTCAACATTACTCTTACAAAAAGTTTATTGACAAGAGTATTTTTACGTGTTACTGTAACTTTTAGATTGAGCCAAAGCGCCGTCAAGTCGGCTGGCTGCGGCTAGCGGGAGGTAAAACATGGAGGGAAAAAACTGGCAATTTGCTACCTTGGCCGTGCACGGCGGACAGTCGCCCGACCCGGCGACCGGCGCACGGACGGCGCCGGTCTATATGACGACGGCATACAGCTTCCGCGATACAGATCATGCCGCGCGGTTGTTCGACTTGTCGGAGGCGGGCAATATTTACACCCGCCTGATGAATCCGACCAGCGAGGTGGTGGAAAAGCGGATCGCCCTCCTCGAGGGCGGTGTGGGAGCTTTGTCTTTCGCCTCCGGGCATGCGGCGGTGCTGGGCGCCATACTAAATATTGCCCAGCAGGGTGACGAAATAGTCGCCTCGTCCGCTTTATACGGCGGCACGTATAATATGTTCCTCTACACTTTGCCCAAACTGGGTATCAAGGTGACGCTGGTCGACCCGTCCGATCCGGACAATTTCCGCCGGGCAGTAACGGGAAAAACCAAAGCTGTGTTTGCCGAAAGCATCGGCAATCCGGGCCTGGATGTGCTGGAAATGGAACAAGTGGCGGCAGCGGCGCACGACAACGGTTTGCCGCTTATCGTCGACAGTACTTTTGCTACGCCTTACCTCAACAGGCCGCTTGATTTTGGCGCGGATATAGTAGTGCACTCGGCTACCAAGTTTTTGGGCGGGCATGGCACGGCCATGGGCGGGCTGGTAGTGGACGGCGGACGCTTTGACTGGGCGGGCGACAAGTTCCCGCTGCTCTCTGAGCCCGATCCGAGTTATCACGGCCTTTGCTATACGGATCTCGGCGCGGCGGCCTTCATCACCCGCCTGCGGGTGCAGATCATGCGCGATATGGGCGCCTGCCAAAGTCCCTTTAATTCTTTTCTCATCATCCAGGGGCTGGAAACACTGCATCTTAGAATGAAGGCGCATAGCGAAAATGCTCTGGCGGTGGCAGAGTATCTCGGCTCACATCCGGCAGTAGCCTGGGTAAACTATGCAGGCCTTGCTGCCAACAAAAACCACGCTCTGGCGCAAAAATACCTGCCCAGGGGTGCGGGCGCCATGCTCACCTTTGGCATCAAAGGCGGCCGGGCGGCCGGCAAAAAATTTATCGACAGCCTCGAACTGTTTTCCCTAGTGGCCAATGTGGGCGATGTGCGCTCGCTGGTCATACACCCGGCCAGCACTACCCACTCGCAACTGACGGACGAACAACTCAAAAGCGCCGGGGTGAGCGACGACATGGTGCGGCTGTCGGTCGGTCTTGAAGACAAGGACGACCTGATCGCCGACTTGGGCCAGGCTTTGGAAAAAAGTTGCCGCTGATTTGCTTTGTTGTGAGCAGTGTGCTATTATATAATCTGTAATTATTATCCGGCGGCGTAGCCAAACGTTAAGGCAACGGCCCGCAAGGCCCTGATTCCCGCGTTCAATTCCGGGCGCCGCCTCCAAAAAATCTTGACCGCTGGCAATGCATAGCCAGCGGTATTTTTATTTGAAAAAAATCTTGACTTTTTTCAAGGAAAATAGTACTATCATAATCAGCCACTTTTGAGTTTAGCTATAGTGTTATTTTAAATTAAAATAAGCTGACAGAAATCAACTAATATAGAGAATAACTGCTATTGAGCCGATATGCCAAAAGTGAGAAACCAGTTTTTAAATACTAAACAAATAAAGAGTGTTAAGTTTAATAGAGTGAGGTTTGATGCAGTTAACGATACCTCTCTATTTATCTTTACTAAACAAATCCTGGTGGAAAGAAGGTCTTAATGATGAAAATGGATACCCTCGGCCGTCATATCATCGTGGAGTATTACAATTGCAATTGTGATATTTTGAGCCAGCCGCAGCTTATCGAACAGTATATGAAAGAAGCCGCTGTGTTGGCCAGGGCGACCATCGTGGAGTCATTTTTTCATCATTTTAGCCCGTGGGGCGTGAGCGGCGCAGTCATCATTTCCGAGTCCCACCTGACTATACACACCTGGCCGGAGTACGGCTACGCGGCGGTAGATCTTTTTACCTGCGGTGATCTCGAGCCCTGGCGCGGTTTTGAGCACCTCGAGCGTATGTTTGAGGCGACTAGCAGCGAGTCTATGGAAATAGCCCGCGGTATGACCGAGAAAATCAGAAAGTTTTGCCCGCGCGAGTTGGGAAATATTTCTTATAAACCCATGGAAGAAGCGGTGGAGGCTGTTTGATGAATATCTGGTATCAAGAAGAATGGTGTGCGGGGACACGTTTTTCCGTCAAGGTGGACAAACACCTCTACAGTGAGCAAACGCCCTTCCAGCGGCTGGATGTTTTTGCAAGCGTGGATTATGGGCGTTTTTTCAGTTTAGACGGCTATATAATGATCACCGAAAAAGACGAATTTGTTTACCACGATATGATCGTCCACCCGGCCATGGCAGTAAATCCCGCTATCAAGAACGTGCTGGTCATCGGCGGAGGGGACGGCGGCACCGTTCGGGAACTCTTGCGCTATGGCGGCATCGAGCGGATAGATATGGTAGAGATAGACGAGCGGGTAGTCCGGGTGTGCCAGGAGTTTTTTCCGATAACGGCGGCAAAGTTGACTGACCAGCGGGTCAAATTGATCTTTGACGACGGGCTGAAATTTGTTCGTGAGGCCAAGGAAGATAGTTACGATCTTATCATAGTGGACTCCACCGACCCCATAGGTCCGGGCGAGGGGCTGTTTACCGAGGAGTTTTACAGAAATTGCTCGCGTGTTCTTTCCCCGGAGGGCATACTGGTCAATCAGAATGAAAGCCCTTATTACGAGTGCAACCGCCGGGAGATGCAGCGGGCCTACAGGAAGATCAAGGCGGTGTTTCCCGTCGCGCTGGCCTATCAGGCGCACATCCCGACTTACGCTTCCGGGCAGTGGATGTTCGGCTTTGGCAGCAAAAAACTGCACCCTTTGCATGATGTGGATATAGAGAAATGGAAAAAACGGGGCCTTAAAACCAGGTATTATAACCCCAGCCTACACTTCGGGGCGTTCGCCCTGCCGACCTTCGTAAAAGAATATCTAAAGGGATAAAAGAAAGATTCCTCGTTTGGTTCGAAATGACAAGATCGTATTGTGACTGTCGTTCCGAGCAAGGCGAGGAATCTTTGTATTTAAATTTGCAAGTATTTTATAAAGTGGTTTTTACTGCTATTTTGCGGGTTTCGGTTGGTCTGTTGCGCCAAGCGGCTGGCGTTTGAGGCGCAGGAGGAGGGCGACAGCCAAGGAGACGAGAAAGCATAGGGCAAAGATGCTGAGTATTTGAGTATAGCTGTTGGTGGCGCTTTTTATCCAGGCTACCCAGAGGGGGCCGATGACACCGGCCGCCGCCCAGGCGGTGAGTATTTCGCCGTGAATGGCGCCCAGCTGTTTGGTGCCGAATATATCGCTCAAAAAAGCCGGGATAGTAGCGAAACCGCCGCCGTAGCAAGAGATGATGAGATAGATGAGGAATTGGAAGAGCATGCTGTTTGTGGTTTGTGAGAGGGCAAAGAAAGCTACGGTTTGAATGATAAAAAAGGCTATGTAGGTATTGGCCCGCCCGAGATAGTCAGAAACGGAAGACCATATGAAGCGGCCTGCTCCGTTGATAAGGCCGATGATGCCGACCATGCTGGCTGCGGCCAGCGGCGAGAGGTTTATCACTTCCTGGGCCATGGGCGAGGCTACGCTCAAAAGGCCGATACCGCAGGTGATGTTGATGAAGAGCAGCCACCAGAGGGCATAAAACTGCCAGGTTTTGATGGCCTCGGATGCTGTGCGCTGGTGTATGACGCCGGTGATCTTGCAGGCGCCGCTACTGGCGGCGGTTTGCGCCTGGACGGGCGGAGCTGGCGGGGGAGCGAGGTAGAGCGATGAGGCGAGCATAACGATGAAGTAAATGCTGCCGAGTATCCAAAAGCTGCTGACCAGATTGTATTTTTCCATGAGTACCTGGAAAGCAGGGCCGGCAATCAGGCTGGAGAAGCCAAAACCCATGATGGCTATGCCGGTGGCGAAGCCGCGTTTTTCAGGGAACCATTTGACGAGGGTGGATACAGGTGTGATGTAGCCAACGCCGAGGCCGATACCTCCGATGATGCCGTAGAACACATAAAGAAGCGGCAGGCTTTTCAGGCTTATTGCGAGACCCGTGCCGAGCATGCCGACCGAGAAAAACATGGTGGAAAAGAGGCCGGAGCGCTTGGGGCCGTATTTTTCCACATAGGTGCCGAGCGAGGCGGCGGACAGACCGAGAAAAAGTATGGCCAGCGAGAATGTCCACTGGGTTTCATTCATGCTGGAAGACAGCTCTTTCATAATTGGCTTGGTGAGTACGCTCCAGGCATACACGCTGCCGATGGAGATGTGGATGCCGACGGCGGATAGGGCTATTAGCCAACGATTCTTCATAGTAGGTTGCTCCTTTGTATTAGACTGACGATAAAGCGGCATATGCGGTGTTGTCGCTTACGTTCACTCGCTTGTGTTAAGTCAGAGAACCACCGCTTTAGCTGTGTGTTGATCGCTTAGTTCAGAGGATATATCCGATGAACCTTTCCTTAAAAGAAACTCCTCGACTTCTGTCTCGGAGAAAGCGTCCGCATCAGTACTAAAGTGCTGTGCGTCTGCTTCCACGACGCTTCGCGAGCCTCGCCCCGCCTTGCCTCTGCCACTTTCTTGTCAGTCTTTCCGTTATTGGTATAATGTGCTGATAACGCTATGTAGCCTTGTCTACGAAGTTCACGGATGAACAAGTGCCGCGGGTGACATGGATGTCGCAAAAGCGGCGACTGCTTTCTCACCAACCTTCCGTTATTGGTACAGGTGAGGGATTTTTTTGTCTTTTTATTGTTCGAGTTGTGGCATTTTGGGGTAGTACATTTTGGCACTTTGTGTTCCATAAAAATAAAAACGCCCGGGCACAAAGTTCCTGCCCAGACGGTCGGCTGATACTCGGCATGCTCCATGTGGTCGATTCCACTTATCCGTCAGTCGCATGTCAAGGTTGTTGATTTGTCGGCTTGCCAGAGAATATAAAAAACGCCTGGACAAATAATCTTTGCCCAGACGGTCGGCTCTTGCGTCAATATGGTCCACGTGGTCGATTCCACTTATCCGTCAGGTCCCATATCACGATTATTTAACTAAGGCCAGTTTAGCAGGGATGAAAAATTTTGTCAACAGAAAATCAAAAACTGGGCGGTGAGGATATCCACATGACTTTAGCCTCTATTTTACCGGCATTCGACAGGTAATGGTTGAGGTTGGTCTTGTAGGTGAAAGTTTCGCCTTTTCGGGCTTTATATTTTTTGCTGCCGAGGTGGATGTAGATACTGCCGGCCATGACATAGCCAAATTCTTCGCCCTGGTGCGCGGTTTCTTCTTTGGAAGTGCCGCCTGGATCGAGGGTGATGATGATGGGTTCCATCATGTTTTTCTGGGCGTTGGGTATGATCCACTCGATTTTATGTTTGTAGTCCTTGTCTTCGAGTTCATAAAAGTCATCGTTGCGAAAGACGATGCGTTCGTCCGAGTAGTCGTTAAAAAAGTCCTTGAGTGTAGTGCCGAGGCTCTCGAGGATGTTCGAGAGGGTGTTGAGCGAAGGTGAGGTGAGGTCGTTTTCAAGCTGGGAAATGAAGCCCTTCGAGAGTTCGCAACGGCTGGCCAGTTCGTCCTGGGTAAGATTTTTTTCCTGCCGGAGTCTGCGTATTTTACCGCCGATATACATAAAATTCACTTCATTTCTGGTAAAAGTTTACTTCTACTAAGATTATAATGGTTTGCTGCGGGGCTGTCAATCGAGTAATGGTGAGAAAAAACAAAGAAAAGTACGCGAGTGCGGGGCAAGGGTTTTTATTGACAAGTTGGGCGGGAAGGCGGTATGGAGTAAAAATAAAACAGGAGCCTTTAGGCTCCTGTAAGCTGTGAGGATTATTTTGAGTACAATTCGACGGCGAGTATTTCGTTGACGTCGATGGGTATTTCTTCGCGTTGTGGTTCACGGGTAAGGGTAGCGCTGAATTTTTCAGTGTCTTTTTGAATGTACGGAAGACCGGAGTTGATGGTCTGGAAGTTGTCGACGAAGATTTCGTTTTTGCGGGACGCTTCCTTGAGGGAGATGACGTCACCTGTTTTTACGCCGCAGGACGGTATATCCACGCGTTTGCCGTTGACCAGTATATGGCCGTGGTTGACCATCTGGCGGGCCTGGCGGCTGGAGCTGGCAAAGCCCATGCGATACACGAGGTTGTCAAGGCGGCATTCTAAAGATACTATGAGCGCGGTACCGGTCATGGTAGAGCTTTTAATGGCGTTTTTAAGATAACGGCGGAACTGACGTTCCAGAATGCCGTAATAAGCTTTTATCTTCTGTTTTTCACGCAGTTGCATGCCGTATTCTGATAACTTTTTATTTGTGCGGACTTTGTTTTTTTCCACACGGTTCATCGCTTTGGGGTGACCAAAAACATTCACGCCCAGGCGGCGGGAAAGTTTAAAACGCGGTACGCGGCTTACTGCCATTAAAAAACACTCCTTTTCTATTTGAGGAAAAAATATTCTCACATTATACCTTCACATGATACTTTTACATTCTAGCATTTTTCATTATAATACGCAACAGTTAATTTTTAAAAATTAACTGGTATAAAAATATTTTTATACGAAAAGAAAATCCTGCGGCAGGATTTAGCAGGTGCGGCCAGAAATAGGACAGAGGGGCATAGTTTAGAAATAAAGGGGGAAATAAGAATGAAAGTTTTGGCGATAAATTCGAGTCCGCGCCACGAGGGCAATACGTCGATATTGTTGCGCGAAGTGCTTCAAGAAGTAGCAAAAGAGAGCATCGCAACGGAAATTGTCAATATCGGCGGCAAGGCCTATTCCGGCTGCAGGGCCTGCGGCTGGTGCTTTGGCGCGGGCAAGGGGAAGATGCGCTGCGTGGTCGAAGACGGGATGAACGAGGTGATAGCCAAGGCTGTGGCGGCGGACGCTATAATACTGGGGTCGCCGACTTATTTTGCTGATGTCAACGCTGAGATGAAGTGTTTCA
This sequence comes from Acidaminococcales bacterium, assembly GCA_031551525.1. Lineage (GTDB taxonomy): Bacteria > Bacillota > Negativicutes > Acidaminococcales > JAISLQ01 > JAVBNN01. The sequence continues at coordinate 25,621 of JAVBNN010000043.1, forward strand.
TCGACCGTGCGGGCTATGTGACACGAGCTAACGGCAGCGCGCTTTCACGCAAAGTGGGCGCTGGGGTCGTGGCGGTGCGGCGGGCGGCCGGGATGAGGACTTTCGAGTCGTTGAACGCTTTTTTCTTAATAAACGGCTTTGTGGTACCCGGTTCGACCTACTGGAATATCGGCTTTGGCCGGGAGGTGGGCGAGGTGGCGAAAGACGAAGAAGGTATGGAGACTATGCGCAACCTGGGTAAAAATATCGCCTGGCTGCTGCAAAAACTGCAAGGGTGATAAAAGGCGCGTTCTGCGGAGCCGTTGGCATTTTTACCCAACTTCTGGTCGAGGTTTTTTTGAGGTGCTTTATGATACGCATGAGAAAACCGCTCATCTGAAGGTTAAAAGATAAAAGATAGCCGTGGGCATTATGAACTGTTCGCGGCTATCTTTATTTTTTGCCTTTAACGTTCATCTGGTAGACGTAGTTGGCAAATTCTTCGGGGGTGAGGGAGGCGCTGTAATAATAGCCCTGGTATTGTTTGCAGCCGAGTTCTTTCAAGAGCAGCATCTGGTCTTTGGTTTCAACGAATTCGGCTATGATGTTGAGGTCGAGGTTGTTGGCGAGCTGAACGATGGAGGAGACTATGTCGCGGGCGTTTTTGTCGGTGAGGACTTCGGTGGTGAGAGAACCGTCGAGTTTGATGGTGTCGACTTTAAATTCTCTAAGGTAGCGCATGGAGTTGTGGCCCATGCCAAAGTCGTCGATGGCGAATTTGAAGCCGAGGGCGCGGAATTGTTCGAGGCGGCCCCAGGTGTCGGCCGAGTTACTGAGGAGGCGCCCTTCGGTGAGTTCTATCTCGATGCCGTGCGGGTTGACGCTGTTTTGTAGTATGGCCAGTTTGAGGGCGGAGACTATGCTGCTTTTTTCCATCTGGGAGGCGGATATGTTGAGGGCTATGACGAGGTCTTTCATGTGACCGAGCTGTTGCCACTGGCCGACTTGTTTGAAGACTTTTTTGATGATCATATCGCCGAGGTCTTCCATGAGGCCGGCTTCTTCGGCAACGGCAACGGCAACGGGCGGCGGTATGCGGCCATAAATACGGTGGGGCCAGCGCAGGAGGGCTTCGGCGCCGGATACTTGGCCGTCGTTGTTTATTTGGGGCTGGTATTCCATGACGAAGATGTCGTCGGCAAGGTCGAGCCGGATGTCTTCCGCGAGGCCGCGAGAGAGTGAGCCGGTGGCGTCTTCCCTGTTCATGAGGACTGGAACTTTTCTCTCTTCGAGGTCATAGACTTCCTGGTAGAAATTTAGTAGGGCGGCTTTGGCTCTGACTGTGCGCTGCGCTTCGGACATACGGACGAAGGGGAGGTAGATGGCGGTGCCGATAGCGAGGTTTACCAGTTGGAGAAGGGAGGCGGCGTAGGAGTGGGATGCGGTATAGCCGCCGAGCAGTATGGGAGTGGTCAATGTGGCTGCGGCTTGGGTGAGCGGCACTCCCCCGCCCACCATCGCCAGGTAGGTGGTGGCGGTAAGGATGCAGGGAACGGTCAGGAAGGGAAGGAGGTAGTAGGGGTTAAAGACGATGGGCAGGCCGAAGACGATGACTTCGTTGATGTTGAATAAGGCCGGGAAGATGGATATATTGGCAATCTTGGCTATGTTGGTGCGGCGCGCGCCGATGAGTATGGCGGCGATGAGTGAGAGCGAGGAGCCGGAGCCGCCGAGGTAGACGAAGACGTCGAAAAAGGGTTTGGTGAATATTTCGGTGGGCGGCAGGTGCATTTCGACATTGGCTATGTTGGCGGCGAGGGCATTCATGTAGAGTTCCTGAGATACGGGTTCGAGGATGTTGTTGCCGTGTATGCCGAAGAACCAGAAGATATGGGAGCTGATGTTAAAGAGGAGCGCTGTGCCCATGTTGTTCTGAAGGTCTATGAAGAAGCTTTTTAAGACGTCGTAGACGATTTTGTGTATGTCGGGGTATCCGAGGTGGGTGAAGTACATTTTGACGACGGCGAAGAGGACGAGGGTCAGGAGGGTGGGGATGATGGCGGTGATGGCTTTGTAGAGGTTGGAGTCGGCTTCATGGCTGAATACGTCTACGCGCAGGGCGCTGTATGATGAGAGGCAGATATAGGTGTAGGTGGCGGTAACAGCGGTAATGATGGCTACGAAAAGGCCGGTGTTGGACAGCCAGAAAAAGGGCAGCCCCAGGCTGTCGCCAGTGGGTTCTGTAAGTATGATGAGCGAAGCCAGGGCGACCGCGCTGCCGATGAGGGGATGGGTGCGTCCTTCAAGGCTGAGACGGTTTTCCTGAGTGATGGAGTAGCTGACCGATAGAAGGACTACTACGGACATGATGCTGAAGGTACCTTGGGCGACGAGGCCGCCCAGATTTTTCCATCTTTCTCCGAATAAGCCTAGCATGGCGCCCTGAAAGTGATCGATAGGGAGGTTGTTGACCATGACTGCCAGAGAGCCTACCATCATAATGGGCATCATTAGCATGAGTCCGTTGCTGATGGCGCGCACTAAAAGCAGGTTGGAGAAGGTGTCGAGGTATTTTGTGAGTTTAACGGGTATGTCCACGGTCACCGTTCTCCTTTGCTAGTAGGTTGCCAGGTCAAAATTGCACTGTGGTGGTGAAACCGTATTTTGTCGCGTGCTGGTGGGCGGCGAGCGAGCGGTAATTGCCGTAAAACCCTTCGAGGATAAGGTTGTCGGTAAAGCGGTAACTATAGATCAGCCGGTAACCGGAAAGGCCGGCGCGGGAGTATTGGTCGCCCCACCAGGCCATGTGGTTGCCGTTTTCGAGCGGCAGATCCATATTGGCTTCCTGCCGCCAGTATTGGGCGATCAGGTTGTGTTTGCCGAAGGTTTTGGCGGCCTGGAGTTTTAACATGTTGTTGTGGCCGCTTTCTTCTATGTTTTGCCCCCAGGCGGCGCCAAGGTCGATGTTTCGCCAGCGGCCGCCTAGGGTGAGGGCGACTATACTGGTGTCGTCTTTTGATGTGAAGCTGGAGTTGGCGCCGAGGTAGTGGACGGCGATATCCGTTCGCCCGATCGGGGCGCCGATCTTGGCGTACCAGATGTTGCGGTCTTCCATATTGCGGTAGAGGCGGTAGCCGCCGGGCGAAGATGGATCGGGTATGACGGCCATGCCAGGCCAGTCGGTATTGGCTTCATAACGTGAGGCGAGCAGGGAGAAGTGCCAGGCGCGGTCGGTGGCGTAGTTCCACTGAATGCCTTTGAGATAGTCGTCTCCTAAGAAGCCGCCGGCCAGCCATACGGCGAATTTCCCGGCGAGGAGCTCTTGTTGGGGGGCGGGTTTCCAAGAGAGGTATGCGAGACGGGCGAAGATTTTTTCTTTGTTGCTGTTGGGAAATTCCTGCCCGAGGTTATCGTTGGCGAGGGCGCTGTAGCCGTCAAGGTAAGTTTTTACGGCCATCTGGAAGGTGAAGTCGAGGCTGTCGGAGATTTTTTTGTCAACTTGCAGCCGGGCTTCGAGTTTGTATTCGTGGTCGGACTGATCCCAGTAGCGTTGGCCATAGGTGTTTTCCATGTTGGCCCAGCCGCTTAGTTTCCAGCTCTGGATGCTGGATGTGTCTTTTTCGAGTTTATTGAGGCGCTCATCGATAGAGGGCGTGGATGTTTCAGGCGCAATGTGCACGGGCGGGGCTGCGGCACTCGCTTCGACGGAGGGCGTGCCTTCAAAAGCTCCCATGCGTTCTAGTTCGCTGTGGTATTCTGCGGCCAGGCGACCAATACTTGTTTTTTGCGAAGGGGTGGCTTCGTTTATGCGGTAAAGCGCCTGCCCGACCAGTTGTGCGATGGCTTGCCTGGTGATGCGCCGGTTTTTTTCAAACATGCTGTTGGTGTAGTCGTCGACGAGGCCGGAGGCTACCAGTTCTTTTGTTTCCTGATATGACCAGTGGGCCGGCGGGACGTCGGCAAATGGGTTGGCCGCACAGGCAGCGCCGCAGTAGAGACTGAGGCATAAAGAGAATGGCAGGGCTTTTCGGTAAAGGCGGCGCATGATAGAGCTCCTTATTGGTAAAGTAATCTGGGCAAGGATGGTCAGCCGCGCCGCTCGGAGAGTATGTTGTAATGCATCTGGCAGTCGCGCAGGTGTTTTTTCAGTTGGGTGGTTTTTTGTTCGTCCTGGGTATTGGCCAGGATTTCCTTTGTTTTGTTGATTTCCTTGAGTATTTCGAGCATCTTGGGGTCATTGACGCCTTGCAAAGGGTCTTTGTTCATAAAAATCACTCCGATCTGTAAAATATGGGGTATTACAGAGCATAGCCGTCGTCAGTGAAGTTTACCCGGCTACCGGACGGGAAGGTTTTTACGGTGTGTTTGGTGGCGATGTTTTGGGCGTTGAGGAGGACGCCGCTTTTGAGGTAGCCGTAGGCGTTGAAGGTGACCGGGGTGCCGGATTTATATACGAAGGAAACGCGGCCGTTGGAGAGTGCCTGGTCTGCAGCCAGGGTGCCTCCGGCGGCGAGACCGCTTTGTTGAAAGTATATTTTGTCAGCTTGCATAAGGCAGCGCAGGCGGCCGGTGTCGATCATCTGGCTGGTAAGGAGGGTGCCTTCGGTGATGTTGCCGCGTTCGTCGAATACTGCGAGGGTGCCGGCGCTGTAACGGTAGAAGTTGCGGCCGTTATAGATGGTTTCGTTGTTTGCGATGGTTCCGCGGCGTACGTGGCCGCTGTCATCGAGTACGATCTCGGTGCCGGATTTAAAGCGCAGCGCTATGCGCGCGGTGGATACAAAGTCGTCTTTGGCGAGGATGCCGCTGACGGCGTGTCCGCGGTCGTTGACGGTGGCGGTTGTACCGGCTTTCAGCACTACGTGGTTTTTGCCTGCCGGGAGGGACGCGTCTTCAGATAGACGGTAGGAGCGTTCGCCTGCCGAGGCGGAGGAAAGGAAAAGGGTGATGGATAAAAGCGTAAGCGGTAAGAGGCGGGAGACATTCATTGCAAAGGTCCTTTCTTTGGGTTAAAGTTCCATGTTGCGGGTGAGTTCTTCAATCTTGCGCACAATGAGCGGCGTTATTTCAAGCTTGCTTTTTTGTTTGTTGGTGTACATCATTTCGTCGGCTTCTTCAAAGGCGGTCTTGAAGTTGCTTGTTTCGTCGAGGAAGGTGTAGCCGAGCGATATGCTGATGTAGAATTTGCTGTCAGGGGAAGCGTTGTAGGCTTTTTGTTCGGAGGACAGGCGGGAGAGTATCTTCTCAAGGGTGGAGTTGTCGCAGTTGGGTACGATGAGGGCAAATTCGTCGCCGCCTATACGGCAGGCTATGTCGCCTTCGCGCAGGGAGGAGGCGAGGATATCCGCTGTTTTTTGGAGAAAGGCGTCGCCAAAGGAGTGCCCCAGGCGGTCATTGACCAGTTTTAGGCCGTCGACGTCACCGACGATGATGCACAGGGGCAGTTTGTTATTGTAGAGGCCTTTACCGAAGTCGTCTTCCACGTCAGAGAAGCGTTTGCGGTTAAATAGACCGGTCAGTTCGTCGTGCATGGTCAAGAAATAGAGTTTTTTGTTTTTTTCGTCCAGTACCTGCATGCTAAGTTGCAGTTCCCAGGTTTTTTCTTCTACGAGTTCATTCAACCGGCGGTTGCTTTCTTCCATGTAAAGGACTTTTTGTCTTTGCCGGCGTATAATGTAGCGTATGCCGATGCAAAACAGTGCAATATAGGCGAAAATAGCCCAATAAGTGCGCCAGGGCGGTACTTCGATATTTATATCTATGACTAGTGGGGTTTCGTTCCATACGCCGTCGGCGTTGGTGCCTTTTATGAGCAGTTTGTATTTGCCGGACGGGAGTTTTTCATAGCTGATATTGTTGGTTCTGGTGTATATCCAGTCTTTGTCATAGCCTTCAAGTTTGTATGAGTAGCTGCGTTTTCCCTGTAGGGTATAGTCAAGGGTGGTGAAGTAGAAGGTGACATGGTTCTGGGTGTAGTCAAGGTCAATAACGCCGAGCAGGGTGTATTTGCTAAAATCCCTGACTGGGAGGCGGTTTATGTCTATACCGGTAAAGACTATGGGGGCGCTTAATGTATTGAGTTTGATGTTTTCCGGGAAAAAGTAGTTGAAACCGTTTATGCCGCCAAAAAACATCTCGCCGTCGGCACTTTTGTAGTAGGCTTTGTTGTTGAATTCCTGGCTCTGTAGACCGTCTTTCATGCCGAAAAGCATGACGGTGGTTTCTTTTGCGCGGTCAAAAACTACGATGCCATTGTTGGTAGACATCCACAAGAGGCCGTTGTCGTCTTCGAGGATGCCGTACACGGTTTCATTCGGAAGGCCGCTGGCTGTGGCGAATTTTTTAAAGGTGCCGGTATTTTTGTCATAACGGTTGAGCCCGCCGTTCAAGGTGCCTATCCATATGGCGGCGGTGTCTTCCAAAAAGCAGTATGCCAGGCTGCCGCTTAGTCCGTCCGAGGTGCTTGATGTGTAGCGGAAATTGGTGAATTGTCCGGTTTGGTAGGAGAAACGGCTCAGACCGCCGTAGGTGGATATCCAGATATAACCGTCAGAGTCTTCAAAGATGGCGTATACAGTGTCGCCGGAGAGGGAGGTGGAGATGTTTCGATTGTTTTTATAGCCGGTGTAGATGTTGTTTTTAGGGTCGTAGCAAATGAGGCCGCTATTAGTGCCGTACCAGTAGTTGCCTTTGCTGTCTTTAAAGGTCACCCGGACGTCGTTGTTGCGAAAGTCTTTGCCAAGCCCGGTGTTACTGAGGTCAAGGCGGATAAAGCGGTCGCCCGCTTTGTCGTAATAGGCCATGCCGTCTATGGTTGATACCCACAGGCGACCGTCTTTGTCTGCGAAAAGGTCAATGCAGCGGTTGGAGTTTATAGTGTAAGGGTTTTGTGGGTCATACTGGTAGTGGCGGAAAGTATTGTTGTTGCGTTCCCAGTAGTCAAGGCCGTTTTCGGTGGCTATCCATAGGGTGCCCGGCGTTTGTGATACGAAGCCGCGAATGGAGTTGCTGATGAGTGAGGAGGCTTTGCCTTGCTGGCGGGCGACGTGGGGAAAGCGCTTGTTTTCCCTGTCGTATATGTTGATGCCGCCAACATAGGTGCCGATCCAGATGCGCCCGGAACGGTCTTCGTAGATGCTGCGTATGCGGTCATTGCTCAAGGCGTTTTTGTGCTGGTCATAATCCCTAAACTGCACGGTGTCGGTCGTGTTGGGATGCCTGAGAAAGAGGCCGCGGTCATCTGTACCGATCCAGATGAAACCCTCGACATCTTGATGGAGGGAGGTTATTTTTTGCCCCATGGTTATGGAGGGGTCGTTAAAGTTAGTTTTTAACGGCGAAAATGTGCCGTTTTCTGTGTTGAATACAAAAACGCCCTGTTCTTTGGAGCCCACAAGGACGTTGCCGTTCGAGAGCACGCATACGGAGGTAAGGTCGTTTGCTTCCGGGAGGGACGAGGCCAGAGGATTTTGATAGACAGAACATTTGTCGTCCAAACGGTCGTATTTTAAGAGGCCTTCGGTGCTGGCCAGCCACAGGACATTGGTCAGGCCTTCGCATATATCTGTAACAATATAACTGCTGTTTTCTCCTTTGACGTCATACAGGGAAAAAGACTGGTCGTCCTTGCCGCCAATGTAAAGGCCCTTGCTGGTACCCACCCAGATGGTGCTGCTGCGGTCGGCGTGCACTGCGTATATCTCACAGTTGCCAAAAACATCTTCGCCCATGGGCTGAAAGGAGTCTTCAAAACGCACATATTTGTTTAAGCCGCCGTATTGAAAGGCGATAATAAGGTTGCCGTGAGTATCTTCTTTTATGGCGGCTATGTTATTGTCGCGGATGGAGTGTTTATTGGCTTGCGAGTGGCGGTATACGGTGAAATTATCACCGTCATAGCGGTTCAGACCGTCTTTGGTGCCAAACCACATGAAACCGAGATAGTCTTGCAAGATAGCCTGGCCGCTGCTTTGTGAAAGGCCGTCCTCCACGTTTATCAAAGAAAAGGACACTTGGTCGCGCCGCAAGTCGATTGCCAACGACGGTGTGGCAAAGCAAAAAAGCAAGGCTATGAAAAGAAAAAGAACGCGAAGAATGGGCATAAAAGCCTCCGCATTTAAAATGAGATGGTAGTAGAAGAAGTGTGCTTGGTTACTTCTTATCAAAAATTCGACATGATTGCTCTTATTCCTCTGTATAAAGTAATAAAAACAATATTCTTTGTTAAAAAAAACACTGATACAACAATATAGAAACAATTTCAACAGTTTTTGTGGTTTTTTATCATAAAAAGCGTTACTATGGTTAAAAGGAGTGCGTATTATGAAACAATCGGCAGATTTATTAAAAATATTTAGTTCCTTTTTCCGTATTGGCCTTTTTACGATCGGCGGCGGACTGGCGATGATACCCATCATGCGCAATGAGTTTATCGATAAACACCGCTGGATAGACGACAAAGACATAACTGATATTTTTGCCCTGTCTCAGTCGATGCCAGGCGCTATAGCGATAAACGCCGCAACTATGATCGGCTACCGGTTGGCTGGTTTTACCGGTGCTTTTGTCGCTACTCTCGGGACAGTGCTCCCGTCTTTTATGGTCATCTTTATTATTGCCAGCCTTTTTACCGATGCTATGGGTGAAAATATGTACGTCAGGAAGGTCTTTAGCGGTATAAACGGCGGTATAACCGCTCTTATCCTGGTGGCCACAATCAAAATGGCCAAGACCGCTGTCGTAGACAACTTTGGCCGTCTGCTGGCTGCTGCCGGTTTTGCCGCCATGCTGTTTTTGAGTGTGGATATTGCCGTTTTGGTTGTGCTAGCGGCGGTTGTCGGTTATATCTATTACCGGCAAAAAAGTGGGGTGCTTTGATATGGGCATACTGTTTGAGCTGTTTCTTTCTTTTTTCAAGATAGGTCTGGTGTCTTTTGGCGGCGGCTACGCCATGGTGTCGATTATTCAAAAGGAAGTGATGGTCAAGGGCTGGCTCACGGCGGCAGAATATGCGCGCGTCGTTACTATTTCACAGATGACGCCGGGGCCGATAGCGGTAAATACCGCAACTTACGTGGGCGCTAAAGTATGCGACAGCAGCCCCTGGTTTTCTTTTCTCGGTTCTTTTGTGGCGACTTTGGGCGTCTCCTTGCCTTCTTTTATAATAATGTTACTGGTGGCAGGGTCGTTGAAGAAGCTTAGTGATACGAACGTTCTTAAGTGGGTGATGGGTGGTATCCGCCCGGCGGTCATCGGTTTTATGCTGGCGGCGGTCATCTTTTTTGGCAAGCTGGCTTTTTTGAAAAGCGGCGCTGTGGTGACGCACGCCTCAGATGCCGGGGCTATCGCCCAGGCGGTAAATCCATTAGGGCTTATCATCGGTCTTGCGGCTTTTGGCATGCATTATAAATTTGGCGTGGGGCCTATCCATATAATACTCATCACTGGCCTGGCCGGGCTGCTTCTTTTGTGACAAAGATGCGTTTGCGCTCTAAAAAAAATGGTTATATAATAAGTTGTATTTTGAAATAAAGGAGAGATCGTATGGAAATCGTATATAAGGGGAAAACCAAGGATGTATATAAATTGCCTGATGGCAACTATCTTTTGCAGTTCAAGGATGATGTGACGGGAACGGATGGCGTGTTCGATCCGGGTTCCAATACCGTTGGGTTGACCATAGAGGGGGCTGGCCGCGCCGGGCTGAAACTGACGGAATTTTTCTTTACTAAACTCAATCAGGCGGGGATACCTACGCATTTTGTGTCGGCGGATGTGGAAAAAGCTACTATGACGGTGCTTCCAGCTACGCTGTTTGGTAAGGGGCTCGAGGTAGTGTGCCGCTTTCGTGCGGTGGGCAGTTTTTTGCGCCGCTATGGTGACTATGTGGAGGACGGTGCGCCGCTCCCGGCTTTTGTGGAAGTGACGCTGAAAGACGACGGGCGCGAAGATCCGCCCATCACCAAGGACGCGCTGGCTGCCCTCGGTGTGCTGACAGAGAAAGAGTACGAGATATTGAAGGCCAATACGCAAAAGATCGCCGGGAT
>JAVBNN010000016.1:0-24719 GCA_031551525.1 Acidaminococcales bacterium
TTGTTGATGGTACCGCCGTTTGCGGCGATAAGGTTCTCGAATTTGCTGATGACAGCTTCGGTCGCCTCTTCTTCCATCGGCTTGACGATAAACATGACTTCGTACTCTCTCACGAAATCACCTCCTCCTTTGGTCTATGGCTCCCTTTGTCGGGAGCAGGGGATTGACTTATATATTGTACCACCGGGATTTTTTTTTGGCAAGTTATTTATAATTCAGATAGCTATACATTAAACCTAAAATTAGTCACGTCGCCGTCCTGCATGACGTATTCCTTGCCTTCGAGTCGCACCAGACCTTTTTCCCGGGCGGCATTGTAGCTGCCGCAGGCAGTAAGGTCGCTATAGGAGACTATCTCTGCGCGGATGAAGCCGCGTTCAATATCTGAATGTATCTTCCCCGCAGCCTGCGGCGCCTTAGTGCCGCGGCGAATAGTCCAGGCACGTGCTTCTTCCGGACCTACCGTCAAAAAACTTATCAAATCAAGCAACGAATAAGCGGCTTTTATCAGGCGCTCAAGGCCCGATTCTGTCAGCCCGACATTGGCCAGAAATTCCAGCGCCTCTGCTGCATCCAGTTCAGCCAGTTCTTCCTCCAGGCGCGCAACCACCGTTACCAGTTGGGCGCCTTCTTCTTTGGCATAAGCGCGCACGCATTGAACCAGCGGGTTGTCCTCCGCGCCAGCCGCTTCATTTTCGCCGACATTGGCGATGTATAAAGACGGTTTGAGCGTCAAAAGATTGAGCTCTTTTAGAAGCGCTTTTTCTTCTTCATCAAGCCCGGCCCGGCGCGCGGGTATGGCATTTTCCATCTGGACGCGCAGCTTTTCCAGCACGTTCTTTTCCGCCAGCGCTTTTTTATCGCCTGCTTTGACCATGCGAGCCAAACGCTCCAGGCGTCGGTCTACTGCCTCGATATCGGCCAGACACAGTTCAGTATTGATGATCTCTATATCGCGCAAGGGATCGAGCGCCCCCTCCACATGGGTGATGTTGCCATCTTCAAAACAGCGCACAACCTGCGCCACCGCGTCTACTTCGCGAATATGGGCAAGAAACTTGTTCCCCAAGCCCTCTCCAGCGCTCGCGCCTTTCACAAGGCCAGCTATATCGACAAAGCGGATAGCCGTCGGGACCATTTTTTTTGAATTATGCATCTGTCCGAGCACTTCGAGGCGCCTGTCCGGTACGCTGACCACACCTACATTGGGCTCGATAGTACAAAACGGATAATTGGCTGCCTCCGCGCCTGCTTTGGTGATGGCATTAAATAATGTGCTCTTGCCCACATTGGGCAAGCCGACGATCCCGACTTCCAGATTACTGCTCATGCGTTCCCTCCGTATTGCATTCTTTCCTGCCCACCACACCGCGGACCACTTTGACAAAATTGGGGCGCGGCATCATAACAAAATGCCCACAGCCGCAGCATTTAAGGCCAAAATCCATACCCGTTCTGGTGATCTCCCATTCATGAGAGCCGCAGGGATGCGGTTTTTTCATTTTCACGATATCGCCTACCTCATAGCGCACTTCCGCCATGCCAACACTCCTCCAGGCAGTCAAAAATCGACTTGCCCCGTCAGGTACAAGTCGATTCTACTTTTCTACTCATCCAGTCAGGAAATCTTGCTCACATCAAGCACTGTATAGCCCTGTTTTTCCAGCGCAGCGCGCACCGGCTCCGCATCCTCAAAATTGCCGCGCAATACGAGCTCTTTTTTGCCGCTTCCGGCGTCTACGGTAATAAAGCTACTGATGTTTATGTTGTACTCTTTAAAAATACGACCGATCTCTTCGACCACACCCATGCGGTCCGGCGCGTCGATTGTTATACGCATCTTCCCTTCAGGCAGGCCCATTACATCGACCAACACCTTGAAAATGTCTGTTTCGGTTATTATGCCGACCAGAGTTCCTTCGTCGTCCAACACCGGCAGCGCGCCGATCTTATGCTTATACATTAAAAGGGCAGCCTCTTCGATTGTCGCTTTGGCGTTGACGGTAATCAGTTTTTTCGCCATAATTTCACTGACTTTCAGTTTTGTCAGGAGATAGTTGGCTTCGTATTTTGATAAGGTTGTAGCAGGCGAAGGCGCCGCCGACTGCAAGTTGCGGTCTGTGACTATGCCGACCAGTTTTCCTGCTTGCATAATAGGCAGGCGGCGTACTTTACTTATGCGCATTACTTCCATCGCATCAAAAATACTTATATCAGAATTGATGGTGACAGGACTTTTTGTCATGCGTTTATAAACAAACATGTGAGACCCTCCCCATTTTAGTCCATAATAGTGTTATCAGCCACCCAGATAGGCTTTTTTGATCTCTTCGCTCTCGGCCAGTTCGGCAGCCGGACCGAAAAGTGTGATGCGCCCCGTTTCAAGAACATATGCCTTATGGGCTATAGACAACGCCATATGGGCATTTTGCTCGACCAACAGGATGGTCGTACCAGCTTCGTTTATTTCTTTTATTATATAAAATATTTCCTTTACTAGCAAAGGGGCCAAACCCATAGACGGTTCATCGAGTATAAGCAGCTTGGGACGGCCCATCACGGCGCGCCCGATGGCAAGCATCTGCTGTTCCCCTCCCGAAAGAGTGCCGGCCAGTTGCTTTTTTCTTTCTGCCAGTCGCGGAAATTTTTCAAAAACATTGTCATAATCGGCCCGAAGGTTTTCTTTGTCTTTCCTGAGATAAGCCCCCATCTCGAGGTTCTCCATAACGCTCATGTTGGCGAAGATGCGCCGCCCTTCCGGCACATGGCACAACCCCGAGGCGACGATGTCATGCGCGGGTTTACCGGAAATCTCCTGCCCCAAAAATTCTATAGTACCGCTTTTGGGCCGGAGCAAGCCGGACACCGTCCGCAGTGTTGTACTCTTGCCCGCGCCGTTGGCGCCGATGAGCGTAACTATTTCCCCCTCTTTGACCGACAGGCTGATACCCTTTATAGCGTGGATAGCCCCGTAATATACATTGATATTATCTACTTTGAGCATCAGGACACCTCCTCGCCCAAATAGGCTTCGATGACACGGGGATTGCCCCTGATCTCCTCCGGCAACCCTTGGGCTATCGTCATACCGTATTCGAGTACATATATGCGCTCACACAGATCCATTACGAGGCTCATGTCATGCTCGATCAAAAGCACGGTTAGTTTGAATTCGTCGCGTATCCATCTGATCATATTACTCAGGTCATGTGTTTCCTGCGGATTCATGCCAGCGGCCGGCTCATCGAGCAGCAAAAGGCGCGGCTTGGTCGCCAGTGCACGCGCGATCTCCAGTCGGCGCTGTTCGCCATACGGCAAATTTTTTGCGGTTTCATCCTTTTTATCAGCCAAGTTGAATATTTTCAAAAGTTCTACCGCCTGCTCTTGTATCGCTTTTTCTTCCGGGATATAACGCCCGGTACGCAGCACGGCTTCGGCCAAACTGTATTTTATATGATAGTTATAGGCGATTTTTACATTATCAATGACCGATAGCTCTGAAAACAGGCGGATATTTTGAAAAGTACGGGCAATGCCCATATGCGTTACTTCAAACGGCTTCAAGCCGCGAGTGTTTTTACCGTCAAATAGTATTGCACCTTCGGTCGGGGCGTATACCCCGGTCAGAAGGTTGAACACCGTGGTCTTGCCTGCGCCATTTGGCCCGATAAGACCGATAAGTTCTCCTTCGTCAATCTCCAGCGATAGGTTGGATAAAGCGCGCAAACCGCCAAAGTTGATGGACAGTTTATCTGTTTTAAGCAACGCCACGCTTCTCACCTCCTTTGAAACGTGCGGCCAGAAGTACGCCCAGTTCTTTGTTGCCCAAAAGCCCCTGCGGCCTAAACAACATAAGTACGATAAGTGATATGGCATAAATTAGCATGCGCGCTTCCGGATAGTCAGCCAACAAAGCCGATATAAGCGTAAGCAGCACTGCTCCGGTGATCGATCCGCTCAAACTGCCAAGGCCGCCTAAAACGACCATAGTTAGTATGTCGAAAGAACGCATGAAAGTAAACGAAGCCGGGTGAGCTATGTAAAAATAATGGGAGAACAATGCCCCGGCCAATCCGGCAAAACCAGCGCCCAAAGTAAAGGCCATAACCTTGTAATGTGTAGTATTTATACCCATAGTCTCCGCTGCGATCTCATTTTCCCTGATGGCGACACAGGCGCGTCCGGGAGCGGAATTTACCAGGTTTTTGATAAAAAATATGGTAAATAACATTAAGAGAAAGGCCCAGGCAAAAGTCGTCAGACGAGGAATGCCCATAAACCCTGATGCACCACCGATATAGGATATATTGAGTATGCACACCCGGATTATCTCACCCAGACCCAAAGTGGCTATGGCCAGATAGTCGCCCGACAAGCGGAGCGTCGGCATACCGATCAGAAAGCCCAATGCACCGGCCGCCAAAAAAGCCAAAAAAAGCGCGACAAAAAACGGCATGCCCAGTTTTACGGTAATGATCGCGCCTACATAAGCCCCTACGGCCATAAAGCCAGCGTGGCCAATAGAAAACTGCCCGGTAAAACCATTAATCAAATTGAGACTGCTCGCAAGGATTATATTTATACAGATCAAAACGATATTGAGCTGCCAATACGGCGGGATAATCTCTACCTGTATCAGTGTCTGCAAAATAGCAAACAGCACAAGGCCCAGGGCCAATAATTTCAAATCCTCTTTTCTCATATTATTCATCGTCGCACCTACACTTTCTCCCGGACATTTTTACCAAAAAGTCCGGCTGGGCGGAACAGCAAAATGAGAATGAGAATGGAGAAAGCCACCGCATCACGAAACGTGGATGACCAAAAACCGCTGACCATCGCCTCGATGATGCCAAGAATCAGCCCGCCAGCCACCGCACCGGGGATCACGCCGATACCGCCCAGCACCGCCGCGACAAAGGCTTTTATGCCAGGCATCATGCCCATGAGCGGATCGATAGAGTTGTAATATATGCCGACCAGAACGCCGGCTGCCGCCGCCAGAGATGATCCTAGTGCAAATGTATAGGAGATGACGCGGTCTACATTTATACCCATAAGGCGCGCCGCGTCCGTATCGTAGGAAACGGCCCGCATCGCCTTACCAATTTTCGTGTAATGGACTACATAGGTCAAAAAAAGCATGAGAATAAGCGCTACCAAAAAAATCAATATTTGCTGACTGTTGATGATTATACCGCCAACCTTGTAAATAGTAGACTCAAAAATAGCCGGAAAAGTCCTTGGTTGCGGTGTAGCAACCACAATCATGCCGTTTTGCAAAAATAAAGATACGCCTATGGCGGTGATTAGGGAGGCAATACGCGGTGCGCGACGCAAGGGCCGGTACGCCAGTCGTTCGATCAGCATACCCACCACGGCGGCTGCCGCCATGGCAAACAAGAGCGTGGGAATGAACGGCAATTTGAGCATGGTTGCCGCTACAAATCCCGCATATGCGCCAATCATATAAATTTCACCGTGGGCAAAGTTTATCAGCTTTAAAATGCCGTAAACCATCGTATAACCCAAGGCGATCAGTGCGTATATACTCCCCAGCGATATCCCGTTTATCGCCTGTTGGATAAATTGGGACAGGAAGGATGCCGAATCCAATACTACTACCTCCTTAACGCAAGAAAAAAAGATGATTCATTGGAGCGCCGTCAAAACAGCCCTCCAATGAATTACGTCCGAAAACCTTATTATGGATTGATTTTTTCTTTGAACATTACTTTGCCGTCGATATTTTCATTGATGACGGCGCCTTTGATCGGGTTATGAAACTGATCCATAGTGATTATACCGGTAGCTACTTGCAAGTTTTTCGTCGAAGCCAAGGCGTCTTTGAGTTTTACCGGATCGGTGCCGCCAGCGCGTTTTATAGCGTCAACCATGACCAATACGCAGTCGTAACCGAGAGCCGCCTGAGTATCAGGCATTTGCTTGTATTCTGCCTGATAGGCTTTTACAAAATTCTGTACATTCTGGTCTTTGTCATCTGTGGAAAAATGCGCGCTGTAATAGGTATTATTGAGCGCTTTGGCTCCGCCTATCTCAAACAGTTTGGGGGAATCCCAACCGTCAACGCCAATGAAGGCAACCTTCATATCAAGCTCCCTGGCCTGTTTTACTATCATGCCCACCTCCTGATAATAGGCAGGCAGAAAAATAGTATCTGGATTAGTGGCTTTTATCTTGGTCAACGTGGCCTTAAAATCGGTGTCCTTAGCCAAAAACGACTCTTTGGACACTATTTTGCCGCCATGTTTTATAAAGGTCTCTTCAAATACCTGCCCGAGGCCTTTAGAAAAATCTGAGGAACTGTCTGTATAAACTGCCGCGGTCTTGGCTTTAAGTGACTTAGAAGCAAAATCTGCCATTATGCTGCCCATAAAGGGATCGATAAAACAACTGCGGAACACATAGTCCTGCACTTTTCCGTTTATCACCGTTACATTAGGGTTGGTGGCCGACGGGGAAAGCATTGGTATTTTATTGTCTTGGACTATTTTGGTGCAAGCCAAACTGGTGGCGCTGATCAACGGCCCTAAAACAGCGGATACCTTGTCTTGGGTAAGAAGCTTGGTCATAGCGGCTGCCGCTTCGGATGGTTCGGATTTGTTGTCGGCAAATACCAATTCTATCTTTTTGCCGTTTACCCCGCCTTTGGCGTTGACTTGTTTGACTGCCAATTTCATGGCGTTAGTAGAGGAAATGCCAAACGTTGCAACAGGACCGGTCATTTCTGCGTTTACACCCAAACGGATAGTTCCTGCGGCGTCCGGTTTTTTCTCGCCGCCGCCACAACCGCCTAAAGATATTGCCAATAGACTGGTGGCGCACACCATTGCTACCATTTTACGCGTTCTCTTGAACATACTTAGCCTCCTATTTCTTTTTTCCGATATACCATCCCGCATGCTTCCGTATTAGCCTTACTGCACAGTTGCGGGAAAAGAGTCCTCAGTGTGTTATGGAACTAAACAGGCCGGTTACTGCCGGCCTGCTGCTGTACACCATATCAGTTGATTTTTTCTTTGAAAGCCTGTTTGCCGTCTTTAAATTCGATTATAACCGCGCTCTTTATCGGATCGTGCTTGCTATCCATCGTCAATTTGCCTGTCGCTACCTGCAGATCTTTAATAGTAGCCAGCGCATCCTTGATTTTTTGCGGATCGTCGCTGCCCGCGCGTTTTACCGCATCGGCAAACATCATGCCTGCGTCATAGCCAAGTGCAGCAAAGGCATCCGGTGTTTTGTTGTACTCTTTTTTGTATGCCTCAACAAATTTCTTTATATTAGGATCGCTGTCTTCTACAGAATAGTGGTTACAGAAGAATGTATTGTTGAGCGCTTTGGCGCCGGCTATTTCAACAGTCTGCGGCGCATCCCAGCCATCAGAGCCAAGAAGTGGCACGGTTATGCCAAGCTCACGGGCCTGTTTTACTATCATGCCGACTTCCTGATAGTAACCTGGGATAAAGATAATATCCGGGTTGGTCGCTTTTATTTTAGTCAGAGTGGATTTGAAGTCAGTGTCTTTTTGCAAATAGGCTTCTTCGGCAACTATTTTACCGCCGCCTGCTTGGATGGTCTTTTTAAAGACGTCCGCAAGGCCTTTGGCGTAGTCAGAAGAGCTGTCGTTATACACGGCGACATTTTTGACCTTCAAGCTGTTCAAGGCAAACTTTGCCATTATCTGGCCCTGGAAGGGGTCGATAAAACAGCTGCGGAAGAGATAGTCGCGTACTTTTCCATCTTTGAAAGTAATATCCGGGTTGGTGCCGGTCGGAGTGAGCATTGGGACCTTGTTGTCTGTTACTACCTGTGCGGACGCCAAAACGCTGGCGCTGACGACCGGGCCGATTACTGTGCACACCTTATCCTGGGTGATGAGTTTAGTGGTAGCGTTCATCGCTTCAGAAGGCTCTGACTTGTTGTCTGCTACGACCAGGTTGATCTTGCGGCTATTTATACCGCCTTTGTCGTTTATTTCTTTAAAAGCCAGTTTCAAGCCGTTGTGCGCGGATTGGGCAAAGTTGGAAACATTGCCGGTCAGTTCAAAATTGCCACCTACTTTGATGTCACCTTTGGCATCTTTTGCCGCCGGCGCCTTAGCACCGCCGCCACAGCCAGCGAGCCCAGCCAGCATAGCAAAACAGGCTGCTACACAGGCTATACGTTTAACGCATTTTTTCATTACCAGATCTCCTCCTAAACGTTTTACCTGAACAAATAAGCCCTTTGCCGTCCGTCCTCTTCGTAAGATACGCCAACAAAGAGCGCCCCTGCGGTATGTTTGAAAATCAAAACAAAACGCCTCGAAAAACGGCCAAGTCTATGTTTCATTATAAAGAAAATTGTAATAGTTTGTCAAGATTTATCCGGCAGAAAGAGGCTCTTGTAACACAACAATTTTTCTGACAAGATAATCGTACAATCCTCTTGTAAAAAATATCAGCCCGGCTAGGCCGGGCTATAATTATTTCTTGCTTTTCGTCTGTTCGGGAAGAGGGGACGTGGGCAAATCAATTTCCGCTTCTTTTCTCGCCTCACTGGCACCCTTAAATTCCGCGCCTTCTTCGATCACCAATTTTTTGACCTTTATATCACCAATAAGTGTAGCGCCTACCAGTAGCTCCAATTTTTCTTCAACACTTACATTGCCGGTAACGCTGCCGGAAATCGTCACATTGCGAGCTACCAGATCGGCTCTGATTTTGCCACCCGGACCAATAAAAATGTCCCCCTGCGATTTGACGCAACCTTCAAATACTCCATCTATTCTGATAGATCCGTCTGAAGACAGTTCCCCTTTTAAAACCGTAGTCTTACCCAAAACCGTTTCCACACCACCTGGTGTAGATGGCGCTTTTCCGGAGGAGCCACTTTTACTAGAACCGAAAAACATTTTCGATACCTCCACACAACAATTACATAAAGCTGGCGGGGTTTACCTGCACGCCATTTTTTAATACTTCATAATGTAAATGGGTCCCCGTGCTAGCGCCGGAATTACCCATGCGGGCAATAATATCGCCCTTCTTCACTCTTTGTCCGGGGGTAACCAGAAGGGCCGAATTATGCGCATACGCGGTTTTCATGCCATAACCGTGGTTGATGGCAACATACATCCCGTATCCGCCAAACCAGCCCGCATCTTCCACCACACCTGCGGCGGTCGCACAAACAGCTGAACCGTAAGCTCCTGCTATATCTATCCCCATATGCATACTACTGCCTATACCGCCAGGAGAAGACCTGCCGCCAAAACGCGAGGTTATGTCGCCAGACACCGGCCAACCGGTAGGCGTTGCGGCTCTTATTGCATTGCGTTCTACCAAGCGCTCATTCAAAGCAGTCAACTGGCCTTGCTGCAAGCGAGCCTGTTCTTTAAGCTCTTTTACCTTGGCCAGCAGTTCGTCGGCATTAGCTACAACAGGCACGACCACCGGGCGTTCCTGTCCAGGCAATGCACGGTCTACACCCGAACGGGAAACCGTTTTGTCATCAGGATTGAGTGATCTTTTCACTTCAGTCTGCAGCTGGTTTACCTTGGCAATCTCTTGCTGCACTTCTTCCGTAGCCTGGGCCAATTGTTTGAGCTTGTTTTCCTGCGCATCTTTATTAGCGCGCAGGTCGCTTAGTTCTGCCTGCTCCGCCTGAGCCTGCTTGACCAGCAGGATCTGGCGCAACTGGAAGCCACCAAAAACCAAACACAAACATAAAATAGCGGTAAACATTCTTTTTAATGCCACCGCTGGCAGATTTATGCTATATGTCCTGGCCCCCTGATGGGGTACGATCATGAATGTATAGGCACGTTTGTCCGGTTTATCAGGTTGTTGTTTCACGAAGGTACCTCCGGATTGTCGATAATTTCCACAAAAAAATTTTTTTTAAAACATAATGTATTTTATATTTCGGCAAAACTTTTTAAAACCCTTTTTTTCTTTTAAAACTTTTTTCTTCTGCTTGTTTTATAGCCCGTTTTTCTTCATCCGTAAGCATATAGTTTGATTGTCCCGACAAAACCGGCTTGGCGTAACACCTCGCTTCGCTACGGCCATAAATGCTAGACAGCGCAACACCATTGTTCTCATCGTCCAGTAAAGCTATTGCATAGCTAAGATCGCTGCCGGTATCGTCAAAAGCATTAAAACGCACGATCCCCACCCGCTGCACACAACCTTCCAACTGGTGGGCCAAAGCACTACAACGCCGCTCCAGGAGTATTATATCCTCTTTTGCACAATCAATATCTCCCAAACGAGTCAAAAACATCCGCTCTAAGTCTTTGCCTTCCGAACCGGTCATTAGTTGCTTATAGCGACGTTCCAGCTTGCTGACACGGCTGGACAGGTAAACGACCGCAGCCAAAAACAAAATAAGCGCAACGATACAGCCAGTAAGCCAGATTGTCAAATTTGCAGTTCCCATTAAACAAAAACCCCTTCGTTCAAAATTTGAAATAAATAGTCGTTACAACCGCGGCACAAGCTATTGCCGGTAGAAGATTGGCTATTTTTATCGGCACCAGTTTTAACATCAAAAACGAGATGCCTATGATCAAAACCCCTCCGGTTGCAGTCATCTCCGCAATGACCGCTTCAGAGAAAATGCCGGTGAAAAAACCGGCCGCCAAAGTTATGATTCCCTGATACACCAAAACCGACAGCGCAGAAAACATGACGCCCAGTCCCAATGAAGAGGTAAAAAAAATCGCCGTGATACCGTCTATAAGGCTTTTAGCGTAAAGAATACCCGCGTCCCCGGTCAACCCTTCCTGGATGCTGCCAACAACGCTCATTGCACCAACACAATACAAAAGGCTTGCCGTAACGAATGCCTCGCTTATGCTCGTATCCCCCCGACTGTCCCGCGGAAAGCATTTGTTGACCACCGACGCTAATGCATCGCCCACAACTTTCAGCCAGCGGTCTATGTCCAAGGCCTCACCCAAAAGCCCCCCCAGAGCGATACTTATGATAACGATCAGTATATTATTCGTTTTAAGAGCCATCTGAATACCAATAACCCCAACCACTATGCCCAGGCCATGTATGACCGTCACCTGATAACGGTCAGGTATGCCCTGTTTTAAAAGAAGGCCCAAGAGAGACCCTGCTATTATCAACAGGGCGTTGGTTATAGTACCTAACACAATTGCGCCTCCTCAAAACACCTTGTTATACAGGCAACGTGCGCACCACGTCACTGCCAGCAGCAGGCTTTTTCTTCTGAAAAATGCACTCCAAGAGACGCTCTAGATCATCATCGGAATAAAAATCTATCAGGATTTTCCCCTTGCTGCCTATACGCTTTATTTTTACCGGCGTACCCAGAGAAAGCGCCAGGCGATCCTCTATATCAGCCAGATAGACATCCTGTGTATCGTTTTGCACTACAGACGCCTTAGGTTTCTTTTTGCCGATATTGCGTATGTACGCCTCTACTTCACGGGCACTCATATCGTTGGCCTTGATCTTCTCCGCCACCGTAAGCTGCTGCTCTGCGCCTGACAACGCCAAAAGCGGACGCACTTGCCCCATGCTTAAAGTTCCACGTGAAACAAAGTCTTGTATTGCTTCTGGCAAATTAAGCAAACGCAGGACATTAGCAATAGTCGAGCGGCTGCGGCCGATTTTTTGCGCAACTTCTTCCTGGGTAAGATCCAGAGACTCCATCAAGCCTCGGAAAGCCTGCGCTTCTTCTATAGGGTTAAGGTCGTGCCGCTGAATATTTTCAATAATAGCAATCTCCATGATCTGCTCGTCCGTATAATCCCGGACGACGACCGGAACTTTGGCCAAACCAAGAGCGGAGGCTGCCCGCCAACGGCGTTCACCGGCAACGATTTCATACAGATCTCCCACTTTGCGAACGATTAGAGGCTGTATAACGCCATGTTGTTTCACCGACTCCATCAGTTCGCTTAACTTTTCTTCGTCAAATAGTTTGCGTGGTTGGTGCGGATTAGGCGTAAGTTTTGTTACTGCCAGTTCTACTTTCAATTCGTGTTCCGCCGGAGCAATGGGTGCTGTAAAAAATGCATCCAGCCCTTTTCCTAATCCTCTTTGTTTGTTAGCACTCATTTTTTAGCTACCTCCTGGGCAAACTTCATATATACCTCCGCCCCCTTGGATTTTCGGTCATACTGCAACACCGACTGTCCAAAGCTCGGGGCTTCGCTCAACCGAACATTGCGCGGGATTATCGTTTGATATACTTTGTCGCCAAAATGCTTGCGCACCTCATTTTCCACCTGCACAGAAAGGTTTGTCCGACCATCATACATCGTCATAACTATACCCTCCAGATAGAGGCGCGGATTAAAACTCCCCCGCACAAGGTTGACCGTATTCATAAGCTGGGCAACGCCTTCAAGGGCATAAAATTCGCATTGGATAGGAACGATCAACGACTCTACCGCCGCAAGGCTGTTTATAGTCAACAAGCCAAGTGATGGCGGGCAATCTATAAAAATGTAATCATATGCCGATTGTGCAGGATGCAACAATTTGCGCATACGATATTCACGCTCGGAAACATTAGTCAATTCCAATTCCGCCCCGGCTAATTGTATCGCACTTGGCAACAATGAAAGATTTTCAATCTGAGTGGCCGTTACTAACTTGGATAAAGGTGTCTGATCGACCAACCCATCGTAAACACAGGCCGTGATTCTGTCTTTGGCAAACCCCAGTCCGCTTGTCGCATTGCCCTGCGGGTCAGAGTCAACCAGTAAAACCTTATACCCTAATTCTGCCAGACAAGCGCTTAGATTTATAGCCGTAGTGGTTTTGCCCACGCCGCCTTTTTGATTAGCGATTGCCACCATTTTCCCCATAAAGTCACCTCATATCAAAAATAATCTCTGTTCATCGCGCTATTACAACTAATACAACTAACTGAAGGCAGGCGCACTACACAACCACTCATATAAAACTTGTCTTATTTTTCACGTGAAACACTTGCTTCATTTTTTTGTTTTCGCGGCCTTACTTTTAGCGATTGCCGAGGAGAAGCGCAGCGTCAAAACCACGTCTTCGCCTTCCAAACCTTCTTCTATCTTAACTGGCATGCCAGCCTTCTTGATGTCAGAAACAACCTTTTTAATACTATTTATAAATATTCGCGCATCCCGGATTACCCTGGTCCGCTTCCCGCCCGACGGCCCCGGTTGCAATGATGCAGTTGTTGCCGGCGCAAGAGGCTTGTTAGAAAGCGCAGCAATCAACTCTTCTGTTTGGCGTACATTTAAATCATTTTCCTTTATTGCCTGTATCACCTTAAGTTGATCCGCCGCATTGTCAAGCTTAAGCAAAGCCCGCGCATGGCGTTCAGAAAAACCGTCTGCGCGCAAGGCTTCCCGGACAGCGGGTGACATGCGGGCTATACGCAACTTGTTGGCAATTGTAGATTGTTTTTTACCCACCCGTTTCGCCAGTTCTTCTTGTGTAATCGCAAATTCCCGAATCAAAAGATCATAACCGGCGGCTTCATCAAAAAAATGCAGGTCTTCGCGTTGCAGATTTTCGATCATAGCCAGTTCGGCAACTTCTTGGCTACTATAGTTCCCCAACAGCACAGGAACTGTTTCCAGATTAGCTATATAGGCCGCACGGAGCCTTCTCTCGCCGGCAATCAAAAGATATTGTTCCTCTTCTAGCGGTATTGCCAGCAAAGGCTGCAGTATCCCGTACTGGTTGATCGAATCCGCCAACTCTTGCAAGGACGCCGTATCAAAAACTTTGCGCGGTTGAAAGGGGTTGGTTATTATACTGCCAATTGGCACATTGGCAATCGTCTGTTCAGCTTGTCCAATATCCGGCAAACGCACAACTTCTTCTATTTCCACAAAAACACCTCCGATAGCTTCCAGCGCGAGCACGCTCTTTTATGTCGCCTTGTTTAAGTTCGACAAAAACCTTTTTTTACCTTTCATTATTTCCCGGGAAATAATCTTTTTTGCCCGCCGCGTTTCACGTGCAACATTTTGCGCGGATCTTTTTCGTTTCTGTTTGTTTCACGTGCAACACTGCAATTATTTCCCGGGCACTAGCCCTTAAACAAGTGGTTGCTTTTCTGGTTTGCCTGCTTGCCGAGGATAGCTGGCTGGCGTATTGGCAATCTTTTGTATGTATACTATGTTTCGCTCATCCGGCAACGTCGGCAGATTAACGCGTTTGATTTTTGTGATCTCTCCACGCAAAAGACATAGCGCGTTTTTTGCGGCACATATTTCTTCGGTTGTTTGCCGCCCTTTCATGGAGGCAAACATTCCTCCGGGTTTTGCCAGCGGCAGACAATATTCAGCCAGAACATTTAAGGGCGCAACCGCTCGTGCCACAACAACATCATATCTCCCTCGATGCTCTTTGCTTCTGCCAGCATCTTCTGCTCTCAAATGAACTGCGTGAATATCTTGCAGTCCCAATGTTTTAATGGTGTCGTTCAAAAAAGCTACTCGTTTTGTTAAAGAGTCGAGCAACACTATTTTTAGATCAGCATACATTATCTTTAACGGTATTCCAGGAAACCCGGCTCCGCTTCCCACGTCACATACGGTTGCCCCTGCGGGAAAATATTGTGTGTCATAAACAGTCAAAGAGTCTATCATGTGTTTTATGGCAACATCTTCCGGTTGGGTAATGTTGGTCAAATTAAACTGTTTATTAGTTTCTATCACTTGTTCGAAATACACTTGAAACTGTGTAAGTTTTTCTGACGAGATGCTATACCCCGCCGCTTCGGCTTTGTCGCATAAAAACTTCTGAAACATTAGCCCGCACCTCTTTGCGCCGCTTCCAACCAAACCAATAGCACACTGACGTCGGCGGGCGAAACACCGGAAATGCGAGAGGCCTGTCCCAGTGAAACCGGTTTTACTTTGGCCAGTTTTTCGCGCGCCTCCATCCCTAATTCTTTTATGGCAAAATAATCTGTTTGTTCTGGAATGGTCTTACTCTCCAAACGTTCGGCTTTTTCTACTTGTATTTTTTGTTTCTTTATATATCCTTCGTATTTTATAAATACTTCTACCTGTTCTTTCACTTCTTGCGATAAAACTGGCAATGCAAACTTTTCTTGTAACTTATCATACCGTA
The DNA here is from genome assembly GCA_031551525.1 of Acidaminococcales bacterium. GTDB lineage: Bacteria > Bacillota > Negativicutes > Acidaminococcales > JAISLQ01 > JAVBNN01. The sequence continues at coordinate 15,114 of JAVBNN010000016.1, forward strand.
CCTCTGGGCGACGAAGAAGTTCGCTGGCACTTATGCCATTATTGAGTGGCGTACTGCCGATTGTCTGTAAAAACTCATTGTTTTCTTCAGTGGGCGCAATTTTACGAGTGGTTAATACATGCAAAGCCCGTTCTATAGCATCCCTTTTTGTAGCAAATACATCGTAGCGTTCATCAGAAACCAGACCCAACGCGCGCCCTTTTTCGGTCAGGCGCAAATCGGCATTATCCTGTTGGAGCAACAAACGGTACTCGGCACGAGAAGTCATCATCCGATATGGCTCGTCCGTTCCTTTAGTCACAAGATCGTCAATTAAAACACCAATATAAGCCTCGGCCCGTCCTAAAATAAAAGGCGGTTGGTGTCTAAGTTTTCTTACTGCATTGACCCCCGCCATCAATCCTTGCGCGGCAGCCTCTTCATAACCGCTAGTGCCGTTGGATTGTCCTGCGGAAAACAAACCCTTCAACTGCTTGTGTTCCAAGCCGGCCGTCAACTGCAACGGATCCAAGCAGTCGTAATCTATAGCATAACCGGCCCGCATCATTTTTACTTTTTCCAGTCCGGCAATAGTCTGCAAAAATGCCAGCTGTATATCTGCGGGCAAAGAAGAAGACATGCCCTGCACATACATTTCATTTGTAAAAAGGCCTTCCGGCTCAATAAATAGTTGGTGCCTTGGTTTATCGGCAAAGCGCACTATCTTGGCTTCTATAGACGGACAGTAACGCGGGCCTACCCCTTCCACCAGCCCGGTATACATAGCTGCGCGATTAAGATTATCTTTGATCACATTATGTGTGTTTTCATTAGTATAAGTCAGCCAACATGGTGTTTGCGCACGCTCTTTTATCTTGTCCAAAAAAGAAAAATTGTAAATATCCTTGTCGCCCGGCTGGATTTCCATTCGGGAAAAATCCACTGAACGCTTATCTATTCTGGCTGGCGTACCGCTTTTAAAACGCATAAGAGAGAGACCATGCTCCAGCAAATTGACGGAAAGTTTTTCTGAAGGGCGGATCCCATTCGGGCCGCTGGAATAAATAACTTCGCCATAGATGATTTTACTGCGCAAATAAGTCCCGGTCGCTAAAATAACGCACGGCGCCAGGTAGACCTCTCCAGTTTCCGCTTTTACTCCAGTTACTACTCCATTTTTTATAATAAGTTCGTCTACCATCAACTGCTTCACATCCAGATTTTCCTGGTTCTCCACCGTATGCTTCATGATTTGGTGATAACGCAGCTTATCTGCCTGTGCCCGGAGGGCCTGCACTGCAGGTCCTTTACCTATATTTAAAAGCCTCATCTGGATACAGGCAGCATCGGCAGCCAGTCCCATTTGGCCGCCTAGCGCATCGATCTCCCGTACCAAATGCCCTTTGGCCGGACCGCCGACAGATGGATTGCACGGCATAAAACCTATGTTATCCAAACTAAGCGTTGTCAGCATCGTTTTTGCGCCCAGACGGCTAGCAGCCAACGCCGCCTCACAGCCTGCGTGGCCCGCGCCGATGACAATAACTTCGTATTCTCCAGCCAGCACCTTATATTCCTCCTATTTACCCAAACAAAAACGGGCAAATATTTCTTTTAACAATTCATCTGTCACTGTTTCACCAGTAATATGACCTAAACTATCAAACGCATTTTTAACGTCGGTCAGGACACAGTCCAGCGGAAAATCTGTTTTTACGGCCTCTATTGCCTCTTTTAACTGCTGGCCGGCCTGTGTGAGCAAGGCTATGTGCCTGGCCTCCTGAATATAGAAACCTTCACCCAGACGGCCACTCTCGCCATAAGCCACTTCTTTAAGCCGCCGGGCAAAAGCGTCCCAGCCAAACCGGGTGGTAACCGAAAGCACAATTATATTTTCTTCTTTAATACCCATCGCTAATAACTTTTCCTTCATTATAATAACAGGTAAATCGCTCTTATTAAGTAAAACGATATGCGGGATGCTTTTTACCGCCGCAAGCAAATCTTCATCTTCTTGATCCAGCCCGCGTGACGCATCCAGAACTAGCAGTCGCAGGTCTGCTTTATCTAACAGATTGCGGCTTTTTTCTACACCGATTTTTTCTATGGGATTATCTGTATGCCGGATACCGGCGGTATCTATCAAAACCAGCGGTAGTCCGTCTACAAATACACTCTCTTCTATTGTATCCCTAGTCGTTCCGGCTATATCAGTAACGATCGCTCTGTCCTGGCCCAAAAGAGCATTCAACAGGCTGGATTTGCCGACATTAGGCTTCCCTGCGATTACCGTCCGCAAACCTTCTTTTATGATACGCCCGACCCGCGCCCTGCTTAAAAGCCCGTTGATTTTTCCTAAGACGACCTTTGTAGCCACTGCTACCTGTTGTATAGTGATATCTTCAATATCCTCTTCCGGATAATCAAGCACTGCCGCAGCATTTACCAGTATGTCTTTCAATTCTTCGCGCAACAACCTCACTTCCTGCGACAACAGCCCTTGTTGCTGATAGAGCGCCTGTGCAAGCGCAACGTCACTTCTCGCGCGAATAATGGACATGACGGCCTCCGCCTGAGCAAGATCTATCCGCCCATGCAAAAATGCCCGCCTGGTAAATTCACCCGGCTCAGCTGCGCGGGCGCCCATCCGCCAGGTCAAACGAAGTATCTCTGTCAAAGCGGCCTGACTGCCGTGGCATTGTATCTCTACTACATCTTCAGCAGTATAAGAAAAAGGAGCCCGCATCGCCACACACAAAACCTCATCGAGCAGTTGCCCCGCTTCATTATAAATATGACCATACCTCAGCCGGTTTGGCGGCAATTGTATGTTGGCGCTACCATGTTTGCCACGAAAAACTTTCTCGGCTATCTTTATGCTGTCCGGGCCGCTGATTCTTATTATGCCGATAGCCCCTTCGCCAGGCGCTGTACAGACCGCACTTATTGTATCTTCTTGCATAAGGACTTCCTCTTTTTAGCCAGTGTTTCCTGTAGAGATAATTTTACCCAGTAACCAAAATTACTGGGTAAAAAGCAGGTTTGTATATATTTACCGTTTCGGCGCTATTACTATATAACGATGCGGCTCCTCGCCCTCGCTATAAGTCGTTATATGACGGTCGTCCTGTAGTGCCATATGAATGACTTTTCGTTCGTGCGGGTTCATTGGTTCCAAGACTACCCTTTCTTCTCTGCGCTTTGCCTTGTCAGCCAGGCGCATCGCCAGGCGTGTCAGTGTCTCCGCTCGCCGTTTGCGGTAATCTTCCACGTCGATTACTATCCGCACCCGCCCATCGCTGTTTTTATTGGCAACGAGACCAGTCAGGTACTGAAGAGCGTCCAGCGTTTGCCCGTGTTTTCCTATCAAAAGGCCCAAATCAGGCCCATGCAAGTTTAATGTAACGGTTCCTTCACTATTGACAAATTTTTCCATGGCGACATCCAAAGACATGCACGCAAAAACTTTTTGTAAAAACTCTTTGGCTGTTATGCCCGGGTCGGCAACAGCTACCGCGACGTCGGTTGTGTCCATGTCTTTTATGGGTTTTTCCCCTGCTGGTTCAGGTGTTGTTTTTATATTTTCACTGGATAGCCAGACCTTCACCCGCGCCTGCTTGCTGCCAAACAACCCAAACAAGCCTTTTTTACCCGCTTCTTCTATTACCTCATATTGTACATGGTCTACTGTAACGCCCAGCTCATCAAGAGCCGCCTGTAACGCCTCATCTACTGTTTTTCCTGTTTTTTCCAAAACATTGTCCATATAAAAGCCTCCTTCATAGTTGGCTTAGGCCTTTTTTTCCTGGTAATTCATGTAAGTCTGCTGTGCGATCTGCAAAAGGTTAGTCACTATCCAGTAAAGCACCAGTCCGGCCGGAAACTGCAAGCTGATATAACCAATGAACAGCGGCATAAAATACAACATTATCTTGTTCTGACCATCGGCGTTCGGCATAGTTTGATATGTCTGCACTAAAGTTGTCAACGCAGAGACCACAGGCATCACATATATCGGATCAGGCTGAGCCAGATTGGACACCCACAGAAAAACCGGGGTGATCCCGCCATAGTCAAAATCCCTCAGTGCATAAAAAATGCCTATCATTATGGGCATCTGCAAAACCAGCGGCAAACAGCCCGATAAAGGATTAAAACCCGTTTCCTTATACAGGTTGGCCATTTCCTGCTGCAACCGTACTTTGTCATTTTTATATTTTTCCTGCAGCGCTTTCATTCGCGGCTGCATTTCCTGCATAGCTTTAGTTGATTTTATTTGCTTTACCGTCAGCGGATAAAGCAGGAGTTTTATAAACACGGTCAGCAAAATTATAGCTATACCGTAGTTTGCAAAACCCAGTGAACCACTAAAATTATAAAAGAAAACTAAACCATCTTGAATAAATTTAATAAAAAGATCCCAAAGACCACCCACAAAATTCACTCCTTACGAAAACAATAACTGTAAAAATCCCTCATTACACTAACGGGTCATAACCGCCCTTATGAAAAGGATGACATTTAGCCACCCGTTTTATTGTCAGCCAGCCACCAGACAGCACGCCATATTTATTGAGCGCGTCTATGGCATACTGGGAACAGGTAGGATAAAAACGGCAGTTTGGCCCTAACATGGGCGATATCATTTTTTGATAAATACGAATAATCACAATAAGGAATTTTTGCATTTATCGTTTTCTCCAGCGACCGTTACTAACAGACCGGCTTTTTGGCAAAGTTTAGTAAGCGTTTTTTCATACATGTCATATTTTGCGTCTTTAAGCGGCGTTCTGGCAATCCACAAAAAGTCAAACCCTGGCAACAAACACCGCTTTGTGCGGCGGTATGCTTCTCTCATCATACGCTTTATACGATTGCGGATCACAGCATTGCCAATCTTTTTTCCTGCTGCCACTCCTATGCGCGTATAGCCTTTGTCGGTTGGGAAAACATATAATATGCCGGCAAAACCTACAAAACACTTGCCTGTCTTGTAGATTAATTGGAAATCTTCTTTTTTGCGTACACGAAAACAGCGTTTAAAAGCATTTGCTTTTTTTACCCTGATCAAACTATCCTCCAGATGGCGAGACAGGAAAAATAGACCGCTATTAAGCGGCCTATTAGGCAGAAAGCTTTTTCCGGCCTCTGGCACGGCGGCGTTTCAACACGAGTCGTCCGCCTGCAGTTTTCATTCTTTCACGAAAACCATGTGTACGTTTACGCCAAAGAGTATTTGGCTGATAAGTGCGTTTCATTGTCCTGAACCTCCTACAAAGTTTAACAAACCGTTGTTTTTACCGATAACTAAAGAAATTATATGTCAGTAGACCTCCTCTGTCAAGCAGTATTGCTGTTGACAATATTTATTTTTGTTGATAACTGTCCGCTATATGCGTCAAAAATTTATTATTCTTGATAAGCATATTTATTTTTGGTAATATTATTGTTAATAAAAAGCAAACAGCAAACAAAGGTTTTATTTTTCATTAAAGTTTTCCACATTTTAAAAAGTTATCAACACTTTGCCTCGGGCAACTTTCTTTTTTATCATTGTTTGATATTTTTTTCAAAGGGGTTATCAGTAAATATGACAAAAGATAAAGCTGTAAAATTCTGGGAACAGGCTACCCCTCAAATAGAAAAAATAATGTCTGCCCGCGCCTTTGAGACTTGGATAAAACCTCTTATACCTTTAAAACTGGAACCGCCTTTATTTGAACTTGGCGCACCCAAAAAATTTTTACAAGAGTGGGTAGAGGATCACTATGCGACCACAATATCTGCGGTTTTAAAGGATTTATATGGACAGCCTTTAAACCTTATAATAACAAATATTGAAACAACCACTACTGAGAAAGACACAACTCCAACAACCGGCCAGTTTTTTGATGATAGCCAAAACACGCCAAAAAACCGTTCTCTTCCTTTTAAAAAAGAAGACCTTGCAGCCAGTATAAATTCCAAATATACCTTTAACAAATTCGTTGTCGGAAATTCCAACCGCTTTGCCTATGCAGCCGCCAAAGCCGTATCAGAAGCCCCGGCAAAAGTATACAATCCACTTTTTCTCTACGGCGGCGTTGGCTTGGGCAAAACACACCTTATGCACGCTATCGGCAACGAAATAAAGGCCAATAATCCGGCGCTCAATGTCCTTTATATTTCCAGTGAAATATTTACTAACGAATTAATTAATTCTATCCGAGACAAAAACCCGGAAAGCTTTAGACAAAAATATCGCAATATAGACTGCCTAATGGTAGACGACATACAATTTTTAGCCAATAAGGACCGTACCCAGGAAGAATTCTTCCATACATTTAATACACTTTACAGCGCCAACAAACAGATTATTATTTCTAGCGACCGTCTGCCTAAAGAAATACCCACCCTTGAAGATCGACTTCGCTCACGCTTTGAATGTGGCTTGATAACGGACATACAGCCGCCGGACATAGAGACACGTATAGCAATATTGAGAAAAAAAGCCTTACTTGAAAATATCGACATGCCAAATGACGTCATTTCTCTTTTGGCCAGTAAGATAGAAAATAATATAAGAGAACTTGAAGGAGCGTTTGTACGAATAATCGCCTTCGCTTCAATAAATGCTCTGCCGATAACCATGGAAACAGCCTGTGCTGCCTTAAAAGACATAATAGACACCAGCAGCGGAAAACCGGTAACTATCGAAAAAATACAAGAAGTAGCTTGTACCCATTTTAAAATAAGGCAAGAAGAACTCATAGCAAAAAAACGAACTAAAAATATCGTTTACCCAAGACAAATAGCCATGTACCTCTCCAGAGAACTCACCGACGCCTCTCTACCTATGATAGGAGAGCGGTTTGGCGGACGCGATCATACTACCGTCATACACGCCATCGAAAAAATAAAGAAAGAAATGACAGAAAATCCGGAACTAAGAAACACAATAAAACTGCTTACGAAAAAAATCTCATCTTAATAACCTGTTAATATATCTGAAATAACTTCTGGATAATACGTAATTTTTCTAGCTTTCGGTTTGCCCTGTGGATTAAACCCTAATAAAAGCAAGTTATCAATAAAATTACCAACAGCTTATTCAAAGCCAAAAACCTTATTCTCACTTAAAAAAATGTGTTATCAACATTATCAACAACACTTAATACTACGATTACTAATATTTTACAATTATTAAAGTACTATTTAAAAAGCGGAGGTAAAAAATGAAAATAGTATGTGATACCAGAAAATTAAATAAAGCCACACAGATAGTTCAAAGAGCTCTGCCTAAAAAAGCAGTGGCACCTATTTTATCTGGGATATACATTAAAACCGAAGAGGGAAAAGTAGAAATGCAGGCAACTGACTACGAAATAGGAATATCTTGCCTGATAGATGCCGAGATAAAAGAACCTGGGCAAATAACTCTGCCGGGCAACTACTTTACCAATCTGAGCCACCGCCTTTCTGGTGAAAGTGTAACCATAGAACAAAGCCGGGAAGAAAATAAAATAACTATCTCTTCAGATGTTTACAGCACGGATTTGGTTTCTGCCTCTGCGGAAGAGTACCCTGTGTTAAATAAACTTGCTGTTAGTAATTTTATTAAAATAAAAGACGAAGTACTGAAGGACCTTATAAAAAAGACAGTTTTTGCCTGCTCTACAGATGATTCGCGGCCTGTTTTTACAGGTGTGCTCATGGTTGTAAAAGGAAAGGAAATAACTTTTGTAGCGACCAATACCCACCGTATGGCTTTAAAAAAGCATATTTTTGAAAAAGAAAACGGAAATTTTTCTATGATTATTCCATCGAGGGTATTGAGGGAAATAGAACGCATAAATATAGGAGAACTGCCCGAAGATGTTGTGATAAGCTGGAAGAACAGGCAAATGGCTGTACGTATCGGCGATATTTATATAGAATCCCGCCTTATCGAAGGTAGTTTTCCTGATTATAACAGAGTAATACCGGAAAGCTTTTCGAAAACCGCAAAATTTAAAGTCGTAGATCTTTTAGGAGCGGTGGAACGGGTTTCTTTGCTTTTTAAAGAAGGGGAATATAATGTTTTGCGACTGAATGTTGATAATGATGAAATAGTAGTTACTTCAAATAATCCGGAAATGGGAAAAGCAAAAGAAAATATCAAATGTGAAAATACAGGCGGACAAATAGATATTGCCTTTAACTCCCGTTATCTGACCGATATTTTGAGAAATATGGATAGCGAATATGCTGTTATAAGCCTTAATAGTTCGGTAAGTCCGGCATGTATCCAGCCCGAAGGTGATGCCACATACTCTTATATTGTAACGCCGGTGCGTGTGGCGTATTAAAAACATGGAAACTATTACTATAAATATCAAGAGTGAGTATATAACCCTTGATAATCTCCTGAAATACGCTTCAGTAGTAAATAGCGGCGGCCAGGCCGGGCAGATTATAAGCGACGGTCTGGTGAAAATAAATGGAAATATAGTAACAGAAAAGCGCAAGAAAGTATGGCCAGGTGCGCAAGTTTCTTTTGCTGGTTTTGTGTTGCGTGTTGAGGCTGGAGAAGATGAGAGTTAATAAGCTAATCTTGAATAATTTTCGAAATTATGAAAGGGGCAGTTGGGATTTTTCCGCCGGCCTCAATATTTTTTATGGAAATAACGGCCAGGGAAAAACTAATCTTTTGGAAGCGCTTTATTTTTCCGCTATTGGAGTATCACATCGTACTTTTCAGGATAACGACCTGATAAAAAAACTGGCTGAAGAAATGTCTGTAACCGTAAATTTTAATGGTGTATATACCGAAAAAAAGATAAATATAAAAAAAAGCGCTGAGCGAAGTAAAAAAGAAATATTGCTGGACAATAATAAAATAAAACCCCGGGAACTGATAGGGGAGTTAAAAGTCACTATTTTTTCACCGGAAGATCTGCAATTGGTTAAAAATGAACCAGCGCAACGCCGACGGTTTATCGATATGGAAGTATCTCAGATAAGCAGTAATTATTGTTTTTCTTTAGCAAGATACAATAAAATAATTCAGCAGCGCAATAAGCTGCTGGGTGAAATAAGAGAAAGCGGTTTGGATAAAGGTCTTTTAGATATATGGGATAAACAGTTTGCCCGGGAAGCGGCTTATATCGTATATACCAGATTAAAGGCGCTGGAAAAAATAGGGATTTTGTCTAATGAGATATACCAAGGGATCGCCGGCAAAGAAGAAAAGGTAGATAGTACTTATAAAAGGCGTGAAAATCAGGGCGATTGTTTTATTGACTGCACCGCCCAAACAATTTTGTCTTTGGAAGACTTTTACCAGCAAAATATCATTGAGCGACGGCCGCAGGATATTGCCAGAGGATCTACCGGCATCGGGCCGCACCGGGATGATATTTTGTTCAGTATAAGCGGACAGCCGCTAAAAAATTACGGTTCCCAAGGGCAGCAGAGAAGTTTTGTCCTGGCGCTCAAACTGGCTGAACTGCAGTATATAAAAGATGAAGCAGGAGAATTTCCGGTATTACTTCTTGACGATGTAATGAGCGAACTGGATCCTGCCCGGCGACAAAATTTACTGGATTTCTTAAGAGGGCGTGTACAGACTTTTATAACGTTGACTGATCGGGATATGGTGGATAATTT
>JAVBNN010000054.1:0-3234 GCA_031551525.1 Acidaminococcales bacterium
GGAAGATGGCGAGGCGAAGGGCGAAAAAGCCGAATATAATTTTAAGACCGACCAGGGGTGGTTGCTGGGCAATGTAATAGCCCAAAAAGGCGCATCCACTCTAAAAGCGGATAAAATATGGATATTCAGCCGCATACATATGGCGGCTGAAGGCAAGGCGACTTTGACAAAAGCGGGTGACAGTATTGCTGCTGAACGGCTGGATTATTGGTCCGACCGGGAATTTGCGGAAACGTCCGGCAGCAGCGCCAAACTTACCCAGGCCGACGGCAGTGTTGTTACCGCCGCCTATATGAACTACGATATGAAAGCCGGTGTGGCCAAAGCTATACGCAACGTTGAGGTGAACAGTCCGCCGCGCAAACTCACGGCCGCCGGCGACAATGCCGTATACAATGTAGGCACCAAGGAAAAACCAGGCGATGTGATTTTGACTGGCAACGCCTGGGCGATCCAGGACGGCAACAAGATCGTGGGCGACGTGCTGACTATAAAGAGTGACAGCAGCGAGAGCGCTGCCAAAGGCAATGTCAAGATGGTTATCATACCCAAGGACGAGCCGCCTAAAGGCGGGCCGCCGCCCGAGAAAAAACAGCCGGAGGATAAAAAAGCGTCTGGTGAAGAGCCCGGCGCTGGCAAAGGGGACAAAAAACCGGAAGACGTAAAAAAGCCGGATGGAGAAAAAAACTTTGACGAAATGCCGCAAGAGAAGCCAAGTGAACCGCCCGTATGGGAGCCGCCGGAATTCCCCAATTAACAGCATGAAAAAGGACATACCGTATGTATATACAAACGCACGACCTGGTAAAAGCATATAAGGGACGGACGGTGGTGAACCACGTCAGCATTACCGTGCAGCAAGGGGCAGTCGTAGGGTTGCTGGGACCAAACGGCGCCGGCAAGACCACAACTTTTTACATGATAGTCGGACTGGAAAAACCCGACCACGGCCACGTCACAGTAGACGGCCGGGAGATAACCCACCTGACCATGCACGAGCGGGCGCTGTCCGGTATAGGCTACCTGCCGCAGGAGGCGTCTATTTTCAGAAAGCTGACCGTCGAGGAAAACATCATGTCCATACTGGAACTGGCCCCGTCGACGCCTGAAGAGCGCCAAGCCAAGATGGACGATCTTATCGAAGAGTTTAACGTCGGCCATGTCAGAAAGAGAAAAGGCACGGAACTGTCCGGCGGCGAACGGCGCCGGGTGGAGATAGCGCGTTCTTTGGCCACAGACCCTTCATTCATACTGCTTGACGAACCTTTTGCCGGTATCGACCCGATAGCTGTCCACGATATCCAGCGTCTGGTTGCCCATCTGGCCCAGCGCGGCATCGGCATACTCATAACCGACCACAATGTCCGAGAGACGCTGCGTATAGTAGACCAGGCCTATATACTCAATAACGGCGAAATACTCATTTCCGGCGATCGCCATACCATAGCCGAAAGCGAGATAGCCAGGAAGTTTTATCTAGGTGAAAACTTTACTCTTTGATATTATGAGGTTTAAATAATAATGCCCAAAATACGTATTCTCGACCAATATATCCTAAAAGAACTGATAGGGCCGTTTATTTTTGGCGTATGCGCTTTTTCCAGCATTTTCATTGCCAGCGGCGGTCTGTTTCGTTTGGTCAAATTGATAACTACCGTTGGCGCATCATTTTCTTCCATTACCAAACTGTTTTTGTTAAGCCTGCCGGAAATAATAAACTACACATTTCCCATGTCCATGTTGCTGGCCTCACTTTTGGCCTTTGGTCGGCTTTCCGAGTCCAGCGAGATAACCGCCATGAAATGCGGCGGGGTGAGTTTCAGGCGGATGGTAGCGCCGGTCTTTGCGGTAGCGCTTTGTGTGAGCGTATTTTCTATGGTCTTCGCGGAAAAAATCGTACCAGCTGCCAAGTCGGCTTATGCGCACATCCTTTATTATGAAGTGCAAAAAAATACCAAACCGCGTTCACAGGACCATATAGTGATAAAAGACGTCAAAGGATCGTCCATCGAACGCCTGACCTATGCCAGACGTTTTGATGAAAAAACCGGCACTATGTTTGGCGTAACAGTAGAAGAGTTTGAAAAATCCAACCTCGTGCATGTTCAAAACGCCGAAAAAGCGGTCTGGGACAAAACCGCCTGGCGCATGTATAACGGCGTGATCCATGACCTCTCGGGCGGTGACGGGATACGCCGCAGCGCCCAGTTCAAGGAACAAATACTGCCGATGAAAATGTCGCCCAACCAAGTGGCGCGGGAACAAAAAGACGCTGACGAAATGTCTATAGTAGAGCTTCGTCAGCATATCAGAGCCTTAAAGCATCAATATGTGTCTACCGCAAAATATGAACTTGAGATGTACCAGCGCTTTACCATACCACTGGCCTCGGTCATTTTTGCCTTTATAGGCACACCGCTCGGCCTTAGACCGCAAAGATCCAGTTCTTCTCTGGGTTTTGCCCTGAGCATAGTAATAATTTTTACCTATTACGCAGTGATGACCTTAACCATGACCTTGGGTAAGGGCGACGCCATGCCGCCGCTCTTGGCCGCCTCTACGCCAGACATTCTGGGTATGCTGGTGGGCGGGTATCTGATCAAAAAAATGGGAAAATAAAAGGAGGCCGGCGCGATGTTCGGCTTAAAACTGATTTTGGCCCTGGCTGTTATGGGTGGGGCGATAGCCTTTATCGGCGACAATCTGGGCTATAAATTGGGCAAGAAGCGTTTTAGCCTGTTTGGCCTCAGGCCTCGGCATACCTCCACACTCATGACGATTATCGGCGGTATTTTGATCGCATCCCTGACACTAGGCGCTCTGGCCGTGGTATCGGATAACGTGCGTACGGCTCTCTTCGGCATGGACAAACTCCAGGAAAACTTGCGCAATATGACCGCCAGCGTGGACGGGAAAAACAAAGAACTGGCAGCGGCGCACGCCCAATTATCCAGTAACAACCGGGAAATAGCCATCCTTGATGAAAAAATACAAGCCAATAACCTCGAGCACGACCGTATAAGAGGACTTTTGACCGCGGTACAGGATGAAAAAAATCGGGCGGATGCGGAACTTGGCAAGGCCCACGAGGAAAGCGCCCGACTGGGAGCTTTGCGCGACCAACTGCAAAGTGAAGTGCAAAACCTCGAAACTACCACCGAGCGGCTGCGCCAGGGCTTGGTCGATATCCGGGAAGGACGGGTGGCTTTTCGTAGCGGGCAGATCATCTATTCC
>JAVBNN010000046.1:0-21740 GCA_031551525.1 Acidaminococcales bacterium
AATGTAGTTGAAATTGTTTCCCATCTGCTGGGTGTCTCGCGTGGCTAGATTGATAAAGTATGGTGCATGCAGGCTAAGAGCCACGTCATGCTTTGCCGCTTGTGCTCCTATTTCGGCGGCGGTCTCTTCTTTTATCCTGACGCCACGCCCGGCGGAATATTCATAAGCGTCCAGGTTTTTCTCATGCAACCACCCGGGGATATCTTTTGAGGCTTTAAATCCGGCGGCGTAAAAATTATCCGGGTTGCCTGCCGTACCAAAACGCGCTTTCATAGCAGTCCTCCGTAACCGGTCTGTCTGAGTGCTTCATAGGCCACAACGGCCACTGCATTTGAGAGGTTGAGTGAGCGGGCGTCTTTTATCATAGGTATGCGCACGCAGTCCCCGGGATATCTCATGAGCAGTTTTTCCGGCAGCCCAGCCGTTTCCTTGCCAAAAAACAAGAGATCGTCCTGACCGTAAACGTCGTCTGAATGGCATTTTCCGGCCTTGGTTGTCAGGAAATGTTTCCGGTTGCCCGCATATTTTTCCAGCACTTCTTCAACACTATCGTGGTAGTGTACTTTTACCAGATGCCAGTAATCAAGGCCCGCACGTTTTAAAGAACGGTCGTCGGTAGAAAAACCCAGCGGTCGCACTAAATGCAGCTCTATGCCGCAGGCCGCGCACAGGCGGGAGATATTGCCGGTATTTCCCGGTATTTCCGGTTCCACCAATACTATATGCAAGATATTTCTCCTATTATTCCATCATTTTTTGCGATTTTTCTTATCTTTTTTGCTGTCAGCCGGTGTGCCCTGTTTGTTATCTTTGTCCCCGGCAGCCGGCGCCGCCTCAGGTTTTCTGGTTTCCAACGCGATACTGAACGGTTCGATGAGCATCATCCGCGCGTGTACATCAAGTATGCGTTCGCCATAGGCTACCCCTCGGGCCGCCCAGCGACCGTCGAGATCCTTCCAGGTCTTGCAGACGCCGAAAATATCCGGTCGCCTGGTGACCATCTCATAGCGGGGATCGACGATCTTTGTTTTGGGGGCTTGTTTGCTGCTATAAGCCAAAAGATGCTGGATATGGGCGCGCACTCCCAGTTCAGGCGTGGTAAAAGTCGCACCTTTGTGCCCCCCGCCCACGCTGCCCAAACCGCAAAAGTTGTTTTGGTAAAACTTCACATCACCGCCATAGCGGAAAAATCCCGTCTCCAAAAGCGCCTGCGCAAGAGCCACGTCCGGCCGGATACCTTCAGCGGCCGCTTCCCGAAAATACAAACTGACTATCTCCTCTATGCTGCAATTGAGCTTAGCTTCCGGGCTGTATTTTTTTATAAAATTCACCGCCTGCTGCTGATTGGCCAGCGCGTCACCCATTATACTCACATCTTCAGGTTTTTTGTTTTTGGGCTGTGTAGCCGGTGTGGCAGTTTTGCCATTTTCCGGCAGCCCGGACAGCGCCGGCACTTGTCCGTTGTCTTTCGCCGCCCAGGCGGACAGTGGGCAAAACAAAAACACTGTCAATATAACACTTGTGACAAACTTCAAATATTTTCACTCCTTACAGTTTTTTTGTAACCGAAAAACATGAACAGGCAGCTCACCAGCATCCCCGGGTAAAGCGGTGAAAACACCGCCGGCAGGAATATCTGCCAGGTAAGGGCGGCCAGAGACCCGCCCGCTACTGCCAAGGTGGCGTAGCGGGACGCAAAACGCCCCGGAGCGTATATGGCCATGACAAATGGCACAAAAACGCCCGCTCCCCTGATGCACATGGAAAGTACAGTCCAGTCAAGTACCAGTGCGCCCATATTCATGTAGGTAAAAACTACCAGCAGCATGCTTATCAAAAACACTGCCGCCCTGGTAACCAGCAGTTTATTGTTATTATACAACCCGGGAAAGAATGCTCCAAACAGGTCTGAACTGATTATGGTCGCCATTCCGAGCGCCAGTCCGGCGGAGGTGCCAAGAGACGCTATGATGAGCATGCCTATGGATACCCCGGCAAACCAGTCCGGTAGGTAAGTCGTGATGAAGAGCGGCAGAGCATCTATCGGAGAAATCTCCGGATGATGGGAGCGCATGTACATGCCGACCAGTATAGCCGGCACACCCGACAGGGCGGTCAGTATGCCGGAGAGGAATATCCCGTCTCGGGCTTTTTGCGCATTTTTAGCCGAACACATAGCCTGGATATAGGTCTGCGTGGTCATAACGCCTACTACGGTAGAGGCGCCAGATGCGATGTCCACCCAAAAACCACGGGCAAACATATCGAACCAGGGGAAATAGCTGTATTCATTCCAAAGATCAACGCCGCCGCCGGTAAGAAAAAGCGACTTGGCCAATACAACTAAAAGTACGCTGTATAAGAGTAACGCCTTAAATATGCCAACCAGCCCGGTCGCCTTTACGCCACCGAAAAATACATAACAAATGGTCAGGCAGAAAGCTGTTATAGCGCTATATACCGCCGTTATGCCGAAGCAATTGGAGAGCATGGGAATAAGAACCAAAAAAGTGGACGCTGCGCTGAAGAATATACCAACTACGGAAAAAACACCGGTAAACATGCCTGTCCGTCTGTCATAGGCCGCAGTAAGAAACTGTGAAACGGTAGATTTACCACTCTCATGCAGTGGCTTGCTGTAAAAAAAGCCCATGATTATCAAGGCTATACTGCTACCGAGGCAAAACCACCAGGAACTGACCCCTGTTTTAAAAGCCAGCTGCGCGGTACCCACGGTAGAAGACGCACCGACGATCGTACCGATGATCGTGCCCATCACCATCATAGTGCCAGAAGAGCGTCCCGCAAGGGAAAAATCGTTGGAGTCGGCTACTTTGCGCGCAGCATATACACCAATGCCGACCATCAGAAAAATAACTGAAAACAGTCCCAGCCAGTAGGAAATAGTCGGCTGCATAAACTCCCCCCTAGCAAAACACCGCAAATTTAATTTTCCGCCATCTTTGCCATTAAAAATTTCGCATAATACAAACCGTATAAAAGCAGCCAGCAGCCCATGCCTGCAAAAGCCAGGCTATGCCCGCCCCATTCTATCAAAAAGCCCATCGCCACAGCGCCAAAAAGGTGCCCTATATCGCTGCCCGTGCTGAAAAACGCAAACGCCGAACCGCGGGTGGCTGCACTGGCATGGCGATTTATCACGCTGGCCAGCACAGGAAAGGCAAAACCAAAAGCTACACCCAGCCAGGCGCCGGCAAATATCAAAAAAACTGGTTGATGAAAAAACGCTACCACAAAAATTTCCAGAGCAAAAGAAATTATTATATATAAAACAAGGCGGTGCGGCGGTATACTCGAGCAGACCCTGTCTACAAAAAACCGCGTCACTACGATGGAAATAGCGTAAGCCATATAAAAATACGCGGCTCCCGGTAAGTGCCCGCTGACCAGAAAAACCGGCAAAAACGTCATAACAGCGCCGTAAGAGCTGTGCGTAAACAGCAAGGTCAAAGTAGGCACGGAAACATATTTATCGCGAAAAAATGCGGTCAACGGCAGTGGCGGCGTAGTATCGACCTCGGCCCGCTCTTGTTCCGGCAGATCCGGATAAAAGAAAAAAATCAGCAGGCTGACTGCCGCTCCCACCATAACCACAGCAAAAAAACTCCAGTTTTCATATATCCAGAGCGCCGAACCGCTGGCCAGCCCGCCGCCGATTTGGGAAAACAGCGAAAACACGGCGATCGCCGCAGTTGCCGCGCTAAGCGGAAACATGGCGGCAGCGCCGGCCAGCGCGGCTGACGAATAACCCGCTATGCTCGCCCCGTGCAAAAATCTGACGATGATTGCCGAATATACATTATCCGCAAAGAGATAGCATAAAATGAATATGGTCGACAAAAGAAACCCTGCCTTGAGGACGCGTTTGCCACCATATTTGTCTACGGCCCGGCCAGACCATATCCGTAAGGCAAAAGACCCGAGATTAAGTGCGCCGATGGCCAGCCCTATCTCATCTTTGCCCATGCCCAGCCGGTGGTAGTACATAGGCAGGACAGGCATGAACAAAAACATGGTATACCAGAAAAACATATTCCCCACTAGCAGTTTGGGGTATTGTGCCGGTACTTTATCGAACATTTCATCACATCTTCTGAACAAAAGGCTTTTTGAGGGTTTTCACTCTATTTCCTTTTATCACGAATATAATTATATAAATTATACAACAATAATGCAAAACAGGGATCAAAAGCTATTAAAAATAAGTTATAATAAAAGTAATCGCATCTATTAGTCAAATTAATAACAAGGAGTGATCGTCAGTGAAGACCCTCAGATTTTTCGGACATGCCTGTTTCATGCTCCAAGATGACAAGACAAGCATCCTGTTTGACCCATTTTTCACCGATAACCCTTTCAATATCGCTGCCGCCAAAGAAGTCAGCGCCGATTATATCCTGGTATCGCACGCCCACTTCGACCACATCGGCGACACGGCCAGCATCGCCACCCGCTGCGGCGCCACCGTCATTTCCACTGCCGAAGTATGCCGTCTTTTGGATGAAAAAGGCTGCAAGACCCACGCCATGCACCTGGGCGGCAAAATGCCCTTCCCCTTCGGTTCTGTCCGCGTCACCCCTGCGTTTCACGGCTCTGGCGTAGCAGGCGGGCACGCCTGCGGCTTTATCGTAAATTTCGGCGGCACCAATGTATATTTCGCCGGTGATACCAGCCTGTTTGGCGATATGGCACTTTTGGGCAAACTGGAAAAGATCGACTATGCCCTCTTGCCTATCGGCAGCAATTTTACAATGGGCCCTGATGACGCCGCTATAGCCGCCGAGATGCTCCAGGCCGCCAATATAGTGCCCATGCATTACAATACCTGGCCGCCTATAGAACAGGATCCCGAAGCCTACAAAAAGCTGGTGGAAGCAAAATCCGCCGCCAAGGTACACATCATGCCCCCCGGCGACATCCTTGAACTTGTCTAGAGCGCACCTAGGCAGAAATGCCGAAATCCGCAATATTGACACCAGCCGCTGTTGACCGGAAAATCTTTTTCCACAGTTTTCTTTTCTATCTCCTCCAGCAAACGGGACAGTTCTCCGGTCAGCCGTGCTCTTTCAGTGTTGATCGGCACTTCCGCCGCCTCACTAAAACGAATAAAATGCAGCTTTGCCCCGCGCACTGTTTTGTCCGGATAAAGGCTTTCTGCGGCCAGCGTGTACAGCATCAACTGATGTTCGTAGACGCTGGTTTTGTTGTCCCGGCTGTGGTCTGTTTTAAAGTCGACGATATCCATACTGCCGTCTTCGTTAAACAAAAGGCAGTCTATGCTGCCAGCGAACAGCCTGCCTCCGAGCAGCGGTATACGGAAAGCCTGCTCGCCCAGCCACTCGCTTTTGGCTATTTCTGCATACAGCGGACTGCCGGTATAGTCGGCCAGCCAGGGCGCTATGCTTTTTTCTACTTTGTCTTTGTCAGCGCCGTCAGGACATTCCCTTTCCACCGCTTCGCGCAGCGCTCTTGCGCTACCCAGCCGCTTGGTGTTTGCAAGCGTACTGTGCACTATCAGGCCGGTAATATTGGCCGGAACGCCTTCCCTCGTTCCTTCCTCGCCCGCCCATTCTTCTTCCGGCAGCGCACAAATATATTTGTAGTAAAAACGCCGGGCGCAGTGGCGGTAATCCAACAATGCGGTAGCCGAATAGGCTTCCGGAAATTTTATGCGATTTTGCTGTAGCGGACACGCCTTGGTCAATAAGGCTGTAAAATCTCTTTCTTCCGTTGCACCGGTGTGGTTATGGATAGGCAAGCGGTCGGCCTCGTCCCGGAGCGGCAGTTTCACTATATAACCCTCTGCACCCCGCAGACAGGTCTCCTCTTCGGTAAAACAGCGCAGCAGCCAGTTCAGCCAGCTGTCTTTCTTGCCGCCGTCCCGCACACCGCTGATAATAAGCTTTTTCTCTGCTCTGGTCATGCCAACATACAGCAGCCGCTTCATTTCCTGAACATTGGCGTCGGCAGCTTTTTCCCGCACCCGGCTAAAAAAATTCGTGTGGTATAGTTCGCCATCCTGCCCGCGCACTTTCACCGCCAAGCCGCCTTTTTCGTCATACAAGAGAAAGCTGCGGTCGCTGAAAAAAGATGTGCCACAGTCTGGTATGGCCACTACCGGAAATTGCAGACCTTTTGCCTTATGTACTGTAAGTATTTTCACTGACGCGCTGTTTTGCGTTTCTATTTCTTCCATGCCTTCGCGCGTACCCATGGCGATCAGGTCTTCCATATGCCGGACAAAATCGGACAGAGTACCGCCCTCATCCTCTTCGAAGGCAAAAGCCAGGTCGATGAACTTTTCCAGATTGGCGTATTTTTGCTTGCCGTCTGGATATAAAAGCAGCAATGGCTGGACAGCCAGTTCTTTCTCTATAAGGCGCAAGAGGGCACCCGGCGGCAGTATTTGTGCCGCCTGCCACAATTTTACCAGTTTTTCTGCCGCCCGTCCCGCTAGTTCACGTTGCGTTCCGGCTAGAAGCGCAAAGTCCCCTCCGGTCAAAGTTTGCCAGAGGTTTTCCGGCCCGCCCTGCAAGGTCATAAAAGTGATACTTTCATCATCGAGAGCAAACAGCGGCGAACGCAATACGGCCAGCAGCGGCAAAGTTCGCCTGCTATTGGCTAAACAGGCCAGCAGGTTCATCATGTCTGTTATTTCCGGCGTGCTGAAAAAACCCTGCCCATCCAGCACATTGTATGGGATACCGGCTTCTTCAAGCGCCGCAGTAAATTCTGTAAGATGTGTCCTGGCGCGCAGCAGTATGGCCATATCGCCATAATCATAGCCGCCCTGTGCAGCAAGGTTACAAAAATAGGCCGCTATATTCTGCGCTTCGGCACACCTCCCCCCCGGCGCCTCTTTGTCTATCAAAAGCGCGGCAACCGGCTCGTCGAGGTCTTCTTTATGCGCCCGTAAAGGTTCGAACTTTACGTTGTCGGCATCCCCCATCAGACAGGAGAAAAGATCGTTGCACACCGAGAGTATGCCTCTGGTGGAGCGGAAATTGTCCGCCAGCTGTATCTCTTCCCCGCCCGTCGTTTCCATGTCGCGCCGCACCCGGCCAAACACGCTAACATCCGCGCCCCGGAAGCGGTAAATAGACTGTTTGGCGTCACCCACTACGAAGAGCTTATCGTTTTTTAGTTTATCCTGTTGGCAGCCGGCCAGCAGGTAGGCCAGCTGTTTTTGCAATTCATTGGTATCCTGAAATTCGTCGATCATTATGTGGTCAAACCGCGCGGCATATTTTGCGCAAATGTCCGGCTGCCGACACAGCAGGCGATAAGTCAGCCGCTCGAGATCGTCAAAAGTGAGCAAGGCATTTTGCTGTTTTTGAGCGGCGTATTCTTTTCCGCACCGTTGCCCCGCTTCAGCCCAACTGCCGATAAGGCCTTCCGCCCGGCTGTCGAGATAGCTTGCGGCTAGACCGGCCGCCTCTTCTTTCAGTGCTTTGACCAGTTCCTTGTCCTTTTTATTTTGTCCGCTCAATTTACCGATTAACTGTTCGAGGGACGCTGCGGCTTCAGCGTGGCCGGGCAGTCCGTCCAGCGCCGCCTCTATTTCATCTATCCTATCGTTGAGTTCTTCCAGTGTAGCGCGGTGGGCGGTTTTGGGATCCACCTCGCCCCGTTCGGACAAAAGCAGCTGCAAATGTTCCCGGAAAACTTCTTTTAAGCGTGGCAAAGCAGCCAGTGCTTCACGATTGCCGGTAGCCAGCTTTTCTGCCAGAGCGTCGTCCGCCAATTGTTCTTCAGTGAACAGAGCGGCCAGCATCGCCAGACCCTCTAAGAGGCCGCCACGGTCGTATTCTTTATATAGCGCAAGCATGGCAGTGTTTTTGCGCCCCAGTTCGCGCTGCAATACCTTTTCTACCGCATCCTGCAACAAAAACGCAGCCTGCGTCTCACTTGCTATCCGAAATCCCGGGTCTATTCCCGCCTCGATAGGATAGGAACGCAAAATATTTGTGCACAAGCCATGTATAGTGCTTATACTGGCGCTCGACAAGAGTTTTTTCTGTT
Source organism: Acidaminococcales bacterium (assembly GCA_031551525.1). Classification (GTDB taxonomy): domain Bacteria; phylum Bacillota; class Negativicutes; order Acidaminococcales; family JAISLQ01; genus JAVBNN01. Next base: position 8,044 of record JAVBNN010000046.1, read on the forward strand.
CCCGCCAGCGTGCAGCGTCCACATCCCCGACGGCCAGCGCCGCCATACGCGCGCGTATGCGGCCAGCCATTTCGCTGGCCGCCTTGTTGGTAAAAGTGATCGCCAGTATGCGCCGACAGTCTGTCCCGCTATCTACCAGATGAATAAAGCGTTCTACCAGCACGCTGGTCTTGCCGGAGCCGGCGCCCGCTAATACGGCTATATTTTTCCCCATGCTGGTTATCGCCCGGAGCTGTTCTTTTGTGTAATCACTCATCGTCTTCACCCGCCTCTTTGGCAAACCGGCACACCGAAATACCCGGACAATAAGAAGGGCAACCATCCGCCGGCTGTGGCGGAAACTGCCCGTGCGCTATTTTTTCTATCAGTTGCGCCAGGCTGTCCTGAAAGAGACCACGCCAGTATTCCCACTCTACGGGCAGCTGTTTTTGCTTGCCGAAAACCGTCTTGGCAAAACCAAGCGTTTTTTCACCTTCACCTAGCCAAAAACCGCTTCCCCGTTTGGCTTTTTCCACTGAAAAATAGCCCCCGCCCAGCGGTGGGCCCCAAAACTCATCCAACGCCAGAAGATAGACCGGTATCTGTATGTCCAGCCCTTTGAATACCGCGTCCCTTTTCGGTATATTCTTTGTTTTATAGTCTGTGACAAACCATTGTTCTCCATTGCTGTCTATCCGGTCGATCCGCCCTCGCAGCCTGGCCCCGCCCGGCAGGAATAGTGCCCCGTCCGCTTGTCCGAACTCCCATTCCAGCTGTACCGGATAAAAACCGTTTTTTTGCTGGCAGGCAACCTCCTCGCACAGCCATTTGTGCAGTTTATCCAACATACTCGCACATTCCAGCGCCGTCAGGTAGGTATTTTTCAAGCGGCCTTGCGTCATATATTCAGCCACAGTTGCTTCGAACACCTCATCGAGCGCTCCGGTCAAGTCTTGCATCTTCTCCCCGGACAGCGAATGCCCAAGGAAAGGCTGTAGGAAGCGTTTCAGGCACTCGTGATAAAGGGTCCCTTTTACGTCAGCGGCCATATTAGCGCCGCTTTCCTGCCAATCATGCCCACGCCAGATATATTCCAGCAAAAAACGGAACGGACAGGCGGCGTATACCTCCAGCATACTGGCATTCAACGGTTGCGCCAAGCGCTCATGCAAAAGGTCAAGAAGCGAAGTCCTCTCTAAAAATCCGTCGTAAGTCCCTGTGCGTTTTGGCAATTCGCTACCGGCGCGCCAGAAAAAATCCTTGCCCAGATAGCCAGCCAGCCAGTCCTCTTCTCTTTCCGCCAAACCCCCGGCTGTCTGTCCGGCCAAATAAGCCGCCAATATTTCCTCTGAAACAAGCGACTGCACTGCTGGTAAAACTTCCCGCGCCTCCCGCTCTTTGATTTTTAAAGTCGGCATGATAGCCATTATTTCGTCAATATAAGAAGACAGTAACTCGCCGTCCGTAATACTAAAGGACAGCCACATTGTTTCCCGGGCCGCTGCCAGGGAAGAAGCAAAAAACAGCCGGTCTTCTTCAGTCAGGTGCACCGTATCGGCCAAAACACCGACCATCGAAAGGTTTTTCCTCTCCACGTCGCTATACAGCCAATTTTCCGCCTCCAGGCGGGGGAAGTCTCCTTCTTTTAAACCAAATATATACACATAGGAAGCGGAAAGACCCGCTACATCGGAGGCCTCCACTACACGCACCCCGCCCCTGTCCCCTGGGCTGTTTATAGACATTTCGGCCATTTTTTGCGCAAGCGTTGCCGCATAGCGCCCGGCCGGCAACCTGGTTTCCCTTTCGCCAGCCCGTTTATATAAGTCGGCCAACTCTTTGAGGGCGTCACTCATTTTTTTATGCGTTTTCAATAACAGGCCAAGCTGCGCAAGGTCGAGTACGCCAGCCCGATAGAGAGCGCCAAACTTTTCCGGCAAGGAGAGGTAGTCTAAAAAACCTTGCAAATAATCTTTGTATTCCTCTACCGTACCCTGACGCGGACAGCTGGAAATAAAACGGAACAGTTCATCAATCTCCGCCGCTCCGGCCTCAGGAGCCAGACGTTTTTTCATGAGCAGCCGCGCTTCTTGAACTGTCACATAAAACTCGCTGTCTAGCGCCTCTTTTGCCTGTTCGCCCAAAATCGCCGAGCAGCCGTTAAAAGCAAGTGAAGAAAACAGTCTGCCCAGCGCATTGCGTGTGTTTCCTGCTGCCGCCTGTAAAAAATCGACCAGTAAATGGGCGAGCGGCTGATGATATAACTTCACGCTGTCCGGCAGGCTCACGGGTACTCCGGCCAGCAAAAATTCCCGCCTTAGCCCTGGATAAAGCGAAAGATTGCGCACCACCAGTAAAAAATCCTCTGCTTGTGCGCCGGCCAGTATTTTCTTTTTGACATCAGCCGTTATTTCCTGCATTTCCTGGCGCCGGTTGGCAAATTTCCAGACATTTATCTGCTCTGTATTTTCCGGCATTTTTTCGCCGCCGGTAAACAGTCGCGTACACAATGTCCGCAACAGGTTCGTTGTTACAGTTTCATCAAAAATATCTATTTTGTTTAAGCCGATACCCAATAATTCTTCGTAAGTTTTACGCGAGGCAGCGTATGCTTCCCCCTCCGGCCTGTACACCAGTCCGATATCCACTTCGCAGCGAGAAGCCAGCGCCCTGACCAGTGCAACCTGCAAAGTGGTCAAAACAGCAAAATCGCTGATATATACCTTCTTCCAGGGCAGTTCAAATGCGCCGCTGCGTAAGACTTCGGCAGCTTTAGCCAGAGCGCTCTCCATATCCAGGAGGCCGTGCGTCTCCATAAAATTGCTGTATCCCCTATATGTCAGCAATATTTCACGGTCTTTTGCCCTGATTGCCCCGTTGCCCGACAGGGCGGCCAAAGCGGACGAAAGGTCGTCCGGCCGCACACCCGAGCGGGCCATTTCCCGTAACAGCGAGGCCAGCGATTCTGCCAAACCTGTGCTTTGTGAAAAACCACCAAAAAACTCTAACCGGCCCATTTCCTGCATCTTTTCCAACATGCTGGCAATTATGATGCGCTGCCCGGCGGGCGGCATAGGACTGGCAAATACCCCGGCCAGCTTTAATATGGCTTTCGCCAGAAAAGAAAAGTCGCCCGCCAAAAGCCCTTGTTCCTCCGCGGCATTTATAAAAGTCCGCGAAGGCAACACAAATATAGCCTGGCCGTTTTTATAGCCACGCTCTTTATATTCTTCGATAAAATGTTCCCGCCGCGTCTCGCCCAGCGGCAAGCAATACAGTGTTCCCATAGGCCACCTGTTTATAGATTATGCTTTGTTTTAAATTCGCCTTGAAAAATGTTTTTTCCTGCTTTGAAAAATAGCGGGCCCGCACTGCTCGCCCCTAACCAAAGGCAATGCTTGGCGTAGGGATGAGCCGTGCGAGTCCGCGTTTTTATTTAGTCTTATCAGCAGAAATGCACAAGTCCGCTACGATACATTCTCTGCACAGGGGTTTTCTCGCCTTACAGACCAGCCGCCCATGCCAGATCAGCCAGTGATGGGCTTCACTCCAGTCTTTTTTCGGGATCAGTTTCATCAGTTCCTGCTCGGTTTTTACCACGTCCACTCCACTGGCCAGCTTCAAACGCGCGCTCACTCGAAAAACGTGCGTGTCCACCGCCATGGCCGGAACACCAAAGCCCTGACTGAGCACTACATTGGCCGTTTTGCGCCCCACGCCCGGCAGTTCCAGCAGTTCTTCCAGTGTCCCCGGTACCTGGCCGCCGTGGTGTTCGAGCAATATACGGCAGGTAGCCAGGATGTTTTTCGCCTTGGCGTGAAAAAGGCCGCAGTCATGAATGAGTTCTTCCAACTTTTCCTGCGACAGCTTGGCCATAGCTTTTGCCGTTCCGCATTTGGGAAAAATGCGTTCTGTTATGATATTCACCCGTTTATCGGTACACTGCGCGGACAGTATGACTGCGATAAGAAGTTCGAAGGGATTGTTGTAGTGAAGGGCGCTGGCCGATCCTTTATATTTTTCCGCCAGCCTGCCCAGTATCTCTTTTTGCCGCTTGTCCATCAGTTGGTCAAACTTCGTATCGGCGCGGGGATGCGCCCGCCGCGCGCGATGAATTTATCCGCGCTGAATTTATTGACCGGCATGACCGGACAATGTCCGAGAAGTCCGCCAAATTCCACCTTGTCGCCGGGTTTTTTCCCGGGTACAGGTATTATCCTGACCGCGGTGGTCTTGTTGTTTATCATGCCGATAGCCGCTTCGTCTGCGATAATGGCGGAAATGGTGGCCGCCGAGGTATCGCCAGGCACGGCTATCATATCAAGGCCCACCGAACATACGCAGGTCATAGCCTCGAGTTTTTCGAGTGTCAGGCTGCCGCGTTCCACTGCGGCGATCATGCCGGCGTCCTCGCTGACCGGAATAAACGCTCCGGACAGGCCACCAACATAGCTTGACGCCATCAGTCCGCCTTTTTTCACCGCGTCGTTCAGTATGGCCAAGGCCGCCGTGGTGCCCGGCGCGCCGCAGCTCTCGATGCCCATCTCTTCAAGGATATAGGCGACGCTATCGCCGACTGCCGGAGTAGGCGCGAGCGACAGGTCTATGATGCCAAATTGGGTGTTCAAGCGTTTGGCCGCTTCCTGGGCTACCAGCTGGCCGACACGGGTGATCTTGAAAGCGGTCTTTTTAACGATCTCGGCCACTTCGCCAAAATCCGCACCCCGGGCGCTTTCGAGTGCGTGCTTTACCACTCCGGGGCCGCTGACGCCTACGCTCACCACTGTTTCCGGCTCGCCGATACCGTGAAAGGCTCCTGCCATAAAGGGGTTGTCCGTCACTGCGTTACAGAATACTACCAGCTTGGCACAGGCTATGGCGTCACGCTCGGCGGTCTTTGCGGCGGCAGTTTTGATGGTCTCGCCCATCATGCGCACCGCGTCCATATTTATCCCGGCTTTGGTCGAGCCGATGTTTACTGAGGAACATACTATATCGGTAGTGGCAAGTGCTTCCGGGATAGAGTCGACAAGTATGTGATCGCCCTTGGTATATCCTTTGTCGATAAGCGCGGAAAAACCGCCGATGAAGTCCACGCCGACCGTTTTGGCCGCTTTGTCGAGCGCGGCGGCCAGCGGTACGTAGCTGTCTGTCCGGCAGCTCTCGCCGACTATGGCGATAGGTGTGACGGAAATGCGCTTGTTGATGATAGGCACGCCGTATTCGCTTTCTATCTCCCCGCCTACCCGCACCAGGTGTTCGGCGCGGCGGGTTACCTTGTCATAGATATTTTGCGCGGTCTTTTTTATATCCGCGTCCGCACAGTCACGCAAGCTGATACCCATGGTGATCGTCCTGACATCGAGATTGTTTTCCGCTATCATGCGGTTAGTTTCAAGGATGTCTTTTATGTTGAAGGTAAACATTTTTTCCTCCTTTAAATGCGGTGCATGGCGTTAAATATGTCTTCATGCTGGACTTTTATATCTACGCCCATTTTTTCGCCTTCCGTCTTCAAAACACCCTGCAGTTCCTTAAGGCTGACAGTTGCCTTGCTGATATCGGCCAGCATGACCATGTTGAAATAACCCTCAAGGATATTCTGGTTGATGTTGAGGATGTTCACACCGTACGCGGCCAATTGTCCGCTGACCATGGCGATGATGCCTACCCTGTCTTTACCCACTATCGTCAAAACTACCTGCATGTCACCACTCCTTAATTTAGCTACTCTTTAATTACTAAATTCTAGCATAAATAACTCAAAATACAAAATATAAACAAATATTCTCCTTGCGTATATATGACGGTATTGTTTATAATTAGAAACATATTGGGATGTAATAAACGTTTGTAAAATAGTAAAAGAAAACCATGGAGGAAAGCAATAATGGAAATTGTAAAAAAACCTGCAAAAATAATGGAAACCGTATTGCGCGACGGCCACCAGTCCCTGGCCGCCACCCGCATGAGAGCCAGCGACATGGTCGAAGAGCTCGAGCTGCTCGATGACGTAGGGTATCACGCCCTGGAGTGCTGGGGCGGCGCTACATTTGACTCCTGTCTGCGTTTTCTCGATGAAGACCCCTGGGAACGCCTGCGCACCATGAAAAAACACTGCAAGAAAACCCCCCTGCAAATGCTGCTGCGCGGACAAAATATACTCGGCTACAACCACTACTCAGACGACGTGGTTGAAGAGTTTGTCGACCGCTCGGTCGCTAACGGCATAGATATTATCCGTATATTTGATGCCCTCAATGACGTTCGGAACCTCGAATGCGCCATGCGGGCCGCAAAAAAAGCCGGTGCCCACGTACAGGGCGCGCTGGTCTATACCATCAGCCCGTACCACAAACCGGAAAACTTCCTGCAGGTGGCCAAAGAACTGGTCGAGCTCGGCGCAGACTCCATCTGCATAAAGGATATGTCAGGCCTGATGGCGCCTTATGACGCCTATGACCTTATCAAGACGCTCAAAGAAAGTATCAGTCTGCCTGTCCAGCTGCACACCCACTACACCAGCGGCATGGGCAGCATGACTTACCTCAAGGGCATAGAGGCCGGCGTTGACGTCATTGACTGTGCGCTCTCTCCTTTCGCGCTCGGCACCAGCCAACCCTGCACCGAGTCGATGGTAGCCGCCTTCAAAGGCACGCCTTATGACACCGGTATAGACCCCAAAAAACTCGCCCCGCTGGCTCGTTACTTCAAAAAAGTAAAAGACTCTTTGGGCCAAGATTTCAAGATAAACACCAACATCCCCATCGACCCGGAAGTGCTCACTTTCCAGATACCGGGCGGCATGCTCTCCAATCTCCTCAACCAGATGAAAGAACAAGGCGTGGCCGATAAATACCAGGATATGCTCGAAGAAATGCCCCGCGTGCGTGCAGATGTCGGCTATCCCCCGCTGGTCACACCTTCCAGCCAGATCGTCGGCACCATGGCCGTTATGAACGTCATGCTGGGTGAACGCTATAAAATGATCCCGCGCGAGATAAAAGATATGGTGCGCGGTAAATACGGTCGCCTGCCCGGCCCGATCAACCCCGAGCTAAAAGCCAAAGTGCTGGCCGAAGGTGAAACTGTCATCGACCACCGTCCGGCTGACGATATCCCGCCGCAACTGGAAAAATTTACAAAAGAACTGGCTGAAAAAGGCTATCCCAACGCCAGCCGCGAAGACATACTATCCTATGCATCCTTCCCAGACGTCGCGCTGGAGTTCTTCAAAAAGAACAGATAAAACCAAAAACCGGGCTTCTGGCCCGGTTTTTATTTGTCATGTATCGTAGTAACCGTCATTTTCCCACTGTTGGGGGTTGCTGTCGATATACATCCATATATCCTGATATTCTTTTTCGCTCTTCACCGCATGGTTGTTGGCGGTTTTTTGCCAGATAGGCCCTCCTGCCCTGCTATTTACCCTGCCTTTCAGGGCGTTGACCACAGCCGCTATGGACAGTCCCGCGGCGCCGACTGGGCGGGACAGCAAAAGGTGTATGTGGTTGGGCATGATGACGTATTTGTCTACCTGTACGCCTTTATGCAGCTCCGCCACCTCAAGAATGGCAGTATTTACTATATTGCCGATATCCGACAGCTTATAGTTTTCCCATAGATCCGCCGGACGGCGCACCGGCCCGCCTTTGGTCTTTTCCCAAAGGATTTGTTTGCGGTCTTTTATGCAGGCTGTAATAAAATAAATCTTTTTCTGTCCTTGTTCTTCGGGTTTGCTGCCCATAGCCAAACCTCCCTTGCCATCAATAAAACCATGAGTTTCCCACGAATTCCCGTATCAGCGAATTTGGCGGTATCGTCTCGTCATCTATGGAGACAACATAGTCAAGCAAATTCAAAAGCCGTTTGGCTGTCGTATACTCCGCATGGCTGCTGTCCACTGTCTTTAAAAGAGGTTCCGCGTGTTTTTTTAAGACGGCCAGCTCGTAAATGAGCGCCGTGTTGAACATGATATCGGCCTTTTCCTGAAAGGGCATGATGTTCTCTTCTTCGCCTTCGAGGACATATTTCCACTGTTTGAGTGTCTGTAAGGCATCATGCGCGCGGAAACGGCTGTCACGCACCATGCGCCGCAAAAGGCGAGTTTCGGTCCGTGATACGAGATTGTGTTCGTCCATACGCAGTTGAGTCAGCGGACTGATGTATATCTTGATTTTTTCTTCGGACGGTATGACACTGGTCAGTGTATCGTTAAGGCCATGTATACCTTCGATCAAAAGGGGCTGGTCCGGTTTCAAGGTGAGCGTATGCCCGCGGTATTCCTTACTGCCGCTGCGAAAGTTAAAGTGCGGCAGTTCCACTGTTTCGCCCGCTAAAAGACGCTTGAGGTGGTCATTAAAGAGCACCAGGTCAAGGGCATGTATCGACTCAAAGTCAAAGTCGCCGTTGGTTTTCCGGGGCGTATGGTTGCGTTCGAGAAAATAGTCGTCTATGGAAATGGGCACCGGGTTTATCCCGTTCACCTGCAGCTGTATCTTCAGCCGCTGCACGAAAGTCGTCTTACCCGAGCCGGAAGGCCCGGCAATAAGTATTATCTTTACATGTTTGCCGGCTTCTTTTATCTGGTCGGCTATCTGCGCGATCTTTTTCTCATGGAGAGCCTCGGCCACCCGTATGATGGAGTCTATCTCGCCCGCCTTGATGATATGGTTGAGGCTGTTTATCGTACGGCAGCCGATTATTTCGCCCCATTTATCGCTTTCATCCAGTATATCGGCAAATTTAGGTTGGTCCTTAAAAGGCTCCATTACGCAGTCGCGGTTGTCAGGATACCGCAAGAGCAGCCCTTTGCGGTAGGGCATCAGGTCGAAAACCTTCAAATAGCCGGCATGCGGGGTCATCGGTGAAAAAAAGTACGCCCCTACCCCGCGGCAGGAATAACTGCTGATCGTGCCCTTTTCCGGGTCGAGTTGCTCGATAACGCCCAAACGGTCATAGTCGCCTCGCTGTTTGAGGACTTTTTCTATAAATACCCGGCTGATCTTCTGGTAGATGACCGGCGTTTTTTCATTTATTATCTCTTGCATACGCAATTTCAGTAGTTCGATATAATTATCGGGCAACGGCTCCTGACTGGATATTTCACAATAAACGCTATTGTCAAAAGAACTTTTGACTTCGAGCTTCGGGAGGCCGGGCAACGCTTCGAACATGGCCGTGTACAGCACCATAACGAGGCTGGAGGAGTACACCTTCATGCCGGCCTTGGATGAGAGCTCGATAAACCCGATACGCGCGCCGTCAAGTATTTTGTTTTGCAGGTCTTTCTCTTCGCCGTTCAACGTAGCGGCAACGATGGGCGACGAATACCCCCGGGCAAACTCCGCGCTTATCTCCAGCAACGTCGTCTCTTCGGGATATCCCTTACTGCTCCCGTCTGGCAAATGCACTGTCAGCATGTGCTTCCTCCTGTATAATAGCGTAGTAACCAAGCATATTCATTATTATACCGCCTCCGTGGGATTTTGGGAATATCGAAGAGCCATAAAGATAAAAAAGATACTCCACAAAGAGCATCTTTAATATTTGTAATCATGGCATTGTATAAAGCATACGTTCCATCACTTCTGCTTCTGTGTATTTCCTATTGGATTTGTCCTCTCTCCTTGCCTGCCTGTACTCACGCGATTTTTCCGATTTCATGATATACTGCCATTCTTTGATGGTTGCAGCCGGTATTTCAAATTCCGTTCTGCTACCGTCTAGCCGCGGTATGGATATAACAAGTCTGTCCGCTTCATACAAGGGTTTTCTTTGCTCACGGTGCAACAAAAATTGCACCATTATTTTATCCAGGTCTTTTTCCCGTCTTATAGCATACTTAAACGCGATCGGCATAGGGGTTTCCCCTTTGTACGCTACGAATTGCGGCATATTATCACCCGATAAGACAAGATCGTTATAGGCTTCATCCTTAGTATTGGGTTTTCTTCCAATAATCAGCATGTGGTTTTGCGGTCCGCTAAGCGCGTACCAATAAGAAAAATTAACTACCAGATTTTCCGTTACAACCTTCTCTTGAGAATCTTGTTTTTCAAATGGGATGTTTGTCGTGGACACTAAAAGCGCTACATAAGGATTGCTCTGGAAATATCTTTTTATTTCTGCAAATGCTGGCATAGTAGCCGAAAATACACACAACAGGACAAGTACAAATATGCGTTTAAACACGAAAATCAGCGCCTTTCAAATGTATAGTCATAATTAAAAATATTTTCAGGTCGGTTACAAAGTTCCCGCACTGTCCTCCTTCGCCTCTTCACAGCAGTTTCGTCCCATTGGCGACAATGGAAAATTTTACGCCCAAAAATTCCGCGGCGTTTCTGCACATGACCATCCTGACGATGAAGAGTTCAAAGTACTTCATGATAGAGCATATTTCCGTGTCTATGGTGACGTCAAATTCGATGAGTTTGGCGTCTTTATTTATCACAAGTTCAGATTTTATGACTGAATAATTCACCCGGTCATGCTCGTCGAAGCACTGCGGGTCCTCTTCTCTGACCCGGCTGCGCCTGACGTCGGTCTTGTCGGCTATGATGAGTGCCGCCGCGATAGGCGTGACGGCCAAACCGCAGTTTTCGTCGTGGTTGCCTATAGCACTCATGATCACCGCTGTTTCCATCGGCTGCATGCCCATAGAGTTCAAAATGTGAAAGGCCATAACCGCACCGGACTGCGAGTGGTCATCCCTGTTTACGACGTTACCGATATCGTGCATATAGCCGGCGATCTTGGCCAGTTCAGCCTCCCGCTCACTGTGGCCAAGCTGGGTCAGTATGTTCGCCGCGTTGACGGCGACTTTAGTTACATGCACTTTGGAGTGGTCGGTATAGCCCAAAACGGACAGCGTGGCGTCTGCATGTTCGATATAGGTATTTATACTTGCATGGTTTTTTACATCGTCGAAAGTTATCATGGTTCCTCCCTTTGATTAACGGCAAAATCTTGCTGCTGCCATGTTCTTTTATAATAATACAAGCGCCAAAGCGTGTCCAGTAGATTTATACACCAGACCCGGATAAATTAAAAAGCCGCGCACCGAAAAGCAAAAGTCCGGCAAATTGCCTTAGTATCAAGCCTCACAATAATACTTTTTCAATACGTTTATGATCTCGCTAACTCTGCCGTCCGCAATAGAATAGGTGATACTTTGCCCCTTTTTTTCAAACGCCAATATGCCATGCGCCTTTAATACGGACAAATGCTGTGACAAGGCCGATTGCGTGATATTGGGCACTTTCTCGGCGATTTTACCGACAGCCTTGGGTCCTTCCATCAGCGCGCAAAAAATCATCAGTCTATTTTCATTTGCCAATACTTTGAGTAACTCCGCAATCTGTTTAGCTTTTTCCTGCATTTTCTTTGTCCTCTCTGTTTTGCAATAGGCAAATCCCCTGTGTCATAGTCCCCATCGGGCAATACACGCACCAGGAACGCGGCCGGAAGAGTATCATGCTAATAAGCCCCAGCACAGTCGAAGTCAGCATGACACTGTAAAAGCCAAAAGCGAACTGTGCCGCCCAGGGCGCAACAGACGACGTATTTGTCCATTGCCAGGGCAGTTTGAACACCCATAGCAGCGTTACCGCTTCTTCTAAAGTTGCCCCCTTAAACACAAGGTATGTCGAGTAAATCATTAACATAAACATAGTCATAAAAAAGACTAAAAATCCATAACGAAACCATTTAGCGCGCAAAAATGCCGGCGGTACTTTTTGCAGTGACAGCCCCAGTTTTTCGCCCAGCAGTTCAAACAACTGTCCGCGTCCGCAGTATTTGTTGCAATAGCTTTTATTTCCCCCGATAATGGCAATCGCCAGCGGCAGGAAAAAACAGATCAAACCAAGCCAGGCAAAAAGAATATTGAAAAAGCCAAGCGCCAAATATATTGATGAAAAAATCCAGAGATAATCATACCAGCGCTTTTTCATTCGTTTTGACGCCTCCTCTCAAAATAATAGAAATGACCGCCGCCGGACAAGTTCTTGCACAGCTTCCACAACCAATGCATTTTTCTATATTTATTGTGGCATACATCCCTTTATAAATTGCAACAGCATTTACCGGACATACCTTTAAGCAGCTGCCGCACGCCACACACTCTTTTGAAACAAACGCGATATTCTTTGATTTGTACATACAACACCTCACGGCTATATATTAGTAGTTTAGCAATTACTAATATATAGCCGTTCATATAACTTGTCAAGCCCGCATATCGCACAGGCAGGATAGCACTGTCATAACATGGCAGCCGCGCCGCCCATGATACAGTCCGCAAGTAACGCGGGTGAGGTCTGTTGCAGGAAAATCCTCTTTTCTTTATCAATAATATCTGCTATAATATATATGATATTGATGAGCCGATATCTTTGCTCCGCCTGGAGCAAGAAAGCCGCCAGCCCTGACCGGCTGGCGGCTTTCTTTTATTATCTTTTTTCCCAACAAAAACTAATGCACAAGACCGCACTTCATTTTTGCCAAAGTAGCCGCCATCTTGCGCGTAAAATATTTTTTGACCATATGCAATTTTGACTGCTAACATACTTTTGCAAGAAGGCTGCTATGTGGTATATTAATATACGGACAAGATATCATGTAAAAACAAGCTGAAAAAATGACGCGCCTGTGCAGGTGAAGAATGGCGCGAGTCTTTTTTAATATGTGACACTTAAACCTGAACTCCCGCGAGTTTCAAAGCGTTTCACTACATTTTGAACTTTTAAGTCATACTTTGTTAATTTAAGGAGCAGAAAGTGCAAGATTTGATATTTGGCTTGATCGGCGGCACCGCTTTATTGATGTACGGTATTGAAATGATGGGCTCCGGCCTCGAAAAAGTCTCTGGGCCTGTCATGAAAAAGATTTTAGAGGTGTTCACCGGCAACGTGTTTAAATCTACGCTGGCCGGCGTTTTAATCACTGCTTTGGTTCAGAGCAGTACTGCCGTGACAGTGCTGACGGTCGGATTTGTCAATGCCGGGCTGATGAAATTCAGTCAGGCTGTAGGCATTATTTACGGCGCCAATATTGGCACGACAGTTACCGCCCAGCTCATGGCGCTGAGTTTCAAATTCAAGCTTACAGATATTGCCTTGCCGGTAATAGGTATAGGTTTTGCCGTCATGTGCTTTGCCAAGAAAGATCACTGGAAAAACGCGGGCAGCGCTTTGATGGGCTTTGGACTAATGTTTTATGGTTTAAAAATCCTCAATGCCGGCGCGCCTTATATGCAAAGCAGCGAATCTTTGAAATATTTCTTTGTCCATTACGCATCCATCCCTTTTGTGGGAGTGTTGCTGGGCATTGTGGCTACCGCCCTCGTTCATAGTTCGGCGGCCACGGTGGCTTTGGTTATGGTGCTGGGTACTTCCGGACTTATTGATTTCCCGACCGCTATCTATTTGACGCTGGGCGATAATATCGGCACTTGTATCACAGCCCAGATCGCCTCGACGCAGGGCAATATCAATGCCAGGCGTACCGCATGGGCCCATACTCTTTATAATGCGATAGGCGTGCTGCTGGTTATTTTCATTGTGCCGCCCTTTGCCCGATCGGTCGAGTGGATTACTGCCCTTTACTATAGCAATGCTGCTATTGATGTACTGATCGCCAACACCCACACGATTTTTAACGTAGCTTCCGCTGTTGTATTCCTGCCGTTTACCAAGTATTTTGTAAGGGCCGTG
>JAVBNN010000021.1:0-53686 GCA_031551525.1 Acidaminococcales bacterium
ATATCATCGGTAATTTGAAAAGCCATGCCGAAATTTTCCGCATAACTCTCAAGAGCCGCCATTTGTTCGCCGCCGGCTCCGGCCAACCGCCCGCCCGCACACAGTGCCGCTTTAAAGAGGGCGCCTGTTTTGGCTTTGTGCATTTCTTTTAGTTGCTGCACTGTGATGATGTTTTTGGTGGCTTCAAGGTCGATGGTCTGTCCTCCAACCATACCCTCGGCACCAGCGCAGACTGCTATCTCACGAACGGTTTCCAAGAGGGCTTGAGGCTGCACGCCTCGTTGCCCCATCATCACTTCAAAAGCTTTGGTCAAGAGGCCGTCTCCCGCCAGTATAGCTTTTGCTTCGCCAAAGACCTTGTGATTGGTCAGACGACCGCGTCGGTAATCGTCATCGTCCATCGCTGGCAGATCGTCATGGATGAGCGAATAGGTGTGTATCATTTCAAGGCCGCACGCCACATCCAGGCATTTTTCACCTTGCCCGCCTGCGGCGTCGGCGGCCGCTATAACCAAGAGGGGACGCAGGCGTTTTCCTCCCGCCAAAAGACTGTACCGCATAGCTTCTTCAATATCCGATATACTTTTGTTGTGCGGCAAAAGTTCATTGAGGCGCTCCTCTACCAACGCCAGATATTGTTTAAAGTATTTTTCGCTATCCATTTTACTCCTCCGCCGGGTAAAGCGGTTGTAAGGAAACCTCTCCCCGTGAATCGATGATTATTTTTTCTACTTCTTGTTGGACCGCCAGCAGTTTTTTGTTGCAGGTGCCGGACAAATCCACTCCCTGGCGAAATAGTTCTATAGCCTCGTCAAGTTTTAATTCACCATGTTCCAGTTTTTCCACTATTTCTTCGAGCCGTACGAGCGCTTCTTCAAAAGTCGGCCCATCTTCCACTTTTTTTCTTGCCAAATCATTTTCCCCCTCTATGCAGGTTTTCTATGCGCGAAGTTATTTCTCCGTTGACTAGCCTTGTATGTATAGCCTCCCCCACCAAAAGACCACTACAATCTTTTAGTACGCGACCCTTTGTATCGGTAGTTGCGCTGTATCCCCGCCCCAATACGGCAAGCGGGCTTAATGCGTCCAATTTGCCAGCCAGTTGCCCAAAGCGTTCGCGCAGCGCCCTATTTGTTTCCTGCATAGCGCGCTCCAGGCGTTCATCCAGTCGGTCGAGGGTTTCCGCCTGCCTTGTGTATAAAATATCCGGGGTGCGAAATACCCTCACGTTCAGGCAATATTTTAAACGTATCGCAAGCTTTTCCACCCGCGAATAAAGCATGTGTTCCAGCCGTTTTCGCAAGGTTGCTACAGTAGCGCGGAGGGCCTCCCGGTCGGGAACGCAAAGTTCCGCCGCCTGAGATGGCGTAGCCGCCCGAAGATCAGCTGCAAAGTCCGTCAGGGTAAAATCCGTTTCGTGACCTACTGCCGAAACTATGGGTATAACGGAATGGGCCACTGCCCGCACTACTCTTTCATCGTTAAAGGACCACAGCTCTTCCAGAGAACCACCGCCCCGGCCAACGATCAAGACATCCGTCAACGCTAGTTTGTTCATCACCCCTATGGCCGCCGCTATTTCTTCCGGCGCCTCCTTGCCTTGTACGCGCACCGGCAGAAAATATATCTTCACCGCCGGGTTCCTTTTACGTGAAACGGTCAGCATGTCATGCAGCGCAGCGCCGGAGGAAGAAGTAATAATACCTATGGACTTTGGAAAAAAAGGCAATTCGCGTTTTTTCTCCGGAGAAAAAAGCCCTTCCTCCTGGAGTTTGGCTTTTAGTTCCTCGTAAGCCAGCATGAGGCTGCCGACACCAGCGGGGAACATATTGTCGACGTATAGTTGATAGATGCCGTCCCGTTCATATACTTCTATCCGCCCGCTGGTGAGAACAGAGACGCCGTTTTCCGGCTTGAAACGCAAGAGGGCGGCTCGGCTACGAAACATCACAGCTTTGAGTGTGCTTTTTTCGTCTTTCAGAGTAAAATAACAATGACCTGAATCATAACGTCTGAAGTTGGATATTTCGCCTTGTATCTGTATCTTTTGCAGGGCTGGCTGTAGTAACAAAACATCTTTGACAAGACCGGTCGCTTCGCTTACGGTATGTACTTTACCCAATGCTGTCCCTCCATTCCCGCAAGGCTATGCTGGCGCAGCCCACTGCGTTATCTCCGCAAAAGGCCGCTTCCGGGAAAAAAGTTTTGTTGCCGGCTCTGCCAAGTTTTTCTTCCAGAACAGTACGAATATATTTATTGGCAAGCACTCCGCCAACCAAGAGTATATCCCGGCAACCAGTTTCTTCTGCCGCGTTCAAGAGCAGTTTGGCTATGCTGTCGGCGATCGCTTTTTGTACGCCGGAGGCCAATTCCGCTGTGTTTGTTCCTTTATCAAGCAAGCGCAATGCCGCTGTGAGCGGCCCGGAAAAGCTCAGGGCAAGCCCTTTGACGGCTACCGGAATATCTGCGTTTTTCACAGCCTGCGCAGCCAGTCTTTCCAAATGAGGGCCAGCTGGAAAAGATAGACCCAAAACTACTCCTATCCGGTCGATGAACTGTCCGGCATTAAGGTCTTTGGAGCCGCCCAGTTCTGTTATGAGTAGACGTCCACCGTTTTTTTCCGCCAGCAAAAGATCAGTCGTACCACCCGAGGCGTGTAAAACAATAAAACGACCGGTACATGGTTCGCTTTTCATCGCCCACAGCCCGGCCTCGATATGATTTTCCTGATGGCTGGCCGGGCAAAGTTTTGCGCCGGTCGCCGCCGCTAAACTGCGCGCCGTCCCGAGACCGGTAATAAAAGCCGGCATATAGGAGTCTTCGCGCGTCCTGGGCTGCGCCGACACTCCGATTGCCGCTAGTCGGCCAGTCTTAACGATAGCAGTCTTTTCCAGTAAAACCGGCAGGTTCTTCGTGTGTTGAAAAACCATCTCCGATTGTCTTAAACCGCGTCCTCCGGTGCCTACTGTAAGCAGCCGACGTTCGTCGGCCAAGAGGTTCCCTTTTACATCAAGCAATGCTACCGAAGTAGTATAGCAACTGGTATCGATACCTAAAAAAACTTCCTGCATAGTCATTCCTTCATTGTTTTCGCCATCTTGCCAAGTATGCCGTTGATAAAGCGCGGCGACTCATCGCTGCCGTATACTTTGGCTATTTCCAGCGCTTCGTTTATGGCAACGCCAGGGTTTATCTTTTCCAGCGAAAAACACATTTCATATATGGCGATACGCAAAATATCGCGATCTACCAAGGCCAGCCGGTCTACTGTCCAATCTTTGGCGTACCGGTCGACCATGCAGTCGATTTCATCAAGGTTTTCCAATGTACCCGGTATTATGGCCTTAGCGTATTCGAGGCTGGCGGGTATTATTATGTTTTCCCGTTCTCCCTCGGCCACTGCCAGGGCATCCGGCCAGTCGGTTTGTGAAAAGTCCAGTTGGAAAAGCGTCTGCAACGCCAACTCCCTGGCCAGTCTACGGCTCATAAAACTCCTCTTTCTCTACTATTTATGGTACCCGCGCGGCAATATGCGATCTAAAAGTTCCATTATATCTTCTTTGTCATCAACTTTTTGCCCCAATATATAGCCGCCTGTCATCAGTATGAGCAAAAATATGGTGCGAAAAAAACCCATAGTCAAAAACATCGCGCCCAGTATCAAGCCCAGCAGTACACCCAGCATGCGACCGCGATGGGTCTGCCACAAACCGGCGAAAAACTCTTTCAATATCTCCGCCTCCCGTCAATAGCGCTGTTTATTACTTGCTTCATAGGCAATAGTGTTGAAAAGCGTTTCCACTTCAGAAACTTCCCGGCCTACCGTTTCCTTCACGCCGGCTTTTACTTTATCCCGCAAAAGAACGCTGATTTCCGGTATATTAGCTTCAGGCAACACGCCGGCCACCATTTTAACTTTGAGAAAATCCCCACTGGTACTTATCCTTGCCTTGACAGTGTGCACTCCACGCACCTGGGCCGCGGTCTTTTCTACAAATTTGTCCACGGCAGACATGCTGACCCTTACTACGCCGCCATCGCCGATGTGTACCGTTATGTCCTTGGGGCCGCCTCGCGTTATACCAGCGATCAAAAGCCTAATGCTGACCAAAAACATCACTACTCCGCCAACAGCAAATTCCCAGCTGCCCGGTATCGTGTTGAGATGTTCGTGCAATACTTCCACCGGAAATACCCTGGCTACAAAGCATACTATTAAGGCAGAGACCACTGCCATCATGATCGTGTAAAGAGCAAGAATGATACGGTCAGCAATACTCATGG
The DNA here is from genome assembly GCA_031551525.1 of Acidaminococcales bacterium. Classification (GTDB taxonomy): domain Bacteria; phylum Bacillota; class Negativicutes; order Acidaminococcales; family JAISLQ01; genus JAVBNN01. The sequence goes on from JAVBNN010000021.1 coordinate 4,285, forward strand.
ACGTCACCTCTTTTGATGTTCCGGCGGTTGACCGCCAAATGCGTATTTTCAGCGTTTATTCCAGTTTCATCTTATCTGTGCTTGTTATGCCTTGTACATGGACGTTTACTTCAACAACCTCCATGCCGGCCATATTTTCGATAGCTTCCTTGACTTTTTCCTGAATACTTATAGCCACATCCGGTATGGATACTCCATATTCCAGTATGACATAAAGATCCACGGCTATTTGTTTTTCCCCACCGCGCACTCTTACACCCTTGGAAAAATTTTTCTTCCCAAGAAGTTCCGCTATGCCGCCTACCAATCCACCGCTCATGCCGGCCACGCCAGACACTTCGGTGGCTGCCAGGCCCGCTATGATGCTGACCACTTCATCGGCTATGCGTATAGAGCCGACATCTTCTTCCGTTTCTTCCTGCGGAGCGATGTCGAGGTCTTTGTTCTCTTCCATACTGCTCCTCCTCCTGACCGTCCAGCATTTATCGACCGGCCATGTTTTAAAATATTATAACACACAATGCATATTGAAAACCATTTTTCCATGGTTATAAGGCGAAAAACCCCAGACAGGCGTCTGGAGTTCCCTTTGATCAGGCACGTTCTACATAATCACCCGTACGTGTATCTATCCTCAATACGTCGCCCGCGTTTATAAAGAGCGGTACTTTTACTACATAGCCCGTCTCCATGGTGGCAGGCTTGGTACCACCGGTAGCTGTATCTCCGCGGATGCCGGGGTCTGTCTCCGCAACAGCCAGTTCAACCACATTAGGCAGGTCTATGCCGAGCACTTTGCCCTGATAGAACATTATACTCACTTTCATGTTTTCCTTGAGAAAATTTATCGCACTGCCAATGACATCTTTTGTAAGCTCGCTCTGTTCATAGTTTTCCGTGTTCATAAAAATATAGTTGCCGTCGCCTTCGTAAAGGTATTCCATATCATGGCGCTCTATGTGCGCTTTAGGAAATTTTTCCCCGGCGTTAAAGGTTTTTTCCACTACCGAGCCGGTGCAGAGGTTACGCAGTTTCGCCCGGACAAACGCCGCGCCTTTACCAGGTTTTACGTGTTGGAAATCCACCACTTGCCAGGCATCGCCATCAATAGTAACGGTAGAGCCCGTCCTAAAATCGTTGGTTGAAAGCATAAAAAACTCCTCCTGATTTTTGTAGTTTAATTAGACAATTCAAGCAGTTCTTTGGGGGTTGCGGTCAGTATTTCTAGACCGCTTTCCGTCAGAACCACGACATCTTCTATCCTTACGCCTCCCCAGCCGGGAACGTATATACCCGGCTCCACCGTGAGCACCATCCCGGGTTTCAGCACGGTCTCGCAGCCGGGCGAGAGGCGCGGTTCTTCATGTATGGCCAGTCCCAGGCTGTGTCCAGTACCATGGCCGAACAGTTTTCCGTAGCCCGCAGAGTTTATCACATCGCGCGCCAAGGCGTCTCCCTCGATACCCGTCATGCCAGGCTTTAAAGAAGACAGCGCCGCTTTTTGCGCGGCAAGGACTATGCCATATATTTCCTTTTGCCTGGCGTTCGCCTTGCCCATAACCAGTGTCCTGGTGATGTCGGAGCAATATCCGCCATATATGGCACCAAAGTCGAAGGTAACAAAGTCGCCATCCGTCAGAAGTTTTTCTGTCGGCTGACCGTGCGGCAGCGAGGAACGCTCACCCGACGCCACGATGGTACTGAAAGATGTACCAGAAGCGCCTTCTTTTCTCAGATAAAATTCCAGTAAAGCTGCCGCTTCTATCTCGGCCATGCCGGTCTTAAGTTCCGGCAACAAACGGGCAAAGGCCCGGTCGGCGACCGCTACGGCTTTTTTAATAAGTAAAAGTTCTTCGTTTTCTTTGATGGCCCGCAGCGTATCGAGATTGACCGACGTCCATACTTTGCCGCCAAGAGCCTTTTTCATGCGTTCAAATGTTTCCACTGTTACGTGGGCGTATTCATAACCTATTTTACTGCAGGCGGTCAACAACCCAGCTATTTGTTCGTATATTTTGCTACTGCACTCCAGCACTTCACAACCGGCGGTTTCTGCCGACGCTTGCTGCATATAGCGAAAATCTGTCAGCAAAAAACATTTATCCGGCAGTACCAAGACAATACCGGCCGATCCGGTGAAACCGCTGATATAGCGCCGACTGCGTGAGCTCTGCACAATAATGCAGTCGAGTTCCCGGCTTTTCAGCAAAGCCCTGACTTTATCTATGCGGCTAGACATTGTTCCACGCCATTTCTTTTACCGCAACAAGGGCCAAAAGATAGCTCTGCGCACCGAAGCCGGAAATACGGCCGACCACTACATCGGCTATGACCGAATGTTTACGAAAATCTTCGCGTGCGTCGATGTTCGACAGATGCACTTCTATGGCCGGTATGCCGACAGCTTTTAAGGCGTCGCGCACCGCCACACTGTAATGGGTAAAAGCAGCTGCGTTTATGATGATATAGTGAAAGTTGCCCAAGGCAGACTGTATCTTGTCTACCAACACACCCTCATGGTTGGTTTGAAAGCATTCCAACTCAAAATCAAATTCAGTCGCTTTTTCCACCAAAAGCTCGTTTATTTCGGAAAGTGTCTGCTTTCCGTATATCTCCGGTTCACGTTTACCCAGCATATTCAGGTTTGGACCATGCAAAATCAGTACTTTTTTTTTCATAACGCCGACCTCGCAAAAAAGTTTACTGTATTATAATATCATAATTGGTCGTGATCTGCCAATATTTCTACCGGAAAGCCGATCGTATCCACTATTTTTCTGACATCAGACAAAAAGTCCGGGGTACTCCTGATAAGTAAAAGTCCTTCCCGCCGGTCTAGCGTACTTACCACGCCGAGGTGTTCGTAGCCTTCCATGATCCAGTTAAGAAGTGCTATATCATGGGGCTGTATTTTTATTTTTATGCAGTCATGCATCTTCTACCCTCCGGCGCAAAAGCGCCCCGACAGTCACTGCGCTACTGCACGGCACACGGAAAAGTTGTTGCGGATGAGGCGCGGCTACTATGGAGAAGCCTTCCATATCCTGCATATCTGCCATTTTCAGTGTGGATATCTTGCCGGAAGGTTCCAGCACTTCCAGTACTTCGCCTTCTTTAATATTGTTTCGCTGCTCTATCGTTAAAAAACCGTTTTCGCAGTTCACAGCCAACCCAACAAAGTCATGTGTTTGACGGTATGATGAACTGGTATACACCTGCCCTCCGGCATCCGGCCGGCTGGCAATAAAGCCCTCCGTATAAGGCCTGTGCGATATTTTCGCCAGTTCTTTAAGCCAGTGTTCCTTGACCTCAAATTTTTCCGGGGCGGTTGCCAAAAGATCAAGAGCCTCCCGGTATACATTGACGACCGTTGCTACATAATGCACACTTTTCATGCGCCCTTCTATCTTGAAGCTATTGACGCCCGCCCGGCATAGAGCTGGCAAATGCTGGAGCAAGCACAAGTCGCGCGAATTGAATACATACGTACCGTATTCGTCTTCAAATACCGGGAAATATTCGCCAGGCCGCTGCTCTTCCAGCAAGCTGTAGCGCCAGCGGCAAGCTTGGGCGCATTCACCCTGGTTGGCGTCGCGGCCGGTCATATAACTGCTCAATAGACAGCGCCCAGAGTAGGATATGCACATGGCTCCGTGTATGAACACTTCGATATCAAAGGAAGTTTTTTTTCTTATTTCGCCTATTTCGGGCAGAGAGAGTTCGCGAGCCAATACAACGCGCTCCGCGCCTAGTTCCTGCCAAAAGAGCGCTCCCGCCCAGTTTACCGTATTGGCTTGAGTACTGACGTGCAACGGCAACCCCTTGACACGTTCTTTTGCCAGGCGGAAAACGCCCGGGTCAGCCACGATCAGCGCGTCCACCCCAGCATCCTGCAAAAAGTCGAGATAGGCGGGTAGCTTGGCAAATTCTTCATTGTGCGGCATGATATTGACCGTCACATATATCTTTTTCCCCAAAGAATGGGCATAGATCGCCGCCTCAGCTATCTCTGCCTCACTGAAATTGCCGCTTTGCGCGCGCATGCCGAAAAATTTGCCGCCCAGATAGACTGCGTCGGCGCCGTAGAGAAAAGCCATTTTCATTTTTTCCATATTGCCAGCCGGAGCTAGCAGTTCAGGTATTTTCATATCCACCTTGCATCCTGATGAAAAATCATTGGGCCACCTTGTTTATCGCGGCCAAATGCTCTTCATAGGTTTTACTGAATATATGCGATCCGTCTTTTTGCACAACAAAATAGAGATAATTTTCCGTTGCCGGTTTGATGACCGCCTGCATGGACAAGAGTCCGGGATTGGCTATCGGCCCTGGCGGCAAACCATAATGCTGATAGGTGTTATACGGCGAAGGCAGCTGGGTGTCGGCAATAGTAAGTTCCGGTTTGGCGTGTCCAAGTATATACTGAATAGTCGCGCAGGACTGGAGAGGCATGTGTATGGACAGCCTGTTTAAAAAAGCCTTAGCAATAAGGGGACGGTCTTTTTCCACCGCAGCTTCTTTTTCTACCAGTGAAGCCAAAGTCACAAAAGCACGTATGGAAAGTTTTTCTTCCTGTATTTGCCTCTTCATATCCGGCGTGAGCTGCTTGTCGAACTCCTTGGTCAGCATGGCTAGTATATAGTCCGCCTTACTGCCGGGCGAAACTTTATAGGTGGAAGGAAAAAGGAAGCCTTCGCATTTATATTCTACCAGCGGATCGTCTGTCTTCATGTATTCGTAGGGAGTATAGTTTTTGGCCAAAGCAAGAAATTCGACTTTATCGGCCAATTGTTTACTTTCGAGGAGTGCTGCTATTTCTTTGGTATTAAAGCCTTCCGGTATGGTGACAGTGATATAGCGCACTTCTCCGGCCGCGATCTTGTCCATGATCTCTTTATCCGACATGCCTACGGTAAATTCATATTCCCCGGCCTGCAAAGAACTGCCCAGTCCGCGCAGTTTTACCTGTGTGCGAAAATAAGTGGCATTCTTGACCAGTTTTTGGTCTTCCAGCAGTTGTGCTATATCAGTTGTAGACATGCCGTCTTTTACTTTTATAACTACTTTTGTCCCGGACGGCAAGTCGCTGCCCCCCAAAAAAGAACATCCGCCCAAGGCGGTGAGCAATGTAAGGATGATTAGGTTGTAAAATATTATTTTCTTCAAGATATGCTACCACCTTTTTGTATCGCACATAATGGCAAAACTGGGGAAGCCCGACGGCTTCCCCAAAAAAATTGGCGTATACTAGGTATAGGAGCCCTGTTGTAATATTGCCCCGAAATGTTGCTGTCAGGCGTCTTCTTCATCACGTTCTTCATAAATACGCAAAACTTCTTCAAACTCTTCGTCAGTAGGGTTGCTGTAAACATCTTCGCCATTCTCATCGATTTCGATTTTGGCGATCACCGCTTCGTCTTCACCACAACCGCATTCGCAGTCGCCACAGTGCTCGTGTTCGTGCTCTTCTTCTCCTTCTGTGTCGACAGGGATCAATATGGCGAAACGTTTGTCGCCGACAACAATGACTTCTTCTTCTATATAATAATATTCATTGCCTTCTTCATCGGTCATTACGACTACCGGTTCTTCCATTTCCATATCATCATGGTCAAAATCGCTCATTGCTTACACTCCTTCGTACTGTTTAAACTAAGGCAATTGTATAGTACATAAGTTTATCTGTCAATAAAATAACTGCTTGCTTTTGCAGGACTGGCTCAGAATATCTTTTTTATCCCATCAAGAAGCTTTTTCTGGTTTTTCTTCACTTCGTTCACGGCATTTTCCACTACTGTCCGGTGCGAAAGATTATTCATATCTATCATGTCGAATTTTACTTTGCCGTTAGCGTCGATGGTGGCATTGGTTTTGGCAATACCGGCCGCAGTATGAACTTCGATGTTTTTAAAGCTCATGTTCTTGCCGAGTTTACTGAATTCGCCCGTCATATGACGGAAGGGTATCCCGGCAAAATCACCGTTGGCGATACTGAAAGTGCCGCTGGCCGCCGCTGCTGACGGATCGCCCACGCCGGTAGCATGCGCGTCAAAAGACAGTGGCCCGTGTATCGCAGTTTCGGTCATTACAGTACTGTTTATGCCGTCCCCTTCTATGTCAAAAACAAAACTCTTGTCAGCCAGTTTTACCGTACCGTCCGCGGCTACCATGCCGCCGTATACTCCGGCTTTAGCGTTTCTCAGGTAAACTACGCCGCCGGCATAGTCAAAATCTCCGCTGGCATTTGTTATCTCCAGTTGGTCTGTTTTAAGGGATGGCATGTTGAAGTTGCCTTTGGCCAGCGGAGCGTCCGGCGAACCGGTGATCTTGGCTGTAAAGGCGAGTGGATCGGCTATGCCCATACCAGGACTCAATGCGTCTACCTTGAAAGAGTTTGATGAAAGATTCAGGTTGAGTCCGAAAGGCTCTTTCACGATGTTTATCTTGCCGTCAGCTTTGAGTGGCTGGCCATTCAGCGTGCCGCTCACGTCATTCAGTTGTATCTCGTTTTGCGTAGCTTTAAGGTTGCCCTTGACTCCGACAAAAGAAATGCCTGAAGTTTCAGCTTTGATCCCTTCAAAAACTCCTTCGGCCTGTACTTCCAGTGGTTTACCTTCTACGGCCTGGGCTTTAACTTTGAGCGTTGTAATATTGCCTTCGCTTACCGTGAGGTTACTCTTTACCGGTACCATCTGGAAAAAGTCTTTTAAGGCAATAGAGCGTCCTTCCACGTCTAGTTTTATTTGATTACCCGCCTGATCGTATAGGAGTTCAAACTTTCCTGCAAAGTCGGCCTTGTTTTGCTTGGCTTGCATGGTGCCCGTAACTTTCGGAAAGTCTTTGTAAGATATCTTGCTATCAAGGCTATCGTATTTGAGGATGTTCTTGCCGGATGTTATGGTCAAGAGGCCTTTTTCTATTTCTATAGAGCCGCGAAATTCCGACGGGCTTTTAGCCGTCGGCGCTAAAGGTTGGCCGGAGGGGGGGGCCTGTTTTATTTTACTAAGGTTTACCACGTTGAGCCCGTTTTCACCATAATATACTAGATGAAGTTCCGGGCGCTCAAGAATTATAGTTTCAATAGAATTGGCGCCCAGGTTGGCGGACAGTATGTCAGACAAACGCACCGAAATATTTACTCTCGGTATCTTGGCTACCAGTTTCCCGGCCGGATCTGTCCAGACAATGTCTTTAGCCCACACCTGGCCGCTGAAGGAAGCGCCCACGTCGCCGATGGCAAGCTTGCCCTGCAAAACGCTTTGCTGTGCGGCCCGGGTTTTGACGAACTCCGCCGCTTTGCCACCCGCCCAGTTGACAGCTGCTACTCCTGTGACCAATAGCCCGGCCAAAACAATAGCAATGATCTTATACGTGCGGTTAAAAGTAAACCCGGTGTTTGCCATTTTGTCATCCTCCCAAGATTATTTATGCGTCTATTTTATGCCCTGGCTGTCAAGATAGCCTTGCAGTATAAATACGGCGGCCACTTTATCTACTACCGCCTTGCGCTTAGCACGCCTCACATCAGCGGATATGAGCAGTTTCTGCGCGGCCATGGTAGTGAGGCGTTCATCCCATAAAACGGCCTGTTTTCCGGGGAAGGTGTATTCCAAGAGCGCGGCAAATTTTTCCGACTTTTGCGCGCGTTCTCCTATGCTGCCATCCATGTTTTTGGGATAACCCAGCACAAAACCCGCCGCGTCATATTCCTCAAGAAGTTGCGCGAGGCGCGCCAGATCTTTTCCCTCTCCCTGGCGACGGATAGTTTCTACTCCCTGCGCGGTCAGCCCCAAAAGGTCGCTCACCGCCACTCCTATAGTCTTCTCGCCCAGATCAAGCCCTAAAAGGCGCTTTGGCATATCATACCACCTTGATGCAAAAATGCGGACAAACCGAAGCACAGTAACCGCAGCGCACGCATTTGTCGCTGTCTATGACGGCCCGCCCGTCCAATATATCTAGTGCTCCGCTGGAGCATCTTGCAGCGCAAGCACCGCAGCCTATGCAGTATTCTTCTACAAAAATATCCCTTTGAAGATTGCGTACTTTCCCGGCAAGCTCCCGGTCAGGCGCCTCGCCGGAAAAAATGGCGCAGTTTACTTTAACTTCCGCCGCGTCGCGCATACCCACGGCGACCGAGGCAACACCCGGCAACGACAGCGCCCAGGAAAAGGCCTCTTCACTCTCGCCGGACAGGTGTCCCCCGCCCAATATTTTCATGGCGTACAGCCCTTTACCCATATATGCGGCGAATTCCATGGCCGCCAGCATATCTTCGCGGCTGCCGTCCGCTATGCCGAGGCCGGCCTTGTTTATCAATGGATGTATGACATCTACTTCATCGAGCATGGCCGCCACGCGCACTACTTCCACATAATGGGTGGATACGCTCACTGCCCTCACGAGCCCTGCTTTTTTGGCGTCTGCCAGGTAACGGAGCGCCTCGGCGTGTCCTTTGAGGGTAAGTCGAGAAGTTTGCTCGTGCAAGCCAAATATGTCGATGTGCCCGCGTCCGGTCTCCCGGCAAGCTTTTTCTACGCTCTTTCGCATACCTTCATAGCTATAGGCGTACGATTTGGCGGAAATGACCACTGCACCGCTATGACCCCTGACCGCCTGGCCGATATGTCCGTAGGTACCGTACAATTCCGCCGTGTCAATAAAATTGACGCCTCCATCCAGAGCCGTCCTAATAACAGCCGCGCCCTCTTTGCAGGTCAGGTTCTTTTGCAAGGGGCCGATAGTCAAGGCGCCAAAACATAGCCGTGAAACTTTGAGACCGGTATTGCCCAATATATTATAATTCATTTATTTTTATTTAAATAACTTTCTACCAACTCTTCCAATAGTTCATACCGCTCTATGCTGCGCAGACGTGTCCTGGCGTCCTTGTGGCTGGTAATATAGGTCGGGTCGCCGGAAAGAAGATAGCCCACCAATTGATCTATCGGGTTATAACCCTTTTCTGTGAGCGCCTGGCAGACAAAGGCGATCTCTTCAGCTACGTCTTTTTTGACTTGTTCGTTGAGGTATAACATAGTTTCTTTTGATACGTCAGCCATCTTCCGAGCCCCCTTTATACGTTCCACTAATGTTTTCCAATTATATTTATTTTATCACATAAACTACTGAAAAGCATATGAAAATTATACGGACGCCTGATATGCGCCCGTATAAAAATTACTTCCTGCTTTGCTCTTCTATAAGTTGCCAGGCTTTTTCTATGGCTACCGGTATGTTTTGCGGCTGTTTGCCGCCTGCTTGAGCCATATCCGGGCGTCCACCGCCGCCACCACCGACCACAGCTGCTATTTCCTTGGCCAGTTTCCCTGCATGCAGGCCTTTGGCTACTGCATCCTTGCCCGCCATGATCAGAAGGTCGAGTTTATCTTCTCCTCGTACGCTAAAAAGCACTGTCACACTTGCCGTGCCAAGTTTATCGCGTACTTTGTCACCAAAAGCCCGAAGGGCTTCCGTGTCGGTCGTAGTTATATCAAGGACGCTGGCTTTGATGCCGTTAAATTCCCTAACGTCTTCCTCAAGATTGCCTGACTGTAGACCGGCTAGTTTTTCAGCCAGTTTGGCCGTTTCCTCTTTGGCCGCCCTGATTTCGTTTTGCAGACCCTCTACCCGGCCAGCCAGGTCTTCCGGCCGACACCGTAGGGATGTAGCCAGGCCGTAAATGAGCCCGTCGGTATTTTGCACATATTCATAAGCTCCACGGCCAGTAACCGCTTCTATGCGACGTATACCTGCGCCGGTGCTGCCTTCACCGATGATTTTAAAGAGGCCTATTTCGGCAACATTACCCACATGGCTACCGCCACATAGTTCCATGCTAAAACCGTCCACACTGACCACGCGCACTATGTCACCGTATTTTTCACCAAACAGCGCCACCGCGCCCATTTCTCTGGCAGTATCAAGGTTGGTTTGCTGGGCGCTGACCAGTTTGCCACGAAGGATTTCTCTATTTACTATTTCTTCTATCTTGCCCAGTTCTTCCTTGCCGACCGGCGCAAAATGCGAAAAATCAAAACGCAGGCGATCCGGTCCGACATAGCTGCCAGCCTGGTTTACATGGTCGCCCAATACTTTTTTAAGTGCCGCGTGCAAAAGATGCGTCGCGGTATGATTGCGGGCAGTGTCTTTTTTGCGTTTCAGGTCGACTTTAGTTTTTACCTTATCGCCCCACTGGATCATGCCTTTTACCACTTTTCCGTATTGCACCACAGTACCGTCGGTCAGTTTTCTGGCCTCAGTGATATAAGCCTCTGCGCCGTCAGTCACAATACTGCCAATATCTCCGACTTGCCCGCCGCCTTCCACGCGGAAAGGCGTGGTTTTCAGCACCACAGCGACTTTCTGCCCCTCAGAGGCGGCCAGTTCCTGTTTGCCGGTTTCCGGGTCGAGTATGAGCATGATCTCACTCTCTTTGACGTTTTCGTCAATCCGCAGGGCTGATGTATCGCAGCCGGTAAAATCCAGCACGGCTTTACTGGTGTCCTTGTCGCTTCTGGCAGCGCGGGCACGCTCGCGCTGTTCTTCCATCGCCTGGTCGAATACTCTTTTGTTCATGGCAAGGTCGTGTTCGGCAAGTATTTCTTCTGTAAGTTCCCACGGGAAACCAAAAGTGTCATATAGTTTGAAGGCAATATTGCCATCAAGCATATTTTGACCGTCTTGTTTCAGTTTTTCTATCTCAGAATTTAGCAATTCGGTACCCTGGGCCAGCGTAGTATTGAAGCGTTCTTCTTCCATTCTTATGACTTTTTGGATATAGTCGCGCTGGGTAATCAGTTCTTTATAATGCGTGCCGAATATGGCAATGACTGCGTCTACCGCTCCCGCCAAAAACATCTTGTCTATGCCCAGTAGTTTGCCGTGACGCACGGCGCGCCTAAGGATACGGCGCAGGACATAGCCACGCCCTTCGTTCGACGGAGCCACTCCGTCGCTAATCATAACCGTCATGCTACGCGCATGGTCTGCGATAACCTTGAGCGAAACATCTGTACGACTGTCTTTGCCAAAAGTAACTCCGGCTGTATCGGCAGCGTATTTGACTATCGGAAAAACCAGGTCGGTCTCAAAATTCGAACGTTTATTTTGCAATACGGAAGCGATACGGTCAAGACCCGCGCCGGTGTCGATGTTCTTTTTTTCCAGTGGGGTATATGTGCCGTCCAGCTCTTTGTTGAACTGGGTAAAGACCAGATTCCATATCTCGAGATAACGGTCGCAGTCGCATCCGACCTTACAGTCCGGGCTACCGCAGCCGCGCTCTTCGCCAAGGTCTACATGTATTTCCGAACAGGGACCGCAAGGGCCGGGACCTATCTCCCAGAAATTTTCCTCCAGGCGGATGATGCGTTCGGCCGGTACGCCTATACCTTCATGCCACAAATCAAAAGCCTCGTCATCTGACGGGTGTATGGTAACCCAAAGCTTTTCCGCGGGTATTTGGAGCACTTCGGTGATAAATTCCCACGCCCAGGCTATCGCGTCTTTTTTAAAGTAGTCGCCGAAGGAAAAGTTGCCCAGCATTTCAAAAAAAGTGTGATGTCTGGCAGTACGCCCGACATTTTCTATATCGCCCGTACGTACGCATTTTTGGCAGGTTACCACACGCACACGCGGCGGGGTGAGTTTACCGGTAAAAAACGGCTTAAAGGGCGCCATGCCCGCGCCGATCAACAGCAGCGTCGGGTCATCTTCAGGAATGAGCGAAGCACTGGGCAGTATAAGGTGTCCCTTGCTTTCAAAAAATTTAAGAAATTTTTCGCGTAGTTGGGTTCCTGTAAGATTTATCATTATTGTATAACTCCCCTCAAACTTGGCTGTATTAGAAAGATTATACAAAATTCGGTTAATACTGTCAAATGGCGCTCTTTTCATTTCTACAGTCAAAATCAAAACTATAGTAATATAACTATCTTGCAGCGGAGCAGCGGTTTGTAAAGCACATATGCACACGCTGCTGGATAAACGCCATAAAAAACACAAAAACAGGGAGTTGCTTGCAATGAGCTGCGACTCCCTGTTTTTTCTTTATTTACAACAAATCCAGTTTTATATATTTGTCACTATGCTTTTAACATCCGCTTTCAGGCAATTGTTATTTGCAGTCGCACTTCCCCGCCGCTGAGCCTCTTCTCTGCATAGGTCTTGTAAAGTTATAGAATCAAGCACATTTGATATACTTTCGCCCACTTTTTGCCAGACGTTTCTGGTCACACAGATTTCTGTTCTGGGGCAATAACCATTTGATCCGGGATCCGTGCTCAACAGACAGTCCACCGGTGCAATCGGCCCTTCCATAACTCGGACGATGTCGCCGACAGATATATCTTGTGGCTGTTTCACTAAAATATATCCCCCTTGCGCACCTCTGGTACTCTTGACCAGTCCGGCTTTACGCAGTTGACCCATTAGCTGCTCCAGATAGTGTTCAGAAATCTGCTGGCGCGCAGCCACACTTTTTAGAGAAATAGGCCCTTTCCCGATGTGCATGGCCAAGTCGTACATCGCCGTAACGCCGTAGCGCCCTTTTGTAGATAGCTTCATTGGCATTATCCCCCATATCCCGAGTTATAACATAAGAATTCTTATATGTAGAATAACAATTAACAAGTTAAAAGTCAACTAATATACTGGGGATTCTGTTAAGTTAAAAATATCTTCTTCGTTCTCGTTAGTCCACGATAAACAACTTAGCGCCATTTTTAGTGTGCGAGCGGTGGGGGTTAGCGTCGTCAGCCACTTGGTAGCTCATGCCCGCTTTCAGGATAAATTCCCGTCCGTCATCCAGCTCAGTGACCAGTTCCCCCTCCAATACCAAGAGAACATGCCCACGGCTACACCAGTGGTCGGCAAAGTACCCCGGTGAATATTCTACCATGCGCACACGTATGTTGCCCATTTCAAGGGTACGCCACAAGGCCTGTCCGGTCACACCCGGGTGTACTGTAGACTGCAGCGTACTCCAGTCCATCGTACAAAAGGGAACATTTTCGATTTTCATGCCACATCATCTCCCAATATTAGTAATAACATATTGCATTGGTGTGAAGCGCAGACCGTTTACTGTTTGTTCCGCGCCCGTAACCATAAACCCCAGTCTGCGGTATGCTTCGATCGCATATGGTGAAGAATTGACTGTTGCTACACGGCAAAAATACTTTTCTTTCTGATGACACAATGCTTCTTCATATAAAGCGCGAGCAATGCCCTTTCTATGATAGTACTTGTTTACAAACAGCAATACTATATGGCAGGGCGGCTTGACGGCAATCACGCCTACTTCTTTATCTTTGTCAAAAGCGCCCCATATTAAAAGTCCTTCCTCCACCATCAACCGTTTAATTGAGGTGAGTTCTATAAAACTGCGAAATTCTCCGACCCCTTCTTCCGGATACTCCGGTGCGTCATATTCTATAAAAACATCCCATATTAGCTGCAGAGCTTCCGGCAGATCGTCAGAGGAAAGTTTCCTGACCATATAATTTCTTGCCATCAGCTATCTTCCCCGACGGAACGCTTAGCGGAAAAAATAAAGTGTGGCATATCAATGCCATAATAATGTTTTGTAAATTCTCCCCTAAGTGACATGCAATTTCTTTCGGCCACACGGATCGAAGCCGTGTTGCTGGGGCGGATAAGAGAGAATACTTCTTGCGCGCCCAGTTGTTCGAAGGCATATTGTCTGCATGCTGCGGCCGCTTCTATGGCGTATCCTTTATGCCAGTACGACTTGTTCAAAAGATAGCCTATTTCCAACACCTGCCGCCCGCCGCAGTCCTGCATGGTCAGTCCGCATTGGCCGATCATTTTTTGATAGTCTTTCAAAACCACGGCCCATAGGCCAAAACCCTGCCCTGTATATCGGTTTAATTGCCTCAAGAGCCAATCCCGCGCTTCTTCATCGTTAAAAGCATGCTCGTAGGCGTACATGGTCTCTTTGTCCTGTAATATCTCACACAGATCAGGGTAGTCCGCCCAGGTCATTTCCCGGAGTACGAGGCGCTCTGTTTGCATAATGGTTTTCTCAGGCGCGTAAAAAAGCTGTTCCCATACGACAGCCACTGTATCCGCCAGCTTTTCTGCCGTATCTTTATGGTAGGGCATCACACGCCCGTGGAAACGGTAAAAAAACAAGTAGCTGTATAAAACTTCGTATCCGCCTTTTTCCCACTCGACGGAATTCGGGAGGTAGCCCTGGCAGCCGTTGGTGTAACCATTAAAAAAAACCAGCGGGTTGTGCAGTTTCTGTTCAACGTCCAGCGATATTTCACAGAAGATCTCCTGCGCGACACCGCACAGGCCGCCTTCATTTATTTTTAAAAACTGTATCTCCGCCTCTTGCGTTTGTTCTGTTAGCCCGGTTTCGCGCAACCGGGCGCATTCCCCGAGCCACTCTGCGCCGTCTATGCCGCACGCCGCCAGGCTTTGCCCGGCGATGTTTTTCGCTGTTTCCCGGTCCGGCACGTCTGAATAAAAGGTAGTAACTTGGGAAAACATGCGTATATCACTTATTGCCCGAACGGTAAAGGAGAGTTGCTCCGCCGCGCGGGCCAGTTCTTCTGCCACCAGGTCAAGGTCGGATACTGCGCCCTTACACCTGGTGCGTATATTGCCGGCGCCCCCCTGAATGAGTATGACCGGACAGCCAAATATCCGCTCGAGTTTTTCCCGGGCCGGGCCGAAATAATCACTGGAAATCAAAAGATTGTCTCTTACCAGGACATTTGCGTGGGCCGCTACTCGAAATAGCACTGCCAGTGCCTGCCCGTTCTCACCCGTTACTTTTAGCCCGCCTAGCCGGTCGTCTGTCAAGGTTTCACCGGCGCGGCGGTTTATTCCAATATTGACTTTTCCTACCGCCCAACCGGCCTGGCAGGGAGTAAATTTCTCACTGGCTTCAGCGGCACAGACCGTGATTTTTTCACACAAATCATCAAAATAGCGCTCTCCGTTCAAAAAAGGCTGGATCGGTCCCGGCGCGGAATGGGTATGGGAAAAACACAGCATGACGCGCGAGTTATCTTTCATACCGAGCGTCCGGGCTATTTTCCCCCGTAAAATAGCGGACAATTGCGTGGTCAGGCCAAGGTTATCAATGGCCGCCAGGCAAAATATAGCGCTATGGTGCCTAAATAAAAGCACCTGTGCATAGAGCGGATGCCGCACGCCCTGCGATCTCATATCCGGTCGGTCGTAGCCGACCAGTTCCACCGGGTAGTCCGGCGTTATGTCTATTTGCGCGAAGGCTGCCGCGCAAATATTTTTACTTTCTTGCATAAAACTATCCTCTTGTTTTATTCAGGTTTTTTCCGCAAACCGTCCAAATGTTGCTTTATCTGTCCTTCTACGCCGTATTCGGAGGGTTGGTAGTATGTCCGGCCTTTGAGTTCGTCCGGCAGGTATTGCTGTTGCACATGGCCACCGGTAAAATCATGGGGATATTTATAGCCCACGCCATGGCCGAACAGTTTGGCGCTCTTATAGCTGGCGTCGCGTAAATGTGTTGGCACTCGCCCGCAGTTTTGCGAGCGCACATCTTGCATGGCTGCGTTTATGCCGAGGTAGGCCCGGTTGCTCTTGGGGGCGGCGGCTACATAGCAAACCGCCTCCGCCAAAGGTATGCGCGCCTCGGGAAATCCGACGAATTGCGCGGCCTGGGCGGCCGCCATAGCTACCGCGAGGGCGTGGGGATCGGCGAGACCCACGTCTTCGGCGGCGCAGATGACTATGCGGCGGGCAATGAATTTCAGGTCTTCCCCGCCTTCTATCATACGCGCCAGATAGTGCAGCGCCGCGTCCGGGTCACTGCCGCGCATACTTTTTATGAAAGCGGAAATGACGTCATAATGCTGGTCACCCTTTTTGTCATAGCGGCGGCCGGCTTCCGACAGCACTTCGCGCACCAGTTCCTTTGTGATGTGTTTAGCGTCGCCCAGCATGGTGACCGCCTGCTCCAGCATATTGAGCGCGATACGCGCGTCCCCGCCGGACACTTCGGCTAGCATGGTTATCCCTTCGTCGTCGGCGGTAAGTTCTTCTTTGCCATAGCCGTATTCTCCATCCGCGAGGGCACGGCGAAGTATCGCCTCTATATCCCCGGCCTGGAGCGATTCCAGCCGGATGATCTTCATACGCGACAGAAGTGGAGAATTGACTTCGAAAAAAGGGTTTTCTGTTGTCGCGCCGATCAGCGTGACTGTGCCGTTTTCTACGAAGGGCAACAGAACATCTTGCTGTGCCTTGTTAAAGCGGTGTATCTCGTCGATAAAGAGGATGGTCTTTATGCCGGTTGCTAGCTGCCGCTCTTTGGCGGCGTTTATCACCTTGCGTAAATCGGCCACACCGGAAGAGACGGCGTTCACCTCTTCAAAATTGCTTTCCGTCATACCCGCGATGATATGCGCCAGAGTGGTTTTGCCCGTGCCTGGCGGTCCGTAAAAGATCAGTGACGGCACTTTGTCTTCTTTTATCATGCGTTCCAGATAGCGTCCCTCGCCGATGACGGCGGCCTGTCCGACGAAACCGACCAGATTGTGCGGCCGTACCCGGTCGGCCAGGGGCGTTTTTATGTTGATGGAAAACAGGCTCATGGGAATTCCTCCTCGCGGCTCAACGAAAAAACACTGGTGTAATATACCAGTGTTTTTATGTTCTTATTATATCACGGACGATTTTAGAAGCAATCAACATCCCCGCCGAAGCCGGAACAAAGACCATGCTCCCTGGCACGTCAGCCTTGTACGCATAACGCGGCTCTTCCGGCGAATAAACTACTGCTACACCCTGAGTTATACCGTTTTCACGCAGTTTTTTGCGCACGGCGCGGGCCAAGGGACAGACGCTTGTCTTGCTTATATCAGTCAAGACAAGCTGCTCCGGGTCGAGTTTATTGCCGGTACCCATAGCTGATATTACCGGTATGCCACGTTTTTTTGCTTCAACGATGATGTCCGTCTTGGCCGGTACGTCATCGATAGCGTCGGCAATATAGTCTACGGCAATAGCTATACATTCGTCAAAACAGCCCGGCCGGTAGAGGGTCTTTGTCGCTATTACCAGGCAGGCCGGATTTATATCGGCGATGCGCTCTTTTACTAACTTTACCTTGTCTTGCCCCACAGTGGACAGAAGAGCCGGCAGTTGGCGGTTGATATTGCTGGGCGCCACCACGTCGCAATCGATAAGAACCAGCGTCCCTACCCCGCTGCGCGCCAGGGCTTCGGCCACATAAGAGCCAACTCCGCCCAGGCCAAAAATGGCCACAGATAACTTTCCCAACCTAGCCAGAGCATCTTCGCCTATTACCATACTTACCCGCGAAAGATCCATGAAAACACCTCGGGAAAAGAAATAGCCCCGCAATGCCGCTTAAGGCCCCTGTTTTGAACCTGCATGTGCAGGTGGGTATCCTCCCAGCCACTTCAAGTGTCCACTACCAAGGAGGCTTACTGTCCGTGGTTGGAGCTAGGATTCCCGCAAAAAATGTGTTGGCTCAAAACTGAGAGGCGCTATACGCACACCGCAGGGTAAATTCTTTACTTAATGATAGCAAAAATCGCCGATAAATTCAATATTAATCTTCTTTTTTCGGCAATACTGTCGTCTTGATGGACAACTCTTTCAGCTGTTTTTCCACCACGTCGGACGGCGCCTGGGTCATCAGGCAAGACGCGCTCTGGGTCTTGGGGAAAGCTATGACGTCACGGATCGACTGGCGTTTAGCCATGATCATGATCAAACGGTCAAGGCCGAAAGCTATGCCGCCGTGCGGCGGAATGCCGTATTCAAAAGCGTCCAGCAAAAAACCGAATTTCTGTTTCGCTTCGTCCGGCGTCAGGCCGATAGCGGTAAAGACCTTTTCCTGTATGTCGCGTTTATATATCCTGATGCTGCCGCCGCCGATCTCGGTACCGTTCAAAACCATGTCGTAAGCTTTGGCGCGGATGCGCGCCAGATCGCCGTCAAGATGCACGAGGTCTTCGTCTTTGGGCGAAGTGAATGGATGGTGCATAGCCACATAGCGCTTGTCTTCTTCGCTGTATTCAAACATCGGGAAGTCCAGCACCCACAGGAAGGCCAGTTTGTCTTCGTCGATGAGGCCCATGCGTTTACCCATTTCAAGGCGCAGGTTGCCGAGCGCCTGAGCCACCACTGCCGGTTGATCGGCGATAAAGAGGATGAGATCGCCTTCTGTGGCGTCAGCCGCCTTAACGATAGCGGCCAGTTTTTCTTCGGTGAAGAATTTAGCGATCGGTGATTTTACGCCTTCATTGGTCACCATCATCCAGGCTAGGCCTTTGGCACCGTAGCGGGCAACGTATTCCACCAGACCGTCCAGTTCGCGGCGCGGTATGTCGGCGCGTCCTTTGACGTTTATCGCTTTTACTTCTCCGCCCTCGGCCAGCACGGCTTCAAATACTTTAAAGTCGGAACCGGCAACCACCGCTTTCATGTCGACAAATTCCATGTCGAAACGTATGTCCGGCTTGTCCGAACCGTAGCGAGACATAGCGTCATCGTAGCTCATGCGCAAAAAGGGTGTTTCCAGTTTGGCGCCGATAGCGCCTTCAAAAATGTACTTTATCATGGTTTCCATGGTTTCGAGTATTTCTTCCCGCTCGATAAAGGACATCTCGACGTCCAGCTGGGTAAATTCCGGCTGACGGTCGGCCCTCAGGTCCTCGTCACGAAAGCAGCGCGCTATCTGGAAATAGCGCTCCATGCCCGACACCATGAGTATCTGTTTGAATATTTGTGGGGATTGCGGCAAAGCATAAAATTTGCCCGGGTTGACCCTGCTGGGAACAAGATAGTCGCGCGCGCCTTCCGGCGTGCTCTTGGTCAGCATGGGGGTCTCCACTTCGATAAAATCGCGACTGTCGAAAAAGTCGCGCATAAGTTTGGTAACTTTATGCCGGAGGACAAGGTTTTGCTGCATTTCCGGCCTTCTCAGGTCAAGGTAGCGGTATTTGAGGCGCACGTTTTCGTCAACATCAACGCCGTCCTGGATATAAAAGGGCGGAGTCTTGGCCGCGTTGAGTATGTCAAGCGCCGTTACAGCAACTTCTATCTCGCCGGTCGGTATGTTAGGGTTGACCGTTTCTGTGGCGCGCAGTTTTACTTCGCCTTTCACTTTTACCACATATTCGCCGCGCACGGTCTCGGCATTGGCAAAAGCGGTCTTATCGCCTTCCGGCGAGAGCACGACCTGTACTATGCCGCTGCGATCTCTGAGATCGATAAAAATAAGTCCGCCGTGGTCGCGTCTTTTTGCCACCCAGCCAAATAAAGTCACGCCCTGCCCGACTTCGCTTTTACCAAGCAGCCCGCAACTGTGACTGCGCCTGTCCTGTCCCATAATATGCACCTCTGTTCAAAATTTGTTGATGATTATTATAATTTTGAGGCTACCGCATCGTGTACCTGCCCGAGGGGCATTTCCACCTGCTCGCCTGTTTGCATGTTTTTCAAGGCGCAGACGCCTTTTTTAAGTTCGTTTTCACCCATGACCAGTACATACTGGGCATTCAGCCGGTTGGCCAGCTTGAACTGCGACTTCATGCCACGGCCGGAAAAGTCCATCTCCGCCGCCACTCCGAAAGAACGCAGTTCTGTTAGCAGCTTAAAAGCGGCCAGGTTAGTTCCTTGTCCGGCATGCGCCACAAACACAGACAGTTTTTCTTCCTGCGGCGGCAAAAGACCTTGATTTTCGAGAAGGATCAATACCCGTTCCATACCTATGGCAAAACCTATGCCGGGCGTTGGGTCGCCACCCACTTCCTCGACCAGTCCGTCATAGCGTCCGCCGCCGCATACCGCGCTCTGGGCGCCCAGCAGGTCGCACTGTATCTCAAAAGCCGTCTTGGTATAGTAATCAAGACCGCGCACCAGCGTATTGTCCAGCTCAAAGGCCAGACCTACCGCCTGGAGGTATTTTTGCAATCCGGCAAAATGTTCCGCGCATTCATCGCACAGGCACTCTTGCAAAGCAGGAGCCCCGACCGCTGCCTGGCGGCATTTTTCCTCTTTGCAATCGAGTATGCGCATGGGGTTGCGGTCAAAGCGGCTCCGGCAGTCTTCGCACAACTGTCCGAAGTTTTCGCGCAGGTGTTCTTGCAGTCTTTTTCTGTATCCCGGGCGGCATTTGGGACAACCAACTGAATTTAAAAGTATCTTTAATTTTTTAAGACCCAGTTCACGTAAAAACTGTACGGCCAACATAATTATTTCCGCATCTACGTCCGGCCCCGGCAACCCTATGGCCTCCGCGCCGAACTGATGGAACTGCCGAAATCTCCCGGCCTGCGGTGTATCATAGCGGAACATCGGGCCGATGTAAAACAGCTTGACCAGCGGATTATCCGCGTACAGCTTGTTTTCAATGAACGCCCTGACGGCGGCGGCCGTATTCTCCGGCCGAAGGGTAATACTGCGCCCCGCCAGATCGTTGAAGGTGTACATCTCTTTTTCTACTATGTCGGTGGTGTCGCCGATGCCACGCTTAAACAACTCGGTGTGTTCGAACATGGGGGTTCTGATCTCTTTGTAGCCGTAAGCGGCGCAGATCCGCCTGATGGCGTTTTCCAGGTAATACCAGTTTATTATATTTGCCGGAAGGATATCTTTAGTACCCTTGGGCGCTTGCGTCAACACAATATACATCCTCCCACCGGAAGCGTTTCGCGGCACTCCCAACCGCCTAGTTATTTATTTTACCATAGCAACCGCTATATATTCAATCGCCACTGCATAATATTTTCAAAAACAAAAAGCAGTATGGACGGGATTTTTATCGTCCACACTGCTTTGGTAGCTTTATCAGTTGAGTTGTTCTATCTCCGAGAGCACCCAGTCGAAATCAAAACGGTTTATCTTGGAATGGCAGTACGCGCATTCTCCCACCGCGTTTATTTCAAGCGGCGCGCCGCAGTTGGGGCATTTAGTACTCTTCACGCCTTCTTGCACTTTGGTCTGCACTTTTACCGAACGCATGAAAGACCATTTTTCGTCCCAGGTGGAAAGATCGCGCGATTTAGAAACCATGGCGCCTTTGGCGTCTGCAATATAGTCGTAGGCGGTAGCGGTCAGCCAAATGTCGATCGTATCATAATTGCCATCGGAGGTGATGTCAAGGATGGTAACTTTATCTAGGCTAAGTTCGTCAAGACGATTAAAAGTATTGTTGCGCTTGTATTCTTCCAGTTGCAGTTGAAAGCGCGACAAAACGGAGTCCGACAGAAACTGCCGAGCGGATGACATATCGCGCGCGCACCAGGCGTTTTCGATATTGAAAAACGCCGTCGATACAGTGTCTTGAAAGGATTGTTCGTTGAAACCAGGGTCTTTTTCCTTGAACTGGGCGAGTTTATCCGCCAAATCAGCGGCTACCGCTACTTCCGGTGCTACCGTAGACGTGTATTGCGGTTCTGCGCCGCCTGTTGAACGCCGCCGCGAAAGGGCGCTGACTATGCAGTATAGCACAAACAGTATGAGCAGAATGAACAGCCAGTCAAAACTGCCTCCGTCACTACCGCCGCCGCCCACTATGATGGGAAAGGACGCGCCGGAGCCAGAGTAGCCGCCGCCGGAAAACCCGCCCGACGAGCCGCCCCACGACGAAGGCGATCCGCCCCCGCCCGACGACCGCGAGGAGTGGCCGCCGCCCGCCCTGGCTAAAGCCAGGGACGCATGACAAAAGAGCATGGTATTGATATATAAAAATGCTATGATTTTTTTCCGTTTCATGGTTTTATTACATCCTGCCCAGTATCTCGGTTTTTTTCGCGTCATATTCCGCCTGGTTGATCAGGTCAGCCTCGAGCATTTTTTTCAGGCTCGCCAGCGCTTCTAGCGGGTCGGCTGCGGGGGCCGCCGACGTTGGAGCTCCCGGTGTCTGGCCTTGCGCGGGGTTTTGATTGAACATCTGAGACATTCCGGCAGCCATGGTCTGCCCGAGGTTGAGCCCGGCCCCCAGTCCGACTGCCGTACCGGCAACTCCTTCGTTGCGTGCGGCATCGCGCAGCGCCTGTACCTGTTGCATTTGGGCGTAGTTCAGCCCGACTTCCCGGGCAGCAGCCGCGTCCGCCGTGGCGTCGGCTATCTTGCCTATCCTGGCGACCGTATCTTCGTCAAAATCGGTGTTTTCTATCCGAAAATCGGTCAGAGCAAAGCCGATGGCGGTAAAAACTTCCAACAGCTTAGCCTTGATATCTGTGGCCAATTCGTCGCGTTTTTTATCTACGTCTATATAGGAATAGTTGGATTCCGCCATAAAGTCGGTCAGCGGCTGAAGCAGTTTGTCGGAAAACACCTGGGTGATTTCCGACACTTTCATGCTGTCGCGCACACCAGCGATATTGGTGAAAAAGCCGCTTGGATCGGCGAATTTAAAGGAGTAGTTGCCGAAAGCCCTGAGGCCAACGGGGAATTTATAGACCGGGTCGAGGTATTTGACCGGCGCTTTAGTACCCCATTTCTGGTTGAGTATTTCGGTCATCCTGATAAAATAGATGCCCACTTTATGTTCACTTTGAAAAGCCTGCATGAATTTCGTTATGGTAGTCAGAAAGGGTATATTGGCTGTGCTCAGTTCATAGAGGCCAGAGTCTGTGTGTACGGCCTGCACTTTGCCTTCGTAAACGAATACGGCGGCCTGGCCGGGGTTGACAAGCAGCTTGGAGGCGTTTTTTATCTCGTCGCCGTTCTCCGTCCATTTGTACATGAGGTCATCGGCCTGCATGTCTTTCCATTCGATAACTGAGCGCAATTGCTTTTTGCTGAAGAAATCCATGGTTTCCCTCCTAAATTTAAGAAATACTTGCCCCTATTACAAAACTGAAAGCTATGGACAGCGTCATAATGATGACCGCCACGGCAGTGTTGCCTTCGTCTATTTCTTCGTCCACATTAAGGTGCGGAGCCAGCCTTTCAAAGATAAAATATACGAACAGCAGAAAAATCACCCCTACAATACCCCATTTGAAGGTATCCCAGGGATTGTTGTTAGACACGATGGCAAAGCGCATGATATTGCCAATAGCAAAAATATTACCGGCCAATACCATTGCGGCAGCGGTGTTTCCTTCTTTTATTTCCTGCCAGTCGTTATATTTGGTCACTTTAGTGAATATCCAGACGGTTAAGGCGACAATGACCGATGATACTAAAAAACAGTAGACCGCCGGGCCGATATTTTCGGGAAGCACTTGGTTACCACTCCAATCTGCCTGTTATAACAAAATAAATATAAGATAAATTTCGCTAAATAAATTGCATCTCCTTCTAAATATACAGTATTTTAAATTCTTTTCACAATAAAGAGCAAGGGCCAAGGACTTCGCCCTAACGGTCTCCTTCTCTGATTGTTTTGCCGCATTCGCGGCAATATCCCCAAAAAATAACGCTATGGTCAACTATACGGAAACAGTCTTTCTTTTCTATGTCTTTCTCCAGTTGATCCAGCATATCTGCGTCAAAATCCTCTATCTTGCCGCACGCAAGGCAAAACAGGTGATGGTGCTGATGATGTCCCATACTGCCGGCAAGTTCATATCTTTGGCGGTCATCGCCAAAATGTACTTTTTTTAAGAAGCCCGCCCCGGTTAAAATTTCCAGGGTGCGGTATACTGTGGCAAGGCCGATCCGGCTATCCTCTTTTTTGAGGATATGGTAGGTATCTTCGGCGCTGAAATGCTGACCGGAGTTTTGTTGGAAAAGACCCAGCAAGAGTTTTCTGCGGGCGGTAAATTTAAATTCCCTTCCCTCCGGAAGTTCTTTCAAGCTGGTTTTCGCCTGCTCTTTCTTCATGCGGCGTAACCTCCTCGGACATGATATTGCGCGCCAATACGCGCATCAGCGCAACAGCCGGCACAGCCAGCACCATCCCGAGCGGCCCGGCCAATTGGCCGCCCACCAATATGCTGGTAATGATGAGCACCGGATGCAGGTTCAAAGAAGCGCCGGTGATTTTCGGCGCAATGACGTATGCGTCCACTTTGTAGTATACGAAATAAAATATCACAGCAGCAATAAAAACGTTGCCGCCTTTCAGGTAGGCGAAAAACAGACCCGGCATAACGCTGACAACCGGGCCGATGATGGGTATGGCCTCGGCGACTACTGCCAAAATGCCGAATACTAGCGGATAGTCAAGGCCGATGATGTAAGTGCCGAGAGCCACAACGCAGCCGGATATAAGCCCCACATGCGCGATGCCCCTAATGTAGGCGCTGAGCATCGCAGCGCTGTCTTTTATGATGAGCGCGGCTTTGGGCTGCCAAACTGTCGGCAGTATAGCGATAAAAGAACGGGTAAATTTTTCGCCGTCCTTTAGAAAGTAAAAAGTAAATATCGGCATAACGAGAAAACCAATTATGTTTTTGGCAAAGTCGAAAACACTCAGTAGTGTGTTACGCAAAAATTCCAGCGCATAACTGCTGGCGGATGACAGCATACGGCTCAAGAGGGCCTGCATGTCAGATGGCAAATTCAAAAGTTCTACCTGCTGGTTCCAAATATCACCCAGCGAATGTACACGTTCCGCCAGTTGCGGCAATACTTTCATCAAATTATTTACTTCTTTAAAAAGCGGCAATACCACAAAGACCACGCCAAATACGATGGCCAGCGCTACCATGCTCATGACTATGAGGATGGCGGCTACTTCGGGTATTTTTTTCTTTTGCCCGGAAAACGGCACATAACGCAGCCTGTCTACCAGCGGCTGCAGCATCAAAGCCAGTATGAGCGCCAGCGCCAATGGCATAAACACATAAAAGATATCATATACCAGATACAATATCGCCATTATGAGCGCCACTTTTATGGCATATTTCCCCAATGCTACAAAGTTTTTATTTTCCATGTCCCGCGCTCACTGTAAGAAAGGATTTTTGCGGCGTTCCCAACCGACGTCAGTCGCCGGGCCGTGGCCGGGCAGCAGTTTGGTTTGCTCTGGCAACGCCAGCAGTTTGGTTTTGATGGACTCTAAAAGTTGTTTGTAAGAACCGCCGGGAAAATCCGTCCGTCCGATGGATTCGCAAAAAATCGTGTCGCCGCAAAAAACGATGTCGCCGCATCGGAAGCACACCCCACCCTTGGTATGCCCGGGTGTGGACAATACGTCGAAGGTAAGTCCGGCGGCCTCTATCACATCGCCGTCTTTTAAGAGACGGTCGGCCGGGCGCATTTTGATGTCTGCGCCCATAAACATGGACAGGTTGCGCCTGGCGTCAGTCAACATATCCGCGTCTTCTTGACTGATCATGACCGGCGCTTTGGTAGCCTCGCGCACCGCTGCCACCGCCTGTATATGATCGGAATGGCCGTGCGTGACTAGTATGGCCTCTACCTTCAGATCTTCTTTTTCCACTGCGGACAGTATGCTATTGGCATCGGCGCCCGGGTCGATAATTACTGCCCGATTATCTTTATCGTTCACCGCAATATAACAGTTTGTCCCCAGTTGTCCAACTTCCAGGACGAATATTTTCATTTTAAACATACCTCCAGTTTATAGTAACTCAAAATATTTTTCTGCTGTCGATCAGTAATGTGACAGGGCCGTGATTTACCGACGCGACAAACATTTCGCTTTGAAAGCGTCCGGTCTCAACGGGCAGCCCATGCTCCCGGCAGGCGACCGCGACTTTCTGATAGAGCCGCTCTGCATCTCCCGGCAATGCGGCATTGTCAAACCCAGGACGGCGCCCTTGTCGGCAATCCGCCAAGAGGGTAAACTGCGAAACTATCAATATCGCCCCATCCACATCCTTGACAGACAGGTTCATTTTGTCATTTTCATCTTCGAAAATGCGCAGATTGGTTATCTTGTCCGCCATATATAAAGCGTCTTTTTCCAGATCGCCTTTCTCGACGCCTAAAAGAACCAGGAGGCCTTTCTCTATAACAGATATTTTCTCTCCGGACACGGTGACCGAAGCTTCCCTTACCCTTTGCACTACCGCGCGCATGTTATTCTCCCCTTGTATTGTGGCGTTCCACACTCAATACATTTTTCAATTGGCGCATCCTGTTCATAATGTGCTCTAATTGCAGAAGACCGGTTATTTCAAGCTCCATGGTTGCAACAGCCGTTTTGTTTTTATTGTTCGTCCGCACATTGAGTGCGCTTATATTTACCTTAGCCTCCGAGGTGATTGCCATCAGTTCTGCCATGACGCCGGGCCGGTCAGCAGTGGTGACCTGAATGCTCACTTTGTAGTTTTGACCGGGATCAATGTCCCAGCTGACTTCGATCATGCGTTCAAATTCTTCCCGGTTGTTGAGCACATTCGGACAGTCAATGCGGTGTACTGATACACCCCGTCCTCTGGTAATATAACCTACGATGCCGTCGCCCGGCACAGGGTTGCAACAGCGTGAGAGGCGCACCAAAAGGCCGGATTCGCCTTTTACCAGTATGCCTTGCCCTGCATGGCTTTTACTGCTTCTCGGCTTCAGTTCAGCCAGCATCTGCGATATATCCTGCGGAGTGTCGCGTTTGAGTTCCGCTTTATAGAGGTCGACCAGTTTGGTCATGACCGAATGCAGTGTCACTCCGCCATAACCGAGAGCTGCCAGAAGATTGTCGTCAGCGACCAGGTTGAGCTTGACCGCTACAGCCTTCAAACGGTCCCCCTTTAAAAGTATCTTGCTATCGTAACCCAGGCGCTTGCTTTCTTTTTCCAGTATTTCGCGCCCTTTGGCGATATTATCTTCGCGTTTTTCTTTTTTGAACCATTGACGGATCTTGTTCCTGGTATCGGGCGACGCCACGATGTTCAGCCAGTCGCGACTCGGCCCGTTAGCCTGTTTTGAAGTAATGACCTCCACAATGTCACCGTTCGTAAGCTTATAATCAAGCGGTACGATACGTCCGTTCACCTTCGCGCCAACGCAGCGGTGCCCGACGTCAGTGTGTATGCGGTAGGCGAAATCTATCGGCACAGCTCCGGCGGTCAGATCGATAACGTCACCGCGCGGGGTGAATACAAATACCTCCTCTGCGGTGAATACGTCCGTTTTGACCATGTCGACAAATTCACGTGTGTCTTTCAAGTCCTGGTGCCACTCGAGCATCTGACGCAGCCAGGAAAGCTTGTCTTCAAAAGCTTTGCCACCGCCTTTGCCGCCATCTTTGTAACGCCAGTGTGCGGCGATACCGTATTCGGAAATACGGTGCATCTCAAATGTGCGTATTTGTATTTCGAGCGGCTGCCCCTGATTGGATACGACTGTGGTATGAAGAGACTGGTACATGTTTGACTTGGGAACGGCGACATAGTCTTTGAAACGCCTGGGCATAGGTTTCCAGAGGGTATGCACCACGCCCAGCGCGCCATAACAGTCTTTTACCGTGTCAACCAATACGCGTATAGCTAAAAGATCGTATATTTCAGTTATTTCCTTGTGGTCGCGCTGCATCTTTTTGTAGATGCTGTAAAGATTCTTGGCCCGGCCGTGGATACGACAGGGTATATGCACTTCTTCCAACTCTTTTGATAAAACATCTATCGCCTGCTGGATGATCGCTTCGAGTTCTTTGCGCTGCTGTTTGACTTTTTCTACCAGGTCGGCGTATATTTCCGGCTCTATGAAGCGAAAAGCCAGGTCTTCTAGTTCCCACTTTATATTGTATATGCCAAGGCGGTGCGCCAAAGGGGCGAACAACTCCAGCGTTTCCCTGGCGATGGATTTTTGTTTGGCTTCGGGCATAAACGACAAAGTCCGCATATTGTGAAGGCGGTCGGCCAGTTTTATCAGAACAACCCTGATATCTTTAGCCATGGCCAAAAACATCTTGCGGTAGTTTTCCGCCTGCTGATCTTCTTTGGACAGGTATTCTATCCTGCCCAGTTTGGTCAGGCCGTCAACCAACATGGCAACATTTTCACCGAACATTTCTTTGACCTTTTCCAGTTTGATGTCGGTGTCTTCTACCACATCGTGCAATATGGCCGCAGCTATGCTGTCCGCGTCCAGTTGCAGGCCGGCCAGTATATAGGCCACACCTACCGGGTGGACGATATAATCGTCGCCTGAAGCGCGTTTTTGCCCGACATGGGCTTCTTTTGCTACTTCATATGCTTTTTGTATAATTTTCAGTTGTTCTTCCGAAAGGTAGCCGGCAAGCTTTTCAAATAGCTTCTCTGGCGTAGCTTCGCTTTCGACTGTTGTTTCTTCCATGAAAAACCTCCGCTTCCTGTTTACGCAAAAAGCATTTGGGCAAATTCTTTACGGCTGGCATTCATGCATCTGTCAAGGGCATTTTTCTGCTTTTTCTCTGCTTCTTGCATGGCGCAGTATTGGTGAGAAGCAGATAGTTCGAGGCGTGTGCCGTTTGCCACGTCCTCAAGCCTTAACAGTCCGTCTTTTTCTGTGAGGGCGCCGATTTCTTTTAGTATATCGACACACATAGCAGTTTGTTCCGGTATTTTAAATGCTTCACGCAATTTTTCAAGTTTAACCGGTTGGCTGGCCCTGACCAGACGATAAACATCCCGCAGTGTTCCCGGTGCGGGGCATGCCGCGTTTATTTGTGCCAATTGAGCGGAAAAATCATTCCGGTCATATAACAAATACAAATGTTTTATCCCTTTTGCTTTCAGTCCTGCCCACCATAATTTGTCATCCATCACCGTATAGGGTGGCTGCCAAAACACTGCCTGCATGGCCTCTTCTTCCGGCAGTTGTCCAAAGGGCAGGCAAATGGCCAAATGACTGTCAGGCAAGGCTTTTTCTGACGAGTTGTAGTATATGACCGTCTTTTTGCCCGTTTGTAGTATGCTCTGCAGACATTCTTTGAGGGGGGTGCCGCTGTTTACCCTGAGATCCGCCAAAAGATGTGTCTGCATGATGTCGGTTATGCGCAGGCGCACTTCTTTGACGCCGCGGTAATTGTTTATTTCCGGCACGAAAGCTATATCCGCTTTTACTCCGTCGTAAAGTGCGGTACTATAACTTCCGTTACGCCACATTATGGCCGATATCTGCGCGCCATTTTCCTTTACGGCAAATTTCAAATGTTCGCTTTCTGCTCCTATGGCGGTAGGTTCGGCTATTGCTGCGCCTTTAAGGGCCAATACCGGATGGGGGTTGCCCATGCCATAGGGTTCCAGTTGATCGAGTTCCGCCAGCAGCTTGTCATCTATTTCCCTTATGCTGTCGAGCTGTGAGTCTATTTTCTGCACCGGCAGGTAGTCGCTCGGAGAAAGGTTTTTTTGCGCGTATTCTTCCAAAGCCGCTCGGAATTCATCTATCCGGTCGGGGGCGATAGTCAGCCCCGCTGCCTGGTGATGCCCGCCGAACTGCAAAAGGCAGCCGGAAGTTGCGCAGAGCGCGCCGTATATGTCAAAAGAATCTATACTGCGGCAGGATCCTTTGCCGTAATCTTCACCAATACTTATCATGACAACAGGTACATAATATTTATCAACCAGGCGTGAGGCCACTATGCCCACCACGCCGGCATGCCAGCCTTCTTTGGCCAATACGATGACCGATTTAGCCCCGCCTTGGGCGGTCACCATTTCCTGCGCTTCTGCGAGGATGCTTTTTTCTATAGCCTGGCGCTGGCAGTTTTCCGCATCCAGCTCTGCTGCCAACTTAGCCGCCTCCGCTTCATCTTCGGTGGTCAAAAGCCGTACGCCTATTTCGGCGCTGGTCAGCCTGCCGGCTGCGTTCAGCCTTGGCGCCATGCTAAACCCGATCAGACCGGTATTGAGTTTCCCGCCCTGTCCGCGGCTTAGTTTTACAAGTTCTTTCAGTCCGAGGTTTTCCGTTTGCTGCATGATTTTGACGCCACGACGGACGAGTTCCCGGTTTTCTCCGGTCAAAGGCACGATGTCCGCGACCGTCCCCAGCGCCACTATGTCAAGGTAGCCCGTCCACATTTCTTGTGTCCCCGATAACGTCTGCCACAGACCCTGGCACAGTTTAAAAGCCACTCCAACACCGGACAGTTCTTTATAGGGATATGGGCAGTCTTTTTGTTTGGGGTCTATGACCGCTAGCGCTTTAGGCAGTATTTCCGGCGGATTGTGGTGATCGGTTATTATTATATCAAGGCCGTTTGGAGCATTTGCTACTTCAGCGGCGGCACTTATGCCGCAGTCTACCGTTACTACGAGGGATACCCCGCCCGCCGCCAAGTGTTCTAATGCCGACAGGCTGAGGCCGTAACCTTCTGACTGACGTTCCGGAATATAATAACTGACTGACGCGCCCGCTTCCCGCAAAAACAGGTATAATAACGCGGCGGAAGTTATGCCGTCAACATCGTAATCGCCGAAGATGACTATTTTTTCCCTGCTACCGAGCGCTTTTGCTATCCTCTCTACCGCTATACCCATGTCTTTCAAGAGAAAGGGATCGTAGAAAGGTTGCGCGGCACCGTGCAAAAATGCTTTTACTTCCCGTGGCCTGGTAATACCGCGACCCAGCAATATTTTAGCAACCGCCCCGGAAACACCGGCTGCTTTAGCCAGTACCAGGGCGGCTTTAGGATCTATATCGCGCACAAACCACTTTTTTTCAAGCCACATGACAAAATACCCTGTTTCCCGCCGTCAATAAAATCAACCCTGTCCGGCTGGTTGCTGGTCTGGCTGGACAACCGGCTGCTGAACAGCCAGTTTATCCAACTCGTCTTTGTGTTTATGAGTCATTTCGGCTACCTGCGCCTCGAGGTCCTGTACCCGTTTGGTCAGGAGCACATTTTCGTCATTTAATTCTTTTATATTGCCGTCTTTTTTCCGATCCTGGAAAAAATGCTGAAATTTTATGTACATAGTTAAAGAAGCAGCCAGCAGCATGCCCAGAAAGGCCGCGCCCAGAATAACTAGTACCAACGACATTTCCTGCGAATAGAACATGAACTTGATCGGTACTATTTCAGAGTTTTGCAGGGCAAAAAGCGCCACAACGATGGATATTACTATGGTCAAAAGCATAAAAAACATGACTACTTCCTCCTCGCTTATTTGCGTTTTTCAATCACACATAATAGTATACCTAATATACGCTGATTATACAAATATTATGATTTAAATTGGCGTAATTATCTATTTGTTTTATAATCAAAATAAAGGGGGGCGGAAAAATGAAAAGTTATGCCGAATTGCAACCTGGCGACAGTGCCTTTTTTGAAAAGACCATCAGTGAAACGGATGTATATTCTTTCGCCGGCATCACGGGAGATTTTAATTCCCTGCATATCAATGAAGAATACGCCAAGAGTACACGTTTCCAGAGGCGCATCGCGCACGGCATGTTGACCGGGAGCCTGTTTTCCACTGTATTTGCCTCTAAACTACCCGGCCAAGGCAGTATATACATGTCCCAGGAGCTCCGCTTTGAGTCGCCGGTCTATTTTGGCGACACGATACGGGCGACTGTGACGGTCAGGGAAAAACAAGAGAGAAACCATGTGCTGTTTGAATGCCGAGCGGTCAACCAGGATGGACAGACCGTGGTGTCCGGCAGTGCGCTGCTAAAGGTTCCATAAGACAATATACCCTCTGGGCCAAAAGTCCAGAGGGTACTTTTTTGCTATCAGTTCGCTAGTTTTCTCTTCTGGAGTTCTACCCAGAAAGAGCCGCAACAAAATATGGAAGTAAAACTGCCGAAAGAAAAGCCGATCAAAAGAGCCAGGGAAAAGTTTCTAGTAGTGTCCCCGCCGAACACATACAGTGACACGGTAACGAAGAGTACGGTAAGCACAGTGTATATGGAACGCGACATGGTCTGGCAGATGCTCTGGTTAACCATGTTTTCAATGCCGTCCGAGCGCCTGAAACTTCGGAGATTTTCCCTGATGCGGTCAAAAATGACTATGGTATCATTAATGGAAAACCCAATGATTGTCAGAAGGGCGGCGACAAAATTGGAGTCTATTTCTATCTGGAACAGGGAAAAGACTGTCATGACTACCAGTACGTCCTGCACAAGCGCTATAATGCCCGATATGGCGAACCTAAACTCAAAGCGCCATGTGATATAAAAGATGATGAGCACCCACGAGACCAATATAGCCAGAAGGGCGTTTCGGGTAAGTTCTCCGCCGATGACCGCGCCTACTTTTTCTATGCGCAAGACTTCATAGTTGCCCATTTTAGCGGTAAAATCGTCGGTAACTGTTTTTTGCAATTTTTCATCCAGTACTTGCGTGCGGATAAGGGCGGTATCGTTGGTCGCAGCCTGCCCGGCCGAATTAGCCAGCTGGATGATGCTGTTCTCAAGGCCATGTCCTTTAAGGACGTCACGTACCTGTTCTACCGTTATTTCTTTGGGAAATTTAAGTTCCAAAAGTGTTCCGCCGGTAAAATCAATGCCCAAGTTGAATCCACGAGTTAACATGGATACAAAACCGATAAGTATGATCACGGCAGATATCGCGAACCATATTTTGCGTTTTTCTACAATCTTATATGTTTTCATTTATTACTCTGCCCTTCCTATGCGCCAAAGAATTTGCTGTTTTTAATGATGCCGCTGCCAATCAGTGACTTTAGCATAAGCTTGGTTATAGTTACAGCCGTGAACATACTGATGACTATGCCCAGAGCAAGAGTAATGGCAAACCCCTTCACCGGACCCGTGCCCATGTAAAAGAGTACCAGCGCGGCAAACAGCGTCGTCACATTGGAGTCGAGTATAGTGGCAAACGCCCTGGTAAAACCGGCATCCAAAGCTGCCCTGAGGGTTTTTCCTGACCGCGCTTCTTCTTTAAAGCGTTCAAAAATCAACACGTTGGCATCCACCGCCATGCCCACGCCCAAAATGACGCCGGCGATACCGGGCAAAGTGAGGGTAGCGTCTAGCAGTTTCATCGCGCCCAAAAGAAGCATCACATAAAGCAGGAGCGCTATATTGGCCACCAAGCCGGAGAGTTTGTAGTAAAGCAACATGAAAATGAGAACGCCAGCGATGCCGATGGCAAAAGCTTTCTCGCTTTTATCTTTGGAGTCCTGACCAAGACTTGGGCCGATTGTGCGGTTTTCCGCAACATCCATCTTGACTGGTAAAGAACCGCTCCTTAAAAGTATGGATAAATGCTCGGCCTCTTCGACCGAACGGTTGCCCGTAATAACGGCCTTGCCACCTGTAATGGGTTCATTTACCGTCGGGGCTGTAAGTACTTTTCCGTCGAGCATGATGGCTATCTGTTGCCCGACGTATTTAGTTGTCAGGTCGGCGAATTTTTTGGCGCCATCATCGGTAAATTCCATTGCCACCAGCGGCCGTTTACCCTGGTCTACCTGGGTACGGGCGTCTTTGAGGTCTTTGCCTGTAAGAACAGTCTTATTGCCGGGGTCTTTAAATTCCAAAAGCGCGGTTTTTCCCAGCATGGCGATCGCCGCATCCGGGTCTTTAATGCCCGGCAATTCCACGATGACACGCCGCGTACCTTGACGTTGGATGACCGGCTCGGTCAGTCCCAGTTCATTTACCCGGCGTTCGATTATTTTGACCACCCGGTTAAGCGAATCTTCTGTGACCGGGGCGTCCGGCGTATCGACCGCTTCGAGCACCACATGGGTGCCGCCTTGCAAGTCTAGACCCTGTTTTATCGAGTTAGACAGAGGGGTTATGTAAAGGAAAAAAACTATTATAATTGCTAATGCCATGACAACAAACGTGCCAATATTACTTGGACGCAATACCATTCTCCTCCATTCCTGAACACCTATTACTTTTGACAAATTATTATAGCATATTCTGTTACCAAAAAGTTTACTTTTTTATCGTGCGGTTCAGTGGGCAAACTGTCCACCACCTGCGGTGACAGCGTTACTCCTATGGTCACGGCCTGCCCGGACCGGGCAAAAAAATGATCATAATAGCCTCGCCCCAGACCCATGCGCTCCCCGTGTTTTGTAAAAGCGAGTCCCGGTGTAAGCACGAGGCCTATATCTTCTATCTGGGCTTTCTTGAGCGGTGCGGCCACCGTCCTGATGTTAAACTTGCCGGAAACTATGCTTCCCATGCCGGAAAACTCCACGGCCTCCATAGTTTGCCCGTCTTCCGGCAACCATGGTATCAGTACCCGTTTGCCGCACCGGAGCGCCTCTGTGAGCAGCCAGTCGATATTTACTTCATTGCCGAAGGCTAGGTAACCCATGACACAGTTTGCTTTTTGAAACACTTCCCAACCCGCCAGACGTTCTGAAACCATCTGGCTGCTTTGAGCCAGCCAATGCGGATCATAGCTGGCGCGGACGGCTTGCATAGTTTTGCGGAAAGATTTTTTGTCCATTTATTTCTTCTTGTCGGCCTGCTGGTTCATCAAGTCCTGCTTGGTATCGTCCTGGAACCTGGTGATAGCTGCGCGCGCGACTTCCATATCTACCCTCTCGGCGATAGTCAGCCCGACCCTATCTTCTTTCAGGCTGGAGATTACGCCATAGATACCACCTGCAGTGATTACTTTGTCGCCTTTTTTCAGGTTGCTGCGCATGTACTCTTTTTGGCGGTCGGCTTTTTTCTGCGGACGCATTACAAAAAAGTAAAAAACTGCCATCATGCCGAAAATGGCGATCATATTGATGATAAAAGAATTTTCCTGTTGATCCATAACACACCTCTTTGAAATTAATATACTTGTTTTGTATTCGCGAAAAATTTTAAAATACCTGTCAATTTTGATAACCGGCTAGAAAATTTTTCCGAAAATCCAAAAAGTTTCCGGCCATTATTGCTGTGCGCATATCACGCATAAATTGCAAAAGAAAGTATAGATTGTGCAAAGAAAGCAGCCTGAGGCCGAATATTTCCTCTGCCTTGAACAGGTGCCGGATATAAGCGCGCGAATAATTGCGGCAGGCATAGCAGTTGCAACCTTCTTCTAGTGGCAGAAAGTCTTCTGCGTATTGAGCGTTACGTACCACCAACCGTCCGGCATGCGTCATGGCCGTGCCGTTTCTAGCTACCCGCGTGGGAAAAACACAGTCGAACATGTCAACGCCCAGGGCCACGCCTTCCACCAGGCAGTCCGGCGTTCCTACGCCCATCAGATAACGGGGCTTTTCTCGCGGCAAAAAGCGCGTGGTATCGGATAGTATATCGTACATCATTTCTTTGGGTTCGCCCACGCTCAATCCGCCCACCGCGTAGCCGGGAAAATCTAGTTCCACCAGTTCTTCAGCGCTCTTTTGCCGAAGGTCTTTATACATGCCGCCCTGCACTATGCCAAATAATGCCTGGTCATTGCGTCCGTGTGCGTCCCGGCAGCGTTCGGCCCAGCGGGTCGTGCGGTCGGTAGAGGTTTTTGCGTAGTGGTGTTCGGCCGGGTAAGGCACGCACTCGTCAAAAGCCATGATTATATCCGCGCCTAATGCTTCCTGCACTTTGGTAGCTATTTCAGGAGTGAGCAGTTTTTTCGCCCCGTCGATATGTGAGCGGAACTCCACTCCATCTTCTTTTATCTTGCGCATGGCGCCCAGGCTGAATACCTGAAAACCGCCGCTATCCGTCAATACGCCGCGTTTCCAGTTCATGAATTTATGCAGCCCGCCGGCCTTTTCTACCAACTCGTGGCCCGGTCGCAGGAAAAGATGGTACGTATTGGAGAGTATGATGCCCGCGCCCATTTCTTCCAGTTCTTCCGGCGAAAGTGTTTTCACCGTGGCCTGTGTACCGACCGGCATAAACATGGGCGTAGGGAAACTGCCATGCGGGGTGTGAAGCATCCCCGCCCGCGCACCCGTCTCCGGGCATTCTTTTATTATTTCGATGGTCACTGCTGGCAAATAGATCCGTCCTCACATCATTTTATAAACATGGCGTCGCCGAAACTGAAAAAACGGTAGTTTTCCCTAACAGCCGTTTCATAGGCCGACAGGATGAGTTCCCGCCCGGCCAGCGCACTGACCAGCATCAACAGGGTGCTCTGCGGCAAGTGAAAGTTTGTTATAAGAGCGTCCACCAGTTGAAATTTGTAGCCGGGATAAATAAAAACGGCGGTTTTCCCGCTTTGAAAGAACATCTTTCCGTCCCGGGCCACACTCTCCAACACCCGGACGGGGGTAGTGCCAACAGCCACCACACGACCGCCGCGCGCTCTGGTACTGTTGATAAGTTGCGCGGTCTCTTCCGGCACGCTGTAATATTCCCCATGCATGAGATGGTCTTTGATATTTTCCACACTGACCGGGCGGAAAGTACCGAGGCCCACGTGCAGGGTGACAAAAGCGCTTTTTATTCCGCGTTTTTTTATTTTTTCCAGCAGTTCGTTAGTAAAGTGCAGCCCCGCCGTAGGAGCGGCGGCCGATCCTTCCTCCCGCGAATATACGGTCTGGTAGCGTTCCGGATCAGAGAGGGTTTCGTGTATATAGGGCGGCAGCGGTACTTCGCCCAGTATACGCAGTTTGTCCTCAAACAGCCCGTCATAGGAAAAGCGTGCGATACGTCCGCCAAAATCAGTATGGGCAATAAATTCGCAGGATAGGCCTTCGCCAAATTCCACCACGCTGCCGAGGCGGGCCTTTTTGCCCGGCCTGACCAATACTTCCCATTCGTCTTTAGCGCTTCTGTGCAGCAGGAACACTTCCACAACTCCGCCGCTGGCCCGTCGTCCCATCAGCCTGGCTGGTATGACCCTAGAGTCGTTAAAAACCAGAAGGTCGTTTTCATCAAGATAATCGGGGATATCGTAAAAATGCCGGTGCTGCATTTCTCCGCACTCTTTGTCTAAAACCAAAAGACGCGAATGGTCGCGCCGCGCAAGAGGGGTTTGCGCGATATGGCCTTCCGGCAGGCAGTAATCAAAGTCTTTAACTAACATTTTCTATCTCCAAATCAGTATAGCGCCGTTATCCTGCAACCGGGGAAATAATAACTAAGGACATTCTTGTAGTACCCGTCTGCATCGGACGCGGCCAACGCCAAACCGCGTGCGCCCCATTGGCTAAAACCTATGCCGTCACCGGCTCCGCGTCCTTTTATGACGATTTTTTCATTTTCCGCCCAGGCCACCCGCTGGACAAGCGGACGATTAAACGGCAGGGAAATATGGTTCGCGCCCATATTGACTGGCATCTGTTTGACGCCTATGACGTTGCCGTAGGGGTCGGTGATCGGTATATCCACCAGTTGCGGTAAAAGGTTGGCGACAAGAATGTCGAACTCGCTACTCGGCAACCTCAACATGGCGGCGAAACGGCTGCCCGGTATCATGGCATAGCCCCGGTCACCGATAACCTTGATTTCTTTCAGTCGACCGCTTTTCCCCCGGTCGTTAGGTTCGCCGGGTTTTCTGGCGTCCATGGTGGAAAATTCAAAGCCCTGAAAACGACCGATTTCCTGATAACCGGCGTACATTAGTATATTATCTATCTCCTCGGCAGTAAACATTTTTTCCCAGGCAAATCCGGGAAAATCCTGGTCATGATCCGGCAGGGAAGGCAAGTAGGGTTTGCCCCCATCTTCGGTACGCCCACCGCCCGACAGGAAAAACTGCACGTCAGCCACGGCGCCCTGCCACAGCACTACTTCGCCGACTGTAGCGTCCACAGCGGCTTTAGATTGTTCTTTTTCCGCATGTTTGCCAAAGTAACTTTGCCGGTACATGGCCGCTATGTCGTAATCGCGCGCCAAGGAGTTGCGAATGGCCTGCATGGCTATAGTACGTGATACCACCGCCTGCGCTTTGGCGGCTTCTTTGGGCCAAAGCGGTTTTAACTGCACGCCGACTACCGAATAAAGGTACTCTTCCAACGGCAGGATATTGACCACATTCAGGCTGTTGCCGTCAGTTAGAAGATTTATGGAAAAGGCGCCCCGGTAAGATCGGTGGTTGACCTGGCCGCCCTGTTCAGGCTGACTGCTCGCTATTTCCAGTTTCTCGCCGTTTACCGGCTGCCCGTCGATTTTCAGCTGTCTGCTGTTTGCCGTAATAAAATGTCTGCTTCCGGGCGAAAAAGTGGCAATAAGGACACCGGATGAAAATACTTTTTGCTCCTGTTCAGAGAAAAACTCTGCCGACCGC
This sequence comes from Acidaminococcales bacterium, assembly GCA_031551525.1. GTDB lineage: Bacteria > Bacillota > Negativicutes > Acidaminococcales > JAISLQ01 > JAVBNN01. The sequence continues at coordinate 42,293 of JAVBNN010000021.1, forward strand.
TGCCCTTCCACGATGCCCACTCTGATCGTCTGCGCAGCTTCGGCCGGCAGGGTAAATAAAAGCAGCGACAGGCAAAAAGACAGGGTGTTTTTGAGCATGGTTTACCTCCGGCTATTTCCGCAGAAATACATTAAGTATGATTGACAGGGCGACGCTTATCACCAGGCAGGTAACTATTGGGAAATGGAAACTGAAATTGCCTTTTTCTATCTTGATATCCCCCGGCAAGTTGCCGAAGGGGAAAAACTTGCCGCCAAAATATATTAGCGTTCCGACTAAAAATAGTACCACCCCGGCCAGCATCAACAGTTTAGCCATAGAAAGGCCGTTAAGCATGCTGCCTCCTCTTTTTTTCATAGCGGTCGCGTTCGCTGAAAATACAGCCGCAATAAGGTTGGCGGTACATGCCGCGTGCCGTGCTCACTGCCGTACATTCAGAAAAACCGTCGCGCCAGTCAAAATAGGCGAACTCCACATTATGCCGCTCCGCGGCTTCCAACCCCGCTTTTTTTATTTCTTCGTGATCCTGGTAAGGGCTACCCAATAAGGTCGTGGAAAAAGCGCTGTAACCTTCTTCTTTGGCGTATTCCGCCGCCCGGTCAAGGCGCGCCCTGTAGCAATAATGGCAACGCGATACCGGCTCGGCCAGCGCACGCTGCAAAAATCCCTCAAGGTCGTAACTTTTATCTACGGACAACGGCAAACCTTCGGCCTCTGCAAAATCGCGCAGGGTCGCCAGCCGCCGTTTAAATTCCTGATAAGGGTGTATATTGGGATTGAAATGATACAGCGTAAAGTTCCGCCCCTGCGATCGTAGGAATTTGCTGGGATAAATACTGCACGGCCCACAGCAGGCATGTAAAAGCATCTTTTCCATATCAGCCCTCCGGGCAGGGAATACCCAAATACTGATAGGCCTCGCGCATGGCGATGCGCCCGCGCGATGTACGCTGCAAGAAACCCAGTTGCATGAGGAAAGGTTCGTAAACGTCTTCCACTGTTTCCACTTCTTCACTTATCGCGGTGGCGAGAGTGTCCACTCCGACCGGCCCGCCGCCAAAAGTCTTTATCACCGCCGTCAAAAGGCGGCGATCGTTACGATCGAGGCCGTATTTATCCACTTCCAGCTGGGTAAGCGCTTTGTCGGCTACCGCGGCTGTTACCAGGCCATCGCCAAACACCTGGGCAAAATCGCGTACCCGCTTTAAGAGGCGGTTGGCCACGCGTGGAGTACCTCGCGCCCGCATGGCGACCTCTTCCGCTCCGCTTTGATCTATGGCAACGCCCAATACTTCGGCTGAACGCTCGATAATATGGCGCAGTTCGTCTTTCGTGTAATATTCCAAACGACAGATGACGCCGAAACGGTCGCGCAACGGCCCGGCCAAAGCTCCTGCTCTAGTGGTTGCCCCGATGAGGGTGAATTTAGGGAGGTCGAGGCGTATGGAGCGCGCGCTAGGCCCTTTGCCAATGATGATGTCGAGGGCGTAGTCTTCCATGGCAGAATAAAGTATTTCTTCCACCGTCTTTGACAGCCGGTGTATTTCGTCGATAAAGAGGACGTCATTTTCCGTAAGGTTGGTCAAAAGCGCCGCCAAATCGCCCTGTCGCTCGATGGCCGGCCCGGAGGTGATACGCAGGTTTACACCGAGTTCATTTGCTATGATGCCGGCCAGTGTGGTCTTGCCAAGGCCGGGCGGTCCGAACAAAAGAACGTGGTCGAGTGACTCACCGCGTGCCAGAGCGGCCTGGATAAAAACCGACATATTTTGCTTGACCTGCTCCTGGCCTATATATTCCGCCAGGCGGCGTGGTCTTAAGCTATACTGCCAGACGTCGGCGCCCTGTTCGTTTCCTGTTATGATGCGCTCTTCGCTTTCCATCCCTTACCTCCCGGCAAAACCCTTAAGTACCAGTTTTATTATCTCGGCGGCCGGCAGTTCGTCCGCCGGGAGTTTCTTCAGTGCCGGCATTATTTCCGAACTGTCGTAGCCGAGCGCGAGAAGCGCCTGCACCGCCTCTTCGCGCGCGCCGTTGGCGGCCGGGATATCGGCCAGTTTGGCGGCAGCTATGGTCTCGCCGGGCGAGAAGCCCAGTTTGTCGCGCAATTCTAAAAGCAGCCGCTCAGCGGTTTTTTTGCCTACCCCGGGCAGCTTGGTCAATATCTTTAGATCTTGGTTGAGTATGGCCAGGCGGAAGGTGTCCGGCGCGGTGGCCGACAATATGCCGAGCGCCACCTTCGGGCCTACTCCGCTCACCGTGATGAGTTTTATGAATAGTTCATACTCTTCATAGTCGCAAAAGCCAAATAAGAGTATCGCGTCTTCGCGGACATTGGTATAGGTGAACAGCTTGGCCTCGCGTCCCCGTTCCAGACGGGAAATGCCGGCGCCCGACATGAACACCCGGTAGCCTATGCCGTATGCCTCCACAAAGCAGTGGTCGCCGGCAATGAGTGTGATTTTTCCTGTTATATAACCGATCATTTTATCTTCTCCTGCCAGCAGTTGCCCGACGAGTGTAGGGCGCATACCGCTATCGCCAAAGCGTCCGCCACGTCGTCCGGTTTTGGTTTTTCTTTTATGTTTAAAAGCTTTTGTACCATAAAAGTCACTTGTTCTTTATCGGCGCGGCCATAGCCGGTCACTGCCTGTTTGACTTGCAAAGGGGTATACTCGGCTAGTTTCACCCCCGCGCGGGCTGCCGCAAGAAGGGCCACGCCACGCGCCTGCCCGACCGTAATGGCGGTCGTCACATTGCGGTTGAAAAACAGTTGTTCCACTGCCACTATATTAGGATGGTACTCTTGCAAAAGGGCGGTGATTCCGTCATATATAAGGAGCAGCCGTTCTTCCGCCCGCAGTCCTTTGGCGGTGAATACCGCGCCGTAATGCACCGGCATGAGACGGTTGCCCGTCATATCCACCAGACCGAAACCACAGATCGCCGTACCGGGGTCTATACCTAACGCCAGCAAACGAAACCAACCCCTAACCTAGTTTTATCACACCAAAGCAGTTGCCTGCCGCTTTATTCTTCCTCCGGCAGGTCGGCGTTCGAGTAAACATCCTGCACGTCGTCAAGGTCTTCGAGCGCTTCTAGCATTTTTGTCATGCGCGCGGCATCGTCGCCCTCCAGTGACACCATGGTATCCGGTATCATGGCTATCTCCGCCGCCGCCACAGCAATGCCCGCTCCGGTCAACGCCGCTTCCACCGCATCATAGTCGGCGGGGTCGGTAAATATCTCAAAAGAATCTTCTTCGGTTTTTATATCATCAGCTCCGGCGTCCAAAGCGGCCAACATTAGGCTTTCTTCGGTCGCACCGGTCGATTGCTCAACTACAAAAAGGCCTTGGCGTTTGAACATCCAGCCCACGCAGCCGGTTTCACCAAGGTTTCCGCCGTATTTGGAAAAAAGATGGCGCACGTCGGCCGCCGTACGGTTGCGGTTATCCGTGAGCGCGGTCACTATGACGGCAACGCCGCCCGGGCCGTAGCCTTCGTAGGTGATTTCTTCGTAACTTGAACCTTCAAGAGCGCCCTGGCCTTTTTGGATAGCGCGCTGGATATTCTCTTTGGGAACATTATTGGCCTTGGCTTTCAGTAATGCCAGTTTCAGCCGGGTATTGCCTATGGGGTCGGACCCGCCCATTTTCACGGCGATAGTTATCTCGCGGCCTATTTTTGTGGTGAGTTTGCCGCGTATAGCGTCCATCCTGCCTTTTTTATGTTTTATGTTTGCCCATTTGGAATGACCTGACATAAGCTAAACCCCTCTCATGATATTGGACTACCAAATATTTTACCATATAAAGCCTGTATCTGCAAACAAGTGTACACCTCTTTATATTTGACATAAAAATAAACTACACCTCTTAAGCTAGTTTTCAGTATATCATACTATCTAACTTAAGCGGTGCAGTACACAGTGCTGTTCTTTTTAAATACGGTTGGAGTTTTTCTTCACATAGTCAAGTATCATGTTGGCGGTTTCTTCGATAGCGCGGTTGGATACGTCTATGACCATGCAGTGCAGCTTTCTCATGATCGCCTTGGCGTATTCGAGTTCTTCGTTTATCCTGACCACATCGGCGTAGCTGGCGTCGTCTGAGAGGCCCATGGTTTTTAGCCGTGTGGCGCGTATCTCGTTGAGTTTATACGGATTTATGATGAGACCCACTATCTTGTGCGCCGGTACGCGGAAAAGTTCCTCCGGCGGCATGAGTTCCGGCACCAGCGGTACATTGGATACTTTCAGGCGTTTGTGCGCCAGGTACATACTGAGCGGCGTCTTAGAGGTACGGGATACTCCGACCAGTACCACGTCTGCCTGCAAAAGCCCCCATGGATTTTTGCCATCGTCGTATTTGACGGCAAATTCGACCGCTTCAACCCTTTTGAAGTATTCGTTATCGAGAGTGTGCATCAGGCCGGCCTTATTGAGCGGCTTGAGCCCGGACATGTTGGCCACGCTCCTGATCATCGGGCTGAGAAGATCTATTGAGTTGATATTGCATTTACCTATGCGTTCTTCCAGTGCATGGCGCAAATCCTCCGCCACTATGGTGTAACAGATCATGCATTGCTGGGCGCAGGCCTTTTCCACCAGTTTGTCTATCTGGTCTATCGTCTCAATATGTGAGATGCGCACTATATCGAAGTTGCTGACGTCAAACTGGCTGGCTGCGGCTTTGGCAAGCATTTCCGCCGTTTCACCTATCGAATCGGATACTGCATATATTATGGGCAACTGGTCAGCTATGATGGACTCCCCCTTTTCCTTCCGCCAGGTCTACCAACAGGCGTGTTATGTTCGTTTTGGTCAAACGGCCAATAAGTTTATATTTCTTCTTCTCGGTATCGATTTCCTGCACGACCGGCAAACAATCTACTTCATTATCGATTATTTTTCTGGCGGCCAACGCTATCGGCTCATCACCTTTGGCCACAACCAGCTTCGCTAAGGGTGTCATGACCATCTTTACCGGTACACTGGCCAGTTTTCCTTCACTGTTCAGTGATACTTTCAAAAGGTCTTTGCGCGATACAACGCCAACCAGCAGGTTTCCCTTTTCCACCACGAATACGCTGCCCACGTCTTCCGTGAACATCGCGACCAGTGTGTCGTAAGCATTGGCCCCGCTGTCTACCGCCACAGGCAACGACTGCACATCGCTCACCCGGACGTTGTTTATTTCCTGGGCAAAGAGCCCCGACGCTTCTTTACCCGCATAATAGTAGCCTACCTTGGGCCGCGCGTCGATCATTCCGCTCATGACCAGTATGGCCAGGTCGGAACGCAGGGCCGCCCTGGTCACGTTCAGCCGCCCGGCGATATTCTTGCCGGTGATCGGCCCGTCAGTTCGTACTATTTCAGCTATATGTTTTTGTCTTTCACTCAATGACAGAACGATCACCTTCTTAAAATCAGGCGCACCGGTTCCGGCGCGCCCGTATTTCTAGTTTACCACTCGTAGTCCGGGTCTTCTGCTATGCCGCGCCCGGTCAGGGCGTCGAGCATGATACGCTGTTCCATTTGAGCTACCATGCGTTTGGTGTGTTTTACCGTATCCGGATTGACCGAAATAGAGTCTATGCCGCTTTTAATGAGAAACTCGGTAAAGTCTGGATAGACGCTGGGCGCTTGGCCGCAGATGGAGACTGTTTTGCCATCCCGGTGGGCTACCTTGATCAGATGTTTGATCGCCCGCTTGACCGCAAGGTTGCGCTCGTCGTATATATGCGCCACGGTGTCGTTGTCACGGTCGCAACCGAGCACCAGCATGGTCAGGTCGTTCGAGCCGATGGAATAGCCGTCGATGTATTTGTTGAATTTATCGGCCAAGATAATATTGGAGGGTATCTCGGCCATCAGCCATACTTTGAAGTCGGCGCTTCTCACAAGCCCTTCGGCGGCCATCATGGCCGTGACCTTCTCCGCTTCGTCCACATTGCGACAGAAGGGTATCATGACGTGGAGGTTTTTTAGACCATATTCTTCGCGGACTTTTTGCACCGCTTTGATTTCCAGTTTAAAAGCTTCGATATATTTGGGGTCGTAGTAGCGGGATGCTCCGCGCCAGCCCAAAAGAGCACTGGGTTCGTACGGCTCAAATTTGTCCCCGCCTTTAAGATCGCGGTATTCACTGGACTTAAAATCGCTAAAACGCAGTGTTACCGGTCTTGGCGACATCGCCTGGCAGACTTTCCTCATGCCTTCGGCCAAGCCGTCGATGACTTTGTCTGGACGCCCGGTTTCGATAAGATAAAGAGGATGTTCGTGTATAGAAGTTGTCCAGATAAATTCTTCGCGCATCAGGCCGATACCGTCGCAGGGAAGCGCGCTGTGTTTTTCCGCCAGATCCGGATCACCAAGGTTCATATATACCTTGGTTCCGGTGACCGGAAATACTTCAGCCACCACTGCGCCGCTTTCAGCGCTCGCTGCTTTTTTTACCAGTTCATTCACTATGCCTTCATATACTACGCCGTTGCTGGCGTCCACTGTTACATCCTGCCCGTCTTTTATCACTGTAGTAGCCGCTTCACTACGGCTCTTGGTGCCAACGATACAGGGGATACCGAGCTCGCGGCTGACGATGGAGGCGTGACAGGTCATGCCGCCCGAGTCGGTCACTATGGCACGAGCTTTTTTCATAGCCGGCACCCAGTCCGGGGCAGTCATTTCAGTGACCAGTATCTCGCCGTCTTTGAATTCGTCTATGCGTGCGGGATCGAGAATGACCCTGGCCTTGCCGGCGGCTTTGCCCGGGCTGGCCGGAAGACCTTTGATGATGACTTTGAGGTCTGCGGTAACAGCAACGGAAGCTTCTGATTGCGGCTGGCTGCCTTCTTTGTTGCGCCTCGACCAGACGGTTTCCGGGCGGGCCTGGAGTATCCAAAGTTTTCCTGTGCGTTCATCGACGCCCCATTCGATGTCCATATAGCAGCCGTAGTGCTTTTCTATGTCGAGGGCATATTTTGCCAGCTCCGCCACTTGTGTGTCCGACAACACCTGCGCCTTGGCAAGTTCAGCCGGAACTTTCTGCTCTTCGCAGCCGCCGCCCGGAGAACGCACCATCATGACGTTTTTCTCTGTGATAAGTTTATTGAGCACCTTCAAAGTGCTCTTTTCCACCATGTAATTGTCCGGTGTGACCACGCCCTGCACTACATATTCGCCAAGGCCCCAGGCGGCTTCGATAAGGATATTTTTGTCATTGCCGGTCACAATGTCCACCGTGAACATGACGCCGGATGATCTAGAAAACACCATCATTTGCACAACGGCGGACAATGCGACTTCCAAGTGGTCAAAGCCTTTAGTCGTACGGTAATATACCGCCCGGTCGGTAAAAGTAGAGGCGTAGCATTCTTTGATACGCTCAACTATCTCCTCGCTCCCGCGCACGTTCAAATAGGTATCCTGCTGCCCTGCAAAGCTGGCATCCGGCAGATCTTCGGCCGTGGCGCTCGACCTGACCGCGACAAACGGCTCTTTCTCGTCCACCCGTTTGGCCAGTTCTTTATAGGCTTCGCCAATGGCTTTTTGCAAATCTTTCGGCATGCTGGCTTTCATGATGGCTTCACGGATATTACGGCTGACTTCGCGCAATTTGGCGCTGTCTTCAACGTCGGTCAAAGTATCCAGCAAAGCGGAAATTTGCTCCCTAAGGCCGCTTTCATCGATAAAATAAAGGTAGGCATCAGACGTGGTAGCAAAACCATAGGGTACCGGCACTTTGGTGCGCGAGGTCATCTCGCCCAGGGAAGCGGATTTTCCGCCGACCAGATGCACGTCGTCTTTGTGGATGTCATCAAACCAGAGAAGAAAGTTTTTGCCTTTTGCCATTGATAGCACTCCTTTTAATTTATATTTGACATATTTCTTGCAATTAGAGTAGCTTATTTATTAAAAGTATAGATTTAGCATATACTATATAAGCAATAAAGTAAAGCATTATTTTATGTACGTCAAGTCTGGCGATGCGCTTGGGATAAATAAAAAATCCCGCAACAGCGGGATTTTTTATTTATTGCAAATATTGTTTTATTTTTTCTTTGTCATATGTCCCTTGCGGCCAAGCTACCAGAAAAACACTTTGTTTAAAAACCGGGTCGAAGCGGTTATTCCAGTTGTAATAAAAGCGCTGGAAGGGCTGCACTACATAGCCGTTCTGGTCGTGGTCGGTGGTGTCGTACGGATCGGCCAGGATAAGGACATCGTCCTGTGTGGCCGAGGTGCCCATGGTATCGTAGCCTATGACTACTTGCCAGTGCCCGCCCCATTCATTCCAGCCGATGATGACCGGCAGTTTAAGCAGTGTCATCATGTAGAGGAAGTCTTCCCGCGGCGGATATTGAGGGTCTATATCATAGGTGGAAAGGTATTCGTAGCCGCCCAGGCCGTCGAATATATTCATCATCTGGCGCAGAGTGGATGCGCCGGGATTGGGGTTTTGCCGCAGTGCGACAAGGTCGGCTTCGTTCCGCCCCCCGCGCATGCCAAAGTATTCCATCACCATCAGCGCCGAGGCTGGGCCACAGGTCCATTCGGCCTCCTGCTGGATGGTCTTAAAGCGCGGCAGTATCTGGAAACTCTTCGTAGACTTCATGTTATAAAAATCGTGGCGGGTAAAATACGGGGACTTCTTATGGTCAAAATCCCGTTCCACCGCTGCCGGGCCGTCAAGCGCAACGCCTTTAGTATGCGGTATCTTGTTTTCATCACCAGTTTCTTTGGCCAGGGCCGGAAAAGCACAGGCCAAAGCCAGGAACAATACCAGGAGAGGTTTTTTCAAAACTGCCGCCTCCTCACTCTTCCACTATTTTACTCAGATCAGCTATCGTACCGGCAAAATCCGCCACAGAGGAAAGCAGAGCCAGACGGTTGTTTTTTACTTTTTCATCTGGCGACATGACCATGACCGATTCAAAGAAGTTATTTACCGGTCCGGCCAGTTCCGCCACCTCGTCAAGAATAGCAAGATAATCGCCTTTAGCGGCTAAGTCTCCGCTCTGCCATTTCACCGCAGAAAGTTTTTCACACAGGCAGGCCTCCGCCTGTTCCGTAAACAGTTCCTGCTGTACTGTGCCTTTTTCTTTAGCCTGTTTCAGTATATTGGCCACTCTGGTGAATGCCTGCACTGCGACGCCCAGTTTGCCTGTACCGGCAAATTCCTGAAGGGCTTTGGCCCGTTTGAAGGTATCCGCTATATTGTCCATTCCGGCGGCCAAAACGGCGTCCACCAGATCGTAACGCAGTCCTTTTTCAGCCAGAAGGTTTTTTAGCCGCAGTTTGAAAAAGTCCAGCAGTTGTTCGAGCAGGTTATCTCTGCTGTCTTTAGTTACTTCTAAAAGAGCCATGCTTTCTTTTAATAAAGAAGACAGAGAAAGCTTGTAGCCTGACTCGGCCAGTATGCCGACGATGCCCAAAGCCTGGCGGCGCAGTGCATACGGGTCCTGCGAACCGGACGGTATGAGGCCTCGGCTGAAAGTGGCGACGATATTGTCCGTCTTGTCGGAAATGCTCACGATGCGTCCATAAGCGTTCTGAGGAAGTTCATCCCCGGCAAAGCGAGGCAGATAGTGTTCGAATATTGCTTCGCTGACATTGGCCGGTTCCAAGTCCAGTTTGCTGTATTCCCGTCCCATGATACCCTGAAGCTCGGTAAATTCACACACCATACCCGTTACCAGGTCGGCTTTGGCGAGCTCCGCCGCCCGGTCAAGTTCTTTGACGTTCACTTCCGCCTCGAGCGAGGCTTTTTGCCGGATAAACGAGGATAGCTTTTTCAAGCGCTGGGCCTTGTCATAAATACTGCCGAGTCCTTCCTGAAAGACTACCGTCTTGAGTTTTTCCAGCCGATCGGCCAGCGGATGTTTGCGGTCTTCGTTGAAAAAGAAGGCGGCGTCAGCCAAACGAGCACGGAGTACCCGCTCATTGCCCGCCGCGACCACCGGCAGGTTGAAGGAGCCGCCGTTGCGCACGGTGATAAAGAGCGGCAACAGTGCGCCTTTTTTATCGAATACCGGAAAATACCTCTGGTGTTCACGCATAGGCGTGATGATGGCTTCCTTGGGTAGAGCCAAGAATTCTGTGTCAAAACGCCCGCATAGCGCGGTCGGCCATTCCACCAGGTAGGTCACTTCCTCGAGCAGTTCTTCGTCTATCGAGGCCTGGCCGCCTTCTTTGACTGCCAGGTCTTTCACCTGCTCTTCGATGAGGATGCGCCGCTCCTCTTGGTCGGCCAGCACATGTGCCGAACGCAGGGCTTCAACATATTCAGAGGGATGTTTTATGGTTATTTCGCCCTCGTGTAAAAAACGGTGTCCGCGCGTTTTGTTGCCCGATTTGATGTGCGCCACCTCAAGCGGCACTATTTTTTCGCCAAACAAAGCCAGCAGCCAGTGTATAGGGCGCACAAAACGAAAATCAAGGTCCGACCAGCGCATGGTCTTGGGGAAATTTAGTGAATTGACAAGACCGGTAAGTATGCCGGGCAGCAGTCCTTCTACTTCCTGGCCGCCCTCTTCTTTCACCGCAAAAACATAGCCGGCCTTTTCTACCAGCGCGGACGCTGCGACGCCTTGCCCGCGGGCAAACCCTTCCGCCGCCTTGGTGATTGTTCCGGCTGCGTCATAAGCGATCTTGATCGAGGGGCCTTTGTTTTCCACTGTACGGACAGGCTGAGTCCCGGCCACGCCTGTGGCTATAACGGCCAGGCGGCGAGGCGTGCCGTAGGCTTTTATATTTTCAAAAGGAATAAATGCTTCTTCCAGCGCTTTTTGCAAAAGTGACTCCATTTGCGCCAAAGCGTCCGGCATAAATCTGGCCGGTATTTCCTCGAGGCCTATTTCAAACAAAAGATCGTGTTTCATATCATTTTCCCCCTTTCAAAAGCGGGAAGCCGAGTTTTTCGCGCTGCTCAAGGTAAGCGGCCGCGCACAGGCGGGCCATGTGGCGTACCCGTCCAATAAAGGCGGTACGTTCGCTGATACTGATGGCTCCGCGCGCATCAAGCAGGTTGAAGGCGTGCGAGCATTTCAATACGTAATCATAGGCGGGCAGGACATAACCGGCCTCCACCACTCGCCGGGCTTCTTTTTCATAGTCGTCAAACAGCTTAAAGAGCAAGGAGGCGTCCGACAGTTCAAAATTGTAAAAAGACTGCTCGTATTCATTTTGGTGGAAAACGTCGCCGTAGCTGACGCCTTTCACCCATTCGAGGTCATACACGTTGTCCTTGCCCTGGATATACATGGCCAAACGCTCAAGGCCGTAGGTTATTTCGACCGATACCGGTTTCACGTCTATGCTGCCTACCTGTTGGAAATAGGTGAACTGGGTTATCTCCATGCCGTCGAGCCACACTTCCCAGCCGATGCCCCA
>JAVBNN010000055.1:0-29992 GCA_031551525.1 Acidaminococcales bacterium
CGAATATTTATTTTGGAGGCGCTTTATGATGCGACCGGAAGGAATAGTAGCCGCTATGGCTACTCCCCTGACACAAGATGACAAAATAAACGAACAGGAACTAAGGCGGCAAGTCAACCGCATGGTCTCTGCCGGAGTGCACGGGCTGTTTTGCCTCGGGACAAATGGTGAATTTTACGCGCTAGACAGTGAAGAAAAAAGTGCGGTCATTAAGATAATGATAGATGAAAACCGCGGTCGACTGCCGGTTTACGCTGGAACGGGTGCTGTGACGACCAAAGAAGCGGTCAATCTTTCCCGGACTGCCGAAAAGCTTGGTGTTGACGCCATATCTGTAATAACTCCGTATTTTGTAGCGGTATCCCAGGACGAACTTTATAACTACTATAAGGAAATAGCCGATGCGGTCGAGATACCGGTCATCCTCTATAACATACCGGCCCGGACGGGCAATAATATAGACTACAAAACCCTTATCAGATTGCTCGAGTGTAAAAACATCGTGGGTATCAAGGACAGCAGCGGCAATTTTGATACCATCTTGCGCTATATCGAAGAGGTCAAGGGCCGGGTGAGCGTGTTGTCCGGCAACGACTCCTTGATACTCTCGACCCTGATGGCGGGCGGTGCGGGCGGTATTTCCGGCATAGCCAACCTGTTTCCCGAGCTGGTGGTGGAAATATACGAACTGTGGAAAAAAGGCGATCTGGCGGCATCCAGGGAGGCCCAATGCAAACTGCGCCCTATCCGGGACACCCTGCCCTTGGGCAACCCTAATTCCATCGTCAAGCGGGCGATGAATCTTTTAGGTTACCAGGCAGGCCCGGCCAGAAAACCGGCCGAAGCGCTCAGCGACGCTATCGATGGCAAAATATTGGCCGCTCTGGCCACCTACAAATAGACGCAGTAAAGGAGTGGATGGTTGCATGTACAAGGATGTGTATTCGCTTTTTCAGGTAGGACGGATAATAGCCGGACCCGAGAGCATAGAAAAAATACCCGAAGTAATGGCCTCTATTGAGGCTAAATCCGTCCTCTTGCTTACCGACCAGGGCGTAAGCCGGGCCGGTCTGGTGGAACGGCCGCTGGCTATCATAAGAGAAGCTGGCGCCGAGGTGCGGGTGATAGACGATATACCGCCCGAACCGGCGACAATGCATGTGAATGCTGCCGTTGAGGCCGCCCGTAATTTTTCCGCGCAGCTCATCATAGCTGTCGGCGGGGGGAGCGTCATGGATGTCGCCAAACTGGTCGCAGTCCTTCTGACCAATGATGTGTCGCTGGCGGAACTATTAAAGGGCGCGGAAATAAAGAAAAACGGCATACCGACCCTGATGATACCCACTACCGCCGGCACGGGTGCCGAAGTGACTCAAAACGCCATCGTACTTGTACCGGAAGAAGAAAGCAAAATAGGAGTGGTCAGTGGTAAACTGGTGCCGGACTGCGCCATACTCGACCCCTCTTTGACGGTGAAACTGCCGCCGGCCATAACCGCGGCTACCGGCATGGACGCACTGACCCACGCGATAGAATGTTATACCTCGAAAAAAGCCAATCCCCTTAGTGATACTTATGCCCTAAAGGCAATAGGTCTTATCTTCGGTAATCTTCGCCGCGCCTATAAAAACGGTGCAGACATAGACGCCCGGCACGCCATGCTGCTCGGCGCGACCTTCGGCGGCATGTCGATCGCGACGTCGAGCACTACAGCAGTGCACGCCTTGGCCTATCCGTTAGGCGGCAAATACCATATGGCGCACGGACTTTCCAACGCCATACTACTGCCTTTTGTCATGCAGTTCAATATGGACGCGGCAGAGGAAAAATTCAAAAACATTGCTTTGGCTATGGGACTGTCGGTAGAAAACCTTACGGCTCAAGAGGCGGCGCAGCAGATGGTGGACAACCTCTTTTCCCTGGTTCGTGACCTTGAGATAGAAACCAGTTTGAAGGATAAAGGTATTACAGAAGCTGATCTCGACGGCATGGTCGAAGCGGCTGCCAAAGTTACGCGTCTCCTCGACAATAACCCCAAACCAATGAATAAAGAAGATATACGTGGTATTTACAAAAAACTGCTATGAACTTAGTAAAATTATTGTAATAATAGAGGGGAGGAAATGATTTTGCCAGAACAAGAAACTGTTTACAGCAATGAAATAAAGCCGCTGGCAGACGACAAGGGGCGTAGCGAGGCTTATCTCCCCGCGCCCTGCGTACAGAGCCATGCGTCAAATATAATGCCCCTATCTAACGGTGACCTTTTGTGTGTATGGTTTGCCGGTACTCAAGAAGGTATAGCCGATATTTCAGTCTACCTGTCGCGCCTTGTCAAAGGCTCCAACCAGTGGTCGGCAACGGAAAAACTATCGGATGACCCGGCCCGTTCCGAGCAAAACCCCGTGCTGTTCGAACTGCCGGACGGCAAACTGTGGCTGTTTTGGACGGCCCAGATCTCAGGCAACCAGGATACTGCTTTCATAAGAAGGCGGGTGTCTTTAGATAAAGGACATACCTGGGGGCCGGTGGACGTGCTGTTTGACAAGCCGGGCACTTTTGTCCGCCAGCCGGTGACTGTATTGCCGTGCGGCGACTGGCTGCTGCCAGTCTTTTACTGCCGGGGCGAACAAGGCAAAAAATGGGTGGGCGACAACGACTGCAGTGCAGTAATGCGTTCAAAAGATCAGGGCCAGACCTGGACGGAATACGAAGTGCCGGGCAGTGTTGGCTGCGTGCACATGAACATAGAACAACTGCCGGACGGAACGCTGGTGGCAGTGTACCGGAGCCGCTGGGCGGACTATATTTACCTGAGCCGTTCTACTGACAACGGCCTTTCCTGGTCGGAGCCGCAGCCTACTTCCTTGCCCAACAACAACTCATCCATACAGCTTACCTTGTTAAAAAGCGGAAACCTGGCCATGGTGTTCAATAACATGAGCGCGGACGGCTGCTTGGAGCGGCGTCTGTCGCTGTATGACGACATTGAAGATGATGAGCAGGTCGCGTCAGTCGAAGAAAAGACAACTGCCGGACCTAACGGCAGAACAGCTTTCTGGGGTGCGCCGCGCGCGCCGATGACCGTGGCCCTGTCGGAAGACGGTGGCAAAACCTGGCCGTATATAAGAGATATCGAGACAGGCGACGGATACTGCATGACCAACAACTCCAAAGAACAACTGAACAGGGAGTATTCCTACCCATCCATCAAACAGACCCCGGACGAGAAAATACACGTTACCTTTACCTATTTCCGCCAGACGATAAAATACGTCCAGATAGATGAAAACTGGATAAAAGGGCTGTGAAGCCGATGGAGGAACTATGCTGTTAGAAAACCAGGTAGCCATAGTGACTGGAGCCACCAGAGGGATAGGACGGGCCATAGCGCTGGCGTTGGCCAAAGAGGGTGCGGCGTTGGTCGTCAACGGCACCAAGGCGGATTTATTGCAGGAACTGGCCGGAGAGATAAAAAAACAGGGCGGAAAGTGCCTGGTATCTGCCGGGGATATAGCCGATCCTACTACCGCCGAATCCTTTGCCCAAACTGCGCTGGAGGAGTTTGGCCGGATAGACATCCTCGTTAACAATGCAGGGATGAATATGCGCGCACCCACACTTGAGATGAAGCTAGAAGACTGGCGGCGCGTATTGGACGTAAATCTCAACGGTACATTATACGCAGCTCTGGCGGTATTGCCGGAAATGATAAAACAAAAACAGGGCCGGATAATAAATATATCTTCGACTACCGCTAAAACCCCCCATAAAAATGCCGCGCCCTCTTACGGCGCATCCAAGGCGGGCGTGAATTACCTGACGCAGCATCTGGCCTTTGAAATGGCCAAATATAACATACGGGTGAATGCCGTTTGCCCGGGGCCGGTGGAAACTGACATGACAGGACAATGGACAGGGGAGTACCGCGAGCGGGTGCTCTCGGGCGTGCCGCTCGGCAGGCTTGGCACGCCTGAGAACGTGGCCGACACGGTGGTATTTCTGGCTTCCGGTATGTCGGGCTTCATAACCGGTGAGACCATCAACGTGAACGGCGGCACATATATGAATTGACGGGTAGTTTTTATGTAATGTTATCAAGTGGTTTAAAGTATAAAAAAATAAAAGGAGGATATGTATGTTTAGCAGAAAAGCAACATGGGCCATTCTCTTGGTATTTCTCACGGCCAGCCTTTTGGCGGGCTGCGGGGGCGGAGGAGACAAGGCGGCTCCGGCGGCCAAGGACGACAAAGCCGGTGCCATTGTAAGAGGCGGGGTACTGCAAGCCGCCCAGGCAGCCAAGTGGTCGTCGCTTGATCCTACGGTCAGCAGCGGCCGGACAAACGACAAATTTATCATCAACCAGATCTATGAAACCCTGATCGACGTCGACAGTAGCGGTAAATACGTGCCGGGTCTGGCCGAAACATGGGAAGTACAAGGTGACAAAACACTCATCCTCAAATTGAAAAAAGGCGTAAAATTCCATGACGGTACAGACTTTAACGCAGAAGCGGTAAAATTCGTACTGCAGCGCGGCATGAACCCCGATACCAAATCCACCTACCGCAGTGAAGTGGCGGACATACAGTCCATCGACGTGGTAGACCCCTACACGGTAAAAATCAACTTAAAAAACCCGTCTTCAGCCTTGTTAGGCGTATTGGCCAACTATGCCGGTTACATGGTATCCCCGGCCGCCATCCAGAAATATGGCAAGGATATAGTGCGTAACCCCGTGGGAACAGGCCCCTTCATGATGAAAGAAGCGGTCGAAGGAGACCACATTACCCTCGTTAAATTTGATAAATATCACAAAATGGGCAAAGACGGCAAAGCGCTGCCTTATCTTGACGGCGTAAACATCAAGATAATTCCTGACGATTCGGTAAAACTGGTCAACCTCAAGAGTGGTAGCCTGGGACTTATAGACAGCGTACAGACGATAAACATCAAGTCCCTTCAGGACAGCAAAGAGCTCAATGTTGTGCCGACCAGCGCATCGAGAGTATTTAAGCTTATACTGAACGTTAATAAAGATCCTCTCTCGAAAAAAGAAGTGCGCCAGGCCATAGCTTTTGCCATGGACCGCAACGAATTTGTCAAAGTAGTAGCTAACGGCTACGGCGCCGTAGAGCCCTTTATTACCATGAAGAACCAATGGTTCTACAGCCCGGAATCCAAATACAGCTATAACGAACAAAAAGCCAAAGAACTCCTGACTAAAGCAGGTTATCCGAATGGCTTTAAAACCAAACTTTCTTTCACCGCCCGCGAACCGGACAAAACCATCATCCAACTGGTGCAGATACAACTGAAAAAGATTGGTATAGAAGCTGAAATCGAAACCTTTGACCGCTTGGCCTTCAACAGCCAGTGGGTAAAAGGTGAAGGCCAGATCGGCCTCAATTTCGCCCCGGTACCTAAACCTGATCCGTACATTCAATATCAGATATTCTTTGCTACTAAAGCCAACAACAACTTCACCGGTTATTCCAACCCTAAATTTGATTCCATGCTGGAAAGCAGCAAACAAACCTATGATCTTGACAAGAGAAAAGTCATCTATAAAGACCTGCAAAACATACTGTTAGAGGACTGCCCGGAAGTATTCCTCTTCCATCTGCCGCTTTACCAGGCTCACACCAAAAAACTTCAGGGTTTCCAGGTAGAACCGGAAGGTTCCTGGATACTACGGGAAGCCTGGCTGCAAAAATAATCAACATGTAACCTTTTCCGGTGCGGGTCGCTGGGCGGCCCGCACCAAAATAAAAAACTACCGGTTTTATTTTTAGAATAGAGGTATGGTCATATGTTAGGACATATTGCCAGAAAACTGCTGGCGGTCATTCCCACTCTTTTGTTGGTCAGTGTCATGCTGTTCACTATCATCAGCATGCTGCCGGGCGATGCGGCCCTGGCCGTAGTAGGGGAAGCCGTCAACATGGAAGACCTGGAAAAAATACGAACAGAATTGGGCCTTAACAAGCCTGTTTACATAAGGTATCTCGACTGGGTGGGCAACGTGCTACAGGGCGATTTTGGCCGGGCCATCAAGTCCAACCAGCCGGTCATCGAGATCATCCAGCAGCGTTTGCCAGTGACGATAGAACTGACCATGCTGGCCATGGTCATAGCCACGGTCATAGCGGTACCGGCCGGTATTTTTTCGGCTTTGAAGAGAAATAGCGCCTGGGACGTGGTGAACGGCATAGTTTCCATGATTGGTATCGCCATGCCACCTTTTTGGATGGGCATACTGCTTATTATGGTGTTTTCCATTTGGTTGGGCTGGCTGCCATCATCCGGATACGTAGGTTTTTTTGATGATCCGGTGGGCAACCTGAAACATCTTTTGATGCCGGCCTTTACTATCGGTTTTGCTTTTGCTGCTACCATCATGCGGCAAACACGCTCTTCCATGCTGGAAGTGCTGGGGCAGGAGTATGTTATGACCGCCCGGGCCAAGGGGCTTTCAGAGAGCAAGGTCATAGGCAAGCATGCGCTACGCAACGCGCTTATACCAGTAGTGACCGTTATTTCCATGCAAGTCGGGCGGCTGATCGGCGGCGCGGTAGTCACTGAGATAGTTTTTGCCTTACCAGGCGTGGGAAGGGAAATCGTCGACAGCATCATTGCCAGGGATTTTCCAGTGGTCATGGCGTTGATACTAATTACCGCTCTTTGTGTGGTGCTGACCAATACACTGGTTGATATTTTCTATGTGGTGATAGACCCGCGCATCTCGCACTCGAAATCATCCTAGGCAGGTAATAGCATGGCTGTGAAACAACTGGACGTGGCCCTCGTTGGGGTGGGCGCTTTTGGGCGGCGTTTGCTGCGCTATATGGCCCCGCTTGTGGAAGCTGGCAGGCTAAATCTTGTTGCCGCTTGTGACAGCAATATCGAAGCGTACCGCGACGCGCTGAAAGAAACGCCTTATAGCGCTGTTACATCCTATAAAGACTATGACGCCTTTTTGCACAGCTGTCATGGTTTAGACGCGGTCATCATTGCCACGCCGCTGCACTTGCATGCGGACATGGCGATAAAAGCCCTGAATACCGGATATAATGTACTGCTGGAAAAACCACCCGCGCTGACCGTACAGGATTTTAAGTCCATGCAGGATGCCCAGCGGCAATGCGGAAAAATCTGTGCAGTGGGCTTTCAGCACACCTCGACGCCCAGCTTCCTTGTTTTACAGGAAGATATCCTGAAGGGGAAAATAGGGAAAATAAAGCGGGTAACAGGCTGCGGCCGATGGAAAAGAACGCAGGAATACTTCCGGCGAGCCCCTTGGGTAGGAAAGCTTCTGCTTAACGGGCGGTATGTACTTGACGGTACGATAAACAACCCCTTTGCCCATCTTTTGATGAATTGTCTTATTTTGTCCGGGTTACAGGAAAACCGCCCCGTGCTGCCCTCATGGGTCGAGGCGGAACTCTACCGGGCCAACGACATAGAATCGGAAGACAACTCATGTTTGCGCGGAAAAATGGACAACGGTGTGGAACTGTTCTTTTGCGCGAGCATTTGCGGAGAACGCGACGCGACGCCCTTCATCACCGTGGAGGGTGACGAGGGAACCGCCTACTGGGACTATGAAGACCGGTTAGAATATCGTAACAAGACGGGACAACTGCGGGAAGCACTGCAGGTATCGGGCGACAATCGATACGCCCACCTCCTGAATTTTGCAGACTTCCTGACTGGCCGCGCGGATCGCCTTGCCTGCCCGCTCGACGTAACAGAGCGTTTTGTCCTTACAGCCAACCTGGCTTTTGAATCGGCCGGGCGACCGGTCAAGATAGACGGGGAACACCGTGATTGGCGTGATGAAAATGGACGCAGCACAGATACGTTAAGCCGTCCGGGCGATTTTGTAATGGTAAAACATATTGACGAAATCATAAAACGTGCCGCAGCAGAGAAAAAACTCTACTCAGAACTGGGCATTGCCTGGGCAAAAGCTGGAAAAAAATGCCATGCCTCTGGATATAAAGAATTTAATCTGTTCAAATAAACTAAAAGGAGTCCAGCAGTATGGATTCATTCAAAGAAACATCTTTTTATACTACCTTCCGTCGCCTTATGAAGGGCAAACTGGCCGTGCTGGGTTTTGCCATCTTCGTCCTCTTGGTGCTGGTTTCGGCGCTGGCTCCCTTAATATCACCTTATGACCCCAATCTGACCAATACCTCAGAACTCATCAAGCCGCCCAGCAGTAGCTACTGGATGGGCACAGACGAGTTGGGGCGCGATGTGTTCAGCCGCATATTTTACGGTGCGCGTATCTCGCTGCTGGTCGGGGTAGTAGCGGTAGCCATTGCCATGGCCACGGGCACGTTTTTTGGCCTGCTCGCCGGTTATTGGCGGGGCAATGTAGATACGGTCATCATGAGCGTGATGGATGCGGTTTGGGCATTCCCGACACTTATACTGGCCCTCGCTATTACGGCGGCCTTGGGGCCCAGCCTGACCAATGTAGTAATAGCCATCGGCCTCGTGTTTACGCCCGGCTTTGCCCGTCTGGTGCGCGGCATGGTACTCACGGTACGTGAACGCGAATATATCGAAAGCGCAAGGGCCATCGGCCTCAACGACTGGGAAATCATCGGCAGGTATATCTGGCCGAACATCACTTCCACCATGATCGTGCAGGCCTCTTTGAACGCAGCGCAGGCGATCATCGCCGAAGCGTCCATGAGTTTTCTTGGTCTCGGCATACAGCCCCCGGAAGCCAGCTGGGGCTCCATGCTGAAAGCCGGCTATCCCTACCTTGATATGGCGCCTTGGTTAAGTATATTTCCGGGCCTTGCCATACTTATAGTGGTGCTGGGGCTGAATTTTCTGGGTGACGGCCTTCGGGACGCTCTCGACGTAAGAATAAGGGTCGATTAAAGGTGTTGCTATGAGAGAGAAACTTATTGAAGTAAAAAACCTGAATACGGACTTTACCAACGAAGGCATCGACATGCGCATCATCGACGATGTCAGTTTTGAGATATATAAAGGCGAAGCTATCGGCGTCGTGGGCGAGTCGGGCAGCGGTAAAAGCGTGACCGCGCGCTCTATCCTGCGGCTCATTCCCAGTCCGCCCGGCAAAATAGTGAGCGGCGAGATACTGTTCAACGGCAAGGATATCCTGACCATGGACATGGGCAGCCTGCGCCAGATACGCGGCAATGAGATTTCCATGATCTTTCAGGAACCCATGTCGTCGCTCAATCCTGTTTTTACCTGCGGCGACCAGATCATGGAAGCCATTATACTGCACCAAAAGCTCAGCAAAAAAGAAGCGCGGGAAAAAGCGATAGAAATGTTGCGCCTGGCCGGCATACAGCTTCCGGAGCAGCGGGTGGACTGCTACCCGCACGAACTGTCGGGCGGTATGCGCCAGCGGGTGATGATCGCCATGGCGCTCAGCTGCGTCCCAAAGCTCTTGATAGCTGACGAGCCGACCACCGCGCTTGATCCTACCATACAGGCACAGATACTTGACCTTATCAGCAAACTCCGCGAAGAGATAGGCATGTCGGTCATGTACATCACACATGACCTCGGTGTGGTCGCCGAGACCTGCGACCGGGTCATCGTCATGTATGCAGGCAAGATAATGGAAAAAGCCGATGTCCGGACGCTTTTTAAAAATCCGGCCCATCCCTACACCCAGGGCCTTTTAAAAGCCGTACCCAGGCTGAACGCAAAAAAAGAGCGGCTTTTTACCATCGAAGGCATGGTGCCGTCATTCGCGGAAATGCCGGCAGGCTGTTCTTTTCAGCCCCGCTGCCAGGATGCGACCGAGCAGTGTATTAAAGAGCGCCCGTCGCTTAAAACGATTGGGGAAGGACATGAGGTGTGCTGTTGGAAAGCCCAGCACGCAGCAGGACGAGTATAGGGGGTAGGCAAGTGGAACCTTCGGAAATAAAAAAAGAAGAACTTAATAATAAAGAAGTACTGCTGGAAGTAAAAGGACTGAAAAAATACTACCCGGTAAAAAAAGGCTTTTTGAAAAAAGTAGTTGGGCAGGTCAAAGCCATCGACGGAGTGGATTTTTCCATTTACAAGGCGGAAACTTTTGGCCTCGTGGGTGAGTCCGGTTGCGGAAAAACCACTATCGGCAAGACTATTTTACGCCTGATTGACGCGACCGCGGGCGAGATAAACTTTGAAGGGCAAAACCTCCGCACGCTTGACCGGGAAGGACTGCGCCGCCAGCGCCAGCATATCCAGATGATCTTTCAGGATCCTTATGGTTCACTCAACCCGCGCATGACGGTAGGGGAACTTATCGGAGAACCCATGGTCAAGCACTCTATCGCCAGCGGTGCGGCCAATATAAAACGCGTACAGGAACTGATGGAGATCGTCGGCCTGAACCCTAAAGGCTATAAACGCTATCCGCATGAGTTCTCCGGCGGACAACGCCAGCGGATAGGCGTAGCAAGGGCGCTTTCACTCAATCCAAAGCTGATCGTGTGCGACGAGCCGGTCTCGGCGCTTGACGTATCCATACAATCGCAAATACTCAACCTTTTGGAAGATCTACAAAAACAGTTTGGCATAGCCTACCTGTTTATTGCTCACGGTATGGCGGCGGTAAAGCATATATCAGCGCGGGTCGGCGTCATGTACCTCGGTAAGATTGTGGAGATCGCTCCGACCGACCATATATTTGACGAATGCCGCCACCCTTACACCAAGGCACTGATGTCGGCCATACCCATTCCGGATATAGCGGAAAAACGCGAGCGGATACTCTTGCAGGGTGAAGTACCCAACCCGCTCAATCCACCTACCGGCTGCCGTTTCCATCCCCGTTGCTCAAAAGTCAAGGATATATGCCGGGAAAAAGAGCCTTCCCTGATAGAAGTGTCGCCGGGGCACTTTGTGTCCTGCCATTTGGATTGACGAACCGACCTGTATGTTTAAGCAAAAAATCGGTCAGTGACCGGTTTTTTGTAGTTATAAGCATTGTATAGTAGTAAATGGCTTGCATAAAAACTGCTTTTCAAGTAAACTATTGTGAAAATAATAGATATTACATAATGGTATTTTTTAAAAAATAAACATAAATAAACTGTCTGTTATAAATTTTTGCAAAATTACACTAAATAGCTTGTAATATTCACATATCTGGAGGACGGTCCATATGGGCAAAGAACTAAATAACAGTATGGCGGATTTGTGTGTAATAGATGAACGCGTAAAGATCATGCTGGACACTGCGCCTATTGCATGCAATTTTTGGGACAAAAACTTCAATCTGCTTGACTGTAACGAGGCCACGGTCACCATGTTCGGGCTGAAAAACAAGCAGGAATATGTCGACAACTTTTATCATCTGTCGCCGGAATTTCAGCCGGACGGCACGCTGTCCGTCATAAAAGCTGCACAGAATTTCCGTGAGGCTGCCAAAAAAGGCTATATGCGCTTTGAATGGGTACATCAAAATCTTCAGAGCGAGCCTATACCTACCGAGATCACCCTTATCAGGAAGAAGATCGGTGGGGAATACTATGTTTTGAGCTATACCCAGGATCTGCGGGAAATAAAAAAAAGCATGGAAAAAATAAAAGAAACCGATGAACTCAAGCAAGCCATGTTTGACGCCATGCCACTTTGCTGCAACGTATGGGACGAAAAACTTAACCATCTGGAATGCAACCAGGAAACGCTGACTTTGTTCGGTTTGTCCAGCAAGCAGGAGTTTTTAAATCGCTTTAACGAAATGTCGCCGAAGCACCAACCGGACGGTTGTTTATCAAGTGAAAAAGTGACGGAAAAAGTAAAAGAGGCGTTTGAAACGGGGCGTTGCCGGTTTGAATGGATGCATCAAAGGGCTGACGCCGACCCGATCCCAACAGAAATAACTTTAGTAAAGGCCAAACACGGTGAAAAAAATATAGTCATAGCTTATGCCAAAGATTTGCGGGAAATAAAAGCCAGTATAGAGAAAATGCGCGCGGCGGACGAGCGGACGAAGATGATGCTGGATGCGACGCCTCTATGTTGCAATTTTTGGGATGAAAAATTCAATAACATCGACTGTAACCAGGAAGCGGTAAATTTATTCGATTTGGCGAACAAACAGGAGTACCTCGATAAGTTTAGCGAGTTGTCGCCCCAGTACCAGCCGGATGGCCGTTTATCCAGCGAAAAGGCCTTGGAGAAAATACGGGAAGCCTTTGACAACGGCCGGGCAAAGTTTGAGTGGATGCATAAGAAAATAAACGGCGAACTTATTCCAGCTGAAATAACCCTGGTCCGGATGCGGCAGGATGACCACGACATCGTTCTTGGTTATACACGCGACCTCAGGGAACTGAAAGACACCGTGGCTATGCTTGAACAACTGGAAATACTGGCATTTACCGACGGACTGACCGGTGCATATAACAGGCGCTATTTCATGGATATGGCCACCAAAGAGTTTTTGCGTTCAGTGGACAGCGGAAACAATATGGTAATAATCATCTTTGATCTGGATAAATTCAAAGACGTCAATGATACCCACGGACACCTCGTGGGCGATGAAATGTTAAAGGCTGTTACCAAAAGCGCCCAGGAAATACTGCGTACGGGTGATATACTGGCCAGGTACGGCGGCGAAGAATTTTTGGTGTTTTTGAACAGATCGTCGCTTGAGGCTGCTCAAAAACTGGCTTGGCGTATATGCGAACATATCGGAGTACAGACTTTTGACTGTCTCGGGCATCAGTTAAAGATAACCGTCAGCCTGGGTGTAGCCTTGCGCAATAAAAACGCGCCTACTCTTGAAGAAGTCATCAAAAATGCCGACTGTGCCCTTTACAAGGCCAAGGCGGCTGGGCGGAACACAGTCATGGTATATGATGAATGAGTTGCGGTTAATTATATATTGAAATAAGGGTGATGGATAGTGAAGATACTAGGCTTTATCGGAAGTCCCAGGGCGGACGGTAATACCCGGACACTGGTCGGGGCGCTGCTTGATGAGGTCGCTAAGGAAAATCTTGAGACAAAGATTTATGACTTGAACAAGTTGTCCTATAGCGGTTGCGTGAGTTGTTATGCCTGCAAAAAAAAAGACAACTGCGTCTTGGCTGATGATATAACGCCAATACTCGAAGAAATCAAAGCAGCCGACGCGATAATCTTAGGCACTCCTATCTACATGTGGCAAATGTCCGGTCAGTTAAAACTATTGGTAGACCGTTTTTTCTCCTATTATCGTCCTGGTGGTGTAAGTCCCCTGCCGCAGGGCAAAAAAGTCCTTTTGGCCGCAGCCCAGGAAAATCCTGATGAAGAAAGATTTATACCTTATCTGAAAGATACCGGCGAGATGCTCAAAATGATCGGTTTTGGCTCTTATGAAGTGCTGACCTGCCAGGGTAAATTAGCTAAAAACCCTGCCGCGCCAAGTAAAATAACCAGAGCGGCCAGATGGATGACAGAAAAATGACCTTTTACTCACAACCAAAAAGCCGGACAGTGTCCGGCTTTTTGGTTTAATCTTCCAATATTGTCCCTTCTGTGCCCAGAGTTACTATTTGCCACGGCACGATCTTGCCGCTTTTAGAAAGGGCGTTCTTTAAGGCGTTTACTATCCCGGCACAGCAAGGCACCTCCATGCGGACGACAGTAATGCTTGTTAAATCATTTTCCCTGATTATTTCCGCAAGTTTTTCGCTGTAATCACCCTCGTCAAGTTTGGGACAGCCGATAAGCGTTATCTTGTTTTTCATAAACTTGCGGTGAAAGTCCGCATAAGCGTAGGCACAACAGTCAGCGGCAATAAGAAGGTGAGCATCGGCGAAGTAACTGGCGTTTGCCGGAACCAATTTTATCTGTACAGGCCACTGGCGCAAATTGGATGGCAACCCGGTGCCTGCCGGTCGTTCGTTGGCAGTAGCGGCCGCTTCTAAAAGCTTGGCACCGCTTCCAGGGCAACCCCCGGTAAGGTTTGGCGCTATGTTCAGTGAGCGGGACTGGCTACCGGGGCAGCCGGTAGGCGGGGATACTGGAGCAGTAGGCGCGGAGGACGTCTCCTCGTCCTGTTCTACCAAGGTTAGCGCACCCACAGGACAATTGGGCAGGCAGCGCCCCAATCCATCGCAGTAGTCCTTGCGCAGCAAAGTCGCTTTACCGTCTATCAGACCGATCGCACTTTGATGGCAAGCCTTAATGCAGAGCCCGCAGCCCACACATTTTTCCCGGTCTATTTTAATGATTTTTCTGGCCATGTCTATTCAACTCCTCTTGAAGTCCTGAGCTTATTATAGTATTGTTTAAACAAAGAAGTTGTTGCATTTGCAACGGAGGATAAACATGGATAAAAAATTTTTCATGCTGGAAAAATGTTTACTGTTCAACGGAATAAAAACGGAAGATATTGAGGCCAGTCTTCATTATCTTGGTTTTAGCATCAAAAACTACAAAAAAGACGAAATCATTTTATTGGCGGGCAATAAAATGGCCCGTCTGGGCATAATATTGGCTGGACAGGTAGATATAGACAAAGAGGATGCTTTAGGCAACCGTAGTATAGTGACACAAATCTGGCCAGGAGAAATATTTGCTGAAGCCATAGTTTGCGCGGCTGAAGCAAGTCCAGTCACTGTGGTGGCCGCTACGGACGCGAAGGTTATTTTCTTGTCTATTCAGATGCTGCTCACCGGGGACGAAGAAGTACCAGCTTTTTGTGCCAGGCTGGTCAGCAACCTACTAAAAATACTTTCTTATAAAAACATAGAATTAAACCGCAAAATAGAATACCTGAGCCTGCGCACTATCAGAGAAAAAATACTGGCCTACTTGCTTGCCCAACATAAATCGACAGGGAAAAATCCATTTACTATACCTTTTGACCGCAATCAACTGGCCGCCTATCTGTGTGTGGACAGGAGCGCCATGTCGCGGGAATTGGGCCGTATGCGCGACGAGAAAATAGTGAAGTTCAAAAAAAATTTGTTTACCCTCAATAAAAAGATTTTGCTGGAATAGCTTTTTTGCATAAAACCCATTATAATAACATATATTTGAAATATATCACGGATGGTGAAAAATGAGCAACGATCCTAATAATGTTACTAAAAATCCCGGTGTGGGTTTTCGGAATTATTTGAGTGTTTTATTCATAGTTATAATGTTATCGACAGGACTTCTTGTTGCATGGCTAGGCTATAACATGGCGGTCAGGACGACTACCGGCGCTGCCAACAAGGTAGTGGACAGCATTACGAGCGTGGTGTTGAGTGAAACGCAAAACACGGTTCGTTGGCCAGTCAGGGGGTTGCTTAGTGTTGCGGCCCAAAATTCCGTCGGCGAAACAGATACGCTGGAAAAGCGCCTGGCTGCGATGCCCGAATTTTATGAGCGATTGAAACTGTATCCAATAATGGATTCCATATACGTAGGTTATACCGACGGTGATTTTTTCATGGTGCGATTAGTAGAGTCAAGAACACTCAAAGACTTTTTTAATGCACCGGAAAATGCGAGCGTTATGGCACGCAGTATAGTCAAGGGGAAGGCGGAGCATCTGTATTTTGACAGTAATTTAAAACTGCTGCTGCGCCGACCGGAAAATGTCGACAACTACGATCCGCGCAAACGCGACTGGTATATGAGTGCTATCTTGTCTGAAAAACAGATCACCATCCCGCCGTACCTGTTCTTTACCATAAAGGAACCGGGCGCGACTTTTGCCCGAAAAACCGCAAATGGCAAAGCGGTAATAGCGGTGGATGTAGTTTTATCGGAACTGTCCAATATGCTCAACAGCAAACGGCCCACACCCAATACCCACATTGCATTGTTCCAGCCAGACGGCACCCTTGTTGCAGCTTCCGACAGCATGATTGCCGATCGCGGGCAAATCAGCGGAGCCAGGGTGCGTACTACGGATGACCTGGCGCCGATCATACAGCAGGGTTTGCAAGAATATATGAAAGGTATGCGCGGGCGCAGCATAAATCTCAGTGACGGGCAGCGAGAGTGGGAAATCTCGCTGGAAGACATCAGGCATAATGGCGACCTCGAGGACTTTATAGTCATGGCCATTCCCAAGGAAGAAGTTTTAGCCGAAGCTACACAGTTTTTGCACCAGAGCATTTACATAATCATCGGCATACTTGTGCTTTCCATTCCCATTGTTTGGCTGATAGCGCGCCGTGTTGCCCGACCGCTAAAGGAATTGGCCGCAAAAGTGCAGCGTATCATGGAATTCAAGTTTGACGACGACCGGCAGATAACATCCAACATAGCGGAAATAGCGCTTTTAAGCAACGGTATAGACAGGATGCAGAATAATATCCGCGAATTTTTAGATATAAACCACACGATAAACTCTGAACGTAAATTCGATCTCTTGCTGGAAAAACTCATCAGGGAGACTATTGATGTTGCTGAGGCGGACGGCGGGCTCGTCGCACTTTTTGCTGAAGATAAGACCGCTTTTGAGGACGGAAAACTTTGCTGGATAAACGAAAAAAAAGAAGCAACAATCAAATCTGTATTGGAATTTGTACCGCCCGACTCCAATTCGTCCCTGCATAAAGCGCTCAGACAAAATATAGTGACAGAGAGTTGCGCCATCAGAGAGGACGAAGTCGACATGCTCGAGAGCGGGTTTGACAATCCGGCCGTCAAGAGGGTCGACGTAGTTAGCGTGCCACTTTATGACCGTATGAAGGAAAAACTGGGAGTTCTGGCTCTTTTCAAAACCATAAAACCAGGCGAAGCCAGTTTCAGGCCTGAGCAGTTATCTTTCATAGGAGCACTGGGCAGCATGGCAGCCATCGCCCTTGACAACCATTCTTTGCTGAATGCCCAGCGCGAGTTGCGTGATGCCATGATACACATAATCGCCGGCGCTATCGACGCCAAGTCACATTATACCGGCGGCCACTGCGAACGGGTGCCCGAGCTGTTCCGGTTGCTGCTGGAGGCAGCTTGCGACAGTGAGGCAAACGGTTTTAAAGATTTCAAGCTTGACGAAGATGACTGGGAAGAAGCTAAACTGGCCGGCTGGCTGCACGACTGTGGAAAGCTCGTTACACCGGAATATGTAGTCGACAAAGCGACAAAACTGGAAACGATATACGACCGCATCCATGAAATACGTACCCGTTTTGAAGTGCTTAAGCGTGACGCGGTCATCGAAAGTTTGCGCACCCTTATAGCCGGCGGGGAAGCGGAAGCGGAAAAAGAAAAACTTAAAAATACATTGAATGAATTGGACGATGACTTTGCTTTTGTAGCCAAAGCCAATGCAGGCGGAGAATTCATGAAAGATGAAGACCTGGCGCGCCTTACAGCTATTGGTAAGCGCACCTGGATGCGCACTTTGGACAAAAAACTGGGTGTGTCAAGAGAAGAACTGCTGCGACAGGAAAATGCCGCGGATGAGATATTGCCTGTGCGAGAACAAGTTCTGATGGACAGGCCGGAGCAGGTAATAGCAAGGGATCCTCATGATATAATTCCGGAAGATAATCTCTGGCAAGTTAAACTGCCTACACCCAAAGACCTATATAACCGTGGAGAACTTTATAATCTTTCTGTTCGCAGAGGAACGCTGACAGAAGAAGAACGCTATATAATAAATGAACACAGTATCAGGACCATGATGATGCTTTCGGAATTGCCGTGGCCCAAACACTTGCGCATGGTAGCAGATATCGCGGCTTCCCACCATGAAAAAATGGACGGTACCGGTTATCCCCGGTGCCTAACCGGAGATAAACTGGGTATCCCAGCGCGGATGCTGGCGATTGCCGACATCTTTGAGGCGCTTACCGCTTCAGACCGGCCATATAAACCAGGCAAAACAGTGAAAGAAGCGCTGAAAATAATGGAAGACTTTAAAGAACAGGGCCATATAGACCCGGCGATATACCAGTTGTTCGCTCAATCCGGCGTGCCGAAAAAATACGCTGATAAATATTTGAAACCCGAACAAAATGATTTGTGAGACGGTAAAAAAACTTACTAAAAAAACACTTGACAAACTTGTTAAATAGGAAGAAAATAAAATAGGCAAAGTTAATGCAAGCTAACTAAATTCCGGTATTTAGTTATGTAAAAATAAGACTGCTGCACAGTCTTATTTTTAATAAAAACAAAGTTACCACAGACTAACATTAAGGAGGGAACGAAATGCCGTTGACTTTGGCTCCGCAAGGAAAAGAAGTACGTATAATCAGGACTTTGCTTGACGCCAATACAAAGCGCCACATGAAAAATCTCGGTTTTTTCGTTGGCGGGATCGTTACTCCGATAGCGTCTATGGACGGTGACCTGATCGTCAGGGTAATGAGCAGCAAGATTGCCATCAATAAAGAATTGGCTGCCAAAATATATGTAGAGTAAAGGATGTAAAAAATGGAAAAAGTGTTGAAAGACTTCCGACCTGGTGAAACAGGCACAGTGGTCAAGGTTGGCGGAGAAGGGGCTATCAAAAGACGCCTGTTTGATATGGGGATTACTCCAGGCGCTGAGATAACCATGCGAAAAACGGCGCCGCTCGGTGATCCGCTGGAACTGCGGGTGCGCGGGTACGAGTTGTCCATAAGAAAAAGCGAGGCGCAATCTATAGTGATGCGGACTGAGGAGGTTGCCAAACAATGAGATTTGCATTAGCCGGTAACCCCAATAGCGGTAAAACCACACTTTTCAATGCCTTGACAGGCAGTACGGCCAAAGTAGGCAACTGGCCTGGCGTTACGGTAGACCGCAAAGAGGGCCTCTATAAAAAGCTCGACCAACCGGTCAGCATAATCGACTTGCCGGGTATTTATTCCTTGTCGCCCTACACTCCCGAAGAAGTTGTGGCCAGAAATTACGTCGTCGATGAAAACCCTGATCTCATTATAAATATCATTGACGGAACAAATCTTGAACGCAATCTTTATCTGACTACCCAACTGTTGGAAACAGACCGGCCGATATTGTTGGCCCTCAACATGATAGACCTGGTGAGACGAGACGGTACCAAGATAGATGCCGAAGCTTTGGCGAACAAACTGGGTGTTGCGGTATTTCCGATAAGCGCTTTGACTGGTGATGGGATACCTGAAATGATGAAAGCGGCTTATGAGCTGGCGCAAAAGCCACGCCAGGGTGTTTCCGTACTGACGGGCGCCTCGATAGGCGAAGGTTTGGTCAAGATAGAGGCGATGCTGCGGGCAAATAGCATAGAGCATCCCGTTTTTCACGCAGTAAAGGTAATGGAAGGCGACAAACTGGAGATAGCCCATCTGTCGCCGGACATAAAAGAAAAAATTGAACAGGTAAAAACCTCCGTGCCGCTTCGGGAAGAACTTGAAGGCGATTTTGAGGCGGCTATAGCCGACGCCCGTTACAGCTATATAACTGATAGCCTTAAAGACATATTGGTTCGCAACAAAAACAGTATGGATCTGACGGCGTCAGACAAGATAGACAAAATACTTACCGATAAATGGCTGGGTATACCTATCTTTCTCTTGTTCATGTATCTGGTCTTTCACCTGACCTTCAGCGAAAGCATTTTCGGTATTGAAATACCGTCACCCGGCGTATGGCTGCAGGGTCTGACAGAAGATCTGGTTGGCGCTGTGAGTGATGCCGTGAGCGGCTTTTTGGAAGCAAACGGAGCCGCCGAATGGACTAAAGGCTTGGTTATAGACGGCGTCATTGGTGGCGTCGGTGCGGTCATCAGCTTTTTGCCGCAAATACTCATGCTGTTCCTCTTCCTTTCCATAATGGAAGACTCCGGCTATATGGCGCGCGCCGCCTTTCTGATGGACAGACTGCTCCGCCGCTTTGGCCTTTCCGGTAAAGCCTTCATGCCGCTTTTGATGGGCTTTGGCTGTTCGGTACCGGCTATGATGGGCACGAGGACGCTCGTTAGTGAACAAGAGCGGCGTTTGACTGTAATGCTGATGCCGTTTTTCTCCTGCGGCGCCAAACTGCCGATATGGGCCATGTTCTCCGCCGCCATATTCCCGCACAATTCAGATATGGTAGTCTTTTTCATATATGTCATCGGCATCGTAACCGCTGCCATCGCCGCGATAATATTGCAAAAAACCTTGTTGAAAGGAGAGGCGGCTCCGTTTATAATGGAGTTACCACCCTACCATACTCCGCAACTGAAAAATCTGATGTTGCACCTGTGGGAAAAACTCAAAGGATTTGTAATAAGGGCCACCACTATCATTGCCGGATCTACAGTAGTCATCTGGTTGCTGTCCAACTTCGACTTTGCCTTTGAAATGGTCGAACAAAACAGTGCCGAAAGCATCCTGGCGGTATTAGGCGCTATGATTACTCCGCTATTTACGCCGCTTGGTTTTGCCAATGGCGAATTTGCCTGGAAAGCGGTCGTGGCTATTCTGACCGGCCTTCTGGCAAAAGAAATGGTTGTCTCAACGATGGGCGTTCTCTATAACCCTGACGTAGAAGGCGACGCGCTGGAAGACGAAGAGGCCGGTACCGCGCTTGCGGCCACTCTGGCTACTGTATTTACGCCTCTGGCGGCCATCTCTTTTATGGTATTTAACCTGCTGAGCGTTCCTTGTATGGCGGCCGTAGCGTCAGCCAGCGGTGAGATGCGCAGCCTGAAATGGATGTTCACCACGATATGTTTCTGGATGGGTACCGCTTGGATAGTATCCTTCCTGATATACAATGGCGGTGCGCTGTTAGGATTTAAATGATGAATTCTTAGGGGGCATGCACTATGTCGACGATTGATATGATAGTTGCTGTCTTGGCTATTGCTTTAGTAATATTTACCATTGTTTACAATGTTAAAAAAGGAAACAAATGTGCCTATTGTGAAGAAGGTTGCTGTGGCAAGTCAAGTTGTTCAGGTTGCCCACCGACCTGCGAGGGGCAAGGCAAGAAATAAAAAATGCCGCCGACAATGCTCGGCGGCATTTTTTGCCTTTTCTATTGCTGCCGTGTTATAATTTCATATGCCAATTTTCAAGAGAGGTCCTTTAAAATGAAAAATGTTTACGATGCTGTATGGCATTTTTACGAGCAAGATGCGGCATGGGAAGACATATTAAAATACGAATGGGTAGAAGGTTTTTTGCGGCAAAAAGCCTGGCAACATACTGACGACGTTAGATTGCGCGCTATATGGCAGCAAATTTTGATGTTTGAATTGTATCTGGCCTATGCAGATGTTCCTCTACCTGATATGCAGCTGGGCGACTACGGAGAGATGGTCGGCTGGCTTGAACGTAATGTAGCGGAATTTAGCTTGGAATTGCCTGCGGTAAAAAGTTTTTTCCAGACGCTCATGGATTTTGAAAAATATTTGGTGGGACGCAAAATCATCAAACCTTCGGCTACTATGATGGAGGCGGCCAAATACATCACCGGCGGTAAAAAACTGCGTTTGGTAGATGGTCCGGGCAACGAGATTAAAAAAATACCGCTGGCTTTTGCCACGCCTGACGCGCCTGCTCCAATCTATATAAAACTGGACGAACATCTGCAGGAACTATTGCTATTGCTCAATGAATTTTACCAAAAATCTGAATTTATCGTCGATTTTGAACGGGCGATATTTCTGTACCACGGCATCATGGGGTGGGATGAAGACGAGCTCGATAGCCAAAAACAGGAGTTTTGGCTAGGCTTTTGGGATTATTTTCTCTTTGACTACCGTCTTATCTCTAACGATAAAACACCGCTCCGGCATTTTTATGATACAGGAAACTACCCGGCTGAAACACGTAGTCTTCTGAAAGAGCTGGTCAGTGCAAGGTTTGCGGTGTTTTTCATGAAAAATCTGTCCGATGAAGACTGGCTGGAATGCGAGGACCTTCTGACCGGGCAGACGTTCTTTCTGCCAAACCCAGGTGAACACGCGCAGACTCTGAAAGACCTTTTGTTTATGGGACACCTTTTTTCCCACAACATGGTCTTGGTCAATTACGTTATGAGTGTGCCGGTCAGCTTGAATTTAAGAAAACGCATAAAAGAAGAGATAATCAAACAGTTTAGCTTTTACCGCGTGCAGGAACCTGGCGCTGACTGGGACTGTTTTTATCGCCGCCATGCGATAGCGGTTAGGCACGCAATAGACATATTCACCACTTTTAGCAAATTAAATGCGGTGGTAGACGTGGATGTGCCGGATGTTGGTAAAAAAAGCTCAAATATTGGCGATACACGGGTAATAGAAATACTGGTGCAAGCCATGAAAAGCAATGTATTTTCCTTTAACGACCAACAGCTTGCTATTCGCATGTGGCTGGATTATTGTTATGTTTCCTATCCGGTCGCAGTGCGCAAACCGCAAAACTGGGCAGCCGGGCTGGTGGCCAATTTTGCCTTGATAAACTCGGCTTTTGTAGTTGACTATGATTATATAGGCAATATGTTCAACGTGCCGGTAAACAGCGTCAGAGAATACGGCAACAAGATCGCGAGGGCGCTCGAACTTCAGGAACATGACCTGCGCTATCTGAATGAAGAAGGATTTATAATGCTTCTGATGAAATGACCTGGCGGCTTTTATATCGAAAAAGTGAGGTTTTATCATGCTTTGCAAAAATTGCGAAAAAGAATTTGAAAACGCCGCCGGCGATTGTCCACATTGCGGGGCAGTGCCGGAACTGGAGACCGAGGTGCTCGACCGGCGTGAACGGGACGGATTTTCCGGTATAACCATAGATGAAAGCGGTGACGGGCGGGAGGAAGAAGCGCGTTTTGGTCGCCAGGAAGGTTCCGGCGTGTACGTCAAACAGGTGAATTTTTCTTCCGGCATCTTGTCGCAAATTGCCTTTTTTCTGATAATGGCTTTCGCTATATTTTTTCTGTTGCCCACTTTTTTACTTTTCTTCATTATAATTTCGGCAGTATGGTTTGTGTTTAAATTGTTCAGGTAATATAGTTATATATGTGGCTAACTAGGAGGTTGTATTGTGAAAAAGTTAATCGGAACCTTTTTAGTGACAGTGTTCATGTTCGGGTGGGGAAGCGCATGCAGCGCGGCGGAGTCAACGACTATAAACGATGTTACAGCAAAAGA
This sequence comes from Acidaminococcales bacterium, assembly GCA_031551525.1. GTDB lineage: Bacteria > Bacillota > Negativicutes > Acidaminococcales > JAISLQ01 > JAVBNN01. The sequence continues at coordinate 23,021 of JAVBNN010000055.1, forward strand.
GGTCATGGATGCGATTGTAAGAATAACGATAAGGGCCACTAATTGGCGGTTAAAACAGCAGAATGATTACGGTATGGTTTTTTCCATAAAGCGGGAGGCCGATGGGGCGCGGCAAATTCTTTTAAACGAATCTTGGGTGGAATGGGAGAGACATATACATGTTGTACAGGAAGGGAAAAATGTTTTTACTTCTATAGATGAAACAATCACAACAACCAAAAAGAATGGGGCTACTGAAGTAAGTGCTTGGAATGGCGCTAAAGCGATTGCCGAGAGAAAAGAGTTTCTTAGAGGAATCAAGTCATATTTCGAAGGCGGCTATAGATTTGGCTTTGATCATACTCTTTTCAAAAAAGGGAAAACTATCAAAATAACTACTATTTTTCCTGATTCGCCAATGGAAGCGGCCAGGATATTAAAAGATGATGTTGTTTTGGCTCTAAATGGAGTAGAACTGAAAAATATGACAGTCAATGATTTTGATGCTGTACTTTCTGATTGTAAACCTGTAACTTTTAATATCAAGCGCGAAGATAAAATCATGGATATTACTGTGACGCCAGTATTTTTGGAGTCGCCTTATAAACAGGAAAAACTAAAAACGGCCAACGAAAAACCAGCGGCAGTAGAACAAGAACCGGAAGCAAAAACAACGCAGGCATAAAACAACAGCCCTTTGCGCTTGGCGCAAAGGGCTGTTGTTCACTTTATCAGAGAATTTTTTATTTGCAAGTATTCGTCCGGCAGGCGAGGAGGCAGTTGTGACTCGCGCCAGTCAAAACCGAAGGGGCGTTTGCTGATGGAGATGATGGGCGGGGCCTGTATGCGTTTGGCTACTGCAAAGCCCGTATAGGCTAGCCACCAACGCTCAAGGTCGGCCAGAAAATCGGTTGTCCTGGGGAAGAGCTTTTCCAGTAACTCTTTGGAGCAGCCGATGTTTTTGGCCAGCGACCCGTCAAGATACCACGAGGCTATTTCTGTGGGAGAGGTCGCGTCTTCCACGAAAGACTTAAAGAGGTAGTCGTGATAAGGATAAACCAGCGGATCGCCGCCAGTGCCAACGGTTTGTGTACTGGAAAGTTCCGCGCTGGGCATCAGGTCAAAAATTTCTTTCGGTATGACCTCTCTCTCCCAAATATATTCATTAAGGTGTCTGCCGAGGGCATAAACCTGGTATTTCCACAGGTCGCCCAAGACGGCCAGCGCTCCGGCTAGGTCGCCGTAAAAAGTGCCGTAGCCGATAGCTATCTCGCTTTTATTGGCATTGCAGGAGAAGGCGCCGCCAAAGGCTGCGGACGCCGCCGCGAGGAGGCGGCCAGAACGGTCACGCGCCTGAATGTTTTCGAGAGCGAAAGGCGACAGGCTTAGTGCTGAGCCATCTATTTTGATGGCGGTTATCTGTTTTTGCGTTAGGGCCACACTGTCTTTGATCGGCACCTGGGCATAGGGAGCCTGGAGATTGTAGGCCAGCGTGTCTGCGAGACCGATGGTCTTTGCCGAATTGTAACGGCTGGGCATGTTAAGGAGGAGGACGTTTTCTTTTCCCAGGAGATGAGCGTAAAAAGCAGCAGTCACAGCCGAATCTATGCCGCCGGAGAGACCAATGGTCAAGCGTGAGATATTGCAAGTCCTTAAAAAATATTTGGCCGCGTAAGAAAGCGCCGTATAGATACTCTCGTCTTCACTGGGGATTGGCATGGGCTTTTGGGTTGTTGTGCAAGTGCGGGTGTCCTGATGGATTTCGCACAACAGCAGTTCTTCCCGGAAATAGGCTGCTTCGACGGCCAACAGACCGGTTTTTTGGTAAACACAACTGCCGCCATCATAAGCATAAATATTTTTGCCGTTATTTTGCACGCCCACATGGTTGACGTAAACGAGCGGCGCGGTATGCTCCTGTGCCAGTCGGGAAAAGACTCTGTGCCGGTCGGCGTCTTTGCCAAGTGAAAAAGGCGAGGAAGAAATGTTTATGAAAATATCACTTCCGGCAAGACGGTCAGCTACTTTAAGCGGGTAAAAGTCCCCCCATCCGTCTTCGCAGATCATACAACCCAAAGACAGGGGCTGACCTTTGACGGATAGCCTGACTGGCGTAATAAGGTCTTGCGGCTGTTTGCCCAGAGCTACGGCAAGGGAAGATGAACTGAAAAAATGCCTGCTGTCTTCAAACTGACGGTAGTTAGGAAGTGCGGTCTTGGTGCGAAAAGGATAGGGTGAGTTGCCTTGTACCAGTTTTCCCTCCTGGGCGATGAAACAGGCGTTGTATTTACGCACTGAACCGTCCATATTACATTTTTCCCAGTCTACGGCAACATTGCCAAATATTATGATAATATCTTTACTGGCAGCGGTTATCTTTTTCCCTGCATCCTCGCATTCGCGCAGAAAGTAATTTTGCAGCCACAGGTCGCCCAAGAGGTAACCGGGCAGGGAAAGTTCCGGAAATACGATTATATCAGCAGCGGCCTGCCGCGCTTTTTCTATATATCCAAGCATAGTCGCCGCATTGGACGCGGGGCGTCCCGGCAGGACATCCATCTGAGCCAAAGCTATTGATATCGACAAAACTTGCTACCTCCTACATTCACTTTGATAAATATTATACTATGGGTGGGAACATTTTGCCGCAAAAAAATTGACCTTGCCGTTAGTTTTTTGTTAATATGGATATTGTGGACAGATTATCGCCGGAGGAAAAATATGGCTAAAAAGACTAATGCCATGCGGTTGCTGGACAACAATAAAATAACCTACCGGGTACTTAATTATAAGGTGGATGAAGAACATCTCGATGCTGTGCATGTGGCTGAAGGCGTCGGCTTGCCGCCGGGCCAGGTTTTCAAAACACTGGTCGCGCGGGGCGACAAAACAGGTGTGGTCGTGGCTTGTCTGCCGGGCGATGGGGAACTCGATCTGAAACTATTGGCCAAAGCCAGCGGCAATAAGCGGGTGGAAATGGTCGCTTTGAAAGAAGTGCTGCCGCTCACCGGTTATATACGCGGCGGAGTGTCACCGCTCGGAACTAAAAAACCGTATCCGGTATTTTTGGCGCAAGAAGCTAAGCTGTGGGAAAACATAGTAGTGAGCGCCGGGCTGCGCGGTCATCAGATAATGCTGCCCCCGGACGATCTTTTGAGAGCCGCACCTGCGGCACAACTAGCGGATATATGCCGTACAGACGGAGATGAGGTATAGAATATGGAAATGAGTGATGAAATGCTGTATAAAAGTACGCGGGGCGGTGAAAAGGTAAAATCTGCCCGGGCGATCGTGGAAGGCTTGGCTGGAAACGGAGGATTATTCGTGCCGGAGAGTTTTCCGGCGACGGATATTGAAGAACTGGCCCCCCTCGACTATATCGGGCAGGTAGAAAATATTCTGTCCAAATATCTTACCGACTACACTAACGATGAAATAAAAAACTGTGTGACCTCTGCCTATGGCACAGCAGTTTTCCCAGAAGGACCAGCGGTGCTCCGCGATGTTTGCCCGGGCATTTCAACGCTGGAACTTTGGCATGGCCCGACCAGCGCCTTTAAAGATATGGCACTGCAACTGCTGCCGCATCTTTTGACCACGGCGATGAAAAAGACCGGACAGGACAAAGAAATAGTCATACTGGTCGCGACTTCCGGCGATACGGGAAAGGCGGCCCTCGAAGGTTTTGCCGATGTAGAGGGCACACGCATAGTCGTCTTTTATCCCAGTGAAGGTGTCAGCGCGATACAAAAACTACAAATGACCACGCAGACCGGGGATAATGTGGAAGTGATCGCCGTAGACGGCAACTTTGACGACGCCCAGGCCGGCGTGAAAAAAATATTTAGCGATGGCCCGCTGGCGGAAAAACTTGCGGCAAAAGGTTTTGCACTGTCTTCCGCCAATTCTATAAACTGGGGCCGGCTGGTGCCACAAATAGCATATTATTTTCATGCCTATACTGAAGCGGTGGCGCGCGGTCATATAAAAATGGGCGGTAAAATAAATTTCGCCGTACCGACCGGAAATTTTGGTAATATACTGGCCGGTTATTATGCCAAACGCATGGGGTTGCCGGTAGGTAAATTTATCTGTGCGTCCAATGCCAATAATGTGCTGGCCGATTTTATAAATACCGGACGCTATGAGCGTAAGAGGGCATTTCACAAGACTTTGTCGCCCTCTATGGATATACTGGTTTCCAGCAACCTGGAGCGGCTGTTATACCATCTAACAGACGGCGACACAGCGCAAGTGGCGGCCTGGATGGGAGAACTTTCATCCGACGGCTGCTACGATATTGGCGACAAATATCTCCAACGCCTGCAGGAAGCATTTCACGGTTGCTGGGTAGACGACCGGCTGACGCAAAAGACTATTGCTAAAGTATTTAACGAACACGGCTATCTGCTGGATACCCATACCGCCGTGGCCTGGCTGGCCGTGGAAAAATATCAGGAGACAAGCGGTGACCGCGCCCATACTATTGTCTTGTCTACCGCCAGCCCGTTCAAATTTACCGATGCGGTGCTTGGGGCTATAAAACCGGAAAGCCAGACCAGTGACGTTTTTGATGTCCTGTCTGAACTGTCCGGGCTATCAGGCATTGAAGTCCCACCGGCCATGCAAAGACTGGCGACTTTGCCGGTATTGCACAAGCAACTGGTGGCGGCAGCCGAAATGAAAGATGCTTTGCTCAATGTATTGGGCGGGCCGTAAGGCCAGCACTTAACGGAGGATATTTTGAAAACGCTACTCGTTGCCTTCAATAGCAAATACATACACTCGGCCCTGGGCATCTGCTCAGTGGCCGCTTTTTGCCGTTGGCGGGGGCATGAAGCCGAGGTAATGGAATTTACTTTACAGACGCCGCTACTATCCGCTCTGGCACAAATTTTCCAGCAACAACCGAAAGTTTTGGGTATTGCCGTACATATTTGGAACCGGCAGCTATCGTTTGAACTGGCGGACATGGCAAAAAAAGTATTGCCGTATACGCTGATCGTGCTGGGCGGACCGGAGGTTTCTTATGATGCAGAGGCTGTTTTAATGAACAACCCGGCAGTGGATTTTGTGGTACAGGGCGAGGGTGAAGAGGTCTTTGCCGCTTTGGCGACCGATATCGCGCAGGGTGGGAGTGGCCGGGGCGTGCCGGGCGTGGCCTTGCGTTCGGGCAAAGGAGTAGATCTGCAAGGCGGGGCGCAGACCGTAAATGACCTATCAGTTTTGCCCTTTGCCTATAACAATATTTTGCCGGATGATAAAATAGTATACTACGAAAGTTCACGTGGCTGCCCGTTTACCTGCGCTTACTGCCTGTCCGGGATAAGCCGTTCTGTACGTTATAAGCCACTAACGCAGGTATGCGGCGAACTGGGCAAACTAACAGCCGCCGGCGTAAAACAGGTAAAATTTGTCGACCGCACCTATAACCTCGATAAACACCACTACCTGCCGCTCATGCGCTGGTTGGCCGGGCAGGACACCGCGGCCAATTTTCATTTTGAAATAAAGGCAGATACTCTTAATGAAGAGGAACTGGATTTTCTTGCTACAGTGCCGCCCGGACGTTTCCAGTTCGAGATCGGTGTGCAAAGCCTCCATGAAAAGACCCTTGAGGCCAGCGGGCGCAGCCAGGATTGGGGAAAACTGGCGCATAATGTAAAAAAACTGCGTGAAGCGGTAAACATACACATACACCTTGATCTGATCGCCGGTTTGCCATATGAAGGGCTCGAGGGGTTTGGCGCATCTTTTAACGCAGTCTATGCCCTCCAGCCGCACATGTTACAGCTAGGCTTTCTAAAACTACTCAAAGGCTCCCTCTTGGAGCGGCAAACTGCTGAATATGGTTATATATTTATGACAAAGCCGCCCTACGAGATACTGGGCAATAAATTTATCAGTTATGAAGAACTGCGCCGGTTAAAAATAATGGAAGAAGTTTTCGAACTGACCTATAATACCGGACGTTTTTTCTACACCTTGGAATTTTTACTGACAGAATTATATCAGGATCAGCCTTTTAATTTCTACATGACGCTGGCGGAGTGGTGGGGAAAAGCGGACCTGGCCTTTGCCAGCCATAATGCCAGGACGGTAGTGGACAACCTGGCTGTTTTTATTAAGGAAAAGTGGCCGGAGCGTGCCGGACAGGCATTAGACTGCCTAAAACTGGATATAATACTCTTTCAGGACAAAAACCTTCGCCCGGCCTATCTCGATTGGCAGGATAAAAAAACAGGAAGCTTGGCCTCGCTGTTCTGGCGGCAACAAACAGTGGTGGAAAAATACCTGCCGGGCTATGTATTTGACAGTTGGCGGCAAACTAACAGTAAGTACCAGATCGAATGCTTCCAACACTATTTTCCTGGCCCAGGGGCGCACGAACAGCCCTTGTTCGTGCTTTTCGAAAAAGAAAATAAACAGCGGTTGTGGCAAATTATAGATAAGCAGGATATAGCAGGCTTAAAAATTTTTTCGTGACACTATTTACAAAAATAAAAACATTTGCTATGATGATGAACAATGACGCAAGGAAAGGAGAATACACAAAAAGAATGAAAAAAGTTGAGTTGCTGTCCCGCATCCAAGAATTGAGCTCTCTTTTGTCCTGCCAAACAGCGCAAAAGTATATTTCCACCGAAAGCGTGAGCGAACTGGAAAAAGCTCTCGATGCCATGACAGAAGAATATGTGAACACCTACTGCGCTGCCTGATTTACCGGGCAGCCATATGGCGCTTAACAGTAAAAACTATCTGACTGTAAAAATGAAAATTTTTCCAAAAGCCCTAAAAATATAGTTGACACCACTTTTGAAGATGTGGTAATCTATATAAGCCTCGACCAAACGGTCAAAGCAAAAAAGTTCCTTGAAAACTGGATAATGGCAGGAAAAAGAGTCGAATGAGCTACGTGCTTAAAAGCAGAAATGCCAGACGAGTAAGTAGAACAGGAAAGCCAACGCCTAAAAGGTTGGCAAAGTCAGTGGT
>JAVBNN010000022.1:0-9862 GCA_031551525.1 Acidaminococcales bacterium
ACCACTGACTTTGCCAACCTTTTAGGCGTTGGCTTTCCTGTTCTACTTACTCGTCTGGCATTTCTGCTTTTAAGCACGTAGCTCATTCGACTCTTTTTCCTGCCATTATCCAGTTTTCAAGGAACTTTTTTGCTTTGACCGCCAAAAACGGCGACTTCATAATATTACAACGCCGAGAATCTTTTGTCAACAGAGTTTTAAAATATTTTTTGTTATTTTTTATTCTGCCCAAAATGCGGCGCTTTTTATAGATTAACACAGGGTAAAATGCCTGTCAACGCTTTTTTGTAAAAAACTTTTCACTTTTAACAGGGGATCCTGTGCCGTAAAAAGCACGACAAAAAACCCGCACAGCTTAGCGCCGTACGGGTTTTTTGTCGTGCTTTTTAGATTTTAAATACGGATATTTTCTCTCCCAGTTCTTGCGCCAATTCTGCCAGACTACGGCTGGCAGCCGCTATTTCTTCTATGGTGGCGGTCTGTTCTTCGGTCAACGATAGTACGTTTTCCGATTGGTGGGCGGTCTGCTGACTTATGTTATAGATGTCGCCTGCCGATTTGGCTACTTTTTCACTGGCGCGAGTCAGGTCTTTGGCTTCATCGGCTATGCCGTGGATCTTCGTGCTCACTTCTTCGATCGCGACTGCGATGTCTTTAAAGGTGTCTCCTGCTGCCGTCACGACTTCTATGCCGTCTTTTACTCCGGCGGCACTGCTGTCCATGGCGACTACTGCCTGTTCTATATCAGATTGATTAGCTGAAAGCAGTGTTTTTATGCTTACCGCTGCGTGCCCTGATTCTTCCGCCAGTTTTCTTACTTCTTCGGCGACTACGGCAAAACCTCGCCCCTGTTCTCCCGCCCGCGCAGCTTCTATGGCAGCATTGAGCGCCAACAGGTTGGTTTGTCCGGCGATAGCCGTTATTACTTCGATGATTTTGTTTATCTCTATGGCGCTGCTGCTGAGTTTTCTCACCGCTTCCTGTACTTTTTGAGTATCGACTACTATGTTGGACATTTGCGATACCGCCTGGTCGACAGTTTCCCGGCCTTTATTGGTCGCCGCTACGGCGCCTTCGGCCAGTGCGTGTATGTCGTCGGCATTAGTTGCGGTTTGCTGCATCCTTGTCGCCATGTCTTCTATTATAGATTTAGTGTCGGCCACAGAGTCTAGTTGAGCTACTGCGCCACCGGCCATATCTGATACGGAGTGGGTCACCTGCTCGACGGAGCCCGAGGCATCCTGCGTGCTGGCGTGCAGTTCCTGGGATGATGCCGCCAGTACTGTGGCCGATTCCGTCACTTGTCCAACCAGGGTGCGCAACATCTTGGCCATTTCATTAAACCGACCGGCCAGGTCGCCCAGTTCGTCCTTGCTGTTGACCTCAACGTTCTGCCTGAGGTCGCCGGTTGCCATGCTTTGCGCCGCCGCCGCTATTTTCGGGATGGGTTTTATTATCTTGCTTATGACTAAGTACAATATGGCTATCCCGATAAGAAGCAGCACCAGCGATATGCCGACATTGGTCATCAATATATTGTTACGCCGGGTCAGGTCGTCTTCGATTGAACGCCCGGCAAAATACATGCCGATCGGATTGGGTGAGTTATCGGCCACCAGTGGCGAATACATTGTGGCAAACCGTTTGCCTAAAACAATCGCTTCCCCGATATGTACCTGGCCTTGTTTGAGAACCTTCTCTGCTATTTCGGGAGACGCCTTGGTGCCTATGGCCCGTTTGCCATCCTGCACGATAGTGGTCATTTCTCTGATGTCACCAATAAATATGGTGCATTCAGTGTTATAAAAATCTTTTACTTTATCGACCAGCCAAGGCTGGAGTGCATTGCTGCCGCAAATGAGGGCTCCGATTACCTTGCCGCTTTCGTCATTTACCGGCACAGTCGCACGGATGGATAGTTTGGTTATCGCGTTAGAATCGAGCGTCGTTATATCTTTACCTTTCAAGGCGTCTTGTACGTCTTTGCGGTTGCCTACGTTATCCCCCGCTTTATCGTCGTGCATCCTTGCCACGACCACTCCATTGGCATTGATGACAATAACTACGTCTATGCCTGAATCTTTGGTATAGCTTTTTGTAACTTGGCGTGCCCGTTCTTTGTTATTGGTCAGTACGGCTTCACGTAGACTGGCAATGGTCGCCATGGATTTGGCCGATCCCAATACATCGCCGCGGTAGCTGTCAACTACTTTTTTGACGCCTTCACCGCTTGTTTTTACTGTTTCAAAAGCGCTTTGCTCAGTGTACGCAGTAAACTGATAGGCTGTAGTTACCACCAGTGATACGACAATAACGATAAATAGAGCTATTGCGGTTCCCAATAACTTTGTGCGAATAGACATGCAAAACCCCCACCTTTATTAAAATACGAAGATATTTATATCTATTCTAGGTGTTTTTAAAAAATCCTTTTTTTGTCAATTGTTATACAAATTTATATATAAATAAAAAAGCTGATACCAAGTAAACTGGTACCAGCTTTTTCGTTGCCTTTTTATTCGACGGCTGCCATCGCGACGATCTTGTCTTCACCATCGAGCCGCATCAGCCGTACGCCTTGTGTGTTGCGGCTATAACGAGCCACATCGTTTACTTCTATCCTGATTATTATACCTTGTGCGGTAATAAGCAGTATCTCATGTTCGGGTTTTATGACTTTCACACCAACGACCGCGCCGGTGCGCTCGGTTACCTTGATATTAATGATGCCTTTTCCGCCGCGCGATTGCTGGCGATATTCGTCGGAAGTAGTGCGTTTTCCCAGCCCTTCCTCGGTAACGGTCAGGATGTCGCCGTCTTCCACCAAGCGGGCCATGGCCACGACTTCGTCATCCGTTTTTAGCCTGATGCCACGTACGCCATGCGATATGCGCCCCATGGAACGCACTTCGGTTTCCGGGAAAGTGATGGACAGGCCTTTCTTGGTTGCCAGCATCACTACGGAGTCGCCACTAGTCAGCTCTACTCCTATGAGGTCTTCCCCTTCATCCAATACGATAGCGGCCAAGCCGTTCTTTCTCGCGCTGTTAAGTTCCAAAAGTCCGGTCTTTTTTATGGTGCCCCGATTGGTCGCCATAAAGACATATCTGCCTTCTGCAAACTCTCTTACCGGAATGATGGCAGTTATCTTCTCTCGATCCTCCAGCGGGAGAAGGTTGACAATGGCCGTGCCTTTGGCCGTCCGTCCTGCTTCCGGGATCTCATAACCCTTAAGTCGGTAAACTTTGCCCCGCGTAGTAAAGAACAGCACGTTATGGTGTGTTGTGGTCGTAAAAAGATGCTCGACAAAATCTTCTTCTTTTTTACCAACGCCCATCAGACCACGCCCGCCCCGTCTCTGGCTGCGGTAGGTATCGACCGGCAGGCGTTTTATGTAGCCGTTGTGCGTGATAGTCATAACGATATCTTCGTCCGCTATGAGGTCTTCCATATTAAGCTCGGAAACATCTTCCGATATAATAGTCCGCCGTTTGTCGGCAAAACGTTTCCTAACATCCAACAGTTCTTCTTTTATAATGCCCATGAGCTTGCCCTGGTCGGCCAGCACGCTTTCCAGCCAGGCAATGGTTTTGAGTATTTCATTGTATTCATCTTCGATCTTTTGCCGTTCAAGACCCGTCAGGCGCTGCAGGCGCATTTCCAAAATAGCTTGTGCCTGGCGTTCAGATAAAGAAAAGTTGTCTATCAACGCGTTCCTGGCACTCTCTGCGGTCTGGGAGCCGCGTATGGTAGCTATGACCGCGTCAAGATGATCGAGCGCTATCCTAAGGCCCTGTAGAATATGGGCGCGCTCCTGCGCCTTGCCCAGCTCGTATTTGGTGCGACGCATCACTACATCTTTGCGATGTTCCAGATAGTGATGGAGCACTTCATAAAGATTGAGCACCTTCGGCTGCCCGTTTACCAACGCCAGCATTATTATGCCGAAAGAAGTCTGCATCTGTGTATGTTTATAAAGCTGGTTAAGGATAACCTCCGCATTTACATCCCGTCGCAGTTCTATAACTATGCGCATGCCTTTGCGGTCGCTCTCGTCCCGAAGATCGGTTATGCCGTCGATTATCTTATTTTGCGCCAGATCGGCGATAGATTCGACCAGACGGCTTTTATTGACCTGGTAGGGTATCTCGGTCACTGCTATGCGACTCTTGCCGCCGCTCATGCTCTCGATATTAGCCACCGCGCGCAGGCGCACTATGCCGCGCCCGGTAGTATAGGCGCTTCTGATGCCCTGGCGGCCCATTATAGTGCCCGCAGTCGGAAAGTCCGGCCCCTCGACTACTGACAGCAAATCGGTTACGGTAGTCTCCGGCTGGTCGATCATCAAAACCAGCGCGTCTACTATCTCGCCAAGATTGTGCGGCGGGATGTTGGTCGCCATACCGACGGCAATACCGGACGAACCGTTGACCAAAAGAGTCGGTACTTTGGAAGGAAGAACGGTCGGCTCTTTCAGCGACTCATCGTAGTTCGGCATGAAATCGACCGTTTCTTTTTCTATATCGGCCAGTATCTCTTCGGCCAGCTTGGCCATACGGACTTCCGTGTAACGCATAGCGGCGGCGGAATCGCCGTCGACCGAGCCAAAGTTGCCATGTCCGTCTACTAAAAGATAACGGGTGGAAAATTCCTGCGCCATACGCACAGTGGCGTCATAAACAGACGATTCACCGTGCGGGTGATATTTACCTAAAACTTCACCAACGATGCGGGCGGATTTTTTATGGGGTTTATTGGAGGCCATCCCCGCCTCGCTCATGGCATAAAGTATCCGCCGGTGAACGGGCTTGAGGCCGTCACGGACATCCGGCAAGGCGCGCATGACGATAACACTCATAGCGTAATCTATGTATGATTTTTTCATTTCATCTTCTATACGGATAGGCAGTATTTTCCCTAAACCAAAATCCACGCTTCCACCTCTGTCTGATTAGTATAAATCACTCATTTAATTATTATAACACAATACCGGAAAGAACTATAAGCATTTTCTCTAAATATCCGCTTGCCAGGAAACATAAAGGCCAACTAGCCCTTTATCGACTGCTATATTTAGTTGCTCGCCCGCCGGCCGGTTGCTGATGGCATAGGGCTGCAAAAGTTTCAGGGTAGCTGCCTTTAGCGGCCAATGTACGCCGCTCAGGTTGACCAGGCAAGTGTCCCGGCAGGGTAGCATGGAAATAACTTCCGGTGTATCTATAAATAATAAACACAAAGAGCATCCCGCCGCCACAAACAACAACGCCTCCTGCCCGTCTGCCAGTACAACAGGAATATCTCGCTGTTCGGCAAAGTCCGCCAAACTAAACATGGCACTAAAGGCATGGTCAAACCGCCCGCCCCAAACTCCTGTAGCGACAAGCGCCGAACAGTCCGCCCGCCCGGCTATGAACTGCAACGCTAGTTGCAGGTCGGTGGCTTCTTTATCGACGGCATAAGAAAACATTGTAGCGCCTTCCCGCTCCGCCCACGCCCAGTCCTCGCCCGCGCTGTCCCCATCACCGAGAACGCATACCGGACGTATCCCCGCCGCACGGCAATAGCTGACGCCACGATCCGCGCACACTACCACCCGTCCGGCGGCCGCGCCAAGCAGCCACTTCACCGCGGGCGGACGGCCGCCCGCTACCAGTAAATATTCTCTTCCCGCCGCTACGGGCAAAGTTATCGTGTCTTTCCCCAATACAACATTTATCATTTTTTATCACCATCGAAAACACTCTTTCGTGTCATACCGTCTTTTTAGCCGTTGCCTTGAGTATTATTTCGCCGTTCCCTTCCAGCACTTGCCATTTTACTTCACTCACTCCCTGCTGTTTCATTTTTACACGCAGTTGCAGGACGGCTTTATCCAATTTACCCAAAGTGTCCTCCGGCAAGGATACTAGCGGGACCGTTTTGGGGGGCTGTGTTTTGAGCGGCGCTTTTTCTTCCGGCAAAACGACAGTTTCAAATGTTTCTTGTCCATTAAAGTTTTTCAACATTTCCGCATCACTGAGATTTTTTTTAATTTTCATGCGCTTTTTCTCCATATATTTATTACTCTATCATTGTATCCCGTCCCCCGGCCTGGCGCAAGCCATGAAAAATCTTAGCCGCAAATACGCTTGCAACAAAATGAAAAACTGTTATTATTAGGTTTGAGAACTTTGTCTACGGAGGCTTTCATACTATGAGAGTAGTGATCGTCGGCGCAGGAAAACTTGGATACAGCCTGGCTGAATATTTAACCCACGAATCACACGAAGTGATTGTTGTCGAGTCCGATGAAAACCGGCGGGAAATAATTAAAAATGCCCTCGATATACTTACCCTGGGTGGCAATGGCGCCAGCCCCGCCGTATTGACAGACCCCGACGTAAAAAGCGCCGACCTTATCGTTGCCTGTACCGATAGCGACGAGGTAAATATGATCGTCTGCATGGTGGCCAAGCGTATCGGCATACCGCAAACCATCGCCCGCATACGCAGCAACGAGTACACAGGCGTGGCGGCGGATGAATTTATTAAAACAGTTACCGAAATAGATCTGGTGCTTAACCCGGAACGCGTAATAGCCCAGGAAATAAGCCATATCCTCTTAACCCCTTTTGCCCTTGATGTGGAAGATTTTGCCGACGGAAAAGTACGCCTGTTCGAAGCAAAAATGGCCGACCAGTCTCCGTACATAAACATCCCCCTGCGTAATCTTTCCCTGCCCACCGGTCTCTTGGTCGCCGGTATATTTCGCCAGAACAGGCTGATTGTACCACACGGCAAAGAAATGCTCCAAACAAATGACCGCGTGTTTTTTATTGGCCGCAGCCAGACTGTACACGAATTCGAGCAAAATCAAAGCACCGACTTGGTCGTGCCGAAAGTTGAACGGGTCATGATCATTGGCGCCGGACGCATCGGCTGTTACCTGTCCATCATATTGGAAGAAAAAGGCTTGTCCGTGAAAATAGTCGACAAAAACCTGGCGCGCTGTGAGTACGCCGCCACCTTATTAGCAAACGGTATAGCGCTTTGCGGCGACGGGACAAACATAGAGTTTCTGACCCAGGAAGGTGTAGCCGAAGCAGACGTAGTAGTCTGTCTGACTGAAGACGACAAACTTAACCTTCTTCTGGCTCTCCTGGCTAAGCACCTGGGCGCCAAACGAACTATCGTAAAGACCGCGCGAGCCGAATATGTCGACCTTATGGAAAAGGTAGGCGTAGATATAGTGCTCTCGAGCCGTCTTCTGAGCGTAGGCGAAATATTGCGTTTTGTCCGCCGGGGCGGCGTAGTTGCTGTGTCGCTCCTGGAGGGCTCCAAAGCGGAGGCCATCGAAGTAGTCATACAAGAAAGCAATCCGCTCGCCGGAATACCACTGCGCAATGCCGATATAACCGGAAAATGCCTGGTCTGCGCGATCGTGCGCGGCGAGGAGACGCTCATACCCAACGGCGACACAGTGCTTTTACCGGGCGACCGAGCGATAATCTTTGTCCAGTCCAGCGAAGCGAGAAATGTAATGTCTTATTTTGAAGGCAGGTAACAACACATGAAGTTTTCCTCGGTCGAATTCATCGTAGGCCGCTTGATGCTGGTTTGCGCAGCGGCCATGCTTGTACCGGCCATATTGTCCTTTTTATTGCTGGAAACAAAAGTGCTTGCTCTTTTGTGCGCGGCTGGTATCACCATGGTCATGGGCTACTCCCTGTCCCTGCATGGCCGGGAAGAAGCCAGTCTGACCAACCGGGAAGCCATCATGACCGTAGTAGTCAGTTGGGCGGCGTTGTCTTTATTTGGTTCACTACCCTATGTTTTTTCCGGAGTGCTTTCACCTTTTTACGCAATAATGGAGAGTGCGTCCGGCTTTACCACGGTAGGGTCCAGCCTGATTGCCAATCTTGACGGTATTCCCCGCAGTGTTCTTTTATGGCGTAGCATGACCCAGTGGTTGGGCGGCATGGGTGTCATTGTTTTGTTCATATCTTTTTTGCCGCATTACGGTTCGGGCGCCATAAACATGTTCAACGCAGAACTGCCCGGTCCCAGCAAAGACCGTGTTATGCCGCGCATCGGCGATACTGCCGCACTTTTGTGGAAAATATATACTGCCATGACTATTATTTTTGCTATCATCATGTTACTGGCGGGATTAAATCCTTTTGACGCCATAACCCATAGCATGACGTCTATTTCTACCGGCGGATTTTCCTCTTACAATCAAGGTATAGCTTTTTTCAACAACCCGTTGGTCGAGTTTCTCACTTCCGTTTTTACCATCATTGCCGCCGGTAATTTCTATTTATATTACCAAGTCTACCACCGCGGCTGGCGGAGACTGTTTGCCGACATAGAGTTTAAGACCTTTATTCTTCTCATTTTATTTTTTACACTGCTCATCACCTGCGACCTGGTTCTGTCCACTGGTTTTTCCTTAGGCTATTCTTTACACAATGCTTTTTTCCATGTCGCGTCAGCGCTTTCCACCTCCGGGGTGGCGATTGCCAACCTATCCACCTGGCCGCCCTTTAGCAAATTCATACTGTTCTCACTGATGTTTATTGGCGGCTGCGCCGCCTCAACCGCCGGCGGCATCAAGATCGCTCGTGTTATCGTTCTTTTTAGGTTAAGCTGGGCTGAACTCAAACGCAATTTACATCCTAAAATGATTTCCACCTTTACCATGAGCGGAAAAATCATCAATCCCGGTACTGTCGCCTCTATTACCAGACACTTTTTCGTTTTTATGGCCGTTTACTTTTTTTCTACTGCTTTTTTAACTTTCACGGGCGTCGAAATGTTTGATGCGCTTGTCATCATGGCGTCTATCATCGGTACTGCCGGCACCGACCTGGCTTTTGCCATTTTAGGCCGCGGCTCCTACCTTGATATAAGCGACTCGGGAAAAGTACTGATCACTATTTGCATGGTGCTTGGCCGGTTGGAATTTTTTACTTTATTGGTTTTATTGCGGCCTGAGTTTTGGCGTAAAACCAGAAGTTGGTAATACAATGCAAAAAGACGCCTTTTCGCAGGCGTCTTTTTTTGTTAGCCGCTATAAAGCAGCGTGTATTGTTTTCAGTTGACCGAGCGTATATTCAACACATTCATCATCTATATTGTAATGCGTTACCATACGGAACTTATCCGCGCCAAACTGGTTGGCCAATATACCCGCCGTTTTAAGGCCCGCTACCACTTTCGCCGGATCCGGCGTCTTTACTATGACGATATTTGTCTCTACCTCGACCGGATCTATATCAAAACCTATTTCATGGCAGCCTTTCGCCAGAACTTTGGCACGAAGGTGGTCTTCTGCCAAACAGTCAGCCATTTCATTAAAAGCGATCAGACCCGCTGCGGCCAAAATGCCTGCCTGACGCATACCCCCACCCAGGCGCTTTCTCATCCGCCGCGCTTTGGCAATATAGTCGCGTGACCCTGCTACCAAAGCTCCGACTGGTGCGCCCAACCCCTTGGAAATACAAATAGAAATACTATCCACCTGGCTGCAAATATCAGAAAGCTTTTGCCCGGTCGCCACAACAGCATTCATAACCCGTGCGCCGTCCATATGTACAAACGCGCCGTTTTTTTGTGCCAGAGAGCGGATTGCCTTTAGCTGCTCCATGCTGTAGCAGGTGCCGCCGGCGCGGTTGTGTGTGTTCTCGAGACAAATCAGCCTGGTGTAAGGCTGATGTATGTCGGTCGTCGGTCTGATATAAGGGGTTATGATTTCCGGGGTCAGAATACCGCTCGCGAATTTTAACTGACTCGCATGAGCAAGTTACAGCGATGCAATGCCGGCTTCCTGATAATATATATTATGTGCTTCGTCCTCTCTGATATATTCTTCTCTTTTCCC